>NZ_JAVAXU010000010.1:0-178321 GCF_041954965.1 Pantoea sp. BS_8
TGAGAACCTCCGCCACCAGCCCCGCATCTTTAATCTCTGCCAGCGCTTTAGCCGTTTGCAGATACTGGCTATGAGGGTTTGCCGCATCGACATGCTTCTTCATCACGTCGTCGGTATAGGCTTTCACTTCGATGACTTTGTCATCCACATACTGCCGCGTGGCCAGCACCACCGAAGGATCAATCTTTAATGTGACGGCACTGGTGCTGTTCACGATCAGAATCATGCGCACGGTCTGGGTACGGCCGCTGCCTTCCTGAAGTTGTGGCTTATAAGTTTCAGCGCAGTTTGCCACCGCAACCATAACGCCATCGGCGTCATACAGGCCAATTTCGCGGATCCAGAAGCCACCTTCGCCTTCAGGGATAATCTGCTCAGCAATAATCTGACTAGCGTTCGCCGCATCCACCTTCAGTGAATTCAGCGCGGCGCGTCGCTTTTCGCCGACCAGTTTGGTCTGTGCAGGATCGGGCGTGGGCAAAGTGCCGCCGCCATCCCCCACCGCCATTTGGGTGATTTGCAGTTGGGTACCCAGGGCCGCGGCATTGGCCAGCTTTGCCGCGCCCTGATTGGTCAGTAGGGCAAAATATTTCGTTGTCATGCTCTCACTTCCGTCAGGTCAATAAGATGGACCGCTGCGCCGGTGTAACCGGAACCGCCTGCGGTGATAACTTCAGGTGTATAGGGATAAACGGTAAGCTCATCGCCACTGTAACTGGCGGCCGCAACAGGAACGGTGCCGGTGCTGTCCAGATTGATGGATAACCCCGTCAGATGACGGCTGACCGGTTTGGCATCGGCAATTAATCGCTCCAGCTCGTTGTACATGGCCTCAGTGATACCGGTTTCCAGCACGCCCACGTCCAGGCGGAACGTGCCCGGCGCTTCGTTGGTGTTCCACCATTCCTTGATGCGGATTAGATAGCCAAGCGGCTCCACCACACGGCGCAGCGATCCAATCGTTCCCTTGTGCTTATGGATGTATTCCGATGCGGCAACCACGCTGCGCTTGGTGCTTTCGCTCCAGCCTGAATCCCAACGGTCAACCGACCAGGCCCAGGCCAGATAAGGCAGCAGCTCGACCGGGCAGGTCTGAGCATTCCACAACATGCGCATCGGCGCAGGGATGGCCTCCAGCGTTGCGCAGGCTTCCGCCGCCGCCACTTCCAGTGCCGAAGATCCGGTGGGCAGCAGGCGTTTACTCATCAGAACCTCCTACCGTGATCTGATAACCGGTGCAGAACGCCGCCTGGGTTTTATCCAGCACCACATCCGCAGTCGGCTGCGCCAGTTCGACACGCTGTACGCCTTCGACGTGCAGGGCGGCGTAAAGCGCAGACTTACGGATATCGCGGCCCAAACGTGCCTGGGTGTTCACGAACGCCTGCAGTTTTGCTTCTGAGGCAGCGCGAATAGGTTCGGCTTCGGGGCCGGGATAGAGGTACAGCGTGGCCTCGACGCGATAATCCACAATCTGAGCCGACTGAACAGTGACGCGGTCGGCGACCGGTCGTACATCTTCATCGTTCAGGGCGGCATCCACGATTGCCAGCAGATCGTTATCCGCCACGCCGTTGCCCTCGCGTGACAGCACGGTAATGGTGACGCTGGCAGGAGACGGACTGATGGCGGAAGCATCGGCGACGCGTCCGTCGGCACTGCGCGCATGAAACTCATAGGCACCCGATGGCCCTGCCACACTCAGCCCCTCAAAGGCGGCAGCAATGCGGGCGCGAAAATCTTCGTCGCGCTCCATTACGGCTTCAACAGGCGGCGTGGCGGTGGGATCTGCAGGGATCAGTACCAGCCGCGTCACGCCGTTATTTGCGCCCAGTTGATCCAGATCGCTGCCGTTGGCCCAGGCAACCATCACCGCCTTTGCCGCCTCGTTAACGCGCTGGCGCAGGATAACTTCCCGGTACGCGTTCTCCTGCAGGAGCTTCACCAGCGGATCCGACTCCAGCGCCAGTACGCGGGCAACCGACGCCTGCTGGTCAGCAGGATAGAGCGAAATCAATGTCGCCTTGCGTTCCGCAAGCAGCGTTTCATAGTCCAGCGTTTCCACCACATTTGGCGCAGGCAGCTGGCTCAGGTCGATAGTAGGCATGGTTCAACTCACAGGGACGGTTAACGAAAAATCCTGCGCGGTATCCGCACGGTTGCCGGTGATTTCCACCACCATCCCGCCGTCAAACGCAGACTCAAAATTGATGCCGGTCAGGCTGATGCGCGGCTCCCACTGCAGCAGCGCCATATAACAGGCCGACATGATTTGCAGACGCAGCGTGTCGTTTTGTGGCTGGTCAATCAGCGCCGACAGTAGCGAGCCATAATCACGGCGCATCACCCGCGACCCGAGTGGCGTGGTCAAAATGTCGCGCACGGATTGTCGGATGTGATCCAGCTCTTCCAGCGTCGTACCCGTTTCGCGGCTCATACCGCTGTAGCGTGCTGTTGTCATAATGGCGCTCCTGTTATCCCACCGCTGTCGCCCGGATGTTGGTGCGTATGCAGCACTTTGCCATTGGAGGCGAAACTGCCGCCGCTGTGCGATACGTCGCCCTTCATGGTGCCGCCCTGTGTGACTTCCAGCGTGGCGGTTTTGAGTAACGTTGTGCACTCCACCTCGGGCGTATCCAGCAAGATTTTAACGGCCGCCTTGAGAGTGGCAGTCTGGATCCCCTCCGCTTTTAGCGCGCCGGTCTGGGGCTCATATTCAATAACCGCCCCATCGGGAAAGGAGCAGTGCAGCGCATCCGCAGAGGCCGATGGCGCCGGGCTGGCATCCGAAAACACACCGGGCAAAACAAAGCCGCTGTTCAGCTCGCCGCCCAGGCTCATGATCAACACCTGCTCGCCAACCGAAGGGGCATTCCAGGTACGGGTGCGTCCCGCCCGGGCTGTCAGCCAGTGCAGCCAGTCAGTGGTGTTATCACCGGTCTTTACACGGCAGGTGCCCGCCTCCAGATTGACGTCGGAGACAGTACCGATGCGGACCATGTTGCGCAGCAAGCGCTTGATTTCTAATATTTGCTCGTTCATGGCAGTAGTTTCACGTTGCAGGAGAAAAGCAGCAATCGAATGCCGTTTACTCAGAAATGACTAAACAGCGCCTCAGCAAAAGCGGCAGTGGCTATGCCTTCCATTCGCTGACCAGCTTGCCTTTGATATACAACTGCCAGGGCCGCGCATCGTTTTCTGGCAGCGCAGGTTCCGGCAGATGCGTGATGTGTAATCCACCTTCCTGCAGCTCTACCCAGACACGTTCGGTCAGCTGGAGCGTGACCGTCACGGTGTGCTTCCCCTCGCCCGTGGCATCGAGCGTGAAGGTAAAGCCGGTGCGGCGTTTTTCCTCCGACACCATGATGTCGGGCTGGTTTTCCCGCAGCCAGGCCAGCACGGGCACCATGATCAGATCAATATCGTCGGCATACTGAGTAATGACGACAGCCAGCTGAAAGTGGTATTCAAACGACAGCGAGCTGGCGAGGGTGGAGACCAGACTGCCGGACTGAATATCGATGGTCAGGTTGTCAGGATTTTGCTGTAGCAGCGGAACGCTGTTTATCAGCACCTGACGGAGTTGGGTTGCTTTCAACATCATGCTGCTCCTGGCACGCTTTAATCATCTCTACCTGCAACCCGCACGATGCGAGCGCAGCCTCTAACTGGCGGTTATCTGCCGCCAAATCACCCTGCGTTTGCAGGCGGTTCTCCGGGATGGGGCAACTGGTCACGCGTGGACAGCCAGTCCAGATAATCTCGGGCATTGCTGAAGGCGGGACGGCTGTGCAGCCGGATAACGTCAGCAGGCAAAGCAGTCGCACTCCAGGCACGTAAAGCGGGATTCGCATCGGTTTCTCTTCTGATTGTCGTTTCGCGGTTCAGCGCCTGAGCGCTGGCCTGGTTTTGCTGTAGCCGCAGTTCGGCCTCACGTTTTCGGCTGGCCTGACTGTCCCGGTTGAGTTGATCGATGGCCTTCTCCCGGTTGCTCAGGTCGGCGGCCAGCGCCGCGGCCTTGTGCTGTGCCTTGTCCAGCCGCGCCTCGATGACGCTGAGACGCCAGCCGCCGACCCCCAGTGCCGCAAGTAACGTCACGATCGCAAACACCATCAGTCGCATCATCCTGCCCCCTTCAGGCACCAGGCCATTTCACGCTGGCGACGGTTATCCAGCCCGGCGTTATACGTCCCTTTGACATAGACCCAGCGTCTGAGCTGCAGGCAGGCATCGCGCCAGCGGCCACGGTTAATGAAGCCCGCCAGCGTGGAGTTACAGGCGGCATGTACGCCGACGTTAAAGCCAAAGGACACCACCGCGTCGTAGACCTCGGAGGGCATGTCACGTGTCATGCACTGATCAATGCCGCGCTCAACGCGCATGACGTCATAAACCAGGTTGACTGCCGCCTGGCGCTCGTTCACCACGCTGACAGGCGTAACGCCCTGCGTATGGCCAATGCCGTTAGTCCAGACGCCGGCGCTGCACTGATAAGGTGACGTGCGGCACCCTTCGGCATCAGCAATCAGCCTGAGTCCGGCTTCGGAGGTTTTTAGCATCTTGATTTGCGGTAGCAGTGCGGCCATGGCCAGCACGGCGACGACGGCACATCGCTTAGCGGTCTGGCTCAAAATTCAGCCCCTTAACGTTGCGCTGCTGCAGCTCGTAGGTTTTGCGGCGGTAATACCAGTTGATAAAAAAGGTTGCGACATTGATGCACATCGTTAACACAGCAACGCCAGAGCCCACCATAAAAGCGATATCCTGTGGTGTGTGACGTCCAAACCACATCAGGACAATCCCGATGAGGTAATTAATCAGAGAACTGATTTTTTCCATTGGCACTAATCCCACAGATTGAGCGTCTCACCAGTAGCCGCCTGGGGCAGATCCGGTAAGACCACTTTGCATCCGTGCGGTAAGGTTGGGCCTTTTTCTGCCAGGCCAGGATTGGCGGCATAAACCTGTTCAACCGCCTGCTGCGTGCGTCCGTAATAACGCCAGCAAATCTCATCAACCGTTTCTTCCTGTCGTGCATAAATCAGCATTGATTGGCCCCTTATGAGCATAAAAACCATGGTTGGCTGGGCGAAATATTGTCGGTAGCCTGCATTACCGGCACCGCATCGCCAGGCCATATCTCCTGTCGCAAAAGCAGGTTTCATAAAGCTCAGGCCATGCGGTAAACAGGGGGCATGTGCTCAGCGCGGCCTGTCTGGCTTGCGTTGCCAGCGCGCGACAGGAGTAGTGTCTGCTTCAGCAGCGCATTGCTCAACGCGGGAGCGCCCGCTCAACAGTGAGCGGGCAAAGGCAGTAAAAATGGGATGACTCCGGCTAAAAAAACGGCAGGAAGGAAGAAAAGCGCACGTTTTAACGATAAGGTTCAACGACCGGAAGAGGCAATAAAACGGGAAAGGAAGGTGCGTGTTTTAGCCGTGATGATCCGCAGGCGGAAGAGGCAGCGAAACGGGAAAGAAAAATGCGTGATTAACGATGAGCGTCTGCGGCCGGATGAAGCAGTGAAACGGGAAAGGAACGTGACAACTGCCTGGCGTTTTTTGTGGCCTGACATGACAGAAAGGAACGCTAAAGACCGATCGAAGTGAAGGTCTGTTTGCCCGGACCGCTGCCCGCGCCTGAACCCACATCATCCTTTGGGTGGGCTCAGGCGACGGACAACCCGCTGACGTTACAGTGAGAACGCCGGCATCATGGTTTTTTTAAAGGCGTAGCCGAAAAGACAACGGAAAATCGGTTATCGGAAAGGGTGTAGTTAGCTGCGAGTTCAGCAATCAAATTTAACGCAATTTCCCTGTCTCGTTCGCCGCAGGCCCCTTCACTGGTGAGCCTGGCGATAAGCTCAACGCGCTCAAGCATAACTCGCTCATGTAATTCATTTCCCACAATTCCCTCCCTCAAAATAAACACTGTACATACATACAGTATCATAGCATTGATTAACTGTGGAAGCGTTTTAAGATAGTTGGTAAAAAATTATATCATGTTGATAGGCATCAACTTTTATTAACCTTCCCTTAAGACAAACCTGCGGCACTGACCTGCAGAAGCGTAAGAAAAATCAATAGATTTTCATCGTTTATAGTTTAAAAATCTGGCCTTTTAACCCGCCTGTTTTCGTCCGGATCAGGCCAGGCCTGCCTGTCACGATAACGCGGCGGTACCGTCAACGCTGTCCGGCTGTCCGGCTTAAAAACAGTGCCGGAGAATGCGACAGACTGAGTTGTGCGTGGGCACTGAAAAGGCTTCTGACCTGTACCGTTCCCGAACCCGACTTTATTCCGCGCCTCCGCAGATAATGTCCCGCTGTCAGAAAGAAGATATGTCTGGGACGTACAGTTATTAACAGAACTCCAAGACCGCAACGCCGGCTGCGGTTTTTGGCCGCCCTCTTCTTCAGCGCGTTTAGGCACAACTTTCCATGCTTTCAGCCGGGTCAACACGGGCGCGCCGGGCCCTGTCGCCGTGGCATAAACGCCTTTAATCGACTGCGTTTCCTCGCCAAAGGCATTACAATTTTCGTCGGGCTGATACCAGACACGCACGGTAAGTGCGTCACGTTTAACGAAGGGGCCGCCCTGGGCATCGGTGTACGCAGCCCATTGACCGGCATCAGCCGCAGCATGTACGGCAGCAAACGCCTCGCCCGCACCATGAGCGCTTTGCAGATCAGCCAGGCGGCGCAGTTCGCGATAAACCGTGACGGGAGCACCGCCAATAAACTGGAACTGGCGGATGCGCCAACGGGCCGCCCAGGCCGAGACGGCCATCGCCGTTTCCTTCAGCGGCTTTCCGCTTTCATGATCCCGCTCGCCTTCGAGCGCATAGCCATCAATGTTTTTTGCTACGTATTTAGCGATATAGCCTGTCGCGCTGCCTTTTGCTGGATCAATGGCTTCCGCATGAAAACGCGCTTTGCGTGCGCGGGCGCTGTTCAGCTCATCGCTGTCCTGCTGGCAGGCATAATCACGCAGGATCTCACTTACCCGACTGACGTCCTCAGGGCGCATAAACATCAGCATGTGCCAGTGCGGTGTACCATCGTGATGAGGCTCAGCAACGCGCAGACCAAAAATACTGATGTTATTTCGATGCAGTTTGGCACGGACTCGCTGCCAGAGCGTGCAAAGATAGCGCTGCGTGTCCGCCGGGCTGGCCCCGTTCCATTTCGCATTGCGGTGGCCCGTTTGCAAGGTGGCGTGATAGCGAGAGGGGGCGGTTAAAGTATAAAACTCCGCCCGGAAGCCCATATTTTGACAAAGGGTTTCAAAGCCACGAATGCGTGTCATGAGTTCCGCACGACGAATGGCTGGATTGGCCACACTGCCGTCATATTTTTCGATCAAGCTGATGCGGTTCCCCTCCTCATCTTCCAGATCCATACTCTGCAGGAAGTCACGAGTGCGTCGACGCTGTTCCCGCCATTCCGCAACCGCCATCGGGCTGGCATAAGGTGACCGCTTTTTGCTGACGTTGGCTAAGGCAATATGCAGATGTTCTCGCCAGAAGGCGCTGAGACGACGCAACTGTCCTTTCCACCATTTCTCTGCCTGCATACGCAGGATGGCGGCGGTAACATCGTCGGGACAGAAGAAGCGAGTACTGACCGTTTCCCAGAGCGGTGGCGTTTGTCCCAGCTCACGGGTGATGATAGCCGCGGTTGTGTAGAGGTGATGGACATAACGGTAATCCGTCCTGTCACTGATGCTGGCATGCAACTGCACCAGTTCTGCATGAATAAAGCTGGCAATATCGCCCGCGAGTAAATCAACATCAGCACGGGACATATCCGGCAGGCGGTTAAACCGCTTCATCAGTTCCCACAATGTGCCGGCCGCTCTGGCTGCGCCTTGCGGGCACGACAGCGTTCGGGATAGCTGCGCCACGATGCCGGGACGCATGGCATGCAACTGGTAGCGCTGGTTGACTGACTCAACACGCGGTAATGTACGCTCAACAAAGGTTTTTGCTAAGTACGCATTAGCCCGGGCTGTGCCCTGTTGCTTTTCAAGTAACGCCATGCGACGCCGGACGTCCAGTTGCACCATCCTGGCCTGGACGTTAAGGGTTTTCTGCCCATGCAGCCACGCCGCAATCAGGCGATCGCGGTGTTGCTGCTGGTCATAAGTGGGATACGGGCTGGCAATCGCCAGCCGGGGGGCATTCCAGGGGTAAGCAAAAGTCATCATCGCGCCTGTCCGTGGTGAAGACGTGTGCGTAACTCGCAGACTTCCTGACAGGACAGGCAGCGGGTGACACCCTGAACGGCGCGACGGCGCGCCTCGGGAATCGGTGCATCACATTCTTCACAAAACGAAGCGCTGATTGCCACGGGCCGTTGCGTGACCTGGGCAATATTGTGCGCCAGGATTTCTTCGCTGCGCTGCTGCGCGACATCAATGGTATCGGCCATCAGCGCAGCGCTCCTGATTCGTTTTCATAACGTTCAGCTTCGTTGCGCAGCAGTTCCGCAGCCTCAATGCCGTTTAATGTCTGACGCGTAATATGCGCCGCCATAACATTCAGCCGTCTGGCGACCGCCAGTCCGCAGGCTTTTCTTTCGTTATCAAGTAGTTTGTTAAGGGTAAAGGTTGTGGCGTCATTCAGTGAATGGGTTTCGCTGTTCATCATTTCTCTCCAGATTTTGGGCAAAGTCATGCCCGACGGGTTTACGTCATTGCGTTACGATTAGGTGGTTTATTCAGGCAAAAAGCAGTCCGCCGTTGAGAACTGTCGCGGCAATATCTTTCCCCAGCGCGCCAGCTTGTTCATCGCCATGATGATGCGTTCACGACGTAACTGATCGAAACACTCGAAAGGTTTGCCAATATCTTCCTGCCTGAAACTGCCGGGCCAGTCACGATTGACCAGCGTTAAAACACAGAATTTGAAATCGTCATTTTGGTGATTGAAGTACCGCAGCGCAGGGTTACGGTTGCTGTCGCGCAGCAAACGCCAGCGCTGACGAAATTCATCAAAGGTCATCTTTTCGCTGCTGCCGTTGTCAAAACGCGCTTCAGCATGCGAAGCGGATAGCGGGCTTTTTATCTGGACGGTGCGACTCATTGTTTTCCTCCGATAAAGTTTGCATCGGGTTTGACTGACCAGTCGCCACCGTCACTGACATCATGGTGTCTGTACCTGATGACGGATTCGCGCCTGTCTCATCGCTGGCTTTTGTTAAGCATTAAGCGAAACGGTAATAAAACTGGCCTCAGTGTCAGCACGACAAGGCGTTAAACCACTTTCACTCACATCTTGCGTGCAATCGCGGCGCTTACCGACACAATCGCCCGTGTTGCCTTATCTCACCGGTGCTGACCGTTACACGCAGACAGGTGAGCGACGCGATAAGGTTCCGGCATGACGATTGTAAAAATGGGCCTCATCAGGCAAAATCTTTCGTTATCTGATAAAGCCGCCTGCTGCTGCATCAATCAAAGGCTAACTAAAACCGGAGGATACTTAGACTAAATCTAAGTGTCAATGAAAATGAGCGTTTATACTAATTTCAAATTTCCGAACTCGAGCGCTGAAGCTCTGGATCGCGTTGTCGATGCCTATGGCTTTACCATGAAAATGCAGCTTGCAGATCACCTTGGAATTGCCGCAAGCAGCCTGTCTGCACGCTATAAACGTGATGTTTTTCCGTCAGATATCGTTTTGCAGTGCGTTATGGAAACGGGGGCGGACTTGCAATGGTTGATTACGGGTAAAGGAAGTAAGTTCTCAGAAAGCAAACCTGACACACCGACACTGATTAGAAAAAAACTAATCAGCGGAAAAATCGAGGATGCGGGTTATGTGATGCTGGATAAAGCCTTATATGCGCCCCTGAAGCAGGAACCGCGCAACGCTTTTTTACTGTTGGCCGAAACCACGCAATACATCATCGATACTGACTTCGAAGATATGCATGACGGCGTCTGGTTGGTCGAAATCGAAGGCACAGCCAGCGTCAGAACGCTGACGCGTATTCCGGTCAGGAAAGTCCACGTCAGCGGGATTGGCGTGGCCTTTGATTGTGGGATTGATGACATCAAACTGATTGGCCGGGTTGTTCTGACCATTCAGTGACAGGCCCGATTGCCTGGCGACGCGGGGATGTCCTGTCGTGAGGCTGGGCAAGCCAGACTCTGTGATATAAAAAAGGGGCGTTACCGCCCCTGCTAAGCGATCAAACCTGAAATGCTTCAACCATGCCGCGTAAGGCGTGCGCCTGCTCTGACAGGGAGTGCGAGGCGGATGAGGATTCTTCAACCAGCGCCGCGTTATTCTGGGTGACCCCATCCATCTGACTGACGGCAACGCTGACCTGCGAGATCCCCTGCATCTGCTCTGACGAAGCCATTGATATTTCATCCATCGCGCCCGCCAGTGCATTGACCATGCCCACGACCTTCAGAATACTTTCTCCGGTCCCGGCGGCGACATGAACGCCGCTATCCACCTGTTCCACCGCATGTTCGATCAGTTCTTTGATCTCTTTTGCGGCAGTGGCGCTACGCTGTGCCAGGATTCTGACCTCGCCAGCGACGACGGCAAAACCGCGCCCACCCTCGCCCGCCCGCGCTGCCTCAACCGCCGCATTTAACGCCAGGATATTGGTCTGAAACGCAATACTTTCAATCACGCCTGTGATGTCGCGTACTTTTGTCGCGCTCAGGGCGATGTCATTCATGGTATGAGACATCCGCTGCACTTCGGACTCGCCGCTGCGCGCCAGGGTTGCAGCCTCGCGGGCAACGGTAGCCGTGTGTTGTGCACTGGCCGTATTGCTCTTCACCGTGGCGGTGAGCTGTTCCATACTGGCCGCCGTTTCCTGTAGGGCGGCAGCTTGCTGTTCTGTACGTGATGACAGCTCAGTATTGCCCTGAGCGATTTCATCGGATGCCGAGGCGACCGATCCGGCGGTCTCTTTGATTTGGCTAACCAGACGACGCAAACTGGTCTGCATATTCGCCAGAGAGGCGAGCAGACTGGTTGAATCGTTGGCACGCAAGGTGACCGGTGCGGTTAAATTGCCGCCGGCAATCGCCGCAGATAATGCCTGCGCCTGAGCAGGTTCACCACCGAGCTGACGCATCAGCACGCGTATAATCATATACCCCGCTGCGACGGAAACGACCACCGACAGAGAGGCAAGAATCAACAGAATCAGCGTGGCCCGGCGCACATTTTGACTGGTGATTTCAACGGACTTTTCACTGTCTTCCATTTGCAGCCTGGTCATCTCTTTCAGCGACTCAAGTAATTGCCCTTGCAATGGCCGAACCGTTTTTATCAGATAAGACGTCGCGTCCTGCTGCTTGTTTTGTAAGCCAAGCTGGCCGGCATGTTCCAGCGCCGCCAGCACCGGGCCCTCGCTACTTACTATCTTATCAAAGGCCTCTCTGGCCTTTGGCGTTGAATCTCTGGCAACCATTGCAGCCAGACGCTCACGGTTCTCTATATAGCTCGCTTTTTGCGTGACAATACGTTGCCACTCTCGCTGCATTTGGTCGGGATCCGTAATCAGGGCAAGGTTACGCACAATGACGGCCATGTCACGTAACCCACCGTACATGTCCATCCCCACACGGTATTTCTTCATTTTGACATTTACGGCTTCATCCATGCCGTTACGGGCATTATTCATACCGGTATAGGCCACTGAGGTACAGATAATAAACAGCGTAATTAAAAGGCCGAAACTCATCGTCAGGCGCGTTGAAATTTTCATTATGGACTCCCTGCTTATGGTGAAAAACAGGTATCGGTTAAAAAAGTAAAATCCACAGTAAAAATTAAGAGCCCCGCAATAAAAAAATAATAAGCAATTGATAATTATGGTTTTTTAATAAAAACAAAAATAATTTGACGAATATTAAATCTTAAACTAAACGAGAAGAATTTCATTTAGAAAAAGAGAATAAAACATTGTATTGGTTACTTTCTGGCGATAAGAAAAAAATATTCAATCGTGGTTAACAGGGAACACTCACCGTTTGCCGCTGCGGCGTCAGAGCGTGCACCACTTCTTCACTGTAAACAGTGCTTAAGCGCAGGAAAACACGCAGGCGATGACGCACGCAGCGACACAAAACGCGTCACAGGGATTGCAACACAACCCTCAGCTTCGGAAGCGTCTTGCGGGAGTAAGCGGAATGTATGTTTAATCGGTCCTGAGCACGTGGCGATACTCATCGTAAGTCATATGACTTTAATTATCTGACCAGAATATTACCCGGTAAAAGCCCCTGGAAGACTTTATTGTTGGCTAAAAAAATAAGGACCGCCATTATCGTCACCCCTCAGGATAACTTTAATTTTTTTTCATTCTTTGGGATCGAGGCTGCTTTTTTATAACAAGCATCCCATATATACCTATTTATGATTAGATGAAAATTAAAAAAGAAAAATAATTTGGCTTAGCCACATTGAAAAGAAAATTTAGTGAATCTTTAACATGATAAACAGAAGAATGCACTCTATACTGTCTTTCACTGTGAAAAATGGGCCTCGCCCTGCCGTTAAATCAAACAGATCGTTGATAATAAGCGAAAAATTTCCATTCTATTACAGTAAAAACATAACATAATTATATTTTGATGATTTTATCAAAAGACACCACTCCACCTGGACCGTAAGTAATGAAAAACATTCTCGACAAACTCGGCCTGCCGACAAAATTTCTTATCCTCGGTATTTTTGCTCTGGTTTTATTTATATTACCTACCTATCTATTTATTCAGACGGGTAATGAAGCGATTAACGTAAAAACACAAGAGTTACAGGGCGTACCGATCGAAAAAGATATCCTGACATTACTTAACCTGATACAGCGCCATCGTGCGGAAAGTGCCATCGCTATTTCCCAAAATAAGCTGGATAACGCGCCACGCGTAGCGCTGGCTTCTCAGATCGATGCAATGTATGAAAAAATAGCCTCTGAATTGCGTCAATATGATGCCAGCGCACAACCCACTCAGCGTTTTTTAAATGTTCAGACCGCATGGTCACAGCTACAACAGGACGTGTTAACGGGGAAGTTAACGCTGTCGAGCAGCCTGACGCATCATGCCCAACTCATTCAAAACCTGCTGGACACGAATCAAGACATTCTTGATTTGTATAGTCTCTCTTTAGATGCCGACCTGAATACTTATCAGCTTATCATGAGTATTTATGGCCGCCTGCCAGAGCTGACCGAAACGCTCGGGCGCATCCGGGCAAGTGGTACGTCCATCATTGCGGCGGGGGATAAAGCTGACGAATCCTATCGTGGCGCCATGGAATATCAACTTGAAGGCGGCCGAAATGCACTGGAAAAATTCAGTAATGTACTGAATAAAGCCTTTACCGTGGAGCCAGGACTGAAAACTGACTTTGCCGCGCAGGCGCAGGACGCCTATCAACGTTCGGCCAGCGTGCTTAAGATGGCGGAAAACGTCTTTATCACGAAAACCGTGCAGATTACGCCTCTGGACTACGTAAAAGACTTTACCCAGGCGATTAACGCCTATAACGATCTTGGCACAAAACTCAGCCAGCAACTGGCAATCACGCTCAACGATCAAATCGATCAACGTCGTCATTCGCAGTATATCCTGCTGGCCGCATTACTGGTGTTAGCACTCATAGCAGTCTTTGTGGCGTTTATGATTAGTCGTTCGGTCACGCGCCCTGTAAAAGAGGCGGTGGCAGTGGCCAGTAAAGTTGCAGCGGGTGATCTAACCACCGTAATAACGGTATCGGGCAATAATGAGATCGCCGAACTGCTGAATGCCCTGGCGCAGATGCAGCTACGTCTTTCGCTGTTAGTGACCAGTATTAAAAATAACGCGTCAACCATTGCCAACTCGTCGGAAGAAATTGCGATGGGTAATAACGACCTCTCATCGCGTACGGAGGAACAGGCCGCCTCGCTGGCTGAAACCGCCGCCAGTATGGAGCAACTGTCGTCCATTATTAAACAGAATGCCGATAACACACGTTACGCCTCCGATATGGCCGTATCGGCGACTAATGCGGCCTTAATGAGTGGTGATGCGATGAACGCTGTCATGGCGACAATGCAGAAGATTCGTGGCAGCTCAAGCCAGATTGAGGAAATCACCGCCGTCATTGACAGCATCGCCTTTCAGACCAATATACTGGCGCTTAACGCCGCCGTTGAAGCGGCTCGCGCCGGCGAACTGGGTAAAGGATTTGCCGTAGTAGCGGCCGAAGTGCGCGCACTGGCGCAGCGCTCAGCCGGTGCCGCGAAAGAGATTAAAGGTCTCATAGAGCAATCTGTCGTTCAGTCGAATGAAGGCTTAACGCTGGCGCAGGATGCGGGCAGCAAAGTTAAGCAGAGCGTAGAGGCCATAGAGCAAACCTCTCAGCTGATTCGCGATATCTCATCATCGTCTGAAGAGCAGAGCAGCGGCGTAAGCCAGATTAATATTGCCGTTAACCAGATGGATCAGGTGACACAGCAAAATGCAGTACTGGTTGAGCAGTCGGCGTCATCCGCAGATGAACTGGCAAAACGGGCCAGTGATTTGCGCGACATGGTTTCTGTGTTTCGTACAGCCTGACCGCCTGCTCAGTTAACCGGCGATGCAGCAGCATGACCGCCAGAGCCCGGCACTGCCCGGGCTCTTTCTTTGGCAAAGATGAAAAATACGTCAATGTACAATTGAATGATTGCTCAAAGAAACTTATTCTGTTGCCCGCAAAAAAAAGCCAGTAAAGGTTTTCGGTGCCATTGCAGTGCCGCCTGCACATCCGTGCAGTCTCATTTTGATGCTGAGCAAACCCCCACTGGAAAAACCTGTGCTAATCTTTCGGTCTCAGAACCGCCTTCCGGGGAGTATATGAATAACGTTTTTGACGAAAAAATGACGGACATCATCATCGGAGAGATGGTGACGCAGCTACTGAATGAGGATGCGGCAATTTCCTGGCGCCTTCTCCTTGAGCGGCTGCAACAGCTTCTGGATACCGAAAGTGATGAGGTACGCATTCGCGCAGCATTGCGGGCCATTGAAGAAATCCGTGCGGAGATGATTTCTCGTCCGGCTGAATCGCAAACGACAGAACTCGGTGATCCTAGTATCCATCACCTTCATTAAGTCGCTGCCAGGCAGCGGCTTACCCCATTTTCTGAAAAACGCTTTGCACGAGTAAGCGCCTTGAAAGGTATTCACATAACCGACGCGCTGATTAATAAAGGCACGTTTTCGCTGACGGAGGTCGAATGAGTGATGACACCGCCATGCAAGACATCTATACCATTATTGGTACGATAGTTGCGCGTTTGCTTAAACCCGATGGCGAGCTCCATCTTCAGGATATTGTCAGTTCACTGCATAATTACAGTGAACAGAGCACAGAGCAGCTTGAAAAGAAAGCGTGTCAGGAAGCGATACGTCTGCTTTCCCGACAGTTTCATTAAGATGATGAAGCACCGGACTAGCGGTGGCACCGATACCGCTTTATCAGTACAGGGCGATGCGCTTTTATTCCATGACAGATTCAGCGAGACCGCGCAGGCTGTATCTTACGCATCGTCCCTGGAGGATGTTCGCCCCACAACAATTTCCAGGCAATGGCGTAACACGGCCAACTCGGTGCTATCTTCCGTGCATTCCAGTTCGGCAATCAGACGTATGATGATGGCCTTACTGGTCACCTTTTGTCCCTGAATGACGATGTCACGAATCACCGCATCCAGCACTGCATTTTCAGCCTGAAGTGTGTCACCCGCACGGCGAAAGAGATGCAGTATTTCTGCTTCTGTCGTGTTTTGCTCAATGTCGATAGTATTCGGCATGATGATCTTCTTAATCTGTATCTGTGAAGGTAAGTGACGTCATACTGACTGTTCAGTGCTGCAATCCTGCGTGCATACCAGCAACCGCTGCGTTTTTACCCTGCATGCATCGCCCTGAAGGCCGCCCAGACTTAGTGCTTACGACTGTTGTCCGGAATGCTCTGACCAAATGCCAGTACGGTGGCATCAATCGGG
This sequence comes from Pantoea sp. BS_8, assembly GCF_041954965.1. Classification (NCBI taxonomy): domain Bacteria; kingdom Pseudomonadati; phylum Pseudomonadota; class Gammaproteobacteria; order Enterobacterales; family Erwiniaceae; genus Pantoea; species Pantoea sp. BS_8. Next base: position 16,013 of record NZ_JAVAXU010000010.1, read on the forward strand.
TCACGTGCGGAGGCAAACTCGTTGCGAACTTCCGTGAGCGCCATTTCAATAGCCTCGTGCCGCTCGTCGTGAGTTTCATCCCGGAGCATGATCTTGAGTCTGTTTGCCAGTGTCGCACCACTGATGGTGTCATTGCTGTCAAGCAACGCGGTAATCGCCTCGCCCATGACAATTTCAATAAGTTTCTCTTGTTTATCTTTTTGCATACCCGCATTCCTGATGACATTGTGCCCCTGTAACCGGGCAAACCAGCCTCAAATGCTCAGGCCTCTGGTGACCTGCTTATTTGACCAATCAGATTACTGCTGCGGGACGTGAATGCACGTGTGAGTCGCAGCGTTCAGCGGTCAAAAAGCATACTGATCAGTTTCTGATAATGTTGCTCTTCAAGCGGACTGGCCGACTGACTCAGTCGACGAATCAGCGCGCTACAAATGGCCTTACGGTTAAGGCTTTTGCCTGCATGAAGGATTTCCACGATGACCTGACCCAGCGTCGCTTTTTCGGAAGGGAGCGTGTCGTTGCCAAAGTAACGGGCAATATCGTGAACCGTATTGGACGTATTTTCGTTCTGACGCATCATGAATCTCCCAAATGAGAAATAGTATAAACGTTAGTCAACGCAATGTTCACTAAACTTATACAACATCTGGAAAATTGTACAGGAATTCTCTTAACTGGCTGGCAGGGTTATTGTGCATAAAGTGCTATATCATACTTAACAGTCACTTGCGTAAGTATCAGATCGCTAACCGTCTTACAGCGTTGCGATTACACCACAGGGCAGAGGCGAGGCGGTAAAGCAGAGGCAGAGAGGTCATTGATTACCTTTTCTTGACTAACTTGCCAACGTTTGGCTATGCACGGTCGTCATCCTCTTCCGGATTAAGACGAATAACATTTTCATCTGTTTTTCCTTCCTGACTGGCTGTCATTAACCAGCGCAGGCCGGAATCCCTCCTGACGGGTGAAGGTCTGAACTGCTTTAGCCAGCGTCGCGCCGAAAAAATGTCGGCTAATCTGTTATCACAGGTTTCTGACTCGGCCATCATATTGAGCTCCGCAATGAGTGTATCAATACTAATTTCTTTCTCACCAAGGGCAAGATTGACCACCGCTTCGCCAAGAATGACATGACTTTTCTCATCGTCGTGAAATAACACTTTACGTTCCTCAATCGGGCAATTAATCACTATTGTTTTTCACATTCTAGTAATAATCAAACAGATGACAAAAGCCTTTTTCTGCCGAAAGAATAGTAGCCTGAAGTGATAAAAATGATACTTTTGAAATGCCTGTTTTAACTTAATGAATTGCAATAAATTTATTAAATTCCTGGCCTGAATGCTGTCTGATAAAGACTATTCTGAATATATCTACAGTACGCCTGACAACACCTGCAGGCCTTGCCAGGCCTGGCCCGGCGTTATGCGTGTATTTTCAAAGGCACGTAAAGACAGATATCCGTCAACGTCGAGATATTATCGTTCAGCATTTTGTAAGAGCAGTATTAATATTTTTTGTTGTGGCGCTGATGGTTATACTTCCTGGCGACTGTTTACGCCCCATGAATAAAACCCTGCTAATGATGATGTTATTCTCTTCGGTAATGCTTCGCACTAAAACGTTATTATTAACGTGCGCCATGTCTGTGCCTGTTCATTTAGCGGCGTTTATGCTCTTATCACAGACTGAAATATTCACGCACAATGGGAAGCCAGTCGCCGCTGTCAGCCAGCTCTGAAGCGCCAGTGCCCGCCTTACATATCGCCGCTTTACCCTGCCAGATCTAAGCCAGACGGCTGGCAACCTTTCTTTCGCCAGCAATCGGTAATACTGCTGTACAGCGGCCCCCAGGATCGGTTAACTTGCGCACAAATATTCCTACTCAGCTTCAAGGAACACTATGCGCCAGGACGGTTTGCCGCCCTCAGGAAAAACCAGCAATCTGGCCCATTATTTCAGCCAGATTGATCACCCATATCAACTTGAAACACTTGGCAGGATCGCAGTCGAAATTCTTCGGGAAAATAAGCCTGTGAGTCGACGCATCATCTGTCTGAAGCTGATTGGTTGTCTTGAAACGGCAACGAATGAGGACGATGCGTCACATTATCGTGAACTTCTGACGCTGCTCTTCAGGCAATAAACGTTACACGCGCCTGCTTACCTGCCTCTCGACTCACCATTACCACGCTGACGTTAATGCCCTTCCTTCTCTTACTCTGTCTTCTGTCGTCATGCACAGAAAACGGGCTTCCGTCAGCGCTGGCCTGCAGGCAGATTTACGGCCTTCCCTGACGCGTTGAACGTGTAACAGAGAGGCAAGGCGCTGTTTAAAGTGCAAAAAAATGCCCGAACCTCGTTAAAGGTCCGGGCCGGAGTTCTCAGGGAAATCCTAAATGACTTCCAAACAGCGTTATTACACTAGTTCACGCTTTGGATTGTCGCCACCCGGGATCAAACAAATTTTCTCTATACCTGAAATGCCTCTCTCTTTTTTTGCGGATAAATGCCCTCAGACCGCTTAAAACCTGCGTCGCGTCACGTTTTCACAAACGTGTCATCGGTTCGCTCAATCTTCCTGGCACAGGGCCGATAATCTTAGTGTGAGTTGATTATCACAATGATTGTCCTGACAAACGTTGCTCACTTCGGCACCCTCGCGGTGCCGTTTTTTCTGCCACATCGGTCAGGACAGCGTCATCTTCGTTAACGCTCAGAACCCTGAGCGTTAACGCCGGAAGAACAGCAAATCAGGGTTGGGGGCAATTGAGCGGCGTAACATAAAGCTTTTCGAAGCGAGGCGCGCTGACGGGTGCCCCCATCTGTTTGCCCTGTAAAATGTCACATGCCGCAGCACAAATGAATTCATGCTGTGCATGGTTCTCAATGCCTTCAGCCGCGACCGTGATGCCCATATTTTTGCCTAACGAAGCAATCGCGTTAAACAGCAGTCGGGCTTTGTTGCTCTGCTCAAGTTGGCCCGTCAGCGATTTATCTATCTTGAGACCGGCAACACAGCGATGCTGCAACAGGCTGAGCGAGGCCAGGCTGCGACCAAAATGGTCGATGATAAATAACGCCCCTGTATTTTTAACCGCATCCAGAACCTGTAATTTTGTCTCATCGGCGTCGGTAAGCAGCGGTTCATCGATTTCCAGTTCGATAAAGCCTGCATCTTCTCCGGCACAGTGACGGATAACATCGGCCAGGCCCGTTTCCAGCAACTGACGTGGGAACAGATTAATACTGACACGCAAGGCCGCGTGTTGACGCCGCCACTGCTTAATTTGACTGACAGCGGACTGAATGATCCACTCCCCAAGTTTGACTGACAGCGGACTTTTAATCAGCATATCAATAAACTCAGCGGGAAAAAGGATGCCACGCGCGGGATGCATCCAGCGCACCAGTGCTTCGCAGCCGATCAATGTCCCATCGGCCCCATTAAAACGCGGCTGGTAATGCAGAACGAACTGATGCTGACGTACCGCAGCTTCCAGTTCACGCTCAAAACGGCGTCGTCCCTGTTCCGCCTCACGAAATTCAGGCTGAAAGAGAACAGACTGGCCTTTCCCACGCGCTTTGGCGCGGTACAGCGCTAAATCGGCGGCTGACATGACCGATGACGTGTCGGTGCCATGTAAGGGAAAACAGGCCACACCGGTGCTGGCTCCCACCGTCAGCACCGATCCCATGTAATCAAATGGCATCTGGATGGCCGCAGTGAGTATGTGCGCTATCCCCATGGCCTCATCGCAACCATTGGGTAGCAGGACAATAAACTCATCGCCGCCAAGTCGGGCTGCCGCAATCGCATGGGTACAAACCGCGCGAATCTGCTCAGCCACATGGCACAGCAAGGCATCGCCTGCGGCATGGCCTAGTGTATCGTTCACCTCTTTAAAACTGTCTAAATCCGTCATCAGCAAGGTATAAGGTACGCCGGATTCCGTCAGCTTACTGAGTTGGGTCATAAACGCACTGCGGCTGGCAAGACGCGTCAGCATATCCAGTGACGCCAGCTCACACAGTCGCGCCTCGCTTTCATAACGCAGCGTAACATCACGGATAATCATGCCGACATAGCGTTCCTCCCCTTCGCGCCAGCCCGAGAAAGAAACTTCTGCCGGAAACTCTTCACCGTTGCAGCGTTTCCCCCAAATCTGCAGAGTGCGGGGGACTGCGATCGCGTCATCGTCATGCTCAAGCCGATCAAGTTCGTTGCGGTAGTCGGTCTGGCAGCGTTCCGGGATCAGTCCGGCGACATATTTTCCCATCATTTCGCTGGCGTCATAGCCAAACATGTTGGTCGCGGCAGGGTTCCAGAATGTAATCCCGCGATTCAGATCGGTACAAATAATGGCATCAGGCGAGGTGACCGATATGGCTTCAAGCCGCTGCTGACTCGCGTGGCGCAGCACCTCCATACGATGAACCTCCATGCGGTCCATCACCAGCGCAGCCAGATCGGTCAGGTTCTGACGATCCGTTGGACTCATTGCAGGGCGGGGATGATTATCGGTCAGACATAATGTCCCAATCCTGTGCCCGTCGGGCGTAATCAGCGGGACGCCAGCATAGAATCGAATATAGGGATAACCCAGCACCAGCGGGCTGTTACAGAAGCGGGGATCGTTGAGCGCGTCAGGCACACAAAGAATTGAGTCACTCTCAAGCGTATGATGGCAGAACGCCACGCTCCGCGAGGTTTCAGTAATCTGCAGACCATAGCGAGACTTGAAAAACTGGCGTTTTTCATCAATAAGCGACACAAACGCCACCGGCACGCTAAACAGTCGCGCGGCCAGAATCGTCAGGCGATCGAACGCTTCATTCGGCGGCGTGTCCATCAGGTGATACTGTGCCAGCGCACGCAAGCGCGCTTCTTCAGCGCCGTTTTCGGTTGAGTGCTTCAGAGTATGTCCTCCTGAGGTCGTATACTGTGGCCGGGCATCTCACAGTAAAAAGAGGACGCCTGCAATCAGACAGAACCAGGTAAACGTCATCTGCCAACCTGAAACCGCAACAAAGGCCCGCCTGTACAGCAAAAATCCCAATCTCAGTCATCTGCTCTGATCACGGGATCGCCTTTAACTTCGACCCCGTTTTTACTGTTATCGTCCTCTCAGAGATGAACTTCATAGTCTGAGGCTGCTTATCTGTGTAAAACGGTAAAAAACGCTATTTTTTGGACTGTGGCACCAGTTCATAATAGGGATGCTTGCCTGCCAACAGCAGCAGCAATTCATACTCGCCCTGACTCAGTAACGCGACTTTCGCCGTGGCTTCTTTTGTCTGCCAGGCGCGTAAGCTGAGATCAAAGCGTTCGGCTGCGCCCTCCTGTGACAGACCTGCCGCAATACGCAACTCCCGGACGTTATTCTGGACGGGCACGGGCCGTCGGACGATTGAATTTCCCAAACCAGGCTCCCTGTTGTTGACTTAGGGTAACAGTGCCTTAGCGCAGCCCGTATCGGTTCTCTCACACGGTCATCAGCCACCGCCGCAGCACACATTTCATAAGAATACTTAATCTTAACAGGGGAAATGTCAATCGAGGGAAGGCCGTTCTGGCAGGAATTTTATGGGTCCGAATCTATGCTTTGATCAACTTATATCACTTTCCCTTAAGCGAAACGGCATGACTTTTAAAAAAACCAATAATTTGAGTTTATTTCGTAACGTAAGATGTAAGGAAATATAAATTTAAAACAGGGCGTTCAACAATAAATTCCCCCGCCATAAGGCGGGGGCATGAAAACCACAGTGGTTATTTTCAATTGAAAAACAGACCACCGGCTGGCTTATATATCTTTATTTGCCAAACGCAATCCAGGCCGCATCATCTTTTGTCGCCACAGAGACCGAAGGACGAAGAGGTTGCGTGGCCTTATGGCTGGCTGAACGGACAACAGACGAGGTTGTCACGGGCAGTGTAAACCGTGTAATGACGCTGGTCAGTGTCTCAGTCTGGCTGCTCATGCTTTCCGCAGAGGCTGAGATAGTCTGCACCAGACTGCTGTTTTGCTGCGTAACCCGGTCAATTTCCGCTACGGCGAGTGTGACCTGAGAAATACCTTTACTCTGTTCTTCGGAAGCCAGAGCAATCTGACCAATCAGGTCGTTCACGCTGCCGACGTTACGTAACACCTCTTCCATCGTGCTGCCCGCCGTGTTGGCCGCATCACGTCCTTGACTGATACCGGCGACCGTATCCGCAATTAACCCTTCAATCTCTTTCGCCGCTTCGGCACTGCGTTGCGCCAGAGAGCGTACTTCGCTGGCCACTACAGCAAAACCGCGCCCCTGCTCTCCGGCGCGCGCCGCCTCGACGGCGGCATTGAGCGCCAGAATATTGGTCTGGAACGCAATACCATTAATGGTAGCCGTAAACTGACGTATTTTTTCTGCGCCCACAGACAGGCCTTCCATCGCGCCAACCACCGTTTTCACCAGTTGTTCCCCCTGCTGAGTGGTTTGCGCAGTGATGCCTGACAGCGCGCGCGCTTCACGGCTGTTTTCTGCGTTATAGCGCACGGTCGCGGTTAACTGCTCCATGCTGGCCGCCGTTTCTTCCAGCGCGGCTGCCTGAGTCGCCGTCCTGTTCGACAGATCGGCATTGCCTTTAGCGATATCGCTGGCCTCATCCCGTAACACGGATGCATTGTCGCGAATCGCCAGAACGGTCTTCAGCAAACTTTGTTGCATTTCTTTAAGTAACGGCACCATTTGCCCGACACAATTCCGACCAAGATCTTCGGGTTCCTGGGTCAGATCGCCGTCAGCAATGATGCGGAAGTGATTACGCAGTTTTGCTACGGGGCGAACAAGATGGACAACCAGATAGCGGTCACAAAAGAAAAGCAGCCCCGTGACCGCAGCCAACGTAATTAAAAAGAGTTCTACCAGTCTCTGATGCTCTACGCTCAGCGGCGCGTTATTGCTGGAAATCTGCTGCGTCAGAGCACGGAGTCTTTCCTGCGCAGCCGCAGGATAATCCTGTGGCGCGCTGGTCAGCGCGGCACGGTAGCGCTGCCACTCATCACCCGCAGGCACGTCTGCCGCCAGCGCAGCACGATTCGCTGTCGCATTCTCCTGCATCTGCAAACTGGCACGATTGAGGAAAATAAGCTGCTCTGTCAGGCTGTTACTGCGCGTAACTTCCCGATTAATGTCTTTGAGAATCACCGAACCATAGGCACCCGCAAGCGCAATGACGATCACGGCGATAATGAGTATCCATAAGACGACACGTCTTATCGTAAAATTTTTTAGAATATTCATAGTATTTCCCCGGTGTGGCTGTGTAAAAACGTCAATAAAAATATTCATGCCTAATAGTTGCGGGCAAAACAATAGCGCGCTACTCTTTATAAAAATAATTGTGGCAGTGTTAATGAAAAAATAAAACGTAAAAATTGATTAAATGTGTGCATCGTTCATAACTAAGAAATTTATTAAAGAAAATAAAAAGAGACATAAACCCAGAACACGCCTATTATTTAGTGAAAATAAAATTATTTCCTGTTTTTCCTTTCGCGCCCTTTGGCCAGCGTTGCGGTGCTTCTATCCGACACTTTTTCTTTTTAATTTCGCGCCGTTATCAGTACGGAGCGGAGGACACACATGCTTATGAGTCTCGACGGCGATCCTGAACGCCGCATCCGTGCCCTTGAGGCACTTCGTCATCCTGATGAAAGTCGGGATGACATACTGAGAAAATTTGTCAGACTGGCCAGTCAGGCACTGAACATTCCCGGCAGTTTTATTTCTATCATTGATGATGAGTTTCAGTATGTGCGTGCCTCACACAATTTTAAGCTGGAACGTTCATCCCGGGAGGATTCACTTTGTCGCTATGCGGTAGATGGTGACACCGCCGTCGTCGTGCCTGATACCTATCTCGACAGCCGCTTTGCGGCCCATCCCCTGATCGTTGGGGCGCCCTTTATTCGGTTTTATGCGGGCGTCCCACTGAAAAACCGTGATGGCATAAACCTGGGTACGCTGTGCGTCACGGATGTTCAACCGCACCCCTTCAGCGCCTCACAAATTACGACGCTTCAGTTACTGTCATCATTAGTGATGTCGTTTCTGGAGGCCTGGCATTCTGCGGGCTTTGTCGACCCGGTGACCGGGCTGCCCAACCGCCAGCGCCTGATTCGTGACATGCATTATTTATCGGCAGCAGGCGACACAACCTTACGCCGCCTGGTCCTGATTGACTGTATTGATATGCCGCGCGCCTATGAACTGGCCCGGTCGATGGGCATGGGGCCCGTTGAAAGCCTGCTCAAGGATGTCGCTACCCTTTTGCCCCTTCGGCTGCGTCCTGCGGCCAGTGACATTATTTATACTGTTGCCACCGGGCGTTTTGCGGTGCTGACGCGTGCGGACAGCCGCATCAGTGCGCACTGGGTCGCCTGTCAGATGGAAGGCATCAGCGCCGACCTGGGTGAAGGCCTGTCAGTGGGGCTCAGCACCCACACCGGCGAGGTCGATTTCGTCTCCGGTATTTTCCCGCCCCATGAAACCCTGCGCCAGGCGGTCAGCGCCTTGCACGAGGCCATTGGGCGCGGTTTACCCTCTTTACGCTTTAGTGAAGCCACGGATATCAGACGTACGCAGGATTTCACGTTAATCAACGATCTGGCGCGCGCGCTGCGCGAAGATGTGGGCCTTTATCTGGTTTATCAGCCTAAAATTTGCCTGCAAAGCGGTAAACCCATCGGGCTTGAAGCCCTGATTCGATGGCATCATCCTGAACGAGGCGAACTCTCACCGGCCACTTTCATCCCGCTTGCCGAGCAGACCGAAACCCTTACTGCCCTGACATCATGGGTGATTGACAACGTTATCGCCCGCCTGAAGCGCCTGCGCAACAGCTGTATTCAGTTGCCTGTTACGATTAATGTGAGTGAGCGCGATTTCTCGCTTGACGGTTTTGCGGATAGCCTGGAAGAGAAAATGCTTAAAGCAAAACTCCCTACCTCCCTGCTGGGAATCGAGTGTCTGGAAACGGAGCGCATTGTTGAGAGCCCCTCGTCCATGCGGGGGCTTGAGATGCTGAAACTACGCGGCTTTGGCATTTCTCTTGATGATTTTGGTACCGGCTACAGCAATATCAGTTATCTGCGCCGGATGCCGCTGGATGTGATCAAGCTGGACCGTTCGCTAATTAGTGAGCTTTCATCCGATATGGCCTCACGCATTATTGCCCGTAATATTATTACCATGCTGAAAGAGCTGGATTATGTGGTACTGGCCGAAGGCGTGGAATGTGTCGATACCGTGGAAGCGTTAACGGAATATGGCTGCGATCAGGCCCAGGGTTTTTTCTATTCCCGTCCCCTGGCAGACAGCGAACTGGACCACTGGCTGCACTGGAAACTCCGCGAAATGTGTTAAGACGCCGTTGGGTTCACGCCCACGGCGTTACCTGGCAGGATAGCGAGAAATGTTCCCCTCATGGTTCACCATGACGCAGTTACGGCCTCCGTCTTTTGCCGCATACAACGCTTCATCTGCCCGCCTGAGTAGTGAGGCGTCGTCGCCCAAACCGTTTAAGGTAGCGACGCCGAGGGAAACCGTCATGCTGTTGATAAACGGGAACACCGTATGACTGACGGCCTCACGGATGCGTTCTGCCATTGCGGCCGCGTCGCCCATAGAGGTGCCCGGCAGCAGCAGCACAAACTCTTCGCCGCCGAACCGGCTGATTACATCCAGCGTACGGCAGCGCTTTCTTAACAAACCCGCCAGGCTCACCAGGACTTTGTCGCCAGCATCGTGTCCATAGCGATCGTTGATGATTTTAAAGTGATCGATATCAATGGCAATCGCACTCTGCACAGGCTCCTCGCGGTGCTGAGCCGCCTGTGCATAGAAACCGCGACGGTTATTTAATCCGGTCAGCGGATCGGTCATGGCTTTATCGTTCAGGTCCGCAACATGCCCGGCGACCGCACGCCGGTGATGCTGAACCGCTTCTCTTAATCTGTCAGCTTCGTTGTACCAGGTGTTAACGGATGACAGCGGATCCGGGCTGGCCTCACTTCCCCCGTCACGCACCATGCCTGCCAGTTTTTCCAGCGGATAAGAGATGCGGGACGCCAAAAAGGCCATGCAGGTTGCAGTCAGGACGATGATGATCAGAATAAACCAGAAGGCATTTCTGGCCGTATGCATCATCAGGCCATTTACCGTTTCTGAGGTACCGGACATAAAGATATTCCAGTCCGTTTTTTGCAGGCTGGCGTAACCGATAAGGTACTTTTTGCCCGCGTCCTGAATCATAAACTGGCCGCTCATCGTGGCCGCCAGGCGTTTCTGTAACGGCTGACTTAACGCCATGCGCGTCCCGACACGCGTCGGATCCTGACTGAAAATAATCGTGCCATCATCACTGACAATACTGACCGATGTGCCATCACCGTAATAATGCTGGCTCAGGATGTCACTCAACATACTCTGTTTTTTCAGGTAAATCGTTCCCCCAATAAAGCCGAGATAATGACCGTCATGCGCAAACAGGGGATGCGAGATAAAGACCACATAGTTGCCCGAGGGTGAGATAAAAGGCGAAGAAATAAACGGTTTTTGTAGCTTATTCGCCTGTTCCGTTTCAGCGGTGTCCACCTTAACACCCAGCAGAGACAGGCTTTCAGGCGAGATGGAGGCGATAATGGAATGGTTATCCAGCACGACTACCGAGTTGAAAAAACCTGACTGTTGTAACAGGCGCGTAGTTTCGCGATGTAACAGCTGAACGTTATTCAGGTCAGCGATCTGACCGGCGCTCCAGGCCAGTTCACGTTGGGCAATGGCAAGATAGTGATCGGTGGTGTCGGCCAGCTTACGGGCATAGGCAATATTGCTGTCCAGCAGCGACTCTTCAATATTACTTTTTTGAAAAAGAAACAGCGCGCCCAGCAGCAAGCCGGAAGTCACAATGACACTTCCTATCGATAACGCGGTGAGTAACGTTCGAAGATGGATTTTTCTGCGATACATAACGGGATGTGCTGAGAATAAATTATGCAGATAGTAAACGCTAATCAGCCAGACAAAGGGCAGAATAAACGTCACTTTTGTTCTCTACAGTACTGAATGAGTGGCAGTATTCATCCGCAGGCAGCAAGCGACACTTTTTTACCTGTGTGCAGATTCTCACCGTGTTGAGGCGTCATCTGAGCTGGCATCAATCATAGTGGCCCCGCACGCAATACCGCTATAAGAGTAGTTAATTATTTTGCCTTAAACAAAATAATCCAGTTATTCGATGGTAGATTCTTTCTTAAATATACGTCAGTTCGTTAACCCCGTGTTGAGGAGTACGCTGAAAGAAATTCAGGCGCTACTCCTTGCGAAGTAATGAAGCGTTGCAAGCGTTCTGAATCGCGTATCTTCCCCCTTTCTCTCCAACCTTGCCCGGCGTGCTGATCACGACGCACAACAGAAGGCGCTCTCGTTCATCCGGCTGTTTTTTATGATAATGCGCATGCTATGGTAGTGATTTGCGTTTATGTGGATACCTTTGATGAAAAAACAGCGGGTTGGCATCGTCTTTGGCGGGAAATCTTCAGAACATGAAGTGTCGTTGCAGTCAGCAAAAAATATCGTTGATGCCATTGATAAGACCCGGTTTGAGGTCGTGCTATTGGGTATCGACAAACAAGGGCAATGGCATCTCAATGACGCCTCCAGCTTCCTGCTGAATGCAGAAAATCCGTCACTGATTGCCCTCAATCGCACGGCAAAACAGATTGCCCTGATTCCCGGCGAACCTGAGCAGTCACTCATTGCCCGTGACGATGCGCATTCCCTTTCACAGTTGGATGTCATTTTTCCGGTGGTTCACGGTACGCAAGGCGAAGATGGCGCGCTGCAGGGGTTACTGCGCATGGCGTCGCTGCCCTTTGTCGGGTCGGATGTGCTGGGGTCGGCGGTCAGCATGGACAAGGATTTCACCAAGCGCCTGTTACGCGATGCCGGCTTGCAGGTTGCCCCCTGGCTGAGCGTGACATCTTCACAGCTGAACCAACTGGACACCGAAGCCGTCATCGCCCGCTTCGGCCTGCCGCTGTTTGTTAAGCCTGCCAATCAGGGCTCCTCGGTGGGCGTAAGTAAAGTGACCCATGCCGCAGCGCTCCTGCCCGCGCTGGAAATGGCGTTTACGTTCGATCGTAAGGCCCTGATTGAAAAAGCCATTAAAGGCCGGGAGATCGAATGTGCGGTGCTGGGTAACGAAGAGCCACAGGCCAGCCCATGTGGCGAAGTGGTGGTGAAAGAAGGCTTCTATTCCTACGACACAAAGTACATCAGCGAAACCGGCGCACAAACGGTGATTCCTGCCGCCATCCCACCGGACGTCGATGCGGCGATTCGCCAGGTTGCGATTAAGGCATTTACCACACTGGAATGCTTTGGCATGGCGCGTGTCGACGTGTTTTATACCGAGGAAGGCGAAATCGTGATCAACGAAGTGAATACACTACCCGGTTTCACCAATATCAGCATGTATCCCAAACTGTGGCAGGCGGCGGGCCTGAGCTATCAGGACCTGATTACCCGACTGATTGAACTGGCTATCGCACGCCATCAACAGAGCGCCCTGCTGAAAACCAGTATTCATTAATGTGCGTCCAGCGACCTGCTCAGGCAACGTCGCTGGTCATTTCATTATGGGCTTTGCCCGGCGATGTCTGATTGCGGCCATTTCGCTTGGAAATATAGAGATTTTTGTCGGCTGCGGAGATCAGGTTGTTAATCGTCTCAGCCCAGGCCGTACCCGGTTGGGCTTCGCCGTTTGCCAGGCCCAGGCTCACCGTGACCGTGACGGCATTGCCCTGCAGCACAAATTTCTCGCGGACAATGCTCTGCCGAATCCCCTCCGCCAGCGAATAGATTTTCTCTGGAGACAGATCGAACTGCACCACCACAAATTCTTCTCCGCCAAAACGGCAAATGTGCCCTTTGCTGCCAACCAGCGGCGAAATGCGGCGGGCAATCTCTTCCAGCACGCTGTCGCCCGCATCATGGCCGAAATTGTCGTTGACTGATTTAAAGTAATCCACATCCAGCAGGATCACGCCGACCTGACGTTGCGCATAGCTGGGCTCGTTACGCAGTCTTTCATACAGGCCGGATCGCGATAATAACTGGGTAAGAAAATCGTAATCGGCGCGCAGAGCCAGCCGCTCATTGAGCTGACGGATAGCATCCACGCTGACCGCCACAATCAGAGGACTGATGGCAAGCGTAGCCACGCCCAGTCGCGCTGACGTCAGATGACTGATGGGCAGCAGGGTTGAATCGCCCTGGATATGCATGACGCCATGGGAAACCAAAATGATCTGGCTGATGCCGGTTATCAGTGTCACCAGGCTGGTGAGCGGGATGGGCAAGACAATGGCGCACCAGATTAACGCCGGCACCGGCAGCGTCAGGCTGCCTGCGCCGCCCATTAAGGCCCCCGTCGTTAAGGACAGCCCCACGGCGATAAGCGGCAGAATCGTCCCCACCTTTACCCGTAGCCCTGAGAACATCACGCGCCAGTTTGGGGTCAACAGAAACGGCAACAGCATTAAGCCGGTCGAAAACTGTTCGCTGAACCAGTTCATCCAGGCATCGGCGAACGCGGCATTGACACTGCCTACCTGTGCCAGTGCGCCCCAGGTGGCGCAACCGAACGCCGCCAGCAGGCAGGCTGGGAAGATCCGTAAGGCATTTGAGATGCGTTCACTGCTGGAATCATGCTGATACTGTTTTCCCATCACTAGTACGCATATCAGGATAAACAGAATATTGGCGACATTGAGCGTAAATGCCGGTAACGTCCAGCCCGAAAAGACCGTATCGTTAAATACCATCGCACTAAAGCAAATAAGATAAAAACGGGTTCGGTGAAGGAAGGGATAACGCAGCATCATACCGGCAATAAACACGTTTACCGGCCAGAACAGGGATAAATCGTGGGGAATGCGCAGATGACCGCCAACGAAACAAAACATCAGCGTAATCATAAACAGCCAGAAGGCACTCTTTTTAGCATTATGCTCTTCAAACAGCTTAGCGCGCATACGTCCGGACCTTGTCACAAAGAGGCTCACTATCTCGCCGCCCACAAAGTATGTGGCGTTATCATCATCATTAAAGCCTGATTCGTGTCTGCGCCATTCAGAGAAAAACAACAGTAAACAGGCGAACGTCAGGGTATTGAAACAGGTTACCGGTAACGAATGGGCTGGCAGACATCCCTGCCTATTATGTCTTACAAATAAAAAAATCGGATATCCGAGATATCCGATTTTTCTGCTGTAAATTCCAGAATACCGATGTCTGGTTATTTCACCGCCACCGGCCACTGACTCAGGCGTATGTTTCGTTTATCAGCATTTTCACCAAAATCTTTCAACACGGCTTTTACATCCGGATCGATATATTCTGCATTATCGTTATCAACAATTACCACGCTATTTTCGGGAATTTTTTCCAGCAGGCCCTGAAGTTTAGGGTTGTGTAAAAACGTCAAATTTTGCTGAAAACGCAGCACATAGTGGTCGTCATAGCGCGTAAGCTGCAAGGCGTTGCGATGACTCTTGTAGATGCTGTAGATAATTTGAGTGGCAATACCTATGCCGATTCCCACCAGCATTCCCAACGTGATAATTCCGATAATCGTCGCCAGGAACGGGACGTACTGCTGTGCGCCCATACGAAACTGTTCGATAAACAGTCGCGGTGCAGCCAGCTTATAACCGGTATAGAGCAGGACCGCAGCCAGACTGGCAAGTGGAATGGCATTCAGCATCTCACTAAACCACATACCGCAAATCAGCAACATCACACCATGAAGCAAAATGGACAGTTTGGTTTGTGCGCCTGCGTTGACGTTTGCTGAGCTGCGAACAATAACCGCCGTGATGGGCATTGCACCCAAGAAGCCCGCGGTTATGTTACCAATGCCCTGAGCAAACATTTCTCTGTTGGGCGATGGCGCAGGATTTTGCGGACGTAGCTTTTTCAGGGCTTCCTGGCTCAGGAGCGTTTCCAGACTGGCCACCAGCGCCAGCGTCACCGCGACAACCCACACCTGCGGATTTTGCCAGGCCATCCAGTCCGGCGTTTCAAGTTCGGCTATCATCGCCGAAACGCTGTCAAAAGCGGGCAGTGAAATACGCGGTAAGGCGTCGGTGAGTGACGGGAACAGTCGCGCCCCCAATACTGTCACCCCACAGCCAAACAGAACCGCAAAGAGCGGACCCGGGATCCAGGCTATCGCCTTGATGCGCTTGATGGGGCCGGTTGTCCACGCAAACAAAATGAACAAGCCCACCAACGACACCAACAGCGCCGAGAGCGAAAAGGTCATTTCACCGTTTACCAGCGACACCAGTTTTACGCTGCCGCCGGCTCCTAGCGCCACCGGTATTTGCTGCATGATCAGTAGCAGGCCAATCGCAGCCAGCATACCTTTAATCACGCTACCGGGCACGAGTGCAATAAAACGGCCAGCGCGCAGCAGACCAAACAGGCACTGTAAAAGCCCGGCGATGATCAGCGCAGTGAGAAACGCGGAAAAACTTCCCAGCGTGGCCATCGAGGCGACCACGATAGTGACCAGTCCTGCCGCAGGACCGCTGACGGCGAAGCGTGACGGACTGAGTGATGTCACGATTATCCCGCCAATCACACCGGTCAGTAAGCCGGCAAAAGGCGGTAAACCGCTGGCCTGAGCAATACCGAGGCAGAGCGGGAGTGCGACCAGAAACACAACCAGCCCTGCCGGCACATCGCGGCGTAACGTATCCAGATTCATGGTGAAGACTCCTCTGCAGATTGCTGAATCAACTCTTTAAGATGACCCGATTGCAGGTCGTAAACACAGCCAAACACATCCAGTTCCTGACCAGATTGCCAGGCCTGACGGACAGGGTCGGAAGCCACCAGCCTGGCAAACTGCACCCGCACGTTTGCCTCCACCAGACGGTTCAGTTTCTCACCCTCTGTTTCCTGCGCCGTCGGGTCGCCAAGATGGCTTGCCAGGCCGTCGCGCAAACAGGTAATACGACGCGCCAGTGCAGAATCCTCCGTCTCTAACGGACTGCCAGGCAGATTCAGAGCCGCCTGAACGCCGCCGCAACCATAGTGACCGCTTAATACAATGCGCTTCACGCCAAGAAAGAAGACGGCATATTGCAGAACACTCAGCAGATTGTCGTCTTCCGCCACGACCATATTGGCGATATTACGATGAACAAACAGCTCGCCAGGGTGGGAACCCGTTAACACCTCCGCCGGTACCCGACTGTCTGAGCAGCCAATCCATAATGAATGCGGTTTTTGCTGATAGAGCGATTTTTCAAAATAGGCGGGGTTACGTTGGCGGCGCTGTAAGGCCCAACTGCGATTTTTCGCTAATAAGGGTTTAAGTGTCGTCACAATCATCTTCTCTTAACTACCGGGAATATCATTTCCAGGCGAACCACGGAGTGAACCCGCTCACCTTATTTGGCCGAGGGGCTAATGAAACCTGAACTCCATCACATTAAAAGGTTATAGCCGCTTATCATTTTCAATGCACCTGGAATATTACACGCGCCAAAATACTGCCTGCCTGTGTAAGGCTTTATTCAACTAACGTCATCAAAACGTAAATAAGATTAAGAGGTCATACCACCAAATTTTGCAGTTATTTTAATTTTATTCATTTAAAATCAAACGCATAAAATTCACGCCATGATTTATAAATTGACAAATAAATACAAAACTTTCATAGCGAACTAAGTAATTAAAATAACAGCGAAGCCACAGACCAGGATTAGTCTTAAATGCAGAATTTATGAATAGCACGATTAACCGCCTTTATTTAATGCAGGCAGTGAATCCGTCTTAATGAAGGGGTAAATTAAAGCGAGAGATAGCTAATTTAATTTGCGTGAAAATAGTGACGGATGTAAGTAAATATTTGAGCCAACGTGAAGGCGCCCGCCCAGTGCAGGCGCTTCATATTGACATTTTATTTACCGTTCCAGGCGTTGAGGCGCGCCTCACGAACGGAAAGCTGTTGTTGTGGTGTCAGCTTATTGTAATTTTCCGCCATGCCGCTTTCCCAGTCGCCATACAATGGATTGGGTAAAACAATAAATTGCGTACCGAAAAGCGCGTGATTATTGTCGACAAATGCCCGACGCTGCGCGTTACCCTGATGCCAGGTTGCGCCGCCAAAATCATTCAGGTTGTCACCGATATATAAAACGACATTGTAGCCCGCATTTTTAATGGCATCGAAACGCGCCTGCTTGTTTGAGGAGTCGGTTTTCAGACTGACCGTTTTCTCACTGACTCCGCTGAAGCCAAGCTGCTGCAGGTTGGCCACCGTGGCGGCATAGTCTTTTTGATCGCGATTGGAGACGTAAAAAACGGTGCCGCCATGGCTGTTGACGTAGCGGGCGAATTCCACCGCGCCGGGAACCGCTTTTGCTTGCCGCGCCTGTGTCCAGGCTGACCAGGTTTTGTCGCTGAAAGGCTGGCCATTCTTCACCTGCCACGCGCTATAGGCACTGTTGTCCAGCATAGTTTCATCTAAATCGACAATGACCGCTTTAGGCTTGCCCGCCAGCGAAGCCGATTGATCAAAGGCCAGACGGGCGCTGTTGAATGCCTGCCAGCAGAGCGCCTGATATTCGCCGGACTGCTGGAACCAGTTCAGGGCCAGGACCGATTGTTGCCCCAGTTGCTGCTGTGCCTGCTGTCGGGCAGGATGCGCGCAACCTGCCAGTGCCAGCGCAACCACCGCCGACAGCGCGAAATTCACTGAATGTTTCATCGTTTTATCCTAAGGTGTGAAAGATTTAAGTGGGTAACGCTTCAAAAATGTAGCAGTTAACGTAAGCTGAGGGCAGCAACATTACACGCTGTTTCAACAGGAGATGAGGATGTCCGCTACACCGCGTTCGCCGTTGCTTGATGCACTTGACTGGGTCGATTATGCGTTTCAGCCCGCAGGCGAACCGCCTCCTGATGATGCCGCCTATGCCCATCAGCGTCACAGCGCCGTCGTGTTAAACGACACTCACACTATTCCACCCAAAAGCGGTGATGCAGATGGCGTGATCGCCACCGGGCACCGCCCCGTCGCGGTTTACACGGCCGACTGTTTACCGGTGCTGTTTGCCGACAGCCAGCAGAAACAGGTTGCCGCTGTTCATGCGGGTCTGCAGGGGACCCTGGCTGGCGTGCTGTATCGGGCGGTAGCGCATCTTTGCGAACGCGGTGCCACGCCAGCGAGCCTGACGGTGGCGATTGGCCCGGCGCTGGCTCCCTGCTGTTTTGAGCTGGATCGTCAACGTCTGGCAGAGATTGAACAGATGCCCGACATGCCATTGCCCCTGCGCTATTATGCGGTTCAGCCCCACAATCCCGGCGCTCAGCGCCCCCAGGCCGTTGCTACCCGTGGCGGTGTCTGGTTTGATCTACCGTATCTGGCGACGCAAATGCTGATAAAAGCAGGCATTCCGGCAGAAAACATTGACCCTGTCCACCAGTGCACCTATTGCACTACCGAGGCGGGCTCCAGTTACCGTTTCAACACGCATCACGGCAGTGGCTATCGTTCTCGCTATTCCTGGATTCGCCGCCGCTGAGGTTGCGCGCACATCCGCCGGCCTTCCCCTGCCTGGCCGTTTTATGTGGCGGCTAAGGCCGCTTTTATGATGTTTCTCACAGCCTGATGCCATTTCACTTTTTTTTAACAGAAAAATGGTTAAAGCTAACTCATCCGACCACTTTATCTGTGAGTGATTATGACTGTGCTGCCCTCATCCTACCCGGCGTTGTTTACGCCCCTTGACCTGGGGTTTACTCAGCTCAGAAACCGCTTTTTGATGGGATCTATGCACACCGGTCTGGAAGAGCGTGAAGATGGCGCGGCCAGGCTGGCGGCATTCTATGGCGAACGGGCACGGGAAGGCGTGGCGCTGATCGTGACGGGCGGCGTGTCGCCCAATCCTCAGGGCGTGACCGCCGCACACGGTGCGGTGCTGAACCAGGATTCACAGTGTGACTGGCACCGGCAAATCACCGCCGCCGTGCATCAGCACGGGGGAAAAATCGCGCTGCAGATTTTGCATACTGGCCGTTACAGTTTTCAGCGCGATCTGGTTGCGCCCTCTGCAATACAGGCCCCCATTAACCGTTTTACGCCGCGGGAACTGAGCGACGCCGAGGTTGAGCAGACCATTGCCGACTTCGCGCACTGTGCCCGTCTGGCGCAAAAAGCGGGCTACGACGGCGTAGAAATCATGGGCTCCGAAGGGTACCTGATTAATCAGTTTCTGGTACCGCACACCAACCAGCGTCAGGACCGCTGGGGCGGCGATTTTACCGGGCGCATGCAGTTTGCTTTAGCGGTCACCCGCGCGGTCCGTCAGGCCACCGGCGACCGTTTTATCATTATCTTCCGCCTGTCGATGCTGGACCTAATTGAGCAAGGCAGTACGCTGGACGAAACGCTACGACTGGCAACAGCGCTGGAACGCTGTGGCGTGACGCTGTTTAACACCGGCATTGGCTGGCACGAAGCTCGCATTCCGACCATTGCGACCTGCGTGCCCCGCGCCGCCTTCGCGTGGGTCACGCGCCGCTTGCGCCAACACGTTGCCGTGCCCGTGGTGGCAACGAATCGAATCAACCATCCACAGGTGGCAGAACAGCTTTTGCAGGATGGCTGCGCGGACATGGTTTCCATGGCCCGACCGTTCCTGGCCGATGCCGCATTTGTCAGCAAGGCGCAACGGGGGGATGACGACAGTATCAACACCTGTATCGCCTGTAATCAGGCCTGTCTGGATCAGATCTTTGCCGGTCACGTCACCGCCTGTCTGGTCAACCCGCGTGCCTGCCACGAATCCCTCATGCCGGTGACACCGGCGCACATGCCCAAACGGCTGGCGGTTGTAGGGGCCGGTCCGGCAGGTATGGCGTTTGCCTTACAGGCGGCTGAACGCGGCCACCAGGTCACCCTTTATGAGGCGGCCGATGAGATCGGCGGACAGTTCAATATCGCCCGACAGATCCCAGGGAAAGAGGAATTCCGCGAAACCCTGCGCTATTTTCGCCATCGTCTGCCGGCGGCGGGCGTGGTAATCAAAACAGGCTGTCGGGTCACCGCTCCCCTGCTGGCAGACGCCGATGAAGTCATCCTGGCGACCGGCATTAAACCGCGTACGCCAGATATCCCCGGTATTGATCATCCCAAAGTCCTGAGCTATCTGGCCGTGCTGGCGGATAAGCGTCCGGTTGGTGCACGCGTGGCGATTATTGGCGCGGGCGGGATCGGGTTTGATACGGCTGAATATCTGTCTGAACCGCCCGCAAACGAAACCACCGGGGATTTTTATCGCGAATGGGGCATCGATCAGAGCCTGACGCAGCGCGGCGGCGTGATTGCGCCCGCGCCACAGCCTTCACCGCGTCAAATCTGGCTGCTTCAGCGCAAGCCCGGCAAGCCCGGTGCCACGCTGGCGAAAACGACCGGCTGGATCCATCGCAGCAGTCTCCAGTCACGGGGAGTTGAAATGTGGGGCGGGATTGAGTATCTGGCGATTGATGATGAAGGGCTGCATATCCGGCGCGACGGCGAGCGCCTGCTCCTGCCGGTCGACAACGTGATTATTTGTGCCGGTCAGGAGCCGCAACGCGAGCTGGAAGCGGCGCTGCGGGCAAACGGTAAACCCGTGCAGGTGATTGGCGGGGCCGACGTCGCGCAGGAGCTGGATGCCCGTCGGGCGATAGCCCAGGCCACCGCGCTGGCGTTAACGCTGTAGTTAACGCATTTTCACTGCACGCAGCACCACAAATTTTTTGTTGGAGGCAACCAGGGTGCAGTTGCCAAAGAGCTTCTTCAGCTTGTGGTGATAATCCAGGTGACGGTTGCCGACAATGCGCAGCTCCCCGCCGTATTGCAGGCAGCGCTTTGCGTCACGGAACATCTGCCAGGCCAGGTGATCGGTCACCGCGTGCTGCTGGTGGAACGGCGGATTACACAAGACCGCATGCAGCGTATCGGAAGGATAACCGCTCAGGACATTATTGACCCGGAACTGACAGCGTGACAGATCGTCCGGGCGGTTGATCTCTACGTTTAACCGGCTGGACGCCACCGCCATGTATGACTCATCAAGAAAATGCACCTCCGCCTCGGGATTTTGTGCCAGCGCCATCAAGCCAATCACGCCGTTGCCACAGCCCAGATCGACAATCTCGCCTTCAATATTTTCCGGCAGGTGCTGCATGAACAAGCGCGCGCCAATATCCAGTGAAGAGCGGGAAAAGACGTTGGCGTGGTTATGGATCTGATAAGGCGTACCGTCCAGCGACCAGACCTGGGTAGGCGATTTTTCGCGCAGCGCAGGCTGGGTGAACTGGCTGTAAATCACGCGCGCTTTTTTGACGGCCAGTGAGGTTTTGGTCTCACCAATGATTTGCTCAAACAATTGCAGAGTGGAGGTATGAATCTCTTTCGCACGCCCCGCCGCCATTATCACGGTCTCTGGCGTGATAACCTGACGCACTGCGCGCAGTTGCTGCTCCAGCAACGCCAGGGTTTTAGGAATTTTGATCAAGACCAGTGCCGGTGCGGCCGGCAACGGTGCCAGGCTGTCAAGGAACTGGACATCGCTGTCGTCCAGCGCATTCAGGCGCAGGTTCTGACGCGTGGCCTGCTGACTCAGCCAGGAGTCACTGATATGCCACAGCGGACGGGTGTTCAGTGCGCAGGTTAACGCCCCAAAGCTGTCGTTAAAGATTAACGTTGGACCAGGCGGCAGGCTTTGCTGCAGGAGATATTCATCAGCGGCATCCCAGGCTTGTAACGGACTTTCGTCACGCATCTGCGGGAAACGGTGCAGGATCAGTGTGCGATCGTTCAGTTCAAGTTGGCTCATGAATTCTCCGGCGTGGTACACTTTGGTTGATTTTCGCCCCAAAAAGGGGGCGCAGTATACTGTCTTTCGCCGGGAATCTCTAATGTCCTCACTGATCTATCTTCAGGGTTATCCTGAGTCCATCCTTGAACAGGTGCAAACGCTCATCGATCGCCAGCGTCTGGGCCCGGTGCTGCAACAGCGCTATCCCGACAGACACGATGTGATGAGTGATAAGGCGCTGTATGACTTTACGCTGGCACTGAAAAACCGCTTCATGCGCAACGCGCCGCCCATCAATAAGGTGATTTGGGATAACAAAATCAAGGTGATGAAGCACGCGCTGGGCCTGCACACGGCCATTTCCCGTGTGCAGGGCGGCAACCTGAAGGCCAAAGCGGAGATTCGTATTTCCACGTTTTTCCGCCAGGCGCCTGAGCCTTTTTTACGCATGATCGTGGTACATGAGCTGGCGCACCTGAAAGAGAAAAATCACGACAAGGCGTTTTATCAGCTGTGCTGCCATATGGAACCGGACTATCACCAGCTCGAATTCGACGCCCGCCTGTGGATGACAGAACAGGCTTTGCAGGGCAATGCGGCTTAGAGAAACTCCTGCGCTTTCTGAATCAGGCTGGTTTTGGTCAGCGCGCCTAAAAAACGGCGCTCCTGGGGATTATTCAGGACAGGAAGACGTTCCAGCGTGACGGCTGCAAAAGCTTCCCATCCTTCCCGCAGACTTTGGTTTTGATAGGCCACCGGGAAATCCTCATCCATCACGCACTGCACCGGCGAGTCCAGATTAATCTCCTGCGCCAGCACCCGGCGGGATATTTCGTGAATGGAAACCACGCCCAGAAACGCGCCCTGCGCATTGATGACGTACACATAGCGCTCACGCTTAAGCGAACTCACCGCCAGTGCTTCCCCAACCGAGGCCTCAGGTTGCAGGGCCGCCCCCGGAATGATCAGTTCGCTGATGCGCATATTATCGAAGTCATATTTGGCTTCAGAACGGTTGAAATGGTGCGTCACAACGGGATAGGTACTGGCCATTTGCAGGCGGTAGACCACCATTGTCGCCAGAACGGACGCTATCATCACCGGAAACAGCAGGCTGCTGTTGAGCGTCATTTCCAGCACCATTAACATGGCCATTAACGGCGCCTGACTGACGGCCGCCAGGACGGCCGCCATGCCAACAGCGGCGAACAGCAGAACATTATTCAGGGGAAGATGCAGGGCAACCCCACACAACGCGATGACCATACCCAGCAGCGCCCCGATCAGCAAGGACGGTGTAAACAACCCGCCCACCGCATTGGAGCCTACCGAGAGGCTGGTCGCGAGCGTTTTTAAGACCAGCAGCAGCAGTAAACCTGATAACACATAATGCCCTGCCATCACCTTTACAATGACTTCATAGCCGTTCCCCAGGATATCGGTCGAGACCAGCGCCAGCAGGCCCACGGCAAAGCCACCCGCCCCAAGACGTAGCGGTAAGGACCGGACCCGACTGAACAGCGTTTTAGCACGGGCGATCAGGCGAATCAGGAGCAAACCGGCCAGCCCGGACAGTAAGCCAATCAGGACGGTAATCAGCAGGCTGCTGACATCCATCGTGAAACTCACCTCGGCCAGCGGATAAAGCGCATTACGAAAGCCCAGCGCCCACATGGTCATGACCGCAACAGCGGAGGAGACCACCAGCGGAATCAGGCGTTGCAGGGCGGAGATACCAAACGCGATCTCTGCCACGAAAATGGCCGATGCCAGCGGCGCATGGTAGACCGAGGAAAGACCAGCTGCGGCGGCCATGGCGACGACGTCGCTGTTTTTTAACTGCACGCCAGGCGGCAACAGGCGGCCGATCATGCTGCCACAGAGCGCGGCCAGTTGAACCATCGGGCCTTCTTTACCGATTGACGCGCCGCTGCCAATACTGGCAACCGAAGACAGCGCCCGGAAAAGGGAGGTTTTCGTCGGCACGGCGTCAAGGCGGGCATTAATGACTTCGAGATAGTCGGTCTTGACGGTTTGCTGCCGCTCTATCGCGACCGCGTAGCGCAGGAAGAAACCGGCCAGCAGACCGCCCACGCCGACCAGAACGGGCCAGAACAGCATGGGCCAGAGATGGATGGATTCGGTGATGTCGTTGCTGCGGCCAAACAGCAGATAATTGATGAACTCAATCGTTTCACGGAACAGCAAAGTAACTAACGAGGCGGCACAGCCCACCGGCACGGCAATCAGTAATGTGGTCCAGTTTAATGCGTGTTTGCTTCCTTTCACCTGCGCTCCCCGTCTTGTGCTTAACGTGCGGTATTCGGACATAGTATTGGAATGGCGATCTCAGGATCAACGTCTGATGTTGCCTGCCGGATGCCAGATGCTACTCTGCACTTTTACCTGCGCAGGAGATCACTGTGATTCGCTTTGCCATTGTGGGAACGAACTGGATAACGCGTCAGTTCATCGAGGCGGCACACGAAACCGGCAAGATGAGGCTGTGTGCCGTCTATTCACGTACCCGGGAGCAGGCGGCGGCATTCTGTCATGACTATCCCTGCGACCAGCGCTTTACGTCGCTGGCGGCCATGGCCGCCTGTCCTGACATCGATGCCGTCTATATCGCCAGTCCCAACGCCCTGCATTGTCAGCAGGCCATGCTGTTTATGTCGCAGGGCAAGCACGTCATTTGTGAGAAACCGCTGGCCTCGAATCTGCACGAGGTCGAAGCCATGATCGCCTGCGCCCGCCAGTATCAGGTGGTGCTGTTCGAAGCCTTTAAGACCGCCAGCTTACCCAACTTTATTCAACTCCAACAAGGGCTGCCTGCGCTTGGCACAGTGCGCAAAGCGCTGCTGAACTATTGTCAGTACTCGTCCCGTTATCCGCGTTACCTGAACGGCGAACATCCCAACACCTTCGATCCTCGCTGGTCCAACGGGTCCATCATGGATATTGGCTACTATTGCCTGGCGGTCGCCGTCACGCTGTGGGGCGAACCCCGGCAGGTGCTTGCCTCGGCCACCCTGCTGGAAAGTGGCGTGGACGGCCACGGCACCGTGAATCTGAATTATGGTGAGTTTGATGTCACGATAGTGCACTCAAAAGTCAGCGACTCGGTACTGGTCAGTGAAATTCAGGGGGAAGCGGGATCGCTGGTGGTGACACGTATTTCTGAGTGTCCATCTGTGACCTTTATTCCGCGTGTCGGGGAGAAACAGGATTGGAGCCAGCCTCAACACATCAATACCCTGCTGTATGAAGCAGAAACCTTTGTACGACTGGTAGAACAGCGCCATGTCAGCCATCCGGCGCTGGACATTTCCCGTAGCGTTGCAAAATTACTGACCGAGATCCGACGTCAGACCGGCGTGGTCTTTCCGGCCGACAGTGCCTGAGTGTAAATATTTCAAAATATGACGGGCAGACGATTGATTCCTGACGGCCAGCCACGTAATTTATCGGCTTGCAAAGGGGAGTAACTTGTAAGCTGATTGATCGTCACTACGTTGCGTACGCATCCGGTCATCAGGCAACCCAGAATCCATTCCTGAGTTGTAAGTGAGACCTTGCCGGAAGGCGAGGTTTGCTTACACAGAATAAGCGGCTGACGTCTTCTGACCTCAGCCGTTTTTTTATTTCAGACAGGATACGATTATGCAAACTGTAGGTACGCCACTTCTCTGGGGCAGTTTTGCGGTTGTAGTACTTATCATGCTGGCGATTGACCTGTTCCTGCAGGGCCGTCGCGGTTCGCAAACCATGTCCTTCAAACAGGCTGCCGTCTGGTCGCTGATTTGGGTCTCCGTCTCGCTCCTGTTCAGTGCGGCGTTCTGGTGGTATCTGGACGGTACCGCCGGGCGTGACGTGGCGACCAGTCAGACGCTGGCTTTCCTGACCGGTTACGTGCTGGAAAAATCGCTGGCGGTAGACAACGTCTTTGTCTGGCTGATGCTGTTCAGCTACTTCTCTGTTCCGGCCAACCTGCAACGCCGCGTCCTGATTTACGGTGTACTGGGCGCTATCGTTTTGCGCACTATCATGATTTTTGCGGGTAGCTGGCTGGTAACGCAGTTTAGCTGGATCCTCTATGTCTTCGGTGCCTTCCTGCTGTTTACCGGTATCAAAATGGCGATGGCGAAAGAGGACGATGCAGCCGTAGGTGACAAACCGGTTGTGCGCTGGCTGCGTAAACATCTGCGCATGACCGATACGCTGGACGGGGAAAAATTCTTTACGCGGAAAAACGGCGTGCTGTTTGCGACGCCGCTGCTTTTGGTACTGATCATGGTCGAACTGAGCGATGTCATTTTTGCCGTCGACAGCATTCCGGCCATCTTTGCCGTCACCACCGATCCCTTTATCGTTCTGACCTCAAACCTGTTTGCGATTCTGGGTCTGCGCGCCATGTACTTCCTGCTGTCTAACGTGGCGGAACGTTTCTCGATGCTGAAATATGGTCTGGCTGTCGTGCTGGTCTTTATCGGTATAAAAATGTTGATTGTCGATATCTACCACATTCCGGTAGCGATATCGCTGGGCATCGTTGGAACGATTCTGGCGTCGACGCTGCTGATCAACGCCTGGGTTAACCGTCAGAATGACAAAAAGAAGCTGAATAAGCCGTAACGGCACGGCAAGGAAAAACACGGAACAAGGGCGGCATGGGTGCCGCCCTTGTGATTTACAGCGTCACACCGCTCTTGAAAATCGCGAGCTCACGAAAATCATTTTGTTCGTTACGGGTGCGTTGCCCGTTGGCAATGGCCACAATCGTGTCCACGAAATCCGCCAGCAGCGCCTCCATGCTCATGCCCTCAACCAGCCTTCCGGCATTAAAATCAATCCAGTGCGGTTTCTTTTCAGCCAGCGGCGTATTGGTGGCCAGCTTAACGGTCGGTACGAATCCGCCGTAAGGGGTTCCGCGTCCGGTGCTGAACAGCACCATATGACAGCCTGCGCCCGCCAGGGCACTGGTCGCCACTGCATCATTGCCCGGTGCGCTTAACAGATTAAGGCCGGGTACCGTCAGGCGTTCACCGTACTTCAGTACGTCCACCACCTGACTTTGCCCCGCTTTTTGTGTGCAACCGAGCGACTTCTCTTCCAGCGTAGTGATGCCGCCGGCTTTATTGCCCGGAGACGGATTTTCATAAATAGGTTGATGGTGATCGATAAAGTACTGTTTGAAATCGTTGATCATTGCCACGGTTTTATCGAAGGTCGCGCGGTCGCGACAGCGCCCCATCAGAATGCGCTCGGCACCAAACATTTCGGGGACTTCGGTCAGCACCGTGGTGCCGCCGTTGGCGATCATCTGATCAGAAAAACGCCCCAGCAGCGGATTGGCGGTAATGCCTGAGAAGCCATCAGAGCCGCCACATTCCAGACCAAATTTCAGCTCGCTGAGTTTGCCCGGTGTACGGCGATCGTGACGCATTTTTTCGTACAGTGCGTGCAGGCGTTCCAGCCCGGCTTCTATTTCATCGTCATGCTGCTGGCAGACCATGAACGCAACGCGGTCGCTTTCAAACGCCCCTAATGTTTCACGAAAGGCATCGACCTGATTATTCTCACAGCCCAAGCCAATCACCAGCACCGCGCCCGCGTTTGGATGACGCACCATGTTTTGCAACATGGTGCGGGTGTTCTCATGGTCCTGACCCA
The DNA here is from genome assembly GCF_041954965.1 of Pantoea sp. BS_8. Taxonomy (NCBI): domain Bacteria; kingdom Pseudomonadati; phylum Pseudomonadota; class Gammaproteobacteria; order Enterobacterales; family Erwiniaceae; genus Pantoea; species Pantoea sp. BS_8. The sequence continues at coordinate 43,621 of NZ_JAVAXU010000010.1, forward strand.
ACTGTGAACAGCCAAATGTGTGGCTGAAAAGAAACGCCCCGTCGGTTCCGGCCGCGTCCTGGGTTTCTTTCAGGAAACGCTGCAGAATTTGCCGGGCAATTCCGTTAACACAGCCGACGGTCGGTAAGATCCACAGCTCGTTGCGAATGCCTGCCTCACCGTTGGCGCGGCGGTAGAGCTGCACGTCGCGATCGCCAGGTTGAGGCGTTAAGGCTGGCGGCTCTGGCTGGTAGTCGTACTGGTCGAGATCGCTAAGATTGGTACGTGCATTGTGCGAATGCACCCGTTCTCCGGCCCCGATAGCCTGCGTGGCGTGCGCGATGGGCAACCCGTATTTCACGACCGTTTCGCCTTTCTCCAGCGAGTGTAAGGCAAACTTATGCCCCCGCTCCACGGCCTGTCGTAACGTCACGGGGTGATCCGCCAGCGCAATTGACGTCCCGATGTCGATATCCTGCAACGCCACGGCGACATTGTCCTGCGGATGAATTTTTATGGCGTCTTGCATCATGATCTCCGGTGGCTCAGCACGTCGCGTATTCCATACGCGAGAATGCGTTGCAGATGGTGGCTGACCGTTTCGGTCAGGCCGGGTAGCTGAGTTAAATCCTGTCCCCAGTGCGATGCCTCACCTAAAACCTGCTGAACCAACGCCGCGGGAGAAAGACGTTGTGCGCTGACGGCAGCCCAGCTCTCTGCATAACGCTGCAACCAGCACGGCTCGTCCTGCAAGGTCCAGCGCTTGTCTGCCTGTTCGCCCCGGTAAAACGCGATCAGGGCGGCAAGCGCAAACGTCAGGTTTGTTGGCCACTGGCCGGTTTGCTGATGGGCAGTCAGTAATGGCTGCAGCAAACGTGTGCGAAATTTGGTCATGCCATTAAGAGCGATAGACAGCAGCGCATGGTGGATAAAGGGGTTACGAAAGCGGCGCAGTACCGCGTCGGCGAAGGCGTTAAGCTCATCAGCGGGCAGATCGAGCGTTGGGATGATCTCTTTGCGCAGGAGATCGTCAATATACCCAGCGATCTGTATATCCTCCATCGCCTCGCCCACGCTCTCCAGGCCCGCCAGAAACGCCACCGGCACCATTGCGGTGTGCGCGCCATTCAGAATGGCCACTTTTTGGGCTTTATACGGGGCGATATCCTCCACCCGGCGCACGTTGGGTGCCAGCGCCGTCAGCCTGAGTTCGTCAAACAGCGCGGCGGGGCCTTGCAGAACGAACTGATAATAGACCTCACCCGCTACCAGGAAGTGATCCTGATAACCCAGTTGTGCCTCAAGCGCGGCGCTGTCGGCCGGAAACCCGGTGACGATGCGATCCACCAGCGTGTTATAGAACGCACAGCTTGTCATTACCCAGCGTGTAAAGGCGTCCGGTAACTGCCAGTGTTCGGCATAGCGCAGCACCAGCGCGCGCAGCATATCGCCATTATGATCGACCAACTCGCACGGCACGATAAGCCAGCCTTTGCTTTCGTCACCGGCAACGTGCTGATAACGCGCCCAAAGCAGTTGCGTCAGTTTGCCGGGAAAGCTGGCGGCGGGCGAATCGGTCAGCCGATCCGTTTCGCTAAACGCGATGCCCGCTTCGGTGGTATTCGAGAAAACAAAGCGTATGTCGGGCTGGCGCGCCAGCGCCATAAACGCATCGAACTGCGTGTAAGGCTGGATTTCACGGTTCACACTGCGGATCAGGCGGCTTTCGCTCACCGACTCACCCTGCGCGTTCAGGCCACGAACCAGGGTCGTATAAAGGCCGTCCTGCTGATTTAACGTGTCGCTGACTGCGCGATTGCGCGGCCTGACCACCACCACACCGGCATCCGTTCCCTGATGCTCATTGAGCCAGTCCAGTTGCCAGTCGATAAAAGCACGCAGAAAATTGCCTTCACCAAACTGAATCACGCGATCGTGGTAGACCGCGCCGGGAAAGTCGTGGCGGTTCAGCCGCGTCATCATCAGGCTCCCAGCTCAATGCCAAAATAGTCGCGCGCATTGTTAAAGCAGATGTTTTGCACCATCTGTCCTAACAAGGCTTCATCGGCCGGGGCTTCGCCGTGATCCACCCAACGACCAATCATCTGACACAGCAGACGACGGAAATACTCGTGGCGGGTATACGAGAGGAAGCTTCGGCTGTCGGTTAACATGCCCACGAAACGGCTCAGCAGACCGATTTGGGCCAGCTGCGTCATCTGACGTTGCATGCCATCCAGTTGATCGTTAAACCACCAGGCGGAGCCAAACTGCATTTTCCCGGCCTGGCCTTCTCCCTGGAAGTTGCCGGCCATAGTTGCCAGCACTTCGTTGTCACGCGGATTCAGGCAATAAAGGACCGTTTTAGGCAGCGCATTATTGAGGTTTTGCGCACCCAGCAAACGAGCCAGCGGTTCTGCCACAGGCTGATCGTTAATGGAGTCAAAACCGACGTCCGCGCCTAACAGCCGGAACTGGCGCTGATTAGTATTGCGTAACGCACCAATGTGGTATTGCTGCACCCATCCGCGACGGGCGTACTCGCCGCCCAGCCAGACCAGCACCGCCGTTTTGAACTGGGCAATCGCCTGTGCATCGGGTTTGGCACCACTGCGACGGTGCGCCAGAATCCTGTCCAGCGTCGTTTCATCGGCCTCGGCATAACACACGACATCCAGCGCATGATCGGAAATCTTACAGCCGTGTGCGGCAAAGTGGTCCAGCCGTTTGCTGAGCGCCTGACGCAAATCATCGAAGCGTTGCACGCTGACATCGGTAAGGCTTTCCAGCTTTTCAATCCACGGCAGGAAGGTGTCCGCTTCGATGTTGAACGCTTTATCCGGACGCCAGCTTGGCAGCACCTTAACGTTGAAACTGCCGTCTTCGGCGATCGCACGATGGTGCACCAGATCGTCCAGCGGATCGTCGGTGGTGCCGACCATTTTCACATTCATCTGCTGCATGATACCGCGCGCGGTGAAAGCGTCCTGAGCCAGCAGATCGTTACAGCGCTGCCAGATCTCATCCGCCGTTTTTTCTGACAACAGGACGCCGGTAATCCCGAACGGGCGGCGCAGCTCCAGGTGCGTCCAGTGGTAAAGCGGGTTGCCGATGGTGTGCGGTACGGTCCGTGCCCAGGCATTAAATTTCTCGCGATCGCTGGCATCACCGGTGCACAGCGCCTCAGCCACGCCGTTTGCCCGCATCGCGCGCCATTTATAGTGATCCCCTTTCAGCCAGATATCGTAGAGATTGGCAAAACGGTAGTTTTCAGCGATCTGCTGCGGCGGTAAATGGCAGTGATAGTCGTAGACAGGCTGGTCTTTGGCGTAGTCGTGGTAAAGACGACGGGCAAACTCTGTGTCCAGCAAAAAATCCTCGGTCATGAAACGCGACATAAAAAGCTTCCTTATGGGATACACCCTGAATGGCTCAAAGTTATCATACCAATTTTCACTGACTGCCGTTTTTTTTACGACTCAGGTCACATTTAAGCGAGATTTGTCCCCCGAAAAGCGACCTTTTTGCCGCTGGCAGCGCGCTAACTGGCTGTGTTCTCATCTGTTTGCAGTATCCCACATGCGATTACGGGTTTTTGTGATGGCTTTCAACTTTTAAAGTTGTATAACAAGTTAGGCTCTCGCTTTACCGCAAGGTAACAAACTTCTGACATAAGGCAAGGCAGATAACGGTCGCTCAGGCAGGGCCGGCGGGCGTGAGCAGAGCTGTATCACGAGATGTCCCGCTCCAGATAACAACAGCGGTTTGACCGCATACACAACTGGAAGAGGTACAGAATGCGTAAGATCAAAGGATTACGCTGGTATATGATTGGCCTGGTGACGCTGGGGACGGTACTGGGTTATCTGACGCGTAACACTATTGCCGTAGCAGCGCCAACCTTACAGACCGAGCTGCACATTACCACCCAGCAATACTCGTACATTGTGGCGGCGTACTCCGCCTGCTATACCGTGATGCAGCCCGTTGCGGGTTATGTGCTCGACCTGCTAGGCACCAAAGTCGGTTATGCGGTCTTTGCCGTACTGTGGGCCACATTCTGCGCCGCGACCGCGCTGGCAGGCAGCTGGGGCGGACTGGCCCTGGCGCGTGGCGCTGTCGGTGCCGCCGAGGCAGCCATGATCCCCGCCGGGCTCAAAGCCAGTAGCGAATGGTTCCCGGCAAAAGAGCGCTCCGTCGCAGTGGGCTACTTCAATGTGGGCTCATCCATTGGTGCCATGGTCGCGCCGCCGCTGGTCGTGTGGGCTATTGTGGCGCACAGCTGGCAAATGGCGTTTATCATCGCAGGCGTACTGAGCATGATTTGGGCGCTGTGCTGGCTGGTGTTCTACAAGCATCCTAAGCAGCAAAACAAGCTGAGCGACGAAGAACGTAACTACATCATTTCAGGTCAGGAGTTACAGCATCAGACAGGTAACACGACCAAAATGTCGGCACTGCAGATCCTGCGTAACCGCCAGTTCTGGGGCATTGCGCTGCCGCGTTTCCTGGCCGAACCTGCGTGGGGCACCTTTAACGCCTGGATCCCGCTGTTTATGTTTAAGGTTTACGGTTTCAACCTGAAAGAGATCGCGCTGTTTGCCTGGATGCCCATGCTGTTTGCTGACTTTGGCTGTATCCTGGGTGGCTACCTGCCTCCGCTGTTTCAACGCTGGTTTGGTGTAAACCTGATCGTGTCGCGCAAAATGGTGGTCACAATGGGCGCGATATTGATGATAGGCCCGGGCACCATTGGTTTGTTCACCAGCCCGTACGTTGCCATCGCGTTGTTATGTGTTGGCGGCTTTGCCCATCAGGCGCTCTCTGGCGCGTTGATTACGCTCTCGTCTGACGTTTTTGGCCGTAATGAAGTGGCCACCGCCAATGGTTTAACCGGTATGGCGGCCTGGACAGCCAGCACGCTGTTTGCGCTGGTGGTTGGCGCGCTGGCAGATACGTTAGGTTTCAGTCCCCTGTTCGCTGCGCTGGCCGTGTTTGATTTGCTGGGCGCCATCGTCATCTGGACCGTCCTGAAAAATCAACCGGTGTCGGAACTGCAGACGCCGCATTCGCCTTCTCAGGCTGCGCCCGTTCGCAGCTAATCTCCCGGGCTGGCCTGCGCCAGCCCTTTTCTTCAGTTACAGCAAAGTGGTATAACAACTTATCTGCTTGTTACTTTGGATCGTGCTATGGACCTCACCGAATCGCGTCGACTTTATCAACAACTGGCCAGCGAATTAAAACGGCGCATTGAAAATGGCGTTTATCAGGTGGGAGACAAGCTGCCCGCAGAACGTCTGATTGCCGAAGAAATGCAGGTCAGTCGCACAGTGGTCCGCGAAGCCATCATCATGCTGGAAGTAGAAGGCTATGTTGAGGTGCGCAAAGGCTCGGGTATTCATGTGATAGCCAGCCAGCAGCAAACCCGTGTGGCTGAGTCCAGCAGTCAGTTGGAGTTCGCCACCTTTGGTCCCTTTGAACTCCTTCAGGCGCGTCAGCTGATTGAAAGTAATGTCGCCGAATTCGCCGCCACGCAGGTAACGCGTCAGGATATTGTCGACCTGATGGCGATTCAGGAGAAAGCCCGTCAGGAGGACCATTTCAGGGACTCAGAATGGGATATGCACTTCCATGTTCGTATTGCGCAGTCCACGCAGAACAGTGCCCTCGCGGCCATTGTCGAAAAAATGTGGCTGCACCGGTTACACAATCCCTACTGGCTCAAACTGCACGAGCATATCGATCAGCGCAGTATTCTCAGCTGGTGTGACGATCACGATCAGATTCTTAAAGCACTCATCCGCAAAGATCCTGCCGCCAGTAAGCTGGCAATGTGGCAACATCTCGAAAATACTAAGCAGATGTTATTTAACGCCACCGCCGACGATTTTGAATTTAATGTCGACCGCTACATGTTCAGCGAAAATCCGGTTGTCTTACCTGATGCCGATACGATTCAGCGCTAATCTGGCCTAAAAACAGTCAGTTAATCTGCAATAGTGTCAGAACATGTAAAACTCCTTTTTACATCGTAATGGAGAGGGTAAAACTCCTGTTCGTTTAGGAGTAGTTCTGTCTCCGAAGCTGGATTTTTGTTACAGTTATCACCCTTTTCTTACCTTTTGCGTTAAGGGCTTATCAAATCGCTGATTTAACAATCAGTTCTGGAAGGATCCAGACATGCATGCTCAGACGGTCACCCCAGAATTTATAACTAACTGTCAGTCTGCGCTTTAGTCCCTGTGGGACATGTTCAACGATGATGTTCGGGAATGATTGATGGAAATTTTGCAAGCGCTGCTGCATGCCTTATGGCAACAGGATTATGAAACGCTTTCTGATCCAACACTGGTGTGGGCGATTTACGGCGTTTTATTCATGATTCTTTTTCTGGAAAACGGTTTACTGCCCGCCGCTTTCCTTCCCGGGGACAGTCTGCTGATTCTGGTTGGCGTGCTGATTGCCAAGGGGACAATGAGCTTCCCGCTGACGATCCTGGTCTTAACAACAGGTGCCAGCCTTGGCTGCTGGGTCAGCTATATTCAGGGCCGATGGCTCGGCAATACGCCCACCGTACAAAACTGGTTATCGCACCTTCCCGCCCGCTATCATCAGCGGGCCCATAATCTGTTTCATCGCCACGGATTATCCGCCTTACTGGTTGGCCGTTTTATCGCCTTTGTCCGCACCTTACTGCCCACGATTGCCGGGCTGTCCGGTTTAAGTAATGCCCGTTTCCAGTTTTTTAACTGGATGAGTGGCTTCCTGTGGGTGGTGATTCTGACCGTTCTGGGCTTCGCGCTGGGTAAAACCCCTATTTTTCGGCGTTATGAAGATGAGCTGATGTTCTTTCTGATGATGCTGCCGCTGGTGTTACTGGTGGTGGGATTAATCGGTTCGCTGGTTGTTCTCTGGCGCAAGCGCCGTGCAAATCAGCGGGGGACCGGCTTATGAAAACATTACAGGCCATACCTAAACACTGGCGGCCCTGGTTGATTGGCGGTGCATTCGCGCTGATTGCGATAAGCCTGGTACCAGGTCTGATGCGCCATGAAAATGTGGTACAGATTCGTGTTTCGCATGCGGGTGCCCCGATGCCGGACGGCTTTTATTTATACCAACAGTTGAGCGCGCAAGGTATTCGCATCAAAAGCATCACACCGGCAGGTGATGCGCTGGTTATTCATTTCGACAATGAAGAGCAGAGCCTGGCCGCGCAAAAAGTGTTGCGTCGCTTGCTGCCTGAGGGCTTTATCGTCGCGCAACACGATCAATCGCCTCACCTCTCTCTCGCCTGATGCGCGTTTCTTTATACGTTCAGCGTTTATCGACTGCGCGCTGAACGTTTCCCCGTATATCGGTGATCTTTGGACTTTTTCCACCTGATGTCTATGCTTAAACTAAGTCGGGTTTCAACGCACACCGTGAAGCGGTTGCGCCGCGTTGATGTAAATCAGGCAACAATGGAAGGTACTACGCCTAATGAAAAATAAATTACTGCTGGGCATCGTGTTGTTTTCGCTTTCAGGTTCATTGATGGCGGCGGAATCGCTGTGCCAGCAAAAAGAACAGGACATACAGCACGAAATTGAGATGGCGAAGAAGCATAACAATCAGCGCCGGGTAAACGGCCTTGAGCGCGCCCTTACTGAGGTGCGCGCGGGCTGCACGGACAAAAAGCTGAAAGCTTCACATCTGGAAAAAATCAACGCGCAGAAACAGAAAGTGGCTGAGCGTGAACGCGAACTCAAGGAAGAGCGCGATGAAGGTCATGATAAGGACAAGATAGCAAAACGCGAACATAAGCTGGAAGAAGCACGCCAGGAGCTTAAGAAGTTACAGGCGGAGCCCTATTAATCGGATTCACTCTACTGATGTTAAAGGAGTATTTTATGTCTAAAGACACATCATCGGAACATTTGCGTGCTGAGCTGAAAAACCTGGCGGATACGCTGGAAGAAGTGCTGAGCAGCGGCACAGAAAAATCGAAAAGTGAACTGGATAAACTGCGTCATAAAGCGCGCGTGGCGCTGGACAGCTCCCGCGAGCGTTTAGGTGAATCCGGCGAGCGCCTGGCAGCCACTACGCGCGAAGCGGCACAAAAAGCAGACGGTTATGTACGTGATAACCCGTGGCATGGTGTCGGTATTGGCGCGGCGATCGGTGTCGCTATCGGTATGCTGATCTCGCGTCGTTAACCATGACCGATTCACAGCAGAACCACGGACCAGCTAAAGGGGTGATCACGATTGGTCAGCGTATCGTTACGACGCTGGTCAGTATGGTCGAAACACGCGTTCGTCTGGCAGTGGCAGAGCTGGAAGAAGAAAAGGCCAATCTGATACAGATGTTGTTGATGCTTGGCCTGACGATGCTTTTTACTGCTTTTGGCCTGATGAGCCTGATGGTGCTGATTATCTGGGCAGTCGATGCGCAGTACCGTCTTATGGCGATAGCCATCACCACCGGCGTACTGTTCCTGCTGGCGTTGATTTTTGGGCTCTGGACACTGCGTAAATCACGCCAGTCGACGCTGCTGCGTCATACGCGTAAAGAGCTGGCCAACGATCGTGATTTGCTTGAGGATAACCGCTAATGAGCCGCCGCGAACGTGAAGCGCGTATAGAAGAGTTGCTTAAACAGGTTCAGCAACAGCGCCTTGATCTCAGCGCGGCGCGGCGTGGCTGGCTCGAAATCACGGCACCTTACGACCGTGGCTGGTTTACCTTTTTGAGCCTTAAACGCTATCTGGCCATTGGCAGCAGCGCGTTAGCGATTTACTCCATCCGCAGTCCCAACCGCCTGTTACGCTGGGCTAAGCGCGGCTTTGGCCTGTGGAGCACTTGGCGCATGGTTAAGTCAACCTTCCCCCCGCGCTGACATCACCAGGCCAGTCCATTGTGGCTGGCTTTTTCTTTTGTCAGATTTACTGAATAACATCGACAGTTTATATCGCTTACAACTGTCACGCCTCGCGACTATCATCTCCAGCTATCAGCCCAGCGGTTTGCTATCAGGCGGCCAACGGGAATATTCACTGCGGGCATTCCTGCCTTGCAAACTTATAGCGTTGGAGTAGATGATGAAAAAATTCGAAGACAGTGGTTTGTTGGCCGCCCGTATCCTGATGACCATTCTGTTTATCACCGCAGGCTGGGGCAAAATTACCGGTTATGCAGGTACACAGCACTACATGGAAGCGATGGGCGTCCCCGGCTTCATGTTGCCACTGGTTATCCTGCTGGAGTTTGGCGGCGGTCTGGCGATCATGTTTGGCTTCCTGACCCGTTTCACCGCGCTGTTCACCGCGGGCTTTACGATTCTGACCGCTTTCCTGTTTCACAGTAACTTTGCCGAAGGCGTGAACCAGTTGATGTTTATGAAAAACCTGTCTATCGCTGGCGGTTTCCTGGTGTTGGGTCTGGTTGGACCGGGCGCGTACAGCATCGATCGCCTGATCAGTAAAAAGCCACAGGGTGTTCTGGCGCGCTAATTCACCGCCAGCAATCCCGCTTTAGCTGAACGCACCGGCTGCTTTTTCCGGTGCGTTTTGCTTTTTTGCTGCCTGCCGTCTCGCCGCTTTTCCGGTACCGCGGAGAAACGCTTAAGGTAAGCCTAATCTACGCATGAAAATATAGTGTCCTGTTCTTTTCATTTCAGGATTGCTATGAACATGTCTTACAGGCAGTGGCTCCCTCATCACGATGCGCCTTTTTTTCGACGTCTCCATCTCTTCGTTGCCGTCCTCATCCTTTCCCAGATCATCAATTCCGGTTTCACCGAACGTGAAGCGCTGGGCGGGCACAGTCTGGAAACGGTGATCACCTGGTTTCATATCCTGTCTGGCCTGTTACTGATTGTCGCCGGATTCGCTATGCTGATCTGGATGCGCATGCAGCGCGGCTTACACTGGTACTTTTCGTGGCTGACGCTGGATTTTCGCGGTATTCGGGACGATCTCGCCTGTCTGGCGCGCATGAAATTACCCGACGCGCACAGTGGCGGCATCGCTGCCACCGTACAGGGGCTGGGCGTTAGCGCGTTGCTTGTGGTGGCCTGCTCGGGCGCGCTATGGTTTTTACTTAACAGCACATCGTTCGCGTCGCCGGGTCTGACGCATGCAGTGCTGCACTGGCACAGGTTCCTGACCACGTTTGTCGAAATCTATTTCTACAGCCACGGTGCAATGGGCGTGCTGCATATTCTGCTTTCGCACTATGAAAATAAGCGTACCCGTCGGGTCGCTGATCACAGGGATAACGAATGCAAGACAGTGAAACGCATAAAATAGAACACGCAGGCTGGCTGCGCGCGGCCGTTCTGGGGGCTAATGACGGGATTGTCTCAACCGCGAGCCTGCTGGCAGGCGTGGTGTCAGCCAGTAGTGCCCCCCACACGGTGTTGCTCGCCGGGCTGGCGGGAATCGTCGGCGGCGCGATGTCGATGGCCACGGGAGAATATGTCTCCGTGTCTTCACAGTCAGATAGCGAACAGGCCTCTCTGCAGCAAGAAAAAGCCGAGCTGGAGGCTGACTTTGCGGCGGAAACCGTTGAACTGACGGCGATTTACCAGGCGCGCGGGCTGTCTGCTGACCTGGCTCATCAGGTAGCAGAGCAACTGATGGCCCATGATGCCCTGGCCGCACATGCCCGGGACGAGCTGGGCATTACCGACTTCAGCAGCGCGAAACCTCTTCAGGCCGCGCTGTTTTCCGCTATCAGCTTTGCCTCCGGCAGCGTGCTGCCGTTTGCTGTCGCCCTGCTCATTACCGGGCCCTTCGCCCTGCCCGCGATTGCATTGTCGGCCCTGCTGGCGCTGGCACTACTGGGTGCCCTGGCAGCTAAAGCGGGCGATGCGCCCGTACGCAAAAGTATCATGCGCATCTGCTTCTGGAGCCTGCTGGCAATGAGCTTTTCGGCGACCGTCGGCTACCTTACGGGTCAGGTACTGGGCTAGCCGCATAAGGCCGTCCACGAGCCCCATCAGGCATTCACGGGCTGGCCCACCACCAGCCCAAGCTGACTGGCCAGAACCCGGCCTGAAACAGATTCACCGTCCGGGCCCTGCCCTTGCAGGATTTCGAGTTGCCCTTGTCCACAGCGAATGATCAGGGGCGATAGTGATACAACCTCACCCGCACGCCCGCTGTTATCGCCGTTCATCACCCGGGTTTGCCAGACGGTAAACCTTTGCGTGCGGGTAAAGCTGAACGCCCCCGGCCAGGGAAAGTCCAGCGCCCGAACCAGATTGTGGATATTGACGGCACTGTCCTGCCAGTGGATCTCGCCGTCCTCGGGTTTGCGGCTGCCCCAGCAGCTGGCGGCCCGTTCATCCTGCGGTGTTTCTGTCAGCTCGCCCGCCACCAGCGCCTTAAGCCAGCCCGGCAACATCTTGCCCGTCGTTGCCACTAAGCGCGTATGCAAGGCCAGAGCATTATCTTCCGGCAGAATATCCACCGCCTGCTGCGCCAGTATGGGACCGGCATCTGGCCGTTTAATCATGCGGTGCAGCGTAACGCCTGTACGGGTTTCGCCCTTGATAATGACCCAGTTGAGATGGGCGCGGCCACGGTAGGCTGGCAGCAGCGCGGCATGAACGTTATAGGCGCCTTTTGTTACCGAAGACAGAATGGCCTCGCTCAGTACCTGACGGTAGGAGAAGCAGAACAGGTAGTCCGCGTCGAAACTGGCGATACGGGCCTGCCACTCGGCGGTATTCACCTCCTCGGTGATAAATACCGGAATAGCGTGACGACGCGCCAGCTCAGCAACGGAACCATAAAATGGTGTGGCGTTGCCGGGATCGGCATGGGTAAACAACGCACTGATACTGAATCCGGCATCCAGCAGCGCCTGTAATCCGGTACAGGCCATTTCATGGTATCCAAAGACGACGGCTTTCATTGCACTTTCCTTTTTCTCTCCGCCTCTCCGCACGGACAGGCTGGTGGAATGAGATGCCTGGGGCAGGCAGAATGTCCGACATCATAAAGGAATCGTTACCGGTTTACGTCATCAACCCTTCTCTCAGTGAGAGGCCGTTGAGACGATGGCACAAAATGTCTGACGCCATGCGCGCACAACGCTGTCGCAGTCGCGCATCACCACCTATGGTTAATCAGACGAGAACATTTCATTGCACGACAGAGAGTGGAGACAAGATGGGCCAGTTAATTGATGGTGTCTGGCATGACACCTGGTATGACACAAAATCAACCGGCGGGCGTTTTAAGCGCTCGGAATCCGCATGGCGCAGTTGGGTCACGCCGGATGGCAGCGCCGGCCCGAGTGGCAACGCCGGGTTTGCGGCAGAGCGCGATCGCTATCATCTTTATGTATCGCTTGCCTGTCCCTGGGCACACCGTACCTTGCTGATGCGTCAGTTAAAAGGGCTGGAGAACATGATCGATGTGTCAGTCGTGCATCCGCTGATGCTGGAAAATGGCTGGACCTTCGATGACAGCTTCCCGGCGGCAACCGGTGACAAGCTGCATCAAAATGAATTTCTTTATCAGCTCTATCTGCACGCGGATAAGGACTACACCGGTCGGGTGACCGTGCCCGTGTTATGGGATAAGCAGCAGAATACCATCGTCAGTAATGAATCTGCCGATATCATTCGCATGTTTAACAGCGCCTTCGACGGCGTGGGCGCACGTGCGGGCGACTATTATCCGCCGGCACTGCGCGACAAGATTGATGACCTCAACGGCTGGATTTACGACACGGTCAATAATGGCGTGTATAAGGCGGGGTTTGCCACGTCACAGGCGGCTTATGATGAAGCGGTTACGGCACTCTTTCAGTCGCTGTCCCGTCTGGAACAAATCCTGGGCCAGCACCGTTATCTGACCGGCGACACGTTGACCGAGGCGGATTTACGTTTATGGACTACGCTGGTGCGCTTCGATCCGGTCTACGTCACCCACTTTAAATGTGACCGTCACCGTATCAGTGACTACCTGAATCTGAGCGGTTTCCTGCGGGATATTTACCAGATGCCTGGCATTGCTGAGACCGTGAATCTGGCCCATATTCGCCATCACTACTACTGCAGCCATAAAACCATCAACCCGCACGGCGTAATCTCTGTCGGCCCGGCGTTCAACTGGGATGAACCTCACGGTCGCGGTTAACAGGATGACGCAGACCTGACATGGGGGACATGTCAGGTCAAAACGGCTGCGCGGCCCGTCAGAAAAACTTATACGCAATATTCAAAATCGTCAGCACGCCAATCGCGCTCACGAAAACGTTGTCAGCGCGGCCTTTATATTTCGCCAGCGCCGGAACCTTGCGGATAGCAAACATCGGTAACAGGCACAGCAGCGAGGCGATAATGGGCGCACCCATCGCCTCGATCAGGTCAAGAATATTGGGATTGAGATACGCCACCAGCCAGGTGGACCCCATAATAAAGACCATACTTACGGTGTTCAGCTTACGATGGGACACGGCGTCTTTATCACCGTGGTAGCGGAACTTGATGATTAACCCATTCAGCCCTTCCAGCGTGCCCAGATAGTGTCCAAAGAAGGATTTAAAAATCGCGACCAGGGCGATGACCGACGCGCTGTATTCCAGCACCGTGGAAAAGGTAGACTTTTCACCCGCCATACTGGAGAAGTGATTCGCCAGATAAGACAGCACAGGAATATTTTGTGCCCTGGCATCCGCCATGTCCTGCGGCGACAAGGTAAACAGACAGCTAAAGGCAAAGAACATGACCACTGCCACCATCAGGATGCTGGCGCGGGAGATAATCTGACTGCACTTGTTTTCTGTGTAGGTCCGGCCCATTTCCGGCTCGTACTCCTCCCGTTTCGACACCACGAAAGAAGACACAATGGGCGAGAAGTTAAACGAGAACACCATGATAGAAATGCCAAGCCATACCGTGACGAGAATGCCATCATGCCCGGTAAAGGCCAGATCGTTCAGGTGAACCTGATCGATAACGGCGCGATTCCAGTACGGGATGAGCGACAGTGAAATCAGCACCAGACTGGCAATAAACGGAAACACCAGCCAGCTCATCACTTTGACCATCAGATCTTTACCAAACCCAATCACAAACGCCATCAGCAGCAGCAGACACAGCGCGACGACGCCACGATTAAGTGCGGGCAACAGTAGCTGATATTGCCAGAACGCCATAAACGTGTTGGTGATGGTGACGCCATAAATCCATAACAGCGGGCAAATGGCAAAAAAGTAAAGAAAGGTGATGACCACGCCGCCGGTTTTACCGAAGTGTTCTTCTACGGTATCGGTAATATTGCCCGATACGTTACTGCCGGACAGGCACAGGCGCGCCAGTGCCCTGTGGCAGAAAAAGGCAATCGGATACGCCAGCACTAACATAATCAGAATGGGGATCAGGCCGCCATAGCCCGCTCTGATAGGAAAGAAAAGGACCCCGGCTCCAATGGCGGTACCAAAAAGTCCCAGTGTCCATGTGGTATCGGACTGACGCCAGATCGACGCTTTTTCCCGGTTGAGAATATTTTCAGAATTACTCATAACTTATCCTTTATGCGTCAGCGAGACCCGAAACCCGGGACAAATCAATATTGCCGCCAGAGAGCGTGTAAACGGTTTTCCGCCCCTGAATGTCATGGTCCACGTTGCGGCTGAGCGACGCAGCGCAGGCTAACGCACTGACGCTTTCCGTAACCATCTGGTTTCGCTGAGTCTGTTCAATCAAACACTTACGAATGTCGCCTTCACTTAGTCACCCCTTCTGATCGACCTGTTCGTTCATAACCGCGAAGGTGAGTTCACCCGAACAGGTGACATCGCGGCCATCCGCAAGGGTACTCGAGTACAACAATGGGGCGTCATGGTACCAGCAAAAATGGAGGCTGCCATACCGTCAGGATCAACAGATTGCGCACCGTTGACGGTAAACGCTGGATTCCTTGATCTCAGGGCAGCCACCCTACCGGCCCTCCGCCCATGGCGAAACCGACACCGAAAAGTTCGTCAGGCATCGCCAGACCGATGGCGCCCTACCCGGCAATACTGGGCATTTTCTTGCCAGCAGGGATAAAAACAGGGGATGAGTGCGCGAAAAAAACGCCCACTGGGTGAGTGGGCGTGATGAGGACATTACTTCTTGTCGCAGGCGACCGGCCAGGGCTTCGCGGGGGAGTTAAACGGATGGTACTGATAACACCAGGTTTCAGATACCACGTTTTCCTGCGCTTTCAGATAAAGCTTCAGCTCCACCGGGTCACCGTCCCCCGCCACCAAATCAAACTGCGCCAGCCAGTTGCCGGAGTCATCAGGCAGCTTAGAGACCAGCACGTTCTCAAACGTCCCGCGCGAGGCCGACAGCACGGCTTCCGGCGCAACGCCTGACGGCAGGTGATTCAGGTTGCCACCGTGGAATTCAACGGTGAATTTACGACTGTCATGCGGACGGTCAGATCCCGGCACGCCGCCACGTCCCAGTCGGGTCGCACCACAGCGCGCCAACGTTGAGGGATAAGGTTCATCGGACAGCCAGTGCAGCCGGTAATGGAAATGATGTTCATCCCCCGCTTTGGCTGGCGCATCCGGCACCCACATGGCGACGATATTGTCGTAAATTTCGTCATCGGTCGGTATTTCCACCAGTTGTACCGATCCTTTGCCCCATTTCCCTAGCGGTTCGACCCACAGGTCCGGGCGACGCTCGTAGTGCGCAGCATCCAGGTAGCTGTCAAAATTCCTGTCTTTCTGCAGTAATCCAAAGCCTCGCGGATTCTCGTCGTGGAAGCTTGAGGTGACCACACGCAACGGATTGTTCAGCGGTCGCCAGAGATGTTCACCGCTGCCGGTCCACATTGCCAGACCATCGGAGTCATGCACTTCGGGACGCCAGTCTGTCGCAGCCCCCTTGACCGTTTTTGAGAACCAGTACATGGACGTCAGAGGCGCGATGCCGAAACGCTGAATATCCTTACGCAGGAAAAGCGTGCATTCCACGTCCTGCACCACGCCTTTGCCACGATGCAGGATAAACTTGTAGGCACCCGTTATGCTCGGCCCGTTGAGCAGGGCATAGACCGTGAGGTTTTTGCTGTCATCTTTCGGCGCTTCGAACCAGAAATCCGTGAAATCAGGAAACTCTTCATCCACACCGGGCTGAACGGTATTCAGGGCAATACCGCGAGCGGACAAACCAAACTGCCCTAATTCACCAATAGCGCGGAAATAGGACGCCCCCATAAAGGAAATCCAGTCATTTTGGGGATTGGTTTTTAACGTGTCCTGGCTTGCCAGCACTCTGAAACCTGAAAATACGTTTCCTTCCAGCGCCGGCAACCTGACGCTTTTATCCGTCGTGGTGAAGTAATCAATATTTTGAATGATTTCGCGCGCGGCGTTATTTTCCACTACGTGCATTTTCACCGGCATGCGGTGCAGGCCGTTAACCATGAAAAAGGTGACAGGAAACCGCCCGGCATTTTTGAACAGGGCATATTCCGGTTTGTACACGGTCTTCATGTAGGCGTCATAGGTGATGTTGGACAACAATGACGGATCGAATTCGGTGGGTTTTTCGTAAGGTTTGGCTGCCAGCGCTTTAGCCCGGGCAATCAATGTCTGAAAATTAAATGTTTCGCTGTTACCCAGTTTGAGCACACCTGCTGCCATCGCGCCGGGAGAAATGCCTAAAGCAGATAAGGCAGCAAACGCCCCGGAATACGTTAATAAATCCCTTCTTGTAACCATGATCCACCTGTTTTTTTAATCTTCATTCAATGAATGCGTGCCCAATGGGGCAAAACGTAAAATCAGTGACGTCTGGCGAGCTGCCTTCAACTATAGACGAGAGAAACCGTTGCCTCCCAAACAGTTGGCAAGCCATCATGTAACACATCGGATGAGCGTATAGGGCATTGGCGAGAAATTGCATGGGATTTGCCTGAGAAACACACCCTCTGGCAACCGGCCGCTTATTTCCCCGATCAAAGGGTATAGCCCGGACGCCCGCACAGAACCGCCCTGCCGCATTTTTTTACCACGGCATCGTGAAACCATCCTGTATGACTCGCGCCTAACAGTGGCTCCCGTGGCAACGTCGTGCGCGTCTTTCCCCTGTGCCTGATGGAGACAGCAAAGCCTGCATAGCTGCGCCATAAAGCAAAAACCCCGCTTGCGCGGGGTTTGCATAAATAAGTCGAAACTGACCGATAAGCCGGGTTCTGTCGTGGACAGTCATTCATCTAGGCCAGTAATCGCTTACTGGCTCAAGCAGCCTACCCGGGTTCAGTACGGGCCGTACCATGTGAACCCCTATTTGGCCTTGCTCCGGGTGGAGTTTACCGTGCCACGGACTGTTACCAGCCGCGCGGTGCGCTCTTACCGCACCCTTTCACCCTTACCTGATCCCATTACTGGGCCATCGGCGGTTTGCTCTCTGTTGCACTGGTCGTGGGTTTCCCCCCCAGGCGTTACCTGGCACCCTGCCCTATGGAGCCCGGACTTTCCTCCCCTTTGCCCGTCTCCCTCAGAGAGGGACGACGACAAAGCGGCGACTGTCTGGTCAGCTTCGGCGCGCATTATAGAGCGTTTAGCCGGCGCTGTCACGCAGGCAAAACAGGCGGCTTACGCCTGCTGATCCAGCGCATATTTATAGAGGGCGTTCTTTTTCACCCCATGAATCTCCGCTGTCAGGGCGGCCGCTTTCTTTAGAGGCAATTCCTGCTGTAACAGGGCCAGTGTGCGCAAGGCCTCCGCTGGCAAAGCCTCTTCATCAGGCTGGTGGCCTTCCACAATCAGCACCATCTCACCTTTGCGGCGATTTTCATCCTCTTTGACCCAGGCCAGCAGTTCCGCCACGGGCGCACCATTGAGATTTTCCCAGGTTTTAGTCAGCTCACGCGCCAGCACGACATAACGATCGGCACCCAGCTCGGTCACCATGTCCTGCAGGCTGTCTAACAGACGGTGAGTCGACTCATAAAAAATTAAGGTGCGTGGCTCGTCGGCAAGGGCCCGCAGCGCATCACAGCGTGCCTTGGTTTTGGCTGGCAGAAACCCTTCGTAACAGAAACGATCAGACGGCAATCCCGCTGCGCTTAATGCTGTAATCGCTGCACAGGCACCCGGTAAAGGAACGATGCGAATACCGGCCTCCCGGCAGCGGCGAACCAGGTGGTAACCGGGATCGTTGATCAACGGCGTGCCAGCATCAGAAACCAGAGCTATGCTTTCTCCCTGTTGCAGCCTGGCGAGCAGGATGTCTGCTTTCTGCTGTTCGTTGTGGTCATGAAGTGCGAAGAGTCGCGCATTGATGGCGAAATGTTGTAGCAACAGTCCGGTATGACGTGTATCTTCCGCTGCGACCAGATCGACGCTGGAAAGTACCGCTAGCGCCCGCTGGGTAATGTCAGCCAAATTACCTATTGGGGTTGGCACGATGTAAAGCGTGCTGGCGGAAATGTCTGCCCGATCGAGTTGTTTCATTGTTTCATCCGAATTGCCGATTTAATATTGAGCATCTTGAAAAAAACATCACTGGATACAGTATGCTTCCTTCAAAAATCGTTCGTCATAAAGCAGGACGCTTTGTGCCTGTCCTTCTTGCTGGTCTGATTTTAGCCGCGTGTAGTGGCCAGGGTCCCAAAAGCCAGTCCGTAGACATTCAGGGGCCAGCCACCAATAATTCTGCTTACTATCTGCAACAGGTGCAGCAAAGCAGCGATGATAGCAAGACCGACTGGCAATTACTCGCAATCCGCGCCTTGTTAAAAGAGGGAAAATATCCTCAGGCCGACCAGGCGATTGGCGAACTGCCTAATCAACTGTCCTCAATACAGCAGCAGGAATTACGCTTGCTGAAAGCCCAGTCGCTGATTGGACAGCAAAAAGTGGCTGACACGCAGCAACTGTTGAGCCAGGTGAAAACCAGTGAACTGTCTCAGGATCAACTGGCGCGCTACTACGATTTGCAGATCGCCAGCGCACAGGGGAAAACCTCTCTGGCCCTGCTCCGTGCCTACATTGCCCAGGAACCGTTGCTGAAGGGTGACGCACGTCAGAAGAACATTGATGCAACCTGGCAGGCACTGACGCAACTGTCACAGCAAGACATGAACGCGCTGGTTATCAATGCCGATGAAAACATTCTGCAGGGCTGGCTGGATCTGCTGACCGCCTGGCACGCCAATGCGCAGGATGCCAACATGCTTAAGTCGGCCATTAAAGACTGGCAGACGCGCTATCCTGACAATCCCGCGTCCAAAACCTTGCCGACGCAGCTGAGCCAGGTGCAGAACTTCACCAAAGCGTCCACCAGCACCATCGCGCTGCTGCTGCCACTCAACGGTCAGGCTCAGATGTTTGCCAGCGCCATCCAGAAAGGCTTCAACGACGCGAAGAACGGTGTTATCCCGGCGGCACCTCAGGCAACGCCGGGCAGCGCACAGGATCCCATCGCGATGAATCAGCAGCAGCCTGCTGATGCCAACGCGGTTGTCAGCCCCTCAGCCGCGCCTACGGCAACAACGCAGACGGGCACGGCGCAGCAACCTGCCACGACCGCCCAGCAGCCTCAACAGCAGCAACAGCCATCGGCGCAACCGGCCAGTAATGCGCAGGTTAAAGTCTATGACACCAGCAGCCAGCCCATCGCCCAGGTGATGCAGCAGGCGCAACAGGATGGCGCGACACTGGTCGTCGGCCCGCTGTTGAAAAACAACGTCGAAACCGTCGCCAACAGCCAGACACCGTTGAACGTTCTGGCCCTGAATGAGCCGGAACACATCCAGAACCATCCCAATATGTGCTACTTTGCGCTGTCGCCAGAAGATGAAGCGCGCGATGCGGCTCACCATATCTGGGATCAGGGTAAGCGCCAGCCGCTGCTGTTGCTCCCGCGTAATGGCCTGGGCGATCGCGTCGCAACGGCCTTTGCGAAAGAGTGGCAGTCACTGGGCGGTGGCACCGTGCTCCAGCAGCGTTTCGGTTCGGTTTCAGAGCTTAAGCAGGGCATCAACAGCGGTGCAGGAATCAGCATGAGCGGGACGCCGGTGGTTATCCCTTCTGCGTCCCAACCGCAGAACGTGTCCGTTGCAGGGCTGACTATACCGGCCCCTCAAACCAGCGCACCGGCAGCCAGCGAATCGGGTGCGGTAGATGCGGCCTATATCGTGTCGACGCAGGATGAACTGCAGCTGATTAAACCGATGATCAGCATGCGCACCGGCAGCCGCAGTAACGTCGCGCTCTACGCCAGTTCCCGTAGTGCTCAGGCTGGCGCAGGCCCGGATTTCCGTCTGGAAATGGAAGGCCTGCAGTACAGCGATATCCCTCTGCTGTCCGGCGCCAATCCAGGCCTGATGCAGCAGGCCGCCCGGTCGTTTAACAACGATTATTCACTGGTGCGCCTGTATGCCATGGGGATGGATGCCTGGACGCTGGCTAACCACTTCAATCAGATGCGTCAGGTGCCTGGCTTCTCTCTTGATGGCAATACCGGCAAGCTCAGCGCGACGCCTGATTGCGTGATCAACAGGAAGTTGACATGGAACCAGTATCGTCAGGGCAATATCGTACCGGCCAGCTAAACCGCCGCCGTACAGGTGCCGAATATGAACAACGCGCCCGCCGCTATCTTGAGCGGGCGGGGTTAACATGGGTCGCCAGCAATGTGTACTATCGCGCAGGTGAACTTGACCTGATAATGCGAGACAACCAATGCTGGGTGTTTGTCGAAGTGCGTTACCGCCGTAACGCACGATTCGGCGGCAGTCTGGCCAGCATTACCCGACAGAAACAACACAAGCTGCTGCGTGCTGCCTCTCTCTGGCTGGCGCAACGCGGCGGCAGTTTTGAAACAGTGAATTGCCGTTTCGACATCATCGCCATTACAGGCCCGGCGCTCGAATGGTTGCCCAATGCCTTTAATGCAGACGTTTAGAACCAGGTGGTCGTGTGCAGGAAAGAATTAAAGCGTGTTTTACTGAAAGTATCCAAACTCAAATCGCTGCGGCTGAGGCATTACCTGATGCCATCTCACGTGCAGCAATGACCATGGTGCAGTCCCTTCTCAACGGTAACAAGATACTGAGTTGCGGTAACGGCGCATCATCCGCCAACGCACAGCATTTTGCCGCCAGCATGATCAATCGTTTTGAAACCGAACGCCCCAGCCTGCCTGCGCTGGCTTTAAGTGCGGATAACGTCATGCTGACTGCGATCAGTAATGACCGCCTGCATGATGAGATTTATGCCAAGCAGGTGCGCGCGCTCGGGCAAAACGGTGATGTGCTGCTCGCCATCTCGACCCGCGGCAATACGCGTGACATCGTCAAGGCTGTCGAGGCCGCCGTTACGCGCGATATGACGATCGTTGCGCTTACCGGTTATGATGGGGGAGAATTAGCCGGATTGCTGGGACCGCAGGATGTGGAAATTCGTATTCCTTCACATCGCAGTGCTCGCATTCAGGAGATGCATATGTTAACACTCAACTGTTTGTGCGATCTGATTGATAACACCTTGTTTCCCCACCAGGAATGACGGAAGGAGCACCCATGAAAGCATTGAACGCTGTAGCCATTGTTTTAACCGCCATGCTGCTGCAAGGCTGCGTCGCGGTGGTGGCCGGTAGTGCCGCTGTCGCGACCAAAACCGCCACCGATCCCCGCTCTGTGGGCACGCAGGTTGATGATGGCACGCTGGAGTTACGCGTCAGCAATGCGCTGGCTAAAGATCAGCAAATCAAAACCGATGCCCGCGTCATTGCCACCGCCTACCAGGGCAAGGTTCTGTTGACCGGCCAGGCACCGAATCAGGAAGTCGCTAACCGCGCGAAACAGATCGCCATGGGCGTTGACGGTGCCACCGAAGTCTATAACGAGATTCGGATTGGGCCGAAAGTCAGTCTGGGTACGTCCTCCGCTGACACCTGGATCACCACGAAGATCCGCTCGCAGCTGCTGGGCAGCGATCAGGTGAAATCATCAAGCGTGAAGGTGACCACTGAAAACGGTGAGGTGTTCCTGTTGGGTCTGGTCACGCCGGAAGAAGCGAAAGCCGCTGCGGATATTGCCAGCCGGGTAAGCGGGGTGAAACACGTCACCACGGCCTTTACCATGGTGAAATAACGCGGAGTTCAGGGTGGTCTTGCCTGCCTGAATCGCGTGAATAAAAAAGCCGTCCCCTTTCAGGGACGGCTTTTCTCGTTTATGGCGTCTGATCCCATGACCATGCTGACGCACACCACTTCGCCCTTTGCTGTCGGCTATCCGTCTCTGCGCGGATATCCACTATTGTGATACCGCCACAACGCCACGCCAGCAGAAGCGCGTCAGACAGGGATATCGATTACCAGCGCCCGCGTCGGTGTGATGGCAGCCAGCCACAGTTGCTGTTCTTCCTGCAAAAACGCGCCATCACCACAGCCGAGCGTTTCCTGATGCGATGCACCTGCAGAGGCTTCAAGCGAACCATGGATCGACTGCAGATAGGCGCGCGCGCCATGCAGCGGCACCAGATGCTGCTCGCCAGCCGCCAGCTCAAGCTGGTGGATCCAGACCTGCTGACGCAGTTGCAAGCTGTTGTCGCGGCCATCCGGCGAAGCCACCAGTTGCGAGCACGTTCCTGCGGTCAGGCTGATTTTCTGCATACGCGGGTTTTCCCGTTCCGGGCAGGCCGCCAGCCAGAGCTGCATGCGGGTCAGTGAGCGCTCTTTACTTGGATTCAGTTCACTGTAGCTCACGCCAGGCTGGGCAGAGAGCAGCAGTGCCTCACTTTCACCGACGGTAATGTGATTGCCTTCGCTGTCGCGGTACTCCGCTTCACCCTGCAGGACAATATTCAGCACATCCACCTGAGGATAAGTGCGTGGCTGAAACGCCGCGCCGGGGGCCAGCACTTCCTGGTTCAAAACACGTAAAGCGGCATAACCCATTAATTTGGGATCGAAATAGTGGCCAAAAGAGAAGCTATAGCGTGCCTGTAGCCAGCCATAATCAGCCTGACCACAATCGGATGCACTGCGTGTGGTTATCATTGTTTACCTCCTGCATCCGTCGGCAAGAATCGACGACGGGTATGATTCCCTTATGGTAAAAGTCTGGACGCCGGATTGTTAGCCAGTTAATCTGCCGGGCATATTCAAATTTCCTGACAGAGAACCAGGATGGCAAAAGACCGTGCGTTAACCCTTGAAGCTTTACGTGTGATGGATGCTATCGATCGCCGGGGCAGTTTTGCCGCCGCCGCCGATGAGTTAGGGCGCGTGCCTTCGGCACTCAGTTACACCATGCAGAAACTGGAAGAGGAGCTGGATGTGGTGCTGTTTGACCGCTCTGGCCATCGCACAAAGTTTACGAATGTCGGACGCATGCTGCTTGAGCGCGGTCGGGTGTTGCTGGAAGCCGCTGACAAACTCACGACCGATGCCGAAGCGCTGGCGCGCGGTTGGGAAACGCAGTTGACCATAGTGACCGAAGCCCTTGTCCCTACCGATGCGCTGTTCCCGCTGGTTACAAAGCTGGCTGACAAGGCTAACACCCAGATATCCATTATGACAGAAGTGCTGGCAGGTGCCTGGGAAAGGCTGGAACAGGGGCGGGCAGATATCGTTATCGCACCGGATATGCACTTTCGCGCCTCAACTGAGATCAATACCCGCAAACTCTACAGCATCGTCAGCGTTTATGTCGCCAGCCCTGACCATCCTATTCATAACGAACCCGAGCCGCTTTCAGAGGTCACCCGGGTAAAATATCGGGGGATTGCCGTGGCCGATACCGCACGCGAAAGGCCGGTGTTGACCGTACAGCTGCTGGATAAACAGCAACGCCTGACCGTCAGTACAATGGACGATAAGCGGCGTGCGCTTCTGGCCGGTTTAGGCGTGGCGACCATGCCCTATAACATGGTAGAGCAGGATATCGCGGAGGGGCGGTTACGGGTCGTCAGCCCGGAATATTCTCGCGAGGTGGACATCATCATGGCCTGGCGTCGTGACAGTATGGGCGAAGCGAAAGCCTGGTGCCTGCGCGAAATCCCCCGCCTGTTAGCAAAGAAACACTGATAACGGGCTGGACGCTATCCAGCCCACCTTGCCCCCACTTACAGCCGACTCAGGCAGTCCAGCGCCACGGTTTTAAAACTGCTGAAGTCAGTGCTGTCGCGCAGGCGCGTCATCGCCCGCTCACGCATAAACGTGACGAAAAGGTCATAAATTGCCATGGCTTCTTCATACTCGCTTTTACTGATTGCCAGCAGAAAAATTACGTAAGCCGTATCGTCGCCCCACGGAATACCCTGTGGAGCCAGCACGGTGTAGACGACCGTTTCCCGGGCCATGAGCCCCAGCGAGTGCGGTAGCGCAATGCCCTCGCCCAGCATAGTACTGACAATGGCTTCGCGTTCCTCCACGGATGCAAAGAAAGCCTCATCCACCACCCCTTCATCCTCAAGCTGATCGCACAATAACCGGAACAGATCCGACTGGCTCATGGGCGCATCAACAATCCGAAAATGCCGGGCATCAAAAAATTTCTCCAACATATAGGGGCGGGTACGATCCACCAGCACCAGCTTACCAATCTGCTCCAGCTGGAATTCGGTCGGGAACGGCGCCACCACCACCACCGGTTTTTCTTTTTCGCTGACCCGCGCGGTAGAGATGACAAAGTCTTCTTCGATACGCTGACGTGCTTCGTATTCGCGCTGAGACAGGCACTGGGTTACCTGCAACTGGGGATAGTTTCGCAGCAGCATCGCTTCAATCATGCGCAGCGTGGAATTCCCGCTGTCGCACACCAGCAGCACCTGAGGGCGACGTTGATAGCCCACGTTGTAATGGCGCTCCAGCCCGACGCCAATATGCAGCACCAGGAAGCCAATTTCATTCTCACTGATGACGTAAGGCGAATATTTGCCCCAACTGGAAACCGCCGCCAGCGTTACGTCATAGGCCATCGGATAGTGCTGCTTGATATTACTTAACAGGGGATTGGGAATATGGATCTGATAACGCACCCGCGTGATCATGGTTTTAATATGGGTGAGCAGATCGGCACGCAACTGAGGATCGTTCTGCAGATCGTAATAGTAGTGTGTGTTAATAAAGCTGAGCAGATAGTCGACCAGCGCATCCGCGTCATCCGCATTGATCGTGCTGGGTGCGCTGTCCTGAATGCGCCGGGCAGCGATATTAACCTGTAGCCAGCTCTCCTCCGCCGGCGAAACGGGCTTGCCGATAAGCGGCAGCAGCGAATGAATCAGGGTTTGTGCCGCGTCGCGTATCGCATCGTCCATCTGTTCCGTGTCCGCGGGATCGTTAACCGGATAACCTTCGCTGATGCGCCGGACCGCCACCGCACAGTAAAACTGTAAATAGCGTTCACCTTCGTCACTGAGACGGATATGGTGCTGGGCAAAACAGCGTTGCAGGCACGGTTCCAGACTTTCCAGCAGGCCACCTTCCAGGGATTCCGGCGTGATCAGCGGGCTGTCTGGCTGCGACTGATCGATCTCGATCAACAGATCGGTTAAGCAGGTGCGGATCGCCACCTCGCTGCCAAACAGTTTCATGCCGTGGTGCGGTTTGCTTTCAATGCTGAGTTGGTAGCGTCCGAGCCATTCACGTACGTCGGCCATGTCATTCTGCAAGGTCGCGCGGCTGACAAACCATTCTTCTGCCAGCGCCTCCAGTTTCAGCGAATAGGCGGCGGTCAGGAAGCGCACCAGCAGATAGCGGATCCGCTCCTGAGAGGTACGCGGCACCCGGAGAGGGGCACGCGTTTGCTGCTGGAGAATAGTAAAACGCTGCGCGTCGGCAATTTTAAGCTGATAACCGGCCCCGCGATTCAACACAAACTGCGCGCCGTGCTTTTCCAGTAAGGCATTCAGGGCGGTGATATCCGTGCGTACGGTACGCGTTGACACGGCAAAGCGCCGGGCCAGCTCGTCCTGAGGCAAGGTTTCGTTTTTCAAAGCGTCAAACAGTTGCGCAAGGCGCTGATTAGGAAATCTCACGGCGGTTTACCTGACTGAATGGAGAAAAGAGCAACACTCACAGAGTGCAGGAAACGCGGCTGTACGTCCAGGAAAGGGCGCGCCGGCCACAGTTTTCTGCGCCAGCGCACAACCTACGTCAGGCCAGCAAGGACTTGCTCATTGCCAGAAGCTGTTTGACGTCATCCACGCGGGTTTCACCGCTGGCCTGATCAATGATCGAACTGTAAATATGCGGGATCACTTTGCTGACGCCCGCATCCAGCGCAATTTTTACGATCTCGCTAAAATTTGCCAGATCGATCCCGCCTGTCGGCTCCAGCCAAAAATCCTGCTGTGCACAGGCCTCCGCCACGGCGCGGTATTCTTCCACCCTGTCCAGACCGCCCATGGGGAAATATTTTACCGAGCTGCCGCCCATATCGATCAGCATGGCGATGGCGGTGTCGATGGGCACGATGCCGTCGTTGCGCTGTGAGCTGAGCGGACCGGTCGAAATTTTTACTTTTCCTGGCGTCCCCGTCGGCGAGATCAAGCCGTTCACCACCGTTTGCGACTGGCCAAGCAGCGCCCGGCTGGTGCCAACGCCGGTAAAGACCTGGTTAACATGCTGAGGCTGTAGCTCAGCGGCCAGCTCGCTGACCATGCGTGACTGCCGGGGATCGCCCGCGCCCAGGCCAATCGAGAGCGCATTATTGATCAGCGCAGCATAGTCGCGCATATCCGCGATTGCGGCGTCATGACTGGCGTAATTCTTCGATAGCACACCGACCAGAACGTGCCCTTCTGCCGCCTGCCAGATAGCGCGCGCATTTTCTTTTGAGCCGGCCAGCACGTTGAGGCACAGCCGGTCTTGATAAAAATCAGGGGTAAGCGTCATTAGTGTTCTCCGGTTATCAGCGCCTGAATACGGGTAAAAATGATATGCAGTTGCTCAGCGCTGACGCTACGCACGTCGGCTTCGATAATGCCTTCATTCGCTTTGTAGCCACGGAAGTAAATGGCGATATCACCGTTTTTCAATGCCTGAACCAGATCGCCGGTTTGACGCGCAATTTTGGCTTCATCAAAGTGTATTTCGGCGCGTGCAATATCGCGTCCGGCCGCATCCCAGACGACGCGCGCAGTTACGCCGTCCAACCCATTGAGGTTGTTAATAAAGGGCGTCATTTTTTCTACCATCTGTGCGCCGGTCACTTTCGGCTGAGTCAGATAGGACTCAATGGCCTGCGTCAGCCCCAGAATCCCCTCTTTGCCCACTTTCATGGTGCGGCCAATGCCGTTGCTCTGGCGCTTTACCCACTCAACAAGCTGGTGCTTACCGATAACCAGGCCGCTGGTTGGGCCTTCAATCGCTTTGGCGCCGCTGTAGATCACCAGATCGGCACCGGCCTGGTAGTAACACTGCAAGTCCTCTTCGGCGGCGGCATCCACAATCAGTGGCACACCATGCTTACGTGCGACTTCTGCGGCCTGTGCAACGCTCAGGTGGCTCTTTTGTACGCAGTGATGTGACTTCACGTAGAGAATGGCGGCCGTCTGATCGGTCACCGCGGCGGAAAGCTGCTGAGCCGAGCATTCATTACTGTAACCCGCTTCAACCGTCCGGCCCCCACCCAGCGCGATCATGCTGCCCACCGGCGCACCGTAGTTCACGTTATGCCCTTTTGGCACCACGATGTCGCGCGGCACGGTCAGCGGTGCACTGTGTAAATTATCCAGCAGCCAGTCATCATCTTTCACAATGACGGCGGCCACGCCCTGGGCTATCCCTGCCGAGGCGCAGGAGACCACCAGCGCATTTTCCACTTTCAGCAGGTTAGCAATATACGCGCCGGTTTTATCGACCAGATCCTTTACTTCAAAGTAGTGCGCCAGACCGTACTTAACCGTATCGATCACCTCATCCGATGGCGTTGAAACGCCCAGTATGGTCATACGACCGGAGGCGTTGATGACCTGCTTCAGGCCATATTTTTCATACAGAGAAGACATGGTATTTTTTTCCTTGTTCAGTAATCCAGCACTCGCCGGCGACAATGGCGGCAAGGGGAATCAGGTGACGATCGCCCTGTTCCGCCAGCCCTTCCGCATCTACAAAGGACACCGGCTCTTGCGCGACGGTAAACAGCGTAAAGTCGGCATCGTAGCCGGGCTCAATACGGCCTTTGTGGCGTAAACGCAGGCCGCTGGCTGCCTGGTGAGTCACACAGGCGATAATCTGTGGCAGGGTCATGCCGACATTGAAAAACTTCGACATCACATGGGCCAGGGTATAAACCGGTCCATTGAGGCGGTTACGGCAGTAAATATCCGAACTGATGGTGTCAGGCAAAATGCCCCGTGCGATGGCCGCACGCGCGACCTCGAAACTAAAGCTGGCGCTGCCGTGGCCGACATCAAGCCGTACGTCGCGTGCCAGCGCATGTTTGACGGCGGCACGCAGTTCGCCGTCGGGTGTCAGGATGCGATTGGGTTTGCCGTTATAGCAGTGAGTGATGATGTCACCCGAGGTCAGCAGTTCCGCGATCTCATCAAGGTTGGGTGGGTTGTTACCGATATGCACCATCAGCGGCAGATGGCCGTTTTCCTGCTGAATAGCTTTCGCGAGGACCAGCGGCTTAATGCCGTTTTCGCCCACTACACTGCTGCTCATACGGGCTTTAAGCCCCACAATAAAATCGGGGTGACGTTTTACCGCGTCGGCAATGGCCTGGCGATCAATCTGCGTCATGTCCGCCAGTTCATTTTGGGTAATGATGCCAGTGCGCGCGATATTCAGCAGCGCGTAAACCTGCGTGCTCACCGCTCGGGTGCGCTGCCAGAAATCGTCAATGTCATTCGCGCCAGTGCTGCCTGCATCCACCACGCAGGTGACGCCGCTTTCCACGCCAACCCGATCGGGATGATCGTGGTAGACAGGGGATTTTTCATAGCAGTGCACATGCGAATCAATCCAGCCCGCACTGAGATAACAGCCTTCTGCCAGCGTTTTCTCGACGGTTGCGTGGCCGCTGATTTCACCTGTGGCGGCAATCTTGCCGTCACGTATCGCAATATCGATCAGGGTTTCATCCGGCAAACGCGCACGCCGCAGAATCAGATCGTACACAGGAACCTCCTTAACTGCCCCGATCGGCCTGAACCGATCGGGGGATAACAGGGTCAGATCGCCACAGGAAAGATCGCGCCCAGGATCATGGCACCCAGGATCGCACCGCCCGTGATCGGTTTATTCCACAGATAGAACACCAGCGCGCCCAGCAAGGATCCGAGGCCGATAGGAATTGAGGCACTCATCGCGGCCAGAATGATCAAGGGTCCCAGGAAACGGCCTGATGCATTGCCCGCCCCCATCATGACGTCCGCACCGTACGTGCTGTTGCTCTGATTGATGGTGAACTTACGTGCCAGGATAATGACGTAACCGATTGCCACACCGAGAATCAGGCCGGTGACCAGCGAAGCCGCAAAGTTAGCGACGGGGAAAACAAAACCCGCCCCGAGCAGCAACGCCGGCACGCCCAGACCGACACCGGTCTGGATCGCACCACCGATGTCCAGAATCCCGACCAGCGATCCTTCAATGATGCGGGCGAACAGGAAGCTGGCTCCGAAGGCAGCCACCGCCCCATAGACGCCGGTATCGATTCCGGCCCGGAGCATGGACACGAAAGCGACTTCGTTAAACGCTCCAATGCCGTACAGGTAGTACATATGTGTCCCGGCAAACACGCCGGAGGAGAGCAAACCGACAAAAATCGGGAATGACCAGTCGGCATACCAGAAACCTTTGTTTGATTCTTCCATTGCAGACGCTCCGTTATTTGCCGCTCAGGCTGTTATGAATACTGTCGAGCCAGCCGGGAATGCCGAGCTGGAAGGATTGCAGCATCTTCATATCGAAACCGCGGAAGAAGGCGCTGAGGACAAACAGGGCAACGATGGCGGTCATCATGACTTTGGTCACTTTGTGCCAGCCGCTCTCTTCAACCCCTTTACCAATCAAAATACCCAGCACCAGGCCCGGTACTGCATTGCCCATAATCAGCTGCGCCAGACCGCCAAAAATGGTGGCCCAGAAGCCCGATTTCTTACCGGCATCGATTGCGGCCAGCCAGAAGATCACGGGCATGACCGTGTTCACCAGCAGATTCGCCGCAGGGACCAGTACTTTGACCGCCGTAACCTGCAGGGCCGCCGGAACGGCAGAGGCCGTTGAATTCAAAAACGCGACCACCACCATGCCGATGATGCCGCAGGCGATAGCCATCTTTTTTGGATCGTGCAGCGTTTGCGCGACGTTGCGGTTTTTGACCATGATGGCCGCCGCGCCCCAGTTGGGGATGATGCGGTGATCCACATCCTGGGTGAATGCACCCGCCGCAACGGAGGAAGCCCAGGCATTGAAAAAGAAACCCAACCCAAAAGAGAAGTGAGAAGCGGGATCGCCTTCACAGGAGTTGAGTTCACCCAGTGTGCGAAACGCGCCCATACCTTGTGTCGTCGGCGCGTGGAACATGCGGGCAGCGCCAGCACCCACACCGACGCCCACAAGGCCGCCGATGATTAACGACTTGAGCAAAATGATGAGAAACATCCTCTTTCCTTATTTATGTTGTTTGAGGCTGACTTACACGCGGGTGAACGCAACTTTATCGCCGTCCAGACAGGTCACGTTGATGGTGACCTCCAGATCGACACTGAAGTGCCTGCGCTCGCGTGCCAGGAAAAAGAAAAGAAATTTTTCGGTTCTGACGCGCTCCTGCGCGCGCACCACCTTTACGTCCTGGGGTTCGATGCGCAGCAAAATCTTGTTGGCGTTGCGCAGGACTTCGTGCTGCACCCGGCTGAGCGCATCAGAGAACGCTTTCGCTTTGGTATCGCCTTTGCCGCTTACGGCTACCGAGGTTGTAAAGGTCTCTTTCATTCCTTATCCACCGTGTTTTTTGTGCCAGGCCTGAACCAGACGTTCACCCAGCTCTTCTTTATCCATAAACCCGAAGCCCAGCACGGTGGCGCCTTCGTTGATGGCTGTCACACCTTCATCCACTGAGCGCATGCCGTGTTTGGCTTTGTAGCCATACTTGTTTTGTGCCGTAATCGCCCCCGCACCGCCGCTGCCACAAAAAGAAATGCCAAAGTCGGCATTCTCAGCCTTCATCACATCGCCCAACTTCATGTCAGCTGCCACGCCGGGCACGACAACAGCACGCCCGCCCGCTTTCTCAACGCCGGCCGCCACTTTCTGTCCTTTACCTAATCGATCGCCTATTACTACGGTTACCATATGTCTGTACCTCTCATGGTGGTGAAAATCAGTCGTTCTTAGCCACTTCAAAGTGGACGGAGAGCAGCCAGGCTTCTTCCGGCGGTAAATTGCCAAACAGATCCACGACCTGCTGCGCCAGTGCCATTGACGCTGGCGAGATCTCATCGAACAGATCCGCCTCCACCTCCGGCAGCCCTTCACCGGTTACCGATCGCAATGCCATTGCGCGGACATGCGAAGCCAGCATTTGCAGCTGTACCGCATTCGGCTTAATGGACCGCTCGGCAAACAGCGCGCCGATCTGGGTCATTACGCGATCCGCCAGGGCCTGAATCGTTTGCTGCTCGTCTTGTGACGCGTTCATCGCTACCGCTCCATTACACGTGCTCATCGTCTGCATCCCGTTACGCATTCAGCGTGATCACAAACTAAACAGAGTCCGCGCGGCTGTGGAGAACGACTTTTTCCGTTTCGAAGTGGAAATCCTGCACCTGAGCGTGATCGGTGCCGCAAAGTGGGGAGTGAACAGGGGGAGAATGGAGAGTCGGGTTATGTAAAACAACAGGTTAGGCTGTCTTACCTGTACGCAGTGATGCGCCTGTGAACACATAATGCGCGATGGCCGGTACTGTACCGCTGTCACAAAACTGGCAAACAGTTACCTGCCATCACGTCTTAACAGAGAAACTTATGGCTTTTCCGCCCCCGTCACCTGAACGCAGGCCTCGTTGCGCGTAGGGGCAAGAGCGTGCCGTTTACGTTGATTAATGGCCGCGACAATGCGCGCGAAACGCGCTTCATTGAGCCTGTAACCCCATCCCATAATCAGTGCCGCCGCGATGGCCAGCGTACAGGGCCAGATAAAGATCAACTGCCGCAGCCCCGCCAGCGTGGCATCCGATTGAAGGGCATTCGGCACATAGCCGATTTGTGTCAGCATCAGGCCCGGCAAAAAACCCGCCATGGCGGCAGAGATTTTACGGAAGAAGGTGTAGCCGGTATAGCAGGCGCCCTCTGCGCGGATACCGGTTTTCCATTCACCGTACTCGACGGTATCCGGCACCAGCGCCCAGTTAAGGCTGTTCACAAACGCTGTGCCGAAGAACGCCATACAGGAGAACAGGACGAACATTAGCGATGTGCTGCCCCAGAGAAAATTGCACAGATCGCCGACAGCCCAGAATACTAAACCACCGAGATACACCTGCTTTTTACCCCAACGTTTCACCGCAGCGGGCACCAGCAGCACACCGGCCAGAATACAGCCCATGCTGAAGAAACCCATCCAGGAGAGCAGACTGACATCGTTCAGCACGTACTGGGTGTAATAAACCTGAATCGCCAGCTTGATGTTGAATGCCGCCAGGGTACACAGGTTCGCCAGGCACAGCGTCCGCAAGGGCGGATTGTGAAAGATGGCGCGAAAGGCGGTTGCAACGCCAGGTTTGTGATGGGCGGGCGTGACCTCGACATAGCGTTCTTTCACGCCGCTGTAGCAAAGCCCCATGCACAGCAATCCGCCAGTGACAAAGACGGCAGCCGCCACCTGATAACCCAGCGCACTTTTGCCCACAAACAGCGACTGGATGGGCATAAAGCCTACGGTACAAACCAGCAATCCTAACGTGGCTCCGCCCTGCCGCCAGGCGGCAAGATGAGCGCGCTCGGTGGGATTCCTGGTGATGGCAGGCACCATTGCCCCGTAGGAACAGTTCATCAGACTGTAAAACAGGCCAAACAGCATAAACAGCGCGGTGGCGACAGCCGTTTTACATGTCAGGCTGAGGTCATGCGCCACAAACTGCGCCGCCGCCACCAGCGCGACCGGCAGCGAAAAATACAGGATAAACGGCCTGAATTTTCCTTTTGTGCCAATTGTCCGCCGTGAATCCAGCACGATGCCCGTAAACATATCGGTAAGGGCCGTAAAGAATTTGGCGACGAGGAAAATCATGCCGCCATACCAGGCCGGCATCCCCAGTTCATCGGTGTAAAACTTAAGTAAGTAAAGCGTCCCGATAGCCAGCATCAGGTTGGAGCCGAAATCACCGATGCCGTAAGCAAACTTCTCACGCAGAGGCAGTTTCAGCGTTAAGGGATCAGAACCTGTGTTCATAACGGATCCTTATCACAGAGCCAAATCAGTGCTGACGCTTACGGGCGTCAATCTCGTCAATGATGCGGACATACATCTTTTCATTGAGGTTGTAGAAACACCCCATGGCCACAATCGTGACCACGGCTAACGCACCGGGATAAATAAACATCAGTTGCTTCAGGCCCTCGACCGTACCGGCGCGCTGGACAACGTTAGGCACGTAGCCAATCTGGGTCAGCATCCAGCCGGGGAAAAAGCCCGCCAGTGCCTGTGAGACCTTACGGAAAAAGGTGAAACCGGTATAAACCGTGCCTTCAGAACGCACGCCCGTCCGCCATTCCCCGTATTCGACCGTATCAGAGACCAAAGCCCAGTTAAGACTGTTCACAAAGGCAGATCCAAAAAAAGCCAGACAGGAAAACACGATGAAACTGACGGAACCGCCCCCATAGCAATAGTTGAGCAGATCGCCCACGACCCAAATCAGCAAACCGCCGATATACACTTTTTTCTTACCAAAGCGCCTGACGGCGCCGGGCATCATAAAGACACCGATAAAAATGCAGCCCATGCTAAAGAAGCCCATCCATGACAGCAGGATGGGATCGTTCAGAACGTACTGGGTGTAATAGACCTGAATCGCCAGCTTGACGTTGAACGCCCCCAGTGTGCACAGGTTGGCAATACAGAGAATAAACAGCGGACGGTTACCCGCGATAGCGCGGAAGGAGGCTAACAGGCCCGGGTTTTGCGTGGGGTGGGCAGACGGCTGTTCGACATAGCGCTCCTTTACACCGGCATAGCACCACCACATAAAGAACAAACCAAATGCCGAGAAAAGTGTGGCTGCAGCGATATAGCGGAACTGCGCGCTGCCTTCTGCCAGGTTCATCACCGGCACAAAACCCACAGTACAAATCAGTAACCCCAGCGTTGCACCGCCCTGCCGCCAGGCGGCCAGGGAGGCGCGCTCATCAGGATTTTTGGTGATGGCGGGCACCATCGCCCCATACGAACAGTTCATCATGCTGAAGAACAGGCCATACAACATAAACAACACCGTGGCGACGACCGCTTTACCGGTGATTTCAAACGGCGTACCGATAAAGTTGGCGACAGCCAAAAGCGTGACCGGAAACGCGGCGTACAAGACAAACGGCCGGAACTTCCCTTTCGGGCCAATCCTGCGCCGCGAATCCAGCATGATGCCCGTGCCCATATCGGTAAACGCCGTGAAGAATTTGGCGACCAGAAAGATAATTCCGCCGTACGTTCCCGGCAGCTCCAGCACATCGGTATAGAACTTCAGTAAGT
Organism: Pantoea sp. BS_8; assembly: GCF_041954965.1. Classification (NCBI taxonomy): domain Bacteria; kingdom Pseudomonadati; phylum Pseudomonadota; class Gammaproteobacteria; order Enterobacterales; family Erwiniaceae; genus Pantoea; species Pantoea sp. BS_8. The sequence continues at coordinate 78,254 of NZ_JAVAXU010000010.1, forward strand.
AAAGCGTCCCGATATCTAACAGGATGTTAGAACCCAGATCGCCCATGCCATAGGCCACTTTTTCCCGGAACGGCAACCGCAGCGTCGCAGGCTCGCCGGCAGAAGATACAGTTTGCTGATTCATGATGGTTCTCCGGTTTACCCGCCCGCCTGGCGGGTAACCTTGCTCAGGATGAAGGGGAAGCGTTTTGCTGCTGTGTTTCCGCTTGCTGCTGTGTTTCCGCGCGTATCGCCGCAACTTTTTTGCCCAATACCCACTGCATAATCGCCAGCAGGCCAAACACCGGCACCAGTACCGACCATGCCGGAATCGCCAACGCCCCCTTGACCAGCATGGCGCCGGATGCGATCAGCAGCAGGAGTACCATCAGCCGGAAAGTGCTGACAGAGATGCGTTGGTGAACATACTGGCCCACCAGCGAGCCCAGGATCATGGTGGGCACGCAGAACAGCACCAGCTTGACGGTTGACAGCGTTAAGATGCCGCTGGTCGTCAGGCCGCCAATAATGGCGATGTTACTGGCGGTAAAAAACGCATTGAGCGTGCCACGAAACGCCGCCGGAGCCAGATTTCTCAACATGCCATAAATCACTACCGGCGGGCCGTTGGTCGCAAAAGCCGACCCCAGAGCGCCGGCGATGATGCCCGTCGGCACCACTAGCCAGTTTTTGTCACAGACGGGCAGACGAGGAACAAACAGGCTGTAAAACGCGTACAGGATCAGGAAAGTTCCCAGCCCGGTTTTCATGATGTTGTCCGGGAAACTGGCGAGCGCATAAATCCCCAGGGGAATGCCGGCAAAGGAGAACAGGATAAGCACCAGCGCAGATCGCCAGTGGGTTTCGTTACGTGACAACCAGGTGGCATATAACGCAGTGGCTGTCCCGACAATGACCGACATAGGTGCCGCCATTTTGACCGGCAGCAACAAGGTGATCAGCGGCATCGTCACCAGCGCGCCACCAAAGCCTGCGCAGATACCGATGAAGGTATACAGGAACATGATGGCGATGATGATGCAGACAACCTCAATACTCAGCTCAAGCCCGTCGGGAGTAAAAAGCGTGAAGAAATCCATACCCTTTCTCCTTTATCGCGTCGAACCGGCACTGTCGATCAGCCGTAATGAGGCAAATAACGCCTGCCATTCACTTTCAGCCCGGTAAAATACGGGCGGCTGACCAAGCGGTGCGTCCACCGTGATCTCGCCACCGCTGGCCGCTTCACCGGTCCAGAGGTTTATCCAGCGATCCTCCGGCAGATAGAGCGTCCAGTCGTGGCGGCCCTCTTCATACACTGGCGCGACCAGCAAATCACGACCAAACAGGTACTGGTATTTCAGCGAATAAGTGCGGGCATCCGCTTCATAGTGCAGGAAAAGCGGCCGCATAACAGGCAGACCACTGCGGGCATTCTGCGCCATCGCCTGCCTGATGTAAGGCTTTAAGGAAGTAAAGATCGTCGACATACGGGCAAAATGCGCCATGGTTTCGTCATCGCTGTCAAACTGCCAGTTATCGCCGGGACGGTTACCTTCATGGGTGCGCATCATGGGCGTAAAGGTGTTGAAATCACACCAACGCAGCAGCAGTTCTTTGCTCCGTTTCATGCCGTAGAGCGTGGTATAGCCACCAATGTCACTGTGATGCAAACCGTGCCCACTCATTGCCAGCGACAAGGCGGCAGGCACTACCGACGCGAGGCCATCGTCCAGACTCCAGTCAACGTTTTGATCCCCGGCCCACATCATCACGGCGTATTTCTGACTGCCGGTATAACCCGCGCGCATAAAATAGAGCGTTTCGCCGAGCTTGCCGGTTTCTGCCAGCGCGTCGTAGTTACATTTTGCCCACAGCGCAGGCCAGGCATTATGCATAATCTCGGCGTGGACACCGTTATGCAGAACCGTATCGGTTGGGAGATATTCGCCAAAATCCGCCATCCAGCCGCCACAGCCCAGGCCGATCAGATTTTGTTTGATAACCTCTTTGAACCAGTTATAAGCATCAGGATGAGTCAGATCGACAACGCCCGCATAGAACTCACCAAATTCAACGTGGTAGTCCTGACCGGAAGCCGTTTTGGTGAGATAGCCGTGCCGGGCGGCCTCGTCACACAGAGGGCGATCGCTGGCGACATAAGGATTGATATAAGAGAGAAACTGGACACCTTCGGCTTTCCATTGCTGAATGCGTGTATCCAGTTGCGGATAGAGTTCGCTGTCCCACTGCCAGTTCCACATGACACGTTTGCCAAACGACGTCATGCGAATACCGGACCAGTCCTGAGCCCAGATACCGTTAACCTTCACACCCGCCTGACGCATCTTGTCTAACTTCTGCTGACACACGTCGGTGCCGCCCTGAATGCCCAGAATCACGCCATCGTAAACCCAGTCAGGCAATTCAGGCTGGCGGCCCAGCAAGGCGCTCAGTTTTTCCAGCAGCGCAATATAGCTGTCGGCGCATTCAAAGCGTAACGTCGCGCGGTTTTCCCAGAACGCCAGTTCGTGATAATCGGGTGCGCTGAAGTCAAAATTCATGTAGCCGCTGTTGTCCACATGGCAGTAATACTTCTGGCTGCTGACGAAGGTGGGCTGAGGGAAAAACGTCCAGTAATAATCGCCGCCGGCATTCTCCGCGCAGTCCGCCTGCCAGGTAACATAACTGTTTTTATTCCGTCCGACGCCCTGCTCACTGGTCCAGAGCGGGAACGGTTTCCCGCGCAGGTCAAAACAGGAAAACTGTTCGCCGCAGCCGTAGATGTGATCCGCCTGCTGCGCTGCCAGCCGTAGCCAGATGCGGTTATGACTGTCGGCGTCATTATTTAGTGTGAGCAGTAAACGCCCGCCGGCATCCAGCCCAACCGTCAGCGTGGCGCTGATGACGTTGCCGCGCGAGAAACGGATGTGCCAACAGTCGGCCTGCGACGTCATGGTGACCTCAGTCAGAGCCAGCTTTTCATTCAGCCGATCTTTGATACTGAAGTTGCCACGAAACATTTTAATGTCGGCCCGACCGTGCCCCATCCACAGACAGGGCGCTTCCGGGCTGTGGCTCAGAATAACGCGGCCGTGATAAACCAGTGAAAAGCCGTTATCAGTGGCAGTGAGTTTTACCCCTGCCGTTTCAAGATGTTGTAAGTGCATACTGGCCTCTTAGTTGTAGGGTAAGGCGGTAAGGTGATCTTTATCCGGGGCGATCGCAGCCAAGGGTGAAGGCCAGCCGATGCGTCGCCTGCGGTGCGAGCCAGACCAGATCAACGCCGGAGTTAAACGCATCAGGCGGGCAACTCATGGGCTCGGTTGCCAGCCCGGTGCGGCCCAGTTTTTCGCCGGTGTAAATTTGCAGCCAGGGCTGATCGCTACGTAAGTAAACAGAAAGGGACGGCTTCCGGCTGGTCAGGCGCACTTCCCACTGCTGGCCGTCCGTGCCTGTGCGAAGGCTGTCATCAATTTGCGTTGCGCCGAGCAGACGTGGGGAAAGGAAATCGCCTTGCGCTATCGCGGCAGGCAACGTGAGCAGGCACTCGTCCAGCGGCATTCTGTTGCAGGTCAGATACGGGTGCGCACCTGCGCCATAAGGAGCAGGTTCACGTCCTGTATTTTGACTGTCGAGCGTCACCAGCAGGCCCTGCATGGCATCCAGCCGGTACGTCACCGTTGAAACCAGGGCAAACGGATACCCGTAGCTGGGCGGTAAAAAGATTGTTAGCCTCGCTGTGCTGTCGGTATGTTCCGTAATCTGCCAGTCACGCCACGCCAGCAAACCGTGAATGGCGGTTCCCCTTCGTGATCGTTGATCGGTAAATGAAGCCATTTACCGTTATGGTACCAGGTGCCCTTCGCGACGCGATTGGGCCAGGGAATCAGGACTTTCCCCATGTGCGCCAGCGGCAGGGTTTCAGGGGGATGGGGGAGCACCAGATGCTGACCTGCGTATGTCAGTTCAGCCAGACCCGCGCCCACGGTGACAAGGGTGGCCTGATAGTCTCCGGCCCGCAGTACAAGGGTTTTTCCGCTGCTGTGCATAGCTGGTACTCCCGTCTGTTTTGGAATTATTTTGCGTTACAGTCCAGTAATCCGGCGGCGACAGCGGGTGCCAGGCCCGGTGCCAGCGGAAGGCGTGGGATGACCAGGCAATGCAGCAGGTGATAGATATCCTGTTTGCCGTCCCAGACTTTGGTCGTCACCTTGTTTTCGCAATCCAGTTCCTGCCACCAGGAACCGTTTTCGAAGTCCATCAGGTAGGTCATGCAGTAGTCCCACCACTTCTGATACCAGGCTTCGTATTGCGCCTCACCGGTGACGGTATACAGCGCATAGGCGGTTCCCATCGCTTCGACGATAGGCCAGCGTACCCGCTCGCGCACCACGGGCTTGCCGTCCCAGTCCACGGTATAAACGAAACCGTCTGCGCCATCGGGCGCCCAGGCATCACGCAGGGTGGCGTGAAATAACCCTTTGGCATCTTCCGCTAACCAGGCCGGTGGGGTTTCAAAGCGCGCTTCAAGCGCGGCGTGCAGATGCAGCATCAGTCGCCCCCACTCAATCCAGTGGCCGGGCGTGCCACCATAAGCACGGAAGCGGTGGGCAGGGTTGTCTTTGTTGTAATCGCGCAGTGGCGTCCAGTGCGTGTCAAAGTGTTCATTCACGCGGTAATTATTTTGACGCGCGACATCATGGATGATTACGGACGTGACGCGCAGCGCGCGATCCAGCCATTTCTTATCGTGCGTGACGTCATACACGATCAGGAACGCTTCAACGGCGTGCATATTGGCGTTCCCTCCCCGGTAGTCTTCGGTCTTGCTGAATGCCTCGTCCCAGGATTCCAGGCACATCTGCTCGTCTTCACTCCAGAAGTAACGTTCAATGACCTTGATCGCCTCATCCAGCAATGGACGTGCCGCCGGATGGCCGGTGGTAACGGCGCTGGCGGCGCCCAGCAATACAAAAAAATGCTGGTAGCCCTGCTTGGAGGCATCGAGAACGCCTTCATCGTTGACGCAGGCGTACCAGCCGCCATATTTTTTATCGCGAAGCGCACCGTTTAACGCATTGATACCATGTTCAACCAGTTGATAAGCCCCGGGCCGCCCCATTGAGGCCGCCACCGCATAGACGTGCAACATGCGGGCGGTAATCCACAGGTGCGTTCCCTTATCGGGTTTGACCTGACCGTTATTACCCAGCCAGCCAAATCCGGTTGGCACCGCCGCATGCTTGCCAAAACTGAAAATCCGATCGGTTTCCTGTTCGAGCCAGCGATTGTGGCTTAAGGTGTTAAACCATTTCATCTGCTTCTCCCTATTAACGTTTCGCCATCATTTCATCTACGATCTCGCCCAGCCGTTGCAGTCTGGGAACAGAGATATCCCGCAGCATCAGGTCGGTATCGGGCAAACCAATAACCGAAGACCAGACTGCGCGGCCCGCCAGGAATCCGGAGGCACCCGCCTGCATGGCGACTCTGACGGCTCGTGGGAATAATTTTTCGTCAATGCCAGAGGAGAGGATGACCCACGGCATCATGATCAAATCGTTAAGTTTCTGCGCGGCCGTCAGCAGGTCGGCTTGTGAACCTTTGCCGTACAGCGGCATTTCCACCTTATAAAGATCCGCTCCGCTGTTACCCAGTTCCTTCGCTGCAGCGAGGATCGCCTGCTCGCGATCGAAGCGATCGCCCCGGCGCGGCGGTCTGACAACGGGTTCGATAATGCTGAGCAGACCATGGCGGTGACAGCGCGCAGTGAAGGTATTCACCATATCGAGCCGCTGCTGTGCGTCTTCATCGCTGCGCCACAGCACCAGCAGCTTGAGCGCCTTTGCCCCGTCACGCTTGACGGCCTGAGGATCGACGCGGTGATCAATCTCCACACTGTCAACCGGAATGCCGTTGCCCGGGATAAACGCATCCGCCGCGACAATGATGCCGCAACCGGGCGACACAGCCCGCTGCTCCACAATCTGCTGAAAGCAAAATTGCTGATCCACCAGGATGGCGGAGGCATAAGGCGATAACACGCTGGCGGCATTCACTTTGAATCCGGTCAGAACCCGATCGCTGACCGGCTGTGGCGCACCCGCGGCGGCAAACATCAGCCGCATCGCTTCACGCTGATCCACAGCCAGCATGGCGAAACCACCTGATGGCCGGGCGATGTCTTTAAGGGTGTAATGAGTCATGTGCTTTCCTCTGATTAAGCGTCACAAGGGGTTGTCGAAGGTGAGAGGCCTGCGCTGGCGCGCACGTGTTCGAGAAGGGCGGTCCAGTCCTGACGTCCGCGTCCGGCGGCGCGCGCCTGGCTGTAAACCTCACGTGAGGCGGCCCCGAGCGGCATGGGCACATGCAGCTGGTTAGCCACATCCAGCGCGATGCCCAGATCTTTATGAGCCAGATCGATCATAAAGGCCGGTGACAGGTCGCCTTTCAGCACCTTATTTGGCCAGGTCGTGGTGAAGTGCCCCTTCCCTGCTGGCGTGCCGTTCATGACCTGTAGCGCAACGTCCAGCGGCAGCCCCAGCCCTTCACACAGCACCGCCGCCTCTGCAGAGAGCGCATTCAGGGCGATACTCATGTAGTTATTAATCAGCTTGACGCGAATCCCCATGCCCGGTCCGCCAGCCACCACCACCTCATTTCCCATGGCCAACAGCAGCGGTTTTGCCCGCTCAATCTGTTGCAGTGTTCCGCCTGCCAGCAGCAACAGCGTGCCGGCGATAGCATGATCGGATGTACGCCCAACCGGCACGTCCATCATGCTGAAGCCGCTCGCCCGCATCTCGTTAATCATCTGGTCGGTCTGTAGCGGATGGATCGTCGACATATCGATCACCAGTGCCGAAGGCGACAGCGTGGTACAGACGCCCTGATCACCTGACAGGACAGCGCGCACCAAATCGCCATTGGGCAGCATGGTGATAACGAATTCAGCCCCTTCGGCGGCCTCGGCTGGAGAACGGGCAGCCTGTGCGCCTTTTTCCACTAACCTGGCAACCGCCTCGGGATTGACGTCAAACACCCTGAGCTGATAGCCCTGCTTAAGCAGATTGCTCGCCATCGGCGCCCCCATTTGCCCCAGTCCAATAAACGCTACTTCCGCCATACCGCTCTCCCAAACCCGATGAATGTCACATTTTGTCCGATATATGATTTTTACTGTCTTTTTTGGATCATATTTGTAATTTATGGTCAAAAAATTGACAGGTGTCACTTTTAAAACATTTGATGAAATTAAAATGACAGCACGAGAAAATGTCTGAGGAAGAGTGATGACGCGCATAGCTTGTGTAGGGATCACCGTACTGGATCGCATCTGGTACCTGGAAACGTTACCGCATCAGGGCGGAAAATATGTCGCCAGCAACTATCGGGAAGTCGGCGGTGGCCCGGCGGCCACGGCAGCCGTCGCGGCTGCAAAGTTGGGTGCGCAGGTAGATTTTATTGGCCGGGTCGGGGACGATGACACCGGGAAAAGGCTGCTGTCCGAGTTAAACAGTTACGGCGTAAATACACGTTATACAAAGATTTTTAACGCTGCCCGCTCCTCGCAATCTGCCATTCTTGTGGATGCTGAAGGCGAACGTATCATCGCCAACTATCCCAGCCCGGATTTACCCGACGAGGCCGACTGGCTAACGGAAATCGATTTTTCTCAGTGGGATGCCGTGCTGGCGGATGTCCGCTGGCATCAGGGCGCAAAATGCGCCTTTACGCTGGCACGCAGGTCCGGCGTTCCCACCATTCTGGATGGCGATGTGACGCCACAAAACATTGCTGAACTGGTAACGCTGAGCGACCACGCGGCGTTTTCCGCACCCGGTTTGCAGCGTCTGACCGGTATGGAAAGTGACGCCAGTGCGCTGAAAAAAGCACAAATGCTCACAAAAGGCCATGTCTATGTGACACAAGGCGTTTAGGGTTGCCTCTGGCTTGATGCGGGCACATTACAGCATCAGACAGCTTTTCATGTCAGGGTGGTCGACACGACCGGTGCCGGCGATGTTTTTCATGGCGCACTGGCATTCAGGCTGGCCCAAAAGCCCGCCGTGGCGGAAGCGGTGCGCTTTGCCAGCGCTGTCGCGGCCTTAAAATGTACGCGCCCGGGTGGCCGGGCCGGTATTCCCGATTATGAGCAAACCTGTTCTTTTATGTCAGTTAATGGTTAAACTGACAGCCAAAGTGGTCTTCAGAGAGCAGCTCATGATCCTTACGGACGTAACCGGTAATCCTCGCCACGATCGTTTACTCAGCCTGATCGCCGAACGTGGCTACATGAATATTGATGAACTTGCGGTGCTACTGGATGTGTCGACGCAAACGGTACGCCGCGACATTCGCAAACTCAGCGAACAGGGATTGATTACCCGTCATCATGGCGGCGCAGGCCGCGCATCCAGCGTGGTCAATACCGCCTTTGAACAGCGCGAAGTCTCACAAACCGATGAAAAACGATCTATCGCTGACGCCATCGCTGACTACATTCCTGATGGTTCCACGGTGTTTATTACGATTGGCACCACCGTGGAGCATGTGGCCCGCGCCCTGATGAACCATAAGCATCTGCGGGTTATCACCAACAGCCTGCGGGTGGCACATATTCTGTATAAATGCCCCCAGTTTGAAGTCATGGTGCCCGGCGGCACGTTGCGCCCACACAATGGTGGCATTATTGGTCCGGTGACCACGGCCTTTGTGGCCAGTTTCCGGGCGGATTATCTCGTCACCAGCATGGGCGCCATTGAGAGTGACGGTGCGCTGCTGGAATTTGACGTCAATGAGGCCAACGTTGCACAAACGATGATGGCGCATTCGCGTCATATATTGCTCGCCGCCGATCATACTAAATTCCAGGCCTCGGCCGCGGTGGAGATGGGCAGCGTGGCGCAGGCGACAGCCCTGTTCACTGATAAACTGCCGGGTACGGCGCTGCAAAACCTGCTGAAAACCCATCAGGTTGAAGTGATCCTGGCTAAGCCGGGTGGCGATGAGGGGGCGGAATAATTAACCCCGGCAGTGCCGGGGTTAGCGTGTGTTTAGCGGAACTTCTTGTGGTTTTCGTTACGGATAGCAGCCAGTTTTTGCGCTTCTGCTTTGGCTTCATCCAGCTTGCCCTGTTTAGCCAGTGCATCGGCTTTATCAATCTGGGCAATCAAATCATCCATGCCTTTGTGAAAGTCTTTCATTTCCGGGCTGTCCGGTGCTTTGCCTTCCAGTTTGTCCGGGGTGCCTTTTTTGGCATCTTCGGCTTTGGCGCGCAAATCACCTAACATTTTGTGCAGCTGATCGGCGCTTTTCGCCCCATCCAGCGACTTGTAAATACCCGCCATCTCTTTCATATCGTGCTCAAGAGAAGCCGCACCGGCGGTGACATTAACAGATAACAAGGCAACAGCTAACAACGACATAAACGCTTTACGCATGCTCAGCTTCCTTTTTATTGTGAAAACGCTGCTTATAAAAAAGCGGAGGGTCGATGCCCTCCGCTTGCTATCGCCTACACAACTTAAAAGAGATTTTACTGTCCGGCAATATACATTTCGGGTAACAGAACAGAACCACACTGAATATTGCTGCGGGTTTCAATGTCATCGCCTACGGTAACAATGTTCCGCCACATATCGCCTAAGTTACCTGCAATCGTAATTTCACTTACCGGATACTGAATCTCGCCATTCTCCACCCAGAAACCGGCTGCGCCACGCGAATAATCGCCCGTGATGGCGCTGACGCCCTGTCCCATCAGTTCGGTCACGACCAGCCCGGTGCCCATCTGCTTCAGCATGTCGTTGAAGCTGTGCCCCTGACCGGCGATGCGCCAGTTATGAATGCCGCCCGCGTGACCGGTGCTGGTCAGGCCCAGCTTGCGCGCAGAATAGCTGGTCATCAGCCAGGTTTGCAGCACGCCATCTTTAATGATGTCGCGGGCCTGTGTACGTACGCCTTCGCTGTCAAACGGCGTGGAGGCCAGGCCTTTTAACAGATGCGGCTGCTCCTGAATGGTCAGCCATTCAGGCAGAATCTGTTTGCCCATCGCATCCAGTAAGAATGTGGATTTACGATAGACGCTGCTGCCGCTGATGGCGCCGACCAGATGGCCGAACAGGCCGGTCGCGACTTCCGGCGCAAAAATGACCGGCGCTTTCATGGTATCGAGCTTACGCGGTGCCAGGCGCGACAGCGTCCGGCGAGCGCACTCAGCCCCAACCCAGTCCGCGCTCTTTAAGTCCTCAATGGCGCGGCCAATGGTGTACGCATAATCACGCTCCATATTGCCGTCCTGCTCAGCAATGACGCAGCTGGACAGCGAATGACGGCTGGAACAGTAGCTTTGCAGCATGCCGTGGCTGTTACCAAAGACTTTGATACCGACATGGCTGTTAAAACTACCGCCTTCAGTATTGGTGATGCGTTTGTCTGCCTGCAATGCCGCCTGCTCTGCCTGTGCCGCCAGCTGGATAGCATAATCGGCATCGATCTCCCACGGATGGTAGAGATCCAGATCCGGTGCGTCATAAGCCAGCAGTTCGGCATCCGCCGGGCCGGCAAAGGGATCCGGCGAGGTATAGCGTGCGATATCAATCGCCGCCTGCACGGTTCGTTTAATGGCATCCGGGCTGAGATCGGTCGATGAGGCACTGCCTTTACGGTTTTGGTGGTAAACGGTGATGCCCAGTGCGCCATCACTGTTGAATTCGACGTTTTCCACTTCGCCGTAACGGGTACTGACACCAATACCGGTGGTCTTGCTCACCGCGACTTCCGCGCCATCCGTACTTGCTTTTGCCAGTTCAAGCGCCTGTGCAATTGCCTGTTCCAGTGCTTTTCGCTGTTCTGCAACTTGAGTTGATACGTTCATCGACCTGCCGTCTAATCTTATGGTTGAATAATTTGAGTCTATCAGAGTCAGAGAACAATTTCGCAGTCACCCGATAAACTGGTAGGATTAGCCTCTTTTTTTTGGAGCCAGATATGACTAAGCAGCCTGAAGAGTGGCTCGATGATGTGCCCGATAATCACGAAGAAGAAGATGAAGAGATTATTTGGGTTAGTAAGAGCGAAATCAAACGCGATGCTGAAGAGCTGAAACGCCTGGGGGCCGAACTGGTCGACCTGGGGAAAAACTCGCTGGATAAAATTCCGCTGGATGAGCGTTTGCGTACCGAGATTGAACTGGCGCAGCGTATTAAGAAAGAAGGCCGCCGCCGTCAGTTACAGTTAATTGGTAAGCTGCTGCGCAGCATCGACGTTGAACCGATTCGTACCGCACTGGATAAGCTTAAAAACCGTCATAACCAGCAGGTTGCGCTGTTTCACAAGCTGGAAATGCTGCGCGATCGCCTGATTGAAGAAGGCGATGAGGCGATGACCGACGTGCTTGCCCTTTATCCTCAGGCCGATCGTCAGCAACTGCGTAGCATGATTCGTAATGCACAGAAGGAAAAAGCGGGTAACAAACCGCCAAAATCAGCCCGTCAGATTTTTCAGTACCTGCGCGAATTAGCAGAAGCCGTCTGACCCTGGCGGTGATGTGCGGCTGAGCAGTGCCCAGCCGCAGGGTTTTCTCTCCCCTCGTTCGGGGAGAAAAGGATCGGCTACCGGTTAACGAGCCAGACGATCCAGCAGCTTCTGATGAATCCCACCAAAGCCCCCGTTGCTCATTACCAGGATGGAATCGCCCGGCTGCGCCGTTTTGGCGATTGTTTCTACCAGCGCATCAATATCCGCGCTGCAGTGCGCAGGCTGCATGCAGGCTTCTGCGACATCCGCGACCTGCCAGGGAATATGGCTCGGCTGGAACAGAAACACTTCGTCGGCACGCGCCAGTGACGGGGCAAGTTCATTTTTATTCACGCCCATTTTCATGGTGTTTGAACGCGGTTCGAGCACGGCCAGGATACGCGCCGTCCCGCCCACTTTGCTGCGCAGCGCGCTCAGCGTGGCAAGAATCGCGGTCGGATGATGGGCAAAATCATCATAGATCTTGATGCCGTTGACCTCGCCGCGCAGTTCCAGACGACGACGGGCATTGATAAAGCTGTCCAGTGCCTGGCTGGCATCCTCGGGTTTCACGCCAACATGACGGGCTGCCGCAATGGCCATTAAACCATTGTGCATGTTGTGTTTGCCGACCAGTGCCCAGTTCACTTCACCCACTTTGTTGCCGTCCAGCCAGACTTCCCAGTGTGAGGCGTCAGGCGTCAGTTTTTTCGCCTGCCAGTGACCGCCGTCGCCGACATGTTCCTGCTCGCTCCAGCAGCCCATCGCCATTACCTGCTTCAGGTTATGATCGTGCTCCGGCAGCAGGATCTTGCCCTGGCCCGGCACGATGCGCACCAGGTGATGGAACTGTTTCTGGATCGCCCGCAGATCGTCAAAAATATCCGCATGATCGAATTCCAGGTTATTCAGAATCAGCGTACGTGGGCAGTAATGAACGAATTTAGAGCGCTTATCGAAAAACGCGCAGTCATATTCGTCAGCCTCAATCACAAAGAATGGGCTTTTTCCTAATTTTGCTGAAACATCGAAGTTGCCGGGTACACCGCCGATAATAAAGCCCGGTTCCAGACCACACGCCTCCAGAATCCACGCTGCCATGCCTGCCGTCGTGGTTTTACCGTGCGTGCCGGCCACGGCCAGCACCCACCGGTCACGCAGCACGAAATCATGCAGCCATTGGGGACCTGAAAGGTAGGGAATGTTGCGTTCCAGAACCGCTTCCACACAGGGATTACCGCGCGTCATGGCATTGCCGATGATGACCAGGTCTGGTTGAGGATCAAGCTGACTGGCGTCATAACCCTCTGTTAATTCAATACCTTGCTGCTCAAGCAGGGTGCTCATCGGCGGATAAACATTGGCATCTGAGCCTGTCACCTGATGGCCAAGGGAGCGTGCCAGCATCGCCAGCCCGCCCATAAACGTGCCACATATCCCGAGGATGTGAATGCGCATAAAAACGTCCATAACTCAAAAGTTCGGCGCACAGTGTAACCTCGGTTGCGAGCGGAAGAAACGGATTAGGACTATGGTTTTTGAAGTTCAATCGGCTAAACTGCGTACGCATCCGTCGGCAGTGAAGTATGCCGCTGCCACTCCATCGATGATTCAGGGAATGTGTTATGAAAACGTTGGGCGAATTTATCGTCGAGAAGCAACACGACTTTCCGCACGCTACAGGTGAACTGACGGCGCTTATCTCAGCGATTAAGCTGGGTGCCAAAATTATCCACCGCGATATTAACAAAGCCGGTTTAGTGGATATCCTGGGGGCCAGCGGCGTCGAAAATGTTCAGGGTGAACAGCAGATGAAACTGGATCTGTTCGCCAACGAAAAACTCAAAGCCGCACTGAAAGCGCGCGGTATCGTTGCCGGTATCGCTTCTGAAGAAGAGGACGAATTTGTCATCTTTGAGGGCGAGGAAAACGGCAAGTACGTGGTCTTGATGGATCCGCTGGATGGATCATCAAACATCGACGTTAACGTCTCTGTCGGCACCATTTTCTCAATCTATCGTCGCGTCAGTGAACCCGGTACACCGGTCGTCGAAGCGGACTTCATGCAGCCGGGCAACAAACAGGTCGCGGCCGGTTATGTGGTTTACGGTTCGTCTACCATGATGGTTTACACCACCGGTTGTGGTGTGCACGCGTTTACCTACGATCCGTCACTGGGCGTGTTCTGCCTCAGTCACGAACGGATGACGTATCCGGAAGTGGGCTACACCTATTCCATTAACGAAGGTAACTACATTCGTTTCCCGCAGGGCGTGAAAAAATACCTGAAATTCTGTCAGGAAGAGGATGTGGCAACGCACCGTCCTTACACCTCACGCTACATCGGTTCACTGGTGGCGGATTTCCATCGTAACCTGCTGAAAGGCGGTATCTACCTTTACCCCAGCACGGCCAGCCATCCGAAGGGTAAACTGCGCCTGCTGTATGAGTGCAACCCCATGGCCTTCCTGGCCGAGCAGGCGGGCGGTAAAGCCAGCGACGGGCAAAACCGTATTCTGGATATTCCCCCCGTAACGCTGCATCAGCGCTGCCCGTTCTACTGTGGCAACACCGCCATGGTGGATGACGTAGAGCGCTTCCTGGCAGAGTTCCCGGAGTGTCGTCAGGGCTAAACATAAAGGGCGCGGGTGTCGCGCCCTTATTTTGTCTTATGCCTGCTGAAGCCGGAACAGCGCCATAGCAGCCTGCAACTGCTCTGACTGCGCCTCCAGTGAATGCGTGGCGGCGGTGGCCTGCTCCACCAGCGCAGCGTTCTGCTGCGCCGCTTCATCCATCTGCGTCACCGCATGGTTGACCTGATCGATGCCCCGACTTTGCTCTTCTGAAGCCATCGAAATCTCTTTCATCAGTGCCGTCACGCGCATGACTTCACCAGCGATATCATCCATGGTTTCGCCTGCACGCGTGGCCATTTCACTGCCCTCTTTCACCCGCGTTTGTGAATCGCTGATCAGCGTGCGAATCTCTTTCGCCGCGCTGGCACTGCGCTGCGCCAGGGTGCGCACCTCATTCGCGACGACGGCAAAACCGCGCCCCTGTTCACCGGCACGTGCCGCTTCCACGGCGGCGTTTAACGCCAGAATGTTGGTCTGGAAGGCAATGCCGTCGATCACGCTCAGAATATCGCCGATGCGATTGGCGCTCTCGGTGATCTCACGCATTTTTTCCATCACGTAGTTCACCACTTCCGCCCCGCGATCGGCACTGTCAGAAACGGCATTTGCCAACTGGTGAGCCTGCTGCGCGTTACTGGCGTTCAGACGAACCGTTGCGGTCAACTGTTCCATACTGGCCGCCGTTTGCTCCAGCGACGCGGCGGATTCTTCGGTACGTTGAGAAAGGTGAACGTTGCCCGCCGCCAGCTCGCGGCTGCCGCTGTCGATTTTCAGCCCGGCCTCACGCACCTTATTCACCGAGTCACGCAGAGCCTGCTGCATACCCGCCAGCGCATTGTTAAGACGACCCAGTTCGTTGTTGCCCGCCAGCGGCAACGGTTGAGACAGATCGCCCGCCGCCACCTGCTCAAGGTGAATAATCGCATTGTTCAACGGCGTCAGTAACATGCGGCGCAGCAGCACCCAGGCCAGTACCAGCAGCAGCACGGAGAGCCCCACCGCCACGGCGATCAGCACTTTCATCATGATTTCATTGCGCTGAGCTTCAACTAACTGTGCCTGGGTAATTTCGTCGGCTTTTGCGCCAAAGGTCTCTACCGCTTTGGTGTACTTCGCCGATAAAGGCTCCAGTTTACCTTCCAGCAGTTGGTAATATTCATCGTTATACTGCTTGTCGAGCGCCTTCATCATCGGCAGGATGCCCTGATCAAGGTAATCCTTATAGCTTGATGCAATGGCATCGGCCATGATTTTGCCTTCCGCCGTCACGGTTCCGGCATCCACAAAACGTTTTAAATTGCGCTGAGAGGACTCGACATCGGCCTGCGCCGTTTTGGTGACCTGCGCGCCCTCATCCAGTAAACCAATCTCAATCTTGCGTACTGCAAGCGCAGCACTGGCACGCGCGCGCATTAAATCGGCGTTACTGCGATACAGACTGTTTAACTCAATCCCCTGAATGCGGTTAATCACATCCAGCGAGCGGTTGCCCTTGTTGATTGCCACAATGCCCATCACACTCACCGCCAACAACAGCAGTGTCATGAATGCCAGCAACGCCAGCAACCCCGTGCGTAGTGATAACTGTTTCATCTTGATCGTTTCCGTATGAGTAGTAAAAGGCGAAATAATTTCGACAACCCTTAAACGGAGAAAGTATCGGCATTGCGATTCGCAAACTTTAACGCCTGTGAATGATTAATCCCGTGCTTGCCGCTAACCTGTTAATGAAATTGAAGGTATTTTGTTAAGGAAACAAAGGGGAAATCGATGAAAAAAAGGGTAATGTTGATAGCGCTCTTGAGTTGTAAGCTTGCAGTGGCTGAGCAGTCCACGATTGATGTCACGTTAAATCAATGCCTTAATCAAGCCGATACCACGCTGGCCTTGATGCAATGTCAGGATACGGCAACCCAGCAATGGGACGCGGAAATGAACGCGCAGTACAGTGCATTGATGAAAAAATTAAGCGGAGAACCCAGAGAGAAACTGCGTATCGCCCAGCGCGCCTGGCTGCGTTACCGGGAAGCCTGGTTAGCGGTGAGCCGCAGCCAACTCAACACGCAGGGCACTCTCGGCCCCGTTGCGCTGGCCACCCAGAGCACCGCGCTGGTCCGCAATCAAACTCTACAGTTGCAATCTTTAGCCACTGGCAGTTGCGCGAACCCCGACGATTGTTGATTAATGTAACCCTTTAAAGTCAGTCATAACTGTCTTCATTCATTTTCAGGGAAAAACTATGGTTGCTTACGCCTCCACGCTGATCTTGATCTGCCTTGCTGTACTGAGTTACTTCGTCCACAACACTGCCGTGACCCTGTCCATTCTGATCCTGCTGATCATCAAAATGACACCGCTGTCGCAATTCTTTCCTTATGTGGAAAAACAGGGCATTACAGTGGGCATTATTATCCTTACCGTAGCCGTAATGGCCCCGCTGGCCAGTGGTTCGCTGCCTGCGTCATCCCTGCTGAAATCCTTTGCCAACTGGCAGTCGATTGTCGCGATTTTGGTAGGCATTTTCGTGGCCTGGCTGGGCGGGCGCGGCGTGAGTTTTATGAGTGTACAGCCTTCCGTCATTGGCGGATTGCTGATAGGAACAGTAATCGGCGTGGCGTTTTTCCGTGGCGTTCCGGTAGGGCCACTGATTGCTGCGGGCATTGTATCCCTGTTTGTCACGGCCAAATAGCGTTGAGGAGCATTCTGAAACGCCAAAAAGGGGGCGTACTTTCACAGTCAGTTGGCTATAATAGCCGACACTCAACATACGACGACTGAAGGAATACCCGATGAGTTTGAACCAGGTGCCAGCAGGTAAAGACCTGCCAGAAGATATCTACGTAATTATTGAGATCCCGGCGAATGCCGATCCGATCAAATATGAAGTTGATAAAGATTCTGGAGCCCTGTTTGTGGATCGCTTTATGTCTACGGCAATGTTCTATCCATGCAACTATGGTTACATCAACAATACGCTGTCGCTGGATGGTGACCCGGTAGACGTACTGGTTCCAACACCGTACCCACTGGAGCCCGGCTCAGTGATCCGCTGCCGTCCGGTTGGCGTGTTAAAAATGACCGACGAGTCTGGCGAAGATGCCAAACTGGTTGCTGTCCCGCACACCAAACTCACCAAAGAGTACGATCACATCAAAGATGTAAACGACCTGCCAGAACTGCTGCGTGCGCAGATCACCCACTTCTTTGAGCACTACAAAGATTTGGAAAAAGGCAAATGGGTTAAGGTTGACGGCTGGGATAACGCCGAAGCAGCCAAAGCCGAGATCGTCTCGTCTTTTGAGCGTGCGGCGAAGAAGTAATTCTGCCCGGCTAACGCAGGTTTACCTGAGGTAAACCGTTAAAAAACACCGTCCAACTGGACGGTGTTTTTATTCAGACTTCCGACGCCTCATCACGCTTCAGCCAGTCTCCACTCTGGATACGCTGGCGACCCGCGACCGAACGCTGATAGACATAAAGCCACGCACTACCAAACGGCGTCTGAATCAGATGGCGTTTGTACTCACCACCTTTGGTCCGAAGCGCATCTAACTCGGCGAGAATGGAGGCATCAATTCGGTAGACTTCGCAATATACCGTTCCTTCGCCCGTGATCACGCCAGGATAGTGACCCAGACTGTAGAGTTCATAACCCTCAATCTGGTGATCACCCAACCATTGCGCATGTGTCATCCAGTGACTGTTTCCCTGTTTGCGCCGTAAACTGCCATAGACAATTATTCGCATTACTAAAACTCAAACTGATAGAGCAAATCAAGAGCCTGATCCACACCGGACACGGCTTCCAAATAGAGTTTGGGCATCAGTCGGTAACGTAAGGTTAACGTTGCCAGTGAATCAAAGATGCCAACCCCGTATTTTACTTGTAGACCCGGCAACACATAGCCACTGACCTGTACCTGCTGACTGTCGCCAACGCCGGTCGTATCAAGGGCAAGATTACTGACACCGAATGTCTCGCCGATTTTACCCACAACCTGCCCACTTTGTGCAACCCCTAAGCCGACTAACGCTGACGTTAACGCGTTACTGTCGCCGTCGCTATTCAGTCCCTGACCGCGTAACAGGTAAGAAAGGGCCTCCTGCTGTGACATCGCCGGATCGGAGAACACTTCCACTTTCGGTTCATCCGCCAGCCCCGTAACGCGCAATCCTGCCGTTACGCCATCCTCGGTCGCATCCGGATTACGAATCGCTTCCAGGTTGAGATAAGGCTGGTCTGGCGGGCCCGCAAACTGCAGCTCGCCTTTACGCACGATCAAGTCCTGACCGTAAGCATGGAAACGGCCGGATGGAATATTGATCTGTCCGTTGAGTCCCAGTCCTGATTTATCCTGGACCATTTTCAGATCGCCATTCAGACGGGCTTTCAGTCCAAAGGCCGACAGACGCACATCGTTTC
Organism: Pantoea sp. BS_8; assembly: GCF_041954965.1. Lineage (NCBI taxonomy): Bacteria > Pseudomonadati > Pseudomonadota > Gammaproteobacteria > Enterobacterales > Erwiniaceae > Pantoea > Pantoea sp. BS_8. Next base: position 96,815 of record NZ_JAVAXU010000010.1, read on the forward strand.
CAACATGAATGGTCAGGTTACTGTTAATCGGTATTGAGGCCGTTTTAGGCGCAATCGGTTTAAGGTTTTTATCCAGCATAACTTCATCAGACGATACGCCGACTGCGCTCTCAGGAACCTCCTGTACCGTGATACGTGCCCAGGGAATATCGACGCGCCCGTCAAGATTAAAGGCGGCTGGCGTGGCTTCAAATACCACATCCGGCGACACATCCATGCGCACCATTGGCGGCACCGTGACACGGACCCGGCTGCCTTTGGCGGCTACGCGCGCACGCCAGTTATCCAGCTGGCTCCAGTCCGCATCGCCGCTCAGGTTGATATTGCCCTGTGCGGTCTGTAGCAGGCCATTCAGCGTCGAACTCATGCCGTTAAACACCATGTTCAGACTGGCACTGGTCAGATCCACCGGCATGAAGTTGCCTTTCACATTCACATCTTTCAGACCCAGTTGCCCAAAAAGCTGCGGCTGCTGCACTGTGCCGCCCAGGCGCAGATCGCTGTTCAGCAGGCCTTTGATGCTCTCGCCCTGCATTAAGGCGGGATTGATCATCGCCAGCGAGATATTGCGGATATTCACATTGCCACCCAGCTCACGGCGCTGTTGCGGATCGGTAATCTGCACATTGCCATCCAGTTGGCCGTTATTGACGAGGCGAATCAGCCAGTCGAGCTGTGCACGTCCGTCCCGCAGTGCCGCATTGACATTAATTGTGTTAAACGCGATGGGCAGCGTATTGCCCTGCACATCCTGCGCGACTTTCACGTTATTACTCTTCAGCGCCAGCGTGCCGACGGGCAGCTTGCCATCCGCCGTCCAGTTAACGCGGGCATCACCGCTGAACACGCCGCTCAGTTGGGTCTGGTCAGTCAGGAAGGGTTTTAGCATCGCCAGATCGAAGCGGTTTAATACCACATGAGCGTGACCGCTGGGGCCGGCTTCAATCGGTTCTGGCACACAAAGCTGCGCGTTGGGGTTTTGCCAGCAGTGCGGGCCGATTGACGCAGTCTGCTTCTGATTAACATAGTCGATCGCCATAGCGCGCGTCAGACGCCATTCTCCGACGGGCGTATTAAAACGCGTATTGTTCAGGCTGCCTTTCCATGTCTCCGTCTGGCGGTCAAAGCTACCGTTCAGCGCGAGCTGACCCGATACCGGCTCGCCCTGCACGTTAAGTTTAAGCTGATGCTGCTTTTCGTCGCCATCAGCATTGAGCGTCAACAGATTAATGTTAAGCGCATCCTGCTTCAGTTGTTCAACGCGCAACTGCAGCTTACCGGCGATCTGGTCGCTGGAGCGTACATCGCTTTTCAGCGTTACGCGCCGGACCAGCAGTTGCTGCCAACGTAAGCCAGTGGCCGTCAGATCCGCCAGCAGCTGAGGGGCTTTCAGCGAGCCGCGGGCTTTGATATCCCCTTTGACCACACCGCCCAGCCCCGGCAATGCGTTATCAAGATGGGGGGCATCCACGTTGGCATCCAGGTTCAGCGTTTCGCCCAGACTGCCTTTGATATCCAGATGATTGCGGCCCAGCGCAATCTTAATACCCGGAATATCCCACTGGTTGTAGCTGTTGCCCCGTAATGTTCCGTCCGCACTGACCGCGTTCTGTTTGACGTTACCCTTCAACATCAGTTGTGGCACACTCAGCTGCCAGCTGCCGCCATACAGGCTGCCGCGCGTAGTGATTTTACCCTCCAGTCTGGCTGGCCAGTCCGGATACTGGCGGGCGGTATTGATGCCCGCCAGCGTCAGTTCACTGCGCCAGCTGATGGCTTTGCTCCAGTCCACCAGCGCCGTCAGATCGATAGTGCCCTGTAACGCTGCCACACGCAGCTTGTCCAGGCTGAACTGTTCACTATTCCCTTTACCGTCCAGCGTAATCGTGGCAGGCGGCACCGCTTCGCCTTTCACCGCCGTGCGCAGCGACATCACGTAGTCGGTCGCCTTGCCTTTGAGCTGATAGTCGAGATTGTCCGCCTGGTACTGAACCGCTCCGGTGAGCGGCCAGCGCAGTTGCGGACTGGTCAGGGTTAATGCTAGCGGAAGACCGGCAACGGCGGGCTGAGCACGGGCATCCAGCTGCGCCCTGACCGGGCCAGAGAGGTTGAGCGCCAGCTTCAGCTCGTCACGCATCGCGCCCTGTAAGGTCAGACTCAGCTTTTCCCCTTTAACCGGATCAACATTCACATCGCCATTCAGGGCAAAATCAACGGGCCAGTTGTCTGCGAGCGTGGCCTGGCCGCTGCCGTTGAGCCTGCCGAGGTTTGAGTCCACGTCCAGCGTTTGCAGTTGTATATGGCGGTCAAGCGTTTTGGCCTTCACACGCAGCTGATTCACAACGATATCGGTATCGCCGATAATGCGGAGCTGTTCGCCCACGATGTCCTGAACATCGATATCCAGCGGTAACTGGAAGTCCGGCAGTGTCGGTAGCAGGGGTTTGGCAAACATCGCCTGCAGCGTTTCGCCCAGCGGCTTCTCGTTTGGCTGCGGCTGCTGGACTTTCGGATCGACCACCTGTTCCTTCGCGACCGCTGCCGCTTTAGGCAGCGCAATTAACAGGCTTTGAATGTGGGTAGGATTCAGCGTTAACGCCCGCGCCTGCCAGTGTAAGCCGGTGGAAAAATCCACCAGCGAAATCGCGGTATCATCGACTTTCACACTGATGTTATGCAGCCCGACGTGGCGCAGGCTGATGGGGTACGGCGTACTGAGATTGGTCGCGCTGTTATCGTCTTCGGGTGCCGCCGCCGACGGCGTCATCTTTTTACTGTCAACGACCACACTGATATCTTTTAGCGTCAGGTCATCGACGCAGACCGACGAGTGCAGCAGGCAATTGAGATTTAATGCCAGATGGATATTGCCCGCGTTAACGCTGACGCCCGGCATGTCGTAACGCAGACCGCTGAGCGTAAGATTACGCCAGCCGCCATCCACTTTGTTGATGGATAATCCCGGTACCCAGCGCGACGCGCCGTTTAACACTAAATGCAGGCCCGGCGTCGTACCAATCAAAAATGCCACGCCAGCCAACAACAAGACCAAAAAAATCAGAAAGCCAGTCAGGACCTTTTTCCAGCGCTTCATAGTTCAGGCCCCAATCCTACGTAAAATTGCAAACCGTGCTCCTCCCTGTCGCCAATGGGACGCGCAATATCAAACTTAATGGGCCCCACAGGCGATGCCCAGCGCACGCCGATACCGGCACCGGTTTTAATATCGCTTTGGCTGATGTCATTGACGGCCTCACCGGCGTCAACAAACACCGCGCCCCACCATTTTCCGCTGACGTTGTACTGGTATTCCAGTGAACCGGTTGCCATTTTTGAGGCCCCGGTCAGTTTGCCATCACTGTCACGTGGCGAGACGTTTTTGTACTTATAGCCGCGAATACTGCGGTCACCCCCGGCGAAGAAGCGCAGATCCGGCGGCACCTTATCGAAGTCGTTGGTTTCAATCCATCCCACCGTGCCGCGTGCAATAAAGCGGTTCTTTTCGCCCAGCGTACGAATCCAGACGTTTTGCGCCTGCAGGATCAGGAAATCGACATCCGATCCCCAGGTGGTATCGGACACATCGACAGAATAACGCTGCGAGTCGCCCCAGGTCGGCATCAGGCCACCGCGTGAGCGCGTGCGGTTCAGACTGACGCCGGGATAAAGCAACATCGTGGTATTGGTGACATTCCCCTGGGTAAAGTGGTCAAGGCTCCAGCGCAGATTGACGGCCCTTTGCCAGCCACTGCTGCTGTCCCAGTTACGCGATACTGCCAGCGTGCTGGTGTCCGCTTTGGTGTCGTTCAGATCGGTGCGTTTGAGCCCGCCTGAAAAAGTGTAGTACTGCTCCAGCGGGCTTTTGAGTAACGGAACTTTGTAGCTGAGATCCACCTGCTGCTCAGGCGCAGAAATATAGGCACTGGCCATCATGCTGTGGCCACGGTCGTTAACCCAGGGCTTTCTCCAGGTGCCTTTCAGGCGCGGCCCGACATCCGTCGAATACCCGACACCGGCTTCAACAATATTTTTTGCCCGAGGGGAAACGGCCGCATTTAACGGCAGAACTTTGGTTTTACGTCCCTCTTTAAATTCCGGCGCGACGACCACCGACTGGAACCACCCCGTAGCCGACAGGCGGCGATTCAGTTCAGCCAAATCACGGGAACTGTAATAGTCGCCCTTTTTAAACGGCACCAGATTTTGCAAATAGGCGTCACGGATCTGTGAGCCCTGGAAGGTGACATCGCCGAAGCGGTAACGCGGTCCGCTATTGTAGTCGATATCCCAAAAGGCTTCGTGGCGCGCCACGGAAACGCCTAACTGACTTTTTTCAAATTCGCCATCGAAATAGCCGTTGCGCAGCGCCAGGTTGGTAAAGCCACTTTTGAATTTATCGTACTGACCATGATTAAGGATTGTGCCAACTTTAGGGCGGCCCTGGGCGATCCAGTTTTTATAGTCCGCATCGTTTTTCGCCTGACCGGTGACAATGATCGTACTACCGGCAATCTTTACCGGCTGGCCAGGCGTCACGCGCGCGATGAGCACCGGACGGCCACCTTGCGCAGGGGCAGGGCGTGATTCAAAGTCGATATCAGGCTCATAGTAGCCGAGCGCGCGAAGCCCTTCTTTGATAGCGGCCGATACACGCGCGCGGAAACGGCCATCGTTGGTGACTTCGTCGCTGCTGATGGTCGACAGGCGTGCCCTGACGTTTTTTTGCAGTTCGCCGGTCAGCCCTTCAAGCTGTAGTCGAACCGGTGCCGCCCCAAAGGCGGGCGCGACGAGCAATAAGCCCGCCATGCAATAAACATAAAATCGTGGCACCTGTACTCCTGTCTCTCATGCCCGCCCCATTCCGCAGGGCGCGTGTTAATCCTTGTTGCCGTCACAATCGCAACGGCAACTTACTCATCATAGCCGCACTTTTTGCCAAAGGGCAGTCTGTAACGCGTTCTAAGTCAAATTGCGCATTATTGTCGGTAAAACGGACGCACGATACAACGACCTTGTTGTCCAGACAGGCCGCACGCCAGTAGACCGCTCTCCTGCATTACACATGCATCCTGAGCTGAAAACCTCATTATAAGCCACTGTTTGCCCTCTGGCGGCGGCCTCCTCGCTGCTGCTATAATCACCCACCGCAGGCATCCCGCCTGTCTTCATTTCTGCCCCTTTCCCCTTACAACCTTGTCGAACGGGCGCAGACATTTTTGGCACGGATAGCTCCTCTGCGTCGTACGTACAGGGAATAAGCGCCTCAACCGCACGCTGCCCAGGCCAAAAATGACAAGTGGATAACTCTTTGGATTACTTATGCTTGATAGCTTACTTGTCATTCTGCTACTGATCGTAATCAGTGCTTTTTTTTCTCTCTCCGAAATCTCGCTGGCCGCCGCCCGCAAGATTAAGCTGAAACTGCTGGCTGACGAAGGCAACGTTAACGCTCAGCGGGTATTGAAGATGCAGGAAACGCCCGGCATGTTCTTCACCGTGGTGCAAATTGGCCTGAACGCCGTCGCCATTTTGGGTGGTATCGTCGGTGATGCGGCCTTTTCCCCGGCATTTTCCGCCCTCTTCAATCGCTTTATGTCTCACGAACTGGCCGAACAGCTCAGTTTTATCTGCTCATTCACCATCGTCACCAGCCTGTTTATTCTGTTCGCCGACTTAACCCCAAAACGGGTAGGCATGATCGCGCCAGAAACCATTGCCCTGCGGATTATCAATCCCATGCGCTTTTGTTTACTGGTGATGCGGCCGCTGGTCTGGCTGTTTAACGGCCTGGCCAACGTCTTTTTTCGCGTCTTTAAGCTGCCGATGGTACGCAAAGACGATATCACGTCCGACGATATTTACGCGGTTGTGGAAGCCGGTGCGCTGGCTGGCGTGCTGCGTAAGCAGGAACACGAACTGATTGAGAACGTGTTTGAGCTGGAATCACGCACCGTGCCCTCCTCCATGACGTCACGTGAAAATATCGTCTGGTTTGATCTGCACGAAGACGAAGTCAGCCTGAAAACAAAAATCGCTGAACATCCTCACTCGAAATTCCTGGTCTGTAATGGGGACATCGACCACATCGTTGGCTATGTCGATTCGAAAGAGCTGCTGCTGCGCGTACTGGGCAATCAGAGCATGGCGCTGAACAGCGGCGTGCAGATTCGTTCCGCGCTGATTGTTCCGGATACGCTGACGTTGTCTGAGGCGCTGGAAAGCTTTAAAACGGCGGGCGACGACTTCGCGGTCATCATGAACGAATATGCGCTGGTGGTCGGTATCATTACGCTGAATGATGTGATGACGACGCTGATGGGCGACCTGGTGGGTCAGGGCATGGAAGAACAGATTGTTGCGCGCGATGAAAACTCCTGGCTGGTGGAAGGCGGGACGCCGATTGATGATGTTATGCGCGTGCTGGATATCGATGATTTTCCGCAGTCGGGTAACTACGAAACGATTGGCGGCTTTATGATGTATATGCTGCGTAAAATCCCGAAACGTACCGACTTTGTGAAATTTGCGGGCTACAAGTTTGAAGTGGTCGATATCGACAGTTACCGCATTGATCAGCTGCTGGTGACACGGATTGATGAACGACCGCCGATGCTGAACGTGACGAAAAGCGAAGAATAGAAACACTCAGGGCGCCATCGGCGCCCTGTTTTTTAGTTAAACTCTAGCTTGAGACGAACGACCTGGCGGTTAATTTCTGACATCACGCTCAGGTGCTGTTTGTCTTTGACCCGGGGGATCAGGACTTTACCTTTATCAAACTCAAACGCGCCCACATCCTTGATGTACAACCTTCCTTTAAACAGCGTCTTAACATATTTTGCTATCTGTAGCGGATTATAGCGCTGGAAGATTTTCATACTTCTTAACTCCTTAATTTTTAAGCACGCTTCACCGTTGCCAAATTCGGTACGGGTCCATGAAGCGCGAATGCGAGATAAACTATAGAACACTCTGCTTACTTCGCACGACCAGAAATAACTTTTTTTACCGTGCTGACAGAACATTACAGAATACTCTGTTATTTACTTTTCACTATTCAGTATAAACCTTCGTTCGTTACAGAATTGTGTGGTTGATAACAAAGCTGACAGCTTTTTGAGACAGCCGCATCATCCCTGCTTACTATTACAGTTGGATGACTAACTGGTCTGATCACTGGAGAAAATAATGAGGCGTATCACTCTGGCCGCACTGGCCTTGTCACTGCTGCTTCCTGTAAGTGCGTTGGCCCACAATCTTGAGACGGGAAAACGCGTGCCGCCCGTGGGCGTCAATGACAAAGGCGAGTTGATCCTGGCGCAGGAAAAATTCAGTTATCAAGACTGGAACAGCGCGCAACTGAACGGAAAAGTACGTGTCATACAGCACATTGCAGGCCGCTCATCGGCTAAAGAGATGAATGCAGCGTTGGTTGAGGCCATCAAGTCAGCGAAACTGCCGCACGATCGCTATCAGACCACGACGATTGTGAACACCGATGATGCCATTCCCGGCACCAGCCTGTTTGTTCGCAGCAGCATTCAGAGTAATAAAAAGCAGTATCCGTGGTCGCAGTTTATCGTCGACAGCAAGGGCAATGTGCAGCACGCCTGGCAGTTGCAGCAAGGCGGATCGACCATTGTGGTGCTGGATAAAAACGGTCAGGTGAAATATGTCAAAGACGGGGCACTGACGCAGCAGGAAGTCAAAGAAGTCATTACGTTGTTAAAAACGCTGTTAAAAGCATCCTGACAGGTGAAGTCGGGAGGCGAGTGCCTCCCGTCTGACGTCAGAACAGCGATACACGGAAGCCCGGATTCAGGAAAGATTCACGCGGCGCATAATCCAGCGTTCTTCCCTGCCAGTCGTGGACGTGAGCACCTGCCGCGACAGCAACGGCATGACCCGCGCCGGTATCCCAGATATTGGTGGGTCCAAAGCGCGGATAAAGCTGGGCCTTACCTTCAGCGACCAGGCAAAATTTTAACGATGAGCCGGTTGCCACCGTCTGATGTTCCCCTAGCTGCTTCAGATACTCTTTCATCTCATCATCATCGTTGTGGGAACGACTCACCACCACCAGCGGTGGACGTGCATCCAGAACGTGAATCGGCTGCTTTTCTCCGCCCTCTTCCTTCCAGGCTTTACCTTCTGCTGCCGAGTACATCACGCCCAGCGCAGGCGCGTACACCACGCCCATGATCGGTTTGCCCTGCTCGATCAGCGCAATATTGACCGTAAACTCACCATTGCGTTTGATAAACTCTTTGGTGCCGTCAAGCGGATCCACCAGCCAGTAGCGCTGCCAGTGCTGACGGACTTCCCAACCGGGCGGATCTTCCTCTGACAACACCGGAATATCCGGTGTCAGCTGCTTCAGGCCCTTCACAATCACATCATGCGCGGCCAGATCGGCTGCTGTGACGGGCGAATCGTCTGCTTTATGCGAAACATCAGCGGGAACCGAACCGTTATAGACCTGCATAATCGCGTCGCCTGCCTCACGCGCCAGTTGGCTTATTTGCTCTAACATTTGTCACCTCATGTATGCGAATGCTACGCGTTAACTGTTATGCCTGTTGGGGTACATTTTAGCAGTTTCATGCTCGCCCCTGGTTTCAGGTAAACATTTTGAAGCCTTTTTCAGCTATATCAACACAATAGCCCACAATGGCAAAGACCTCTTTTCACGCTGGCCTCTGCACTGATATGACTGAAGCAGCACCAGTCAGGCTCAAAACGTTATTTGCATCACGTTTTAATCTGCCCTTTCATCAGCCTTTTACATTACTTTTGTAGCCTTGATCTTTTAACGTTGGGAGTGAACATGGTTAAGGCGGGAATGATGTTACTGGCACTGAGCGTTTCAGTTGCAGCACAGGGAGCCACCGTGGATTTACGCGTGCTGGAAACGACCGATCTGCACAGCAATATGATGGACTTCGACTATTACAAAGATACGCCCATAGAAAAATATGGTCTGGTGCGCACTGCGTCCCTGATCCATGCCGCGCGTCAGGAAGTCACGAACAGCGTGCTGGTGGACAATGGCGATCTGATCCAGGGTAGCCCGTTAGGCGACTATATGGCTGCAAAAGGGCTCAAACAGGGTGAAGTCCATCCCGTCTATAAGGCGATGAATACGCTGGATTACAGCGCGGGCACGCTGGGCAATCATGAATTCAATTATGGTCTGCCCTATCTGCAAAAAGCCCTGGCGGGCGCGCATTTTCCTTACGTCAATGCCAACGTCATCGATCTGAAGAGCGGTAAGCCACTGTTTACGCCTTATCTGATTAAACCCACCACAGTGACCGATCGCGACGGCAACACGCAGACGGTGAACATCGGCTATATCGGCTTTGTCCCGCCGCAGATTATGGTGTGGGATAAAGGCAACCTGCAGGGCAAAGTGCGGGTGGACGATATTACAGAAACCGCCCGGCGCTACGTGCCCGAAATGCGCGCTAAAGGAGCGGACGTGGTTGTCGTATTAGCCCATTCAGGGTTAAGCAGCGAGCCGTATCAGGCGATGGCAGAAAACTCGGTTTATTACCTCAGCGAAGTTCCGGGCATCAGTGCCATTATGTTTGGTCATGCGCATGCCGTATTCCCGGGGAAAGAGTTTGCAGGGATCAAAGGTGCAGACATTGAGAAAGGAACATTAAACGGTGTGCCTGCGGTCATGCCCGGCATGTGGGGCGATCATCTTGGTGTGGTGGATCTGGTGCTGAGCAAGGAAGGCGATCACTGGCAGGTGACAAGCGGTACCGCGCAGGCGCGTCCGATCTACGATATCGCGCATAAAACTGCGCTGGCTGCTGAAGATCCTGCACTGGTTAAGGTTCTGAAAGACGATCATGATGCTACCCGCACCTTTGTCGCCCAGCCTATCGGAAAATCTGCGGATGTGATGTACAGCTATCTGTCGCTGGTGCAGGACGATCCTACTGTGCAAATTGTGAATAACGCCCAGCGCGCCTACGTCGAGCATTTTATCCAGGGCGATCCCGATCTGGCGCACTTGCCGGTACTGTCTGCCGCCGCGCCGTTTAAAGCCGGGGGACGTAAAAACGATCCTGCCAGCTATGTGGAAGTTGAGAAAGGCAACCTGACCTTCCGCAACGCAGCCGATCTCTATCTGTATCCGAATACGCTGGTGGTGATGAAAGTCAGCGGCGAGCAGGTGAAAGACTGGCTGGAGTGCTCTGCGGGTCAGTTTAACCAAATCGATCCGACCAGTCGCCGCACACAGCCGCTGATCAACTGGAATTTCCGCACCTATAACTTCGATGTGATTGACGGCGTGAGCTATCAGATTGATGTCACACAACCCGCCCGTTACGACGAAGAGTGCAACCTGATCCATCCGGACGCGTCACGCATTAAAGATCTTCGCTGGCAGGGAAAACCCATCGATCTTAAGGCGACCTTCCTGGTGGCAACCAATAACTACCGGGCCTACGCGGGCAAGTTTGCCGGAACGGGCGACAAATACATTGCCTTTGCCTCGCCTGATGAAAACCGCGCGATTCTGGCGGCGTATATCAGTGCCGAAACCAAAAAGCACGGTGAAGTGCGCCCACAGGCGGATAATAACTGGCGACTGGCTGCAATACCTGCCGCGCAGCCTCTTGATATTCGCTTTGAAACCGCACCCGGCGATAAAGCCACACACTTTATTCAGCAGCATGCGCAATATCCCATGAAGGCGACAGGGAATGACGAGACGGGATTCGCTCTCTGGCAGGTAAACTTACAGCAGTAGAGGGGTAAGGGCGGCATCGCACCGCCCTTTATCCTTACAGGATTTCCAGCAGCTCAACTTCAAAAATCAGGGTGCTGAATGGCGGGATGGACGCGCCCGCTCCACGCTCGCCGTAGGCGAGGTTGTGGGGAATCACCAGTTCCCACTTCGAGCCAACCGGCATCAGCGTCAGCGCTTCGATCCAGCCCGCAATCACGCCGGTGACCGGGAATTCCGCCGGCTCGCCACGTGCAACAGAGCTGTCAAACACCGTGCCGTCGATCAGTTTACCGGTGTAATGCACGCGTACGCGGTCCTGGCGCGAAGGAATCGGGCCTTCGCCCTGCGTAATCACGCTGAACTGTAAACCTGACTCGGTGCTGCTGACGCCTTCACGCTGAGCATGGTCCTGCAGGAAAGCCTGGCCTTCTGCGGCCATGGCTTCCACGCGCTCACGACGCACGCTTTCCGCACGCTCATGTACTTCACGCAGGGCGCGATGTACCACATCGACAGGCACCGCAGGTGAGTTCCCTTCCAGCGCGTCGCGCAGGCCCGCGAGCAGTGCTTCTGGCTGCAGCCCCTGCAGACCAGATTCCAGCAGCTGCTGGCCAACCTGTAAACCAATACCGTAACTTGCTTGTGCTTCGACGCTGTCGAAAGAAGGGGTAGTCATCTTCGTTCCTTTCACTCTCGGATATAGTAAGACGGGCAGCATAACAGCGCAGGCCGCTGGCGTAAAATCCGCAGCGCTACAGATGACTTTTGTCGGCGAAAGAGAAACAATACGCAGGTCAAATTTACCAATGCTGGCAGGCACTTCGCGTCCACATTGCCCATACTGTATAAGTGACAAGTTCCCCCTTGTCAGTGGCACTATAAGAAAGAGAGAGAATATGGGCCAGATAGCCCCTCGTCGCCGCAGGACGCATGCACTGCGTATTTTAACCCGGTTACAGAACTTACTGCCGCAACGAACGCGGTCGCAAGGTGCCGGAGCGGAGGAACCCGATATGACTTCAGACGTCCCGTCTCGCCTGCCCAGCTGGCTGTATCGCCTCTGGCATTTTACAGACGATATTCGCTGGATGGACCCGCTCCCGGCTTTCCACCGTCGGGGGATCGTCATTGCCGTCATCGTACTGCTGCTGGCCTTTCTCTGGCCCTCCAGTACGCCGCAGTATCCGGTCGAACGGCCTGTGACACCCTCGGCCGAAAAAGACGTGCCGATGCAGGCGGATATCTACGATAACAAACCGTCTCGCTCCTCTGCCCAATCCGAACCGAAGGCGGACACGCAGGGTGACTGGCACAGCTACCAGATTGCCGCCGGACAAACGCTGGCACAGCTGTTCCGCGACAATAATCTGCCGGTCAATGATGTGTTTGCCATGGCACGCGTTGAGGGCAACGATCAGCCGCTCAGTACGCTGAAGCAGGGGCAGCAGGTGAAGATCCGTCGCGATGCGAATGGCGTCGTTACAGGCTTAACGCTGGAAGGCGCTAACGGTCCCGTCCTGTTTACCCGCCAGCCGGACGGCAGCTTTTTACGTGTAGAATAAGTCCTCCCCGGTGGCGGTCCGTCACCGGTTGCGCCCTTCATGGCCGTCATTTTATTTGCCCGCCCGGTTTCCGGGCAGACCAACCGCAACGCAAGCGGATAGCCGCGTCAGCACAGATGACGGAGTGTGGTCGGTGATGTCGCATCGTCACCCTGATGCGCTGAGGGTTTAGCCGCACATATCATCGTCACCTCTTAATCGGCAAACAGCGCGTTAATCGCATGAGGATCGGGCTGTCCGGTACACCTTTATGTGATGGTGAAGATGCGGGTGCCGGTGAAGAGGGATGGGGCCGGGCAGAAAAAGAAAGGGTATTAACGACTGAAAACAAAAACGCCGACACAAGTGTCGGCGTTCAGGTGCGGCAGGCTAATAAAAATTAACCTGCAACCACGTTCACGATCAGTTTCGCGAATACTTCGCTGTGAACCTGGAAGTCCACTTCGTGCTCACCGGTGGTGCGCAGAACGCCGTTCGGTAAACGAACTTCGCTCTTAGCAACATCAACGCCAGCTGCAGTAACAGCGTCAGCGATGTCGCGGGTACCGATGGAACCGAACAGTTTACCTTCATCGCCTGCTTTAGACGTGATGGTAACAGTGCCCAGTGCGTTGATTTTTTCTGCGCGCGCGTTAGATGCTGCCAGAACGTCAGCCAGTTTGGCTTCCAGTTCTGCACGGCGTGCTTCGAAGAATTCAACGTTTTTCTTGGTAGCAGGAACAGCTTTACCCTGTGGAACCAGGAAGTTACGAGCGTAGCCCGCTTTAACGTTAACCTGATCACCCAGGCTGCCCAGGTTTGCTACTTTATCAAGCAGAATAACTTGCATTACCTTATCCTCTTAAAGTCGTTAATGGACAGTTGCCGATTACTGATGACGATCAGTGTACGGCAGCAGAGACAGGTAACGCGCGCGCTTGATAGCACGAGCCAGCTGACGCTGGTATTTTGCGCGAGTACCAGTGATACGGCTTGGTACAATCTTGCCGCTTTCAGTGATGTAGTTTTTCAGCGTTGCGATATCTTTATAATCGATCTCTTGAACGCCTTCCGCGGTGAAACGGCAGAACTTGCGACGACGGAAATAACGTGCCATTTGGCTAGTCTCCAGAATCTATCAATTCAATCTGCTCGGCATGTAACACCATTTTACTCTGACCATTTCGCGCCTGATGGCAGCTAATAAAGCCTTCGAGAATGAGTTGCGTGCCGACCGTTATATGTTGAGTAATCACCTGATGGGCGCTGCCGCTAAGAATAACAGGCATTCGACACCAGGCTTGCCGGTGAAATCCGGCTTCCATCTGCACCGAGTTGTGCTCAAGCACGAACTGACAGTGCGGAATTCCTGACGGGCTAATTTTTCGAACTGGCGTCTTACACACGGTGCCAGACAGGCGCAGCCGATTAACCGTCACGATGGATTACTCTTCAGAATCCCCAGCATCTGAGTCATCAGCGGATTCGTTAGCAAAATCTTCGCGGCGCTCACGACGCTCGTCTTTCGCTTTAACCATCGGTGATGCTTCAGTTACCGCGTTTTTAACGCGCATAACCATGCTGCGGATAACGGCGTCGTTGAAGCGGAAGTTCGTTTCCAGCTCGTCAATCACTTCCTGCGGCGCTTCTACGTTCATCAGAACATAGTGTGCTTTGTGCAGTTTGTTGATTGGGTAAGCCAGCTGACGGCGGCCCCAGTCTTCCAGACGGTGGATCGTGCCTTCTGCACCAGTGATAGCACCAGTGTAACGCTCGATCATGCCAGGAACCTGTTCGCTCTGGTCAGGATGAACCATAAATACGATTTCGTAATGACGCATCGAAATTGCTCCTTACGGATTATTCAGCCTCCTGTCAGGGTCAGCTGCGGCCCACGGAAGCAAGGAACGTTATAGGTTGTGAATCACCGAAATGACACACACCTCTGAATGCAGCTGAAAAATTGACGCGTAATCATACTGGCGTGGGCGGACAAACTCAAGCGGGGATTTCATTTAAATCGGCGGGAGACCGCCCCGCTCCCGCGCTTATGTGTGAAAAGCAAGAGGGCGGTTTCGTTAACGGATCAGAGTTGACGCTTAAAAAAGCTGACCAGCGCGGTCAGACCTGACGGCGTAATTTTGTGTCCGATATGCGTTTCGGACAGCGTGGTCAGATGGGCATCAAGCCCCTTTTCGCGTAATGCCCGATCCAGGCGCTGAGTTTCAGCAAAAGGCACCACTTCATCGGCATCACCGTGCCACAACAAAAGTGGCCGGTTCGCCAGGTTCTGCAGCCGGGCTGAAGGATCATAGTCTGCCAGCGATGCCATACGTGCTGTGAACTGGGCTTTCTGTTCTTCATTCGTTACCACCACAGGCGGAAACAACGTATGACTGAGCTGCATAAAGTAGCCTGACCCCATCATGCAGGCAACGCTGTGGATGTGTGAATAGCGCGCCATAATCCCCAGCGCCGTCATGCCTCCCATTGAGGCGCCAGCAACGGCAAAGCGCGCATCGGCAATCAGATCGTCGGCACGTAAGGCGGCCTCAATAGCCGGAAATTCATCAATGTTCTGTCTGAGGATGTCCCAGAAATGGCGCAACCGCGTCTCGGCATCACCGTTATAACGCGCACCATGCATGTCGGCATCGGGCATAACGGCACGGAAGCCTGCCTGCGCCAGCGCAACGGCAAAGTAAGCGTACACCTCTTTGGATGAGGTAAACCCGTGATAAAAAACGAGGGTGGGTAAACGCTGGCGACGCTGACCCGCAGGCGCAGCATGCAGGCACTCGATTCCTGCAAACCTTTCCGTGGTGAGCTCAATCATTTTTTCTCCTCTCCGACGACAAATTGAGACGACATATTAGGGGTTTAATGTAATTCCGCGCTTCACAACATCATAAAGGCAATAATTTCTTAACTAAACATTTGCGCCGCGCTGCCGTTGTTAGTGCATATTTGACAAAAAATAAAGGTACTTTATGAAACGTTTCTCTCTCAGCAGAACAAGCCTTGGAGTGAAGCTGTGCGCCATAACTTCAGTAAGTGTAGGCGTTTTATTGTTAGTTTTGACGCTGATTCAAAGTCAAAATGCTTCACGCCAGTTGGAAAGTCTCGCCATGGATGACATGGTCAATCAGGTGCAGGGCATTACTGAAATGGCGTCCATGTTTAACGCGACGCTGACGCAGGAAGTGGGCAATTATACTCAACTGTTTGTCAGCTTTTTGCCTAAGCGTTTCAGCCGCGATGAAACTTCACGTATTCAGGTGGGCGAGTTTTCAACACCGACCCTGCGCGCCGGGCTCAAAACGCTGAACCTCGATCAAATTGCCGTAGATGATTTTACGGATCGTACGTCGGCCGTCGCCACCATCTTTGTGCGTGATGGTGATAATTTCATTCGTGTTTCCACCTCGCTGAAAAAAGAAGATGGCAGCCGGGCCATTGGCACCCAGCTTGATCGGACCAGTGGGGCCTGGAAAAAAGTGACGCAAGGCGAGATCTACCGTGGACTGGCCACCCTGTTTGGTCACCGTTATATCACGCAGTATCAGCCCGTTAAAGACGACAGCGGTACCGTGATTGCCATTATTTTTGTTGGCGTACAGATCGATAAACAGTACGGCCTGATGCGCGAAAAAGTGCTGGCACGTCGTCTGGGCGACAGTGGGCATTTCTACGTGTTAAACGGCACGCCAGGTGCTATGCAGGGGCAGTACCTGTTTGATAAACAGGCTGAAGGTAAACGTCCCGACTGGCAGGAGGGCGTGCTGAACGCGATGCTGACGCAGCCTGAGGGCGTACAGCAAGCCGATATTGATGGGGAAACCAAAATGCTGGCCTGGCAACAGTTGCCTGGCTGGAACTGGATTGTGGTCGGTGAGGTCAACCGCGACAGCCTGCTGGCACCGGTGATTCACAGCCGCAATATGTTCCTCATAACCGGCCTGATTCTGGTCTTGCTGTTTGCGCCGTGTTTTGTCTGGTACAGCCGTCGTGCCATTACGCGTCCGTTACAGCAGGTCATCCATTTGGCTGAGCAATACGCGGCCGGCAACTTACTGGTTCATCTGGCTACGACGCGCCACGATGAAGTGGGTCAGTTGATTAATGCCATTAACGGGATTGGCGAAGGGCTGGAGAAAATAGTCGCGCAGGTTCGCCGTGCCGCGCAGGAAATCAGCGATGGCACGGATACCATTGCCGCCAGCAGTCACAACATCAGTGAGCAAATTGGGCGCCAGGCAAGCAGCGTTGAAGAGACATCGGCCAGCATGGAGCAGTTTGGTGCGACCGTTGAGCATACCGCCGACAGCCTGCGTCAGGCCATGTCGCTGGTGGCCGAGGCCAGCAGTATCGTGGATAACGGCAACCAGACGGTCACCCGTTCGGTCAACACCATGTCCGCCATTAACGTTTCGTCGCAGAGCATCGCTGACATTACGCACGTTATTGAGTCCATTGCCTTCCAGACCAATATTCTGGCGCTGAACGCCGCGGTTGAAGCCGCCCGGGCGGGTGAGCACGGGCGCGGCTTCGCCGTCGTTGCCGCCGAAGTACGGGCGCTGGCACAGCGTTCCGCCCAGGCAGCAAAAGAAATTGATACGTTGATTGCGACCTCAATACGTCATGTTGCTGAAGGCCATGCATTGTCGGAACAAACCCGCGATGCGATGAGCGAAATTGTGATGCATATTGAGCAGGTTCAGGCGTTAATGGGTGAAATTAACGTCGCCGCACAACAGCAAACGGCCGGCATTGGCCAGGTTAACCTGGCGATGAATCAGATTAGCCAGGCCACGCATCAGAACAGTGAACTGGTTACGCAGGCAGAACAGACAGCCCAGAGCCTGAGTGATAAAGGCCACCACCTGACGCAGCTTGTCAGCGTTTTCTCGATTAAGTCGTGATGATTGTGGGGCGGTGGCTTACACTTATCCTGTTAAGGTGACTCTCAAGGATTAGCTATGCGTTATGTTGTGTTACTGACGTTGAGTCTGTTGTTGAGTAGCTGCACGGCGTTTCAGGAGACGCCGAAAGCCCCGCCCGCGCCAACGGCTCAGGCGCAGTCGATTACCCGCGCGCAAAGCTATGGTTTACCGAAGCTCGGTACGATTAGCGCCAGCGTGAGAGGCTCACCGGATGACGCGGAGCGGGCGATTGCTGCGCGCGCGAATCAGGCAGGCGCCGTTTATTATCAGATTCTGATGGTCGACGAAACGATAACGCCTGGCATCTGGTATACCACCGCGATCCTCTACGGTGCCTCACCGGCCGCTGGCACGCGCCAGTAGGCGATCGGCCAGTGCCGCATCGATAGTGGGGTCGCCCCGCGTATCCAGCCACTGGCCGCACCAGGCATCCGCCAGTCGCGGTTCAGCGTGGCGTAACAGTTGAACCGCTGTGGCCAACTGCAGGATGTCCTGTGTTAACGTCCGCGCCTGGGCTTCATCGTGTTTGCCAAGGCGCAGCTTCAGTTGACGCCAGCGTCTGTCGAAGTGGCGGTTAACGCCCTTTACCTCATCACATTCCCGAATTAACGCCTCCACGATACCGCTCTTTTTGCTTATCACACGCAGAACATCCAGACACATCACATTGCCTGAGCCTTCCCAGATGCTGTTAACGGGCATATCACGGTAAAGCCGGGGCAGTTCGCTTTCCTCGCAGTAGCCATTTCCTCCCAGCATTTCCATGGATTCCGCTACAAACGGCATGCCCGCTTTGCAAATCACAAACTTCGCCGCGGGGGTTAACAGCCGGGCAAACGCCGCCTGATTCGCGTCATCCGCCTGCGACCAGGCACGCGCCAGCCGCATCAGTAAGGCCGTTTGCCCTTCCAGTTGTAGCGCCTGACGCGCTAACACCTGACGCATCAGGGGCTGATCCACCAGATTTTTTCCCATCACCTGGCGCTGATGGGCATGGTAAAGGGCGACGGAGAAGGCCCGGCGCATTTGTCCGTGGCTGCCCAGCGCACAGTCAAAGCGCGTCATGCCGGCCATTTTCAGGATCAGGCGCACGCCTTCGCCCTCTTCACCCAGCAGCCAGCCGGTTGCGTCTTTGAACTCCACTTCACTACTGGCATTGGCGCGGTTACCGAGTTTGTCTTTTAAGCGCTCAATGAAAATGGCGTTATGTGACCCGTCCGGCAGCAGGCGAGGCAGAAAGAAACAGCTGAGTCCCTGCTGCGTTTGCGCCAGGATGACGTGGGCATCGCTTTGCGGTACAGAGAAAAACCATTTATGGCCGATGAGGCGATACGCTTCGCCACTTCCCCGTCCCTGCAGCGGCTCTGCGCGCGTGGTATTCGTCAGCACATCGCTGCCGCCCTGCTTTTCAGTCATCCCCATGCCGATCAACAGTCCACGCTTCTGATCGCCCGGCATCGCATGTGTGTCGTAACGATCGCTGAGTAATGGCTCAAGCCAGCCCCGAAACGCGGTGGGCAGATAGCGTTGCAGCAAGGGAATCGCGGCGTGCGTCATCGTCACCGGGCAAAGCGTGCCGGCCTCAACCTGGGCATGCAAAATAAACCGGGCCGCGCGCGCCACGCTGGCGTTTGGCTGTACATCAGGCTGCCAGCTGAGGTTATGCAGACGGCTGCTGCACACGCCCTGCATCAGCAGATGCCAGGCAGGATGAAAGCGCACGTCATCCACTCTTACGCCGCGCGCATCATAGCGGTGAAGTTCAGGAGGACAGGTATTCGCAAGCCGCCCCAGCTCCAGCGACTCTGCACTGCCCAGTTGACTGCCTACCGATGCCAGCCAGTCGCTGTCCCATCCGCCGCCTTCACGCAACAGCGCGTCACATAACGGCACGTCAGACAGAAACAGGTTGCTGTTACTGAGAGGAAAAGGTTGATTAAACACGGTGTGAGTTGTCCAGGTCATAACGGCTCCTCGCGGATATCACTCACTCAGTATGTAAGGTGAGTGGCCATTATGACCGGACAGAAAACCTAATTTGCGGCGGCGATCACGCGTTGCGCTGACGCACCGCCTCAAACAAACAGACGCCCGTTGCGACTGAAACATTGAGCGAGGAAACGCTTCCTGCCATTGGAATGCTGATCAGTTCGTCACAGTGCTCACGTGTCAGGCGGCGCATGCCTTCGCCTTCCGCGCCCATGACCAGCGCCATCGGGCCTGTCATCTTACTTTGATAAACGGTGTGGTCGGCTTCACCAGCGGTACCCACAACCCAGATGTGATATTCCTGTAGCAGACGTAAGGTACGCGCCAGATTCGTGACCCTGATTAACGGGATGTTTTCCGCTGCACCGCTGGCCACTTTTTTAGCGGTTGCGTTCAGGGGCGCAGAGCGATCTTTCGGCACGATAACGGCATGTACCCCCGCCGCGTCGGCACTGCGCAGGCAGGCCCCCAGGTTATGCGGATCGGTGACGCCGTCCAGCACCAGCAGGAAGGGTTTCTCCAGGCTCTGCAGCAGATCCGGCAGATCGCCCTCCTGATACTGCCGACCCGGCTTAACACGTGCCACGATGCCCTGATGTACGCCGCCTTCGACCTGGCTGTCCAGCCATTTGCGGTCGGCCAGCTGAATGACGATCCCTTGAGCTTCCAGCGCGGTCACCAGCGGTTGCAGGCGACGATCGTCGCGGCCTTTGAGAATAAAGACTTCCTGGAAACGTTGTGGGTCACGTTCCAGCAACGCCTGCACGGCATGGATACCAAAAATAATTTCGCTCATCAATCTGCTCAGTGGTTGGAAATAAATGGATAACAGCCCCTGCGCGAACGCAGAGGCCTGGGCGCATCAGGCAGGCTTCGCCTTCTTCGCGGCGCGCTTCGCCTTAGTGGCGGCGATTTTACGGGTTTTCTCCGAAACTTTTTTACTTTTTTTCTCAGCCTTTGCCGCAGCAGGCTTGCTGCCACTCTTGCGGAAAGCGGAATCCGGTTCAAAGTTGGTTTTACGGCTGGCCTGGCGACGGCGTTTGGTTGGTGCTTTACCGTCCCGCTTCGCCTTGTCACGTTCGGTTTTCCCTTCGCCGCGCACCTGACGCTTGCTGGAGATCAACGCAAAGTCAATCTTGCGCTCGTCCATATGGACCGCTTCAACACGCACTTCAACCGCATCACCTAAGCGATACGTGCGTCCACCGGATTCACCGATCAACCGCTGCCCCACCGGATCAAAGCGGTAGTAATCATTGTCCAGTGTCGACACATGCACCAGGCCGTCGATAAACAGATCGCTGAGACGGACAAAGAAGCCAAAGCCGGTAACGCTGGAGATGACACCATTGAAGACATTACCGACCTGATCCTGCATAAAGTCACATTTCAGCCAGTCGGCGACATCGCGGGTGGCTTCGTCGGCACGACGCTCGGTCATGGAACAGTGCTGGCCCAGTTGCAGCATCTGCTGCATATCGTAGTGATAACCGCCCGTTGGTGTCGTCAGGCCTTTCACGTCGCCCTGCTCTTTAGCCAGCAAATACTTGATGGCGCGGTGCAGGAGTAAATCCGGATAACGGCGAATGGGTGAAGTGAAGTGAGCATATGACGCCAGCGCCAGGCCAAAGTGCCCACGGTTTTCCGGGTCGTACACCGCCTGTTTCATGGAGCGCAGCAGCATGGTTTGCAGCATTTCCGCATCCGGACGATCGGCAACCTGCTCCAGCAACGCGGCGTAGTCGACAGGCTGCGGTTTATTGCCTCCAGGCAGACTCAGGCCAAGTTCATTTAATACGGTGCGGAAACTTTTGATGCTGTCGTCGCTGGGGCGATCGTGATCGCGGAACAGCGCAGGCTCCTGATTCTTCTCCACGAAGCGGGCAGAGGCAATGTTTGCCAGAATCATGCACTCTTCAATCAGCTTGTGGGCGTCATTGCGCGAGGTGCGTTCAACGCGTTCGATGCGGCGTTCAGCGTTGAAAATAAACTTCGCTTCTTCTGTCTCAAAGGAGATACCACCCCGTTCTTCGCGGGCGGTTTCCAGCACCTGATACATGTTGTGCAGTTCCTGCAGGTCTTTGACCAGCGGCGCGTACTGCTCACACAGCTCCGGGTTGCCTTGCAGAATATTCCACACTTTGGTGTAGGTCAGACGCGCATGGGAGTTCATCACCGCTTCATAGTGTTTAAAGCCGGTGAGTTTACCTTTTGCCGATACGGTCATTTCGCACACCATACACAGGCGATCGACCTGAGGATTCAGCGAGCACAAGCCGTTCGACAGCACTTCCGGCAGCATCGGCACTACCTGCGAAGGGAAATATACCGATGTCCCGCGCTGCTGTGCTTCGTTATCCAGCGGTGTGCCGGGGCGAACATAGTAACTGACGTCCGCAATGGCCACCCACAGACGCCAGCCACCTCCGCGCTTTTTCTCGCAGTAAACCGCGTCATCAAAATCGCGCGCATCCTCACCGTCGATAGTGACTAACGGCAACTGGCGCAGATCGACCCGGCCTTTTTTCGCCGACTCGGGCACCTCTTCACTCAGCTTGCTCACCTGAGCTTCAACCTCTGGCGGCCAGCTGTGCGGAATTTCATGGGTGCGCAGCGCCATATCCACGGCCAGGCTGGTGCCCATATCATCGCCAAGAATCTCGGCGATTTTACCGATTGCCTTCGAACGCCGGGTTGGACGTTGTAAAAGCTCAACGACCACGACGGACCCCATGCGGGCATTCATGGTTTCTTCAGGCCCGATCAGAATATCGAAGCTCAGACGACTGTCGTCGGGCACAACAAAGCCGACGCCGGCATCGGTGAAATAGCGGCCGACAATTTGATTATTGCGCGGTTCCTGAACCCGAACGACACGCGCTTCGCGGCGACCTTTCCGATCGGCCCCCAGCGGTTGGGCCAGGATGACATCGCCATGCATACAAAATTTCATCTGTTCGGCAGAAAGATACAGATCGTCTTTTTGCCCTTCAACGCGTAAAAAGCCATAGCCATCGCGATGACCAATGACCTTTCCACGCAGCAGATCAAGACGTTCAGGCAGGGCATAACACTGGCGGCGGGTGAAAACTAACTGGCCATCACGTTCCATTGCACGTAAACGACGGCGTAAGGCTTCGAGGTGCTCTTCTTCCTGCAAATTCATTTCTTGTGCCAGCTCTTCGCGGCTGGCGGGTTTTTCGCGTTTTTCTAATAAAGCCAGAATAAATTCACGGCTTGGAATAGGGTTTTCGTACTTTTCAGCTTCTCTGTCCAGAAAAGGATCTTTTGACATTACGGTTCCTCCGATGTCATTGAGTATTCATTGCCACCGGCGGTTCAGACAATACAATTTCATATAAAGGCGTATTACCTTCCACTAAATCTGCCAGCGTATAGCCGTCCAGTTCTTTTAAAAATAACTGCACGGCATCATGTAAGGCCTGCTTAAGGCGACAGGCAGGCGTGATAGAGCACCGGGCGCAGTCAACCAACTGCAAAGGTTCCATTTTGCGAACCACATCACCAATGATGATATTTCCCGGAGGCATTCCCAGACGAATGCCCCCATTTTTGCCACGTATGGCCGCAACAAACCCAGCACGACTAAGTTGATTGATAATTTTGACCATATGATTACGCGACACGCCATACGTATCGGTGACCTCTGTAATACTGGTTAGTCTGCCTTCCGGCAGCGTGGCCATATAAATCAACGCCCTCAGGCCGTAGTCGGTAAAACTTGTTAGCTGCACAGTGACCTCAGTCAATCATTCGGTGGCACCTGTATGCTCGCCCGTCCTGCTGTTTATTTCAATATTGAACTGGTTCTGACGTATTTCGCTACGATGATAAACCAGAGTGTTGGCGGCTGTGTATTTTTTTCAGCCAGTGTAGAGTTGGACAAGCGAAGGGAATTTTAGTGGCATTAAATCACATAAAAAACAAAGGCCGGACATTGTCCGGCCAGATGATGATTACGCGCTGAATGGGTCACGCAGAATCATTGTCTCGCTACGATCAGGGCCGGTTGAAATAATATCAATCGGAACACCGGTCACTTCTTCTACACGTTTGATGTAGTTGCGCGCCGCCTGAGGCAGGCCTTCCAGCGTTTTAACGCCAAAAGTGGTTTCGCTCCAGCCCGGCAGGGTTTCATAGATCGGCTCAATGCCTTCCCAGTTCTCAGCAGCCAGCGGCGTAGTGGTGACTTCACTGCCGTCAGGCATGCGATAAGCCACGCAAATTTTTACTTCTTTCAGACCATCCAGTACATCCAGCTTGGTCATGCAGAAACCAGACAGTGAGTTGATCTGCACCGCACGGCGGACCGCAACGGCATCCAGCCAGCCCGTACGACGACGGCGGCCTGTAGTGGCACCAAATTCGTTACCTTGCTTGCAAAGGAACTCACCGGTTTCATCGAACAGCTCGGTAGGGAACGGACCCGCACCCACACGCGTTGAGTAGGCTTTAACAATACCCAGTACGTAATCGACAAAACGCGGGCCGATACCTGAACCTGTCGCCACGCCACCGGCGGTGGTGTTGGACGAGGTCACATAGGGATAGGTACCGTGATCGATATCCAGCAGTGTTCCCTGCGCGCCTTCAAACATAATCAGATCGCCACGCTTACGCGCCGTATCCAGCAGTTCAGACACATCGACCACCATGCCGGTCAGGATGTCGGCAACCGCCATGACATCGTTCAGCACTTTATCGTAGTCGACGGCTTCTTCTTTGTAATAATTCACCAGCTGGAAGTTATAGAGATCCATCACTTCTTTCAGCTTGGCAGCAAAGGTTTCTTTGTTGAACAGGTCGCTGACGCGCAGTGCACGACGGGCAACTTTGTCTTCGTAAGCCGGTCCGATGCCACGGCCCGTCGTCCCGATCGCTTTTGCACCGCGCGCTTTTTCGCGCGCCATGTCCATGGCGACATGGTATTGCAGGATCAGCGGACAGGCTTCAGAAATCAGCAGACGTTCGCGTACGGGAATCCCACGCTCTTCCAGGCCTTTCATCTCTTTCATCAATGCTTCAGGAGAGAGAACCACGCCATTACCAATGATGCTGGTAACGTTATCACGCAGGATGCCAGAAGGGATTAAGTGGAGAACGGTTTTTTCACCGTTGATGACAAGTGTATGGCCCGCATTGTGGCCGCCTTGATAACGCACCACGTAGTTAGCGCGCTCAGTCAGAAGGTCTACAATCTTACCTTTACCTTCGTCACCCCATTGGGTGCCCAGTACGACGACGTTCTTACCCATTTCTCAAAATCACCGATTGCTTAAAAAAGGATTCTACCATCTGATTTTATGGTTTTCAGCACTTTTAGCACACGATTGCGCGCTTTTTTGCCTGCGTTTTGATCACTACTACATCCAGGGGGTAAACGCGGCTTCAGATACCACACAGACGGCGAGCGCCACCTTATCAGGCTTCGCCATGCAGCCGCAGCATGCAGTAAATCACCACGCCGGCGACCACTAATCCCCCACCAAAACGGTGTAAAAGCCGATCGGGCAACTGGGTCATGCTCAACACTACGCGCCGCCACAGCCGTGGCATAAACATCGGCCCCAGCCCCTCAAGCACTAAAACCAATGCCAGTGCCATCCAGATATTTACGTTCATTCCGCATCCAAAAAAAAGGCCGACAACATTGTCGGCCTGTCAGTTATATCAGTTCTTAGCGCGTGGCGTTAGACGGCGCCTTCATATAGCGGAAGAAGTCACTGTCTGGGCTCAACACCATCACGTCCTGATTTTCGTTGAAGCTGTTTTCATAAGCACGCAGGCTGCGGATAAAGGCGTAGAAATCCGGATCCTGACTGAAAGCATTCGCAAACAGTTTTGCCGCTTCTGCATCGCCATCACCGCGGGTAATCAGGGCTTCACGCTGGGCTTCTGCCAGCGTACGGGTAACCTGATAGTCAGCCTGAGCACGCAGTTTTTCCGCCTCTTCCTGTCCCTGTGAACGCTGGCTACGCGCAACCGCTTCACGCTCGGCGCGCATGCGGTTAAAGATCGCATCTGAGACTTCCGTCGGCAGATTGATCTGTTTGATCCGCACGTCAACAACCTGAATCCCTAACGCCGCCATACTGTTTGGATTTGGCGCAGGTTCACTGCTGTTGGTTTCCCGTTCAACCCGTGCCGCTGCACTGGCGATAGCATCATCTGCGGCTGGTGTAGAGACGTCATCGTCACCGCCTGCCGTACCGGTATTCAGCGCATCACGGACATCCGTGGTCAAACGACCACGAGAATCGGTCACGATGTCTTTCACGTCGAGACGGCCCATTTCTGAACGTAAACGGTCACTGAATTTACGCTTCAGCAGCACTTCGGCCTGAGACACATCCCCACCACCGGTTGCCAGGTAGTAGCGACTGAAATCGCTGATGCGCCACTTAATGTAAGAGTCGACAATCAGATCTTTCTTCTCTTTGGTCACGAAGCGATCGGCCTGGTTATCCATGGTCTGGATACGCGCATCCAGCATTTTAACCGTTTCGATAAACGGAATCTTGAAATGCAGACCCGGTGCAAAAACCTGAGGCTTGTTTTCGCTGTCGCGCAGGACTTTACCAAAGCGCAGGACAATACCGCGCTCACCTTCCTGTACCACGAAGAGCGACGCATAAATGGCGACCAACGCGATAATAATGACAACTATGACTGGCTTACGCATTGATTACTCTCTCCCTTCGCGCTGGGTATCGTTGCGCAGAGCGTTGGCTCGACGCTGATCCATGATGCTGTCTGGACTGTATGACGACGTGTCCGTGCGGCTTGCACTCCGATCGGAAAGTGACGGCAATGCTGCGCTGCTCTTTTGCCCGTTCTTCGCAGAGGAAGACTGAACACCACGCATCAGTTGATCGAGAGGCAGAACCATCAGGTTGTTACCACGATCGTTCACCAGCACTTTACGTGTATGACTCAGAACACGCTCCATGGTCTCAATGTACAGACGCTCTTTGGTAATTTCCGGCGCGGCTTTGTATTCCGGTAAAAGCTTGGCAAAACGCGCCACTTCACCCTGTGCTTCCAGCACCGTGCGCTCTTTATAAGCACGTGCTTCTTCCAGCACACGCTGCGCACGACCGTTAGCCCGCGGTTGAACTTCGTTCGCATAGGCTTCCGCTTCACGCACATACTGCTCACGGTTTTCACGCGCGGCAATCGCATCATCAAACGCTGACTTCACTTCTTCAGGAGGACGCGCCGCCTGGAAGTTAACGTCAAGCACCGTGATGCCCATATGGTACGGGCGAATGGTTTCGTCGATTTCGCGCTGCGTTTCGCTACGCACGACCGTACGACCTTCTGTCAGAATACGATCCATGGTAGAGCGACCAATTACGCCGCGCAGCGCACTGTCCGTTGCCTGACGCAGGCTGTCGTCCGGGCTGGTAACAGAGAACAAATAGCGTTCCGGATCGGTTACGCGGTACTGCACGTTCATCTCCACGCGCACGACGTTTTCATCAGAGGTCAGCATGACGCCCGAGGCCGCCAGTTCACGCACGGCTTCGACATTCACGGCGCGGACCTGATCGATAAAGGTGGGCTTCCAGTTCAGGCCTGGCTCAACGATGTGGCTGAACTTACCAAAGCGCGTGACAACACCGCGTTCCGCTTCTTTGATCGTATAAAATCCGCTTGCTGCCCAGATCACCACTGCCGCAACAGCGACAATGCCAAAAAGTTTGCCGCTACCGCCGGAACTGCGCTGACCATTGTCACCTTTATTGCCGCCGCCGAATCCGCCAAGCTTTTTACTCAGCTTGCGGAAGATATCATCCAGATCAGGAGGCCCAGATTCCTTACCTCCCTTATTCCCCCCAGAGTTGCCGCCTTGATTATTGCTGCTTCCCCACGGGTCGCGGTCCTGTCCGTTATTTCCGGGCTGATTCCACGCCATGTCATTACTCCATTTATAGTTTTAGCGGCTTACCCTTGTGATTTTCCGTTGTGGCGGCACTGGCTGCGTCTGTGTTCCCGACTCGCCGACCAGGTGAAGAGAGTGGCCGTCGGGAAATATGTCAACTAACGCCGCGCAACAACATAAAATCGTCAGGGTAAGTTCGGTTTGGCAATCTCAAACAATATAACTGGTCAGCGACGGCTCCTGCTTGCATAAGCGGTGCCAGTCAACAATCGGCATTCGCACATGCAACCCCACACTGCCGTCCTCTTCGTTCCACTCTTTTTCAATCGCCTGCAACTGATAGAAACGGCTGCGTAAGCGCCCCGCATCCGGTGGCAAACGTAAATCGTACTGGGCAATCTCGCCCGACAGACGCTCGGACAGCGCCTGCCATAACAGCGGAATCCCCGCCCCCGTCTGCGCAGAGAGCCATACTCGCACCGGCAGGTTATTTTCGTCACGGTCAATGCGCGGTTCAAAACCGTCCAGCATATCGATCTTATTCATGATCAGTAACGCGGGAATTTCATCGGCTTCGATTTCTTCAAGCACCTCATTGACAGCATCTATGTTTTCATTGACCCGTACGTCGGCTGCATCGATCACATGCATCAGCAACGTGGCCTGGCGGGTTTCCTGCAAGGTAGCTTTAAATGCGGCCACTAAATCATGCGGCAGATGGCGGATGAAGCCGACGGTATCGGCCAGCACAACTTCACCGACATCGGCAACATTCAGGCGACGCAACGTGGGATCCAGCGTGGCAAACAGCTGATCCGCGGCATAAACGTTGGCAGAGGTGATGGCGTTAAAAAGGGTAGACTTGCCGGCGTTGGTGTAACCCACCAGCGAGACAGTCGGCACATCGGCTTTAGCGCGCGCCTGTCGTCCCTGCTCGCGCTGTTTTTCAACGCGTTCCAGACGTGACAAAATCTGGCTGATACGGCCACGCAATAAACGGCGGTCGGTTTCTAACTGCGTTTCACCCGGGCCACGCAGGCCAATACCGCCTTTCTGGCGTTCAAGGTGCGTCCAGCCTCTCACCAAGCGTGTTGCCAGGTGACGCAACTGCGCCAGCTCAACCTGCAATTTCCCCTCATGGGTACGTGCACGTTGGGCAAAAATATCAAGAATCAGGCCAGTGCGGTCGATAACACGGCACTCGCACAGGCGCTCAAGATTACGTTCCTGAGCGGGCGTTAAGGCATGATCGAAAAGGACGACCGATGCTCCACTTGTTTTTACCGCATCGGCAATTTCAACGGCTTTTCCTTCACCGACAAAATACTTGGGATGTGGCGCTTTACGACTGCCGGTGACAACCTGCAGTGCTTCAACGCCAGCAGAAGAAACCAGGGTTTCGAATTCCTGTAAATCTTCGAGCTCTTTGTCTTGGGAGAACCAGATGTGTACCAGTACGGCCTGCTCACCGGCATCATAACGGTCAAACAAGCTATAACCTCGCTTATATAAAAAGACCAGGACGGAAAACCTGAGGCTTTCCAGTCCTGGTTAAACGGTGCCGCCTTACTCTGCGTTATCACCGTCTTGTTGTGGCTGCGACTGAGCAGACGTATTGCTGCCGCCGTGATGGTAATTGTTGTTGCTGCTACCGCCGGTATTGTTGCTATGGTGAGAAACCGGACGTGAAGGCACAACAGTAGAGATGGCATGCTTATACACCATCTGACTTACCGTGTTTTTCAACAAAATAACGAACTGATCAAAGGATTCAATCTGACCTTGCAGCTTGATACCGTTGACCAAATAGATCGAAACCGGAACACGTTCACGACGCAGTGCGTTCAGAAACGGGTCTTGTAATGATTGCCCCTTAGCCATTCTATCTTTTCCTTATATGCTTGTTGTTTGTTGCTTGTAGAACACAGTGGTTCTGAAAAAAACTGCGTAAAAATTTGCGCACGTAACTTGCCAATTGTACACAATCACCCATGCTTCGCACTAACAACCTGAAGTACTGTATCACGCGCTAAGTGAGGTTCATCACTGTCTAACCAGTGAATATTCTCCCAGCCACGTAACCAGGTCATCTGCCGTTTAGCGAGTTGCCGGGTTGCGCAAACTCCCCGATAAACCATTTCGTCGTAGTCGATCTCGCCCGCTAAATAAGACCACATCTGGCGATAGCCGACACAACGAATGGAAGGCATATCCGTATGCAAATCACCTCGTGCAAACAGGGCCCGAGACTCCGCTTCAAATCCTGACGCCAACATCTGGTCGAAACGCAACGCGATGCGTTGATGCAACAGCTCGCGGCTCGCGGGGGCGATAGCAAACTGGTGAACATCGTAAGGGAGCGCTTCGCCGGAAATTTTAGTCAGTTCCGTTAAAGTTTTACCCGAAATAAAAAAAACTTCCAGTGCTCGCGAAAGTCTCTGCGGATCATTCGGATGAATACGACTGCCTGCGACCGGATCAATTTCGCAAAGTTGACGATGTAAAGCTTCCCAGCCTTTTTCACTCGCCATTTGCTCTATTTTTTGGCGGACATCCGGATCGGCCGAGGGCAGCGGCGACAATCCTTCAAGTAACGCCTTGAAGTAGAGCATAGTTCCACCAACAAGCAACGGAATTCGTCCATGCTGAACGATATCCGCCATTTCTGCTAACGCGTCTCGCCGAAACTCCGCTGCCGAATAGGCCTCAGCAGGATCGCGAATGTCCAGCAAACGATGGGGTGCCAGCGCCAGTTCCTCTGCAGAAGGCTTCGCCGTAC
Source organism: Pantoea sp. BS_8 (assembly GCF_041954965.1). NCBI lineage: Bacteria > Pseudomonadati > Pseudomonadota > Gammaproteobacteria > Enterobacterales > Erwiniaceae > Pantoea > Pantoea sp. BS_8. Next base: position 126,720 of record NZ_JAVAXU010000010.1, read on the forward strand.
CGATGTTCATCTCTCGATAAATCAGAGCAGAATCTACGCTGATCAGTTCCACCGGCAACTGTTTACGCAGCTCAATCGCTAATGCGGTTTTGCCTGACGCTGTCGGCCCCATCAAAAAAATCGCCTTTGGCCGGCCAGCCTGGTTTAATTCACTCATGCTTCAACGCGTTTATCGCGCTCTCAATCTCGATGGCTTGCAACAAGCCTGACGGTGGCGATTTCAGCAGCTGTGGACAAAGCCTTTCCAGCTCCGTCAACAGCGTAATCGCCTGGGAGTGATTCCAGTTCTGAGGCTCTGCATCCTCTCGTCGCGCCAGCCACTGGGCCAGCTGCGTCGCAGAGTTCTCTTGCTGTCGGGCGAGATAGCCTAACAGTTCAGGAATCAAGATTTGTAAATTTTGTGTTCGTAACGGTAAAGGCACGGCGCGCAAGATAATGTGGTCGCCCTCCGGATGCAAATCAATGCCCATCTGGTTAAGCAGACTAAGATTGTCCTGTGCCGCCTTGCGCTCTGCTGAGGCGATTTTTAACCGCACAGGAATCAAAAGCGGTTGTGCTTTTAATCCACCTTCCTGCGGCTCTAACTGGGCCTGTTTTAACCACCGCGACGCCACGGGCAGGGCTAATAACAGTAAAGTCTGGTCCTGCTCCAGCACGGCATACTGATCTGCCAGCACCGTCAGTACGCGACCAAAACTGTGCAGATGCGCTTTCACAGGCGCTGGCGTGATCGTCGCCTCACGTGGCGGCGAGACCGGCGCTTTTGCCGCAGTGGCAGGACGGGCTGCGGTATCCAGCAACTGCTGATAAACCTTGCCTTCACGCGGGCGATAACCCGGATCTTTACTTTGCCAACCCGCCCCACCGGTTGTGCCACCACTGTTACGCGGCGTTGCCGCAGGCTGGCTGAAATGATTGCCGCCTGCGGCCTGGCGGTTTTCCTGTTGCCAGCGTGGTGCAGGCTCCTCCGCGTGTACGGCTGGCAGAACGGGTGCCGCGCTTTCCTGCAAGACGCTCATGACGCCCTGGTAGATAAAATCATGCACCAGACGTGACTGATGAAAACGCACCTCATGTTTTGCCGGGTGGACGTTGACGTCGACCTGGTGAGGATCGATCGTCAGATAAAGCACATAGGCGGGCTGTTGATCGTCCTGCAACTGGCTCTGAAACGCCTGCCGGATGGCATGGTTGATGAGCTTGTCACGCATCATGCGGCCATTAACATAACAGTACTGGATGTCGCTGATCTGACGAGAGCCGGCGGGATCGGCAACCCAGCCGCGCAGAGCTAAATCGTCATGCTGCCAGTCAATCCGCAGTGCGTGCTGCATGAAGGTCGTGCCACAAATCGCGCCAAGGCGACGTTCACGCTGGCGCTCATCGTTAACCGCCCGGTACTGACGCATCAGCTTGCCGTTATGGTTCAGAGAAATCGCCACGTCAAACCGCGCCAGCGCAATGCGACGGATGACTTCATCAATATGACCAAACTCGGTTTTCTCAGTACGCATAAACTTGCGGCGCGCTGGCGTATTGTAAAAAAGGTCAAGGACTTCCAGCGTCGATCCACAGGGATGTGCGGCAGGCTTGAGGGTCACCTGCATATCACGGCCTTCCGCGTACGCCTGCCAGGCTTCGCTTTGTTCGGCCGTGCGCGACGTCAGCGTCAGGCGGGAAACCGAGCTGATACTGGCCAGCGCTTCCCCACGGAACCCCAGGCTCATAATGGCTTCCAGATCGTCCAGCGATGCAATTTTGCTGGTTGCATGGCGAGCCAGCGCCATCGCGAGTTCATCTTTTGCGATACCACAGCCGTTATCGCGGATGCGGATGAGTTTTGCACCGCCCTTTTCGATATCCACATCTATTCGCGTTGCCCCCGCATCAAGGCTGTTTTCCACCAGTTCCTTCACAACCGATGCGGGGCGCTCAACCACTTCTCCGGCGGCAATCTGGTTAGCGAGTTGCGGCGGTAAAATTTGTATTGGCATGCGGGATATCCTTGTAGCTGGTTGCCCGGCCTGCTGGCCGGGCCCACAATCAGGATGCAGGGATTTTCAGGTTTTGACCCAACATCACGTTGGTTGATTTCAGGTTATTCGCCTGAAGGATCGATTTCGGGCTGACACCGTAATGGGCGGCGATGCTGCTCAGTGAATCACCACGAACCACCTTATGTCGGATCGGGCGACGGGGAGTCGTTGCAGCTGGCGTTGTCCTGCTGGCTACCGCGCTGGCAGGCACTTTCAGTCGCTGTCCCACCCAGACGACATCGCGCTTCAGGGTATTCATCTGCCGTAACGTTGCCATACTTACGCCATATTTTGCTGCAATACCGGACAGCGTCTCTCCACGTGTCACGGTATGCCGCTGCACAGCGCCCGTATACTGCGTCTCACCGGTAGCCGGATTACTGGCTACGCTGACCGCTGGCGACGAGCCCAGCGGCCGGTTTTCCTCCTTTGGGACCGATTGTAGCGGGTGCGCCAGGAAATAAGCGCGCAGTCCTTTATATATTGACTGTGCAATCTTATCCTGGTGTGCGCTACTGCCGAGCAGTCGCTCCTCCGAGGCATTACTGATAAATCCGGTTTCCACCAGAAGCGACGGAATATCCGGCGAACGCAACACGCCAAGGCTGGCATGCTCCGGTAAACGTTTGTGTAACGACGTCACACCGCGCAACTGTTGGATGACTTTCACCGCAATGTCATATCCGACGCGCTGCGAGTGACCAAACTGGAGATCAAGCACCGCCTGGCTCAGATAAGGATCGGCCTGGCTGTTGGCCAGTAAATCGCCGGCCCCGCCCAGAAGTTCAGACTGTTTCTCTTTTTGCTCCAGCCAGTTCGCCATCTCACTGTTTGCACGACGGTTAGACAAGACCCAGACCGAGGCACCTGTGGCCGCATGGCTGGGGGCAGCATCCGCATGGATAGAGACCAGCACGTTGGCATTCGCTTTACGCGCCACGTCTGACCGGCCCATCACTGAAATAAAGTAGTCGCCATCACGCGTCAATACACCTTTAAACATCGGATCATTGTTTAAAAGCACCTTCAATTTACGCGCAATCGCAATAGTGACGTTTTTCTCTTTCAGGCCGTGCTGCCCAATTGCGCCGGGATCCTGACCGCCATGTCCCGCATCAATGGCGACAATCACCGTATCGTTGCGGCTGGCCGTGCCACCCGGTACGGCCGTGCTATTGGTATTGGTTACCGTAGTGACCGGATTCGCATTGAACGGATTGCTGGCATTGCGTTGTCGCGTTCGGATGGGCTGGGATTCTGCCACGGCAGCAGGTGCGCTGCGCGTGACGGCGGGATGCTTACCCTGAATAGTAAAGACAACGCTGTAATTGCTGCCATTGCGCTGTGTCACTGCGCGGGTTTTTCCCGACTGCGTTAGCTCAAAAACCAGCCGGATACTTTGTTTATCTTTTGGCGTGCTGGTACGAATGCGCTTTACGATGTTATCGCCGCTAAACGTTAAGGGTAGCCCTTTAATCACGCCACTTTGACGGATATCCAGAACAACGCGGTCGGGATTATGTAGGGGAAAATAGGCATAAACCGGCTGGCCAGAAAAACTGAGCGTTACTGTCGCCTGATTCCCGCCATTTGATACCTGAATGTCCGATAAATTAGCGGCAAACAGCGGACCCGCAACCAGTAGCAATCCTGCCACGATAACTGTTTTCATCCATGACATCATGCCGGTGCCCTGCCTTGTTCGATCTGGGTCACCCAGCGCTGTCCCTGCTCGGAATGTGCCACCAGTTCGGCCTCGCGTGCCTCATTGACATAACGCAGCGTTAAGGCGATATCCGGGGAAGGCAAAATACCGGCACCCTGTTGCGGCCACTCCACCAGACAAATCGCGTCATTGGTGAAGTAATCACGAATCCCCATGAACTCGAGTTCTTCCGGATCGGCAAGGCGATAAAGATCAAAATGATAGACAGCCCGCCCGTCCAGAACATACGGCTCAACCAGCGTATAGGTCGGACTTTTCACATTGCCCACGTGGCCGGATGCCTGTAAGAAACCGCGGCTGAATGTGGTTTTTCCCGCACCGAGGTCGCCGTAAAGATAGATAACCGCCGCCTTGCCACAGGCATGCGCCAGTTGAGCACCCAGGTCGAGTGTTGCCGCCTCAGTGGGCAAAGGTATAACACAGCTCTTCATGCTTCTTGATTCATCTCTGGATTAACAAACTGCCACAGCAGATCAAATAAGTCTGATGCCAGCATACCGCGCGTGCCCCATAGTGCCGCTCGCTTATCAGCGGCAGCACCGTGAGCGACACAACCTGCGCAGGCAGCATCAAACAGCGCCAATTTTTGTCCCATCAACGAGGCAATAATACCGGTGAGCACATCACCCATACCACCCGATGCCATTCCTGCATTACCCACATCGGCAAAAGCCATCTGACCACTTTCACTGGCAATAATGGTGCCGGCGCCTTTTAAGACCACGACACCACCATAGCGTTTCACCAGTTCCTGTGCAGCATGTAAGCGGTCACTTTCAATTTCGCTGGTTTTAACACCCAGCAAGCGAGCCGCTTCGCCTGGATGCGGCGTTATAATGCGATTCTGACGTTTCTCTGCCTTTATTGCCAGCAAGTTAAGCGCATCAGCATCCCAAAGCATCGGCTTTTCAGCGCTTTTAACCTTCTCCAGTGCATTCTGGCCCCATTCACGCTGTCCCAGCCCCGGTCCAATCGCAATCACATCCGCCCAGGCCATGCCGTCATCCAGGCGCGTATCCGTCAGCTCGTCCACCATCACTTCCGGGCGCGCGGTAAGAATGGGTGCAATATTATCCTTGTGAGTAAGTACTCGCACCAAGCCGCTACCGGTGCGTAGCGCTGCTTCCGCAGACATCCGAATAGCGCCCGCGGTTCCACTGTCCCCACCAATAATCAGCAGGCGGCCCTGATCACCTTTATGGGAGGTCGCCTTACGCGGCTTAAGCCACTGGCGTAAACTGTGTGCATCGTATCGGGCCATGGGGGGCTGCTGTGCTGCCAGAAAGTCGTGTAAACCCAGACCGGCGAAATAAAGTTGTCCGACACAATCCCGTGCTTTACCGGTGAGCTGTCCGGGTTTTAACGCGATCACGCTCACCGTATGCGTGGCTTCTGTCGCCTCACCCGGCGTCGTGCCGTTTTCTGCCGACAGGCCGGATGGCATATCGATGGCCACGACCGGCGCGCTATGCTCATTGATCTGTGCAATCAGGGTGGATAAAGGCTCAACCGGCGCCCGTGAAACGCCAGTGCCTAACAACGCGTCTACGATCACGTCGACGTTTTCAGGCCAGGCGGCGTCGGGCGCGTGAATTTCGCCGCCCGATTCAAGCCATCCGTCTCGCGCAGTACGCGCTTCGTCGGGTAAAGGTTTACTGCCATCGCACGCCAGCAACGTCACCTGTTTACCTGCCGCCTGAGCCAACCGGGCGACAACATAGCCATCGCCTCCGTTGTTGCCGTGACCGCACAACACCAACCAGTGCTGAGCTTCTGGCCAGTGCGCCATAATATGTTCATATACCGCCTGACCTGCACGTAACATCAGCTCGTAGAGCGTAATGCCCAGCGCATCTGCCCCCTCGCGCTCAAGTTGTTTCAGCGCCTGCGCAGGCCAGACAGAGTGTGGTAAACTGCCGCGGTTTCTCTTCGGATTCTGGTTAGTCATGTCATACCCTCTGGATCTTGATCAACTCGCTCAACACATTAAGCAGTGGGGACGCGATCTGGGCTTTCAGCAGGTCGGTATTACCGATACCGATCTCAGCGCAGAAGAACCGCGCCTGCAAGCCTGGCTGGATAAGCAGTACCATGGCGAAATGCAATGGATGGCCCGCCATGGAATGATGCGCGCACGTCCGCATGAACTGCTACCCGGCACGCTGAGGGTGATCAGCGTTCGCATGAACTACTTGCCCGCGAAAGCCGCGTTTGCCAGCACGCTGAAAAACCCACAGTTGGGTTATGTCAGCCGTTACGCGCTGGGCCGCGATTACCACAAAGTATTGCGCAATCGCCTGAAAAAGCTTGGAGAAATGATCCAGACGCACTGTGGCGAAAGCCAGTTTCGCCCGTTTGTGGATTCTGCGCCGCTGCTTGAACGCCCGCTGGCGGCGAAAGCCGGACTGGGCTGGACCGGTAAACATTCGCTGATTCTGAATCGTGAAGCCGGTTCGTGGTTTTTTCTGGGTGAACTGCTGATCGATCTGCCCCTTCCCATCGATACGCCGCAGGAAGAACAGTGTGGGCGCTGCGTTGCCTGCATGACCATTTGCCCGACGGGCGCGATTGTTGAGCCCTATACCGTCGATGCGCGACGTTGCATTTCCTACCTGACGGTCGAACTCGAAGGAGCTATACCGGAGGAGTTTCGGCCGCTCATGGGAAACCGGATTTATGGCTGTGACGACTGCCAGTTGATTTGCCCCTGGAATCGCTATGGGCAGTTGACTGACGAAGCCGATTTTTCGCCCCGCGCCGCGCTGCATGCCCCAGAGTTAACCGCGCTGTTTCAGTGGGATGAAGCTAAATTCCTGCGCATTACTGAAGGGTCCCCTATTCGGCGCATTGGTTATCAGCGCTGGTCCCGTAATATTGCCGTCGCGCTGGGCAATGCACCCTGGCATACAGAGATCCTTAGCGTCCTTGAGCAACGACGTGGCGAAAGCGATCTGCTGGACGAACATATTGAGTGGGCCATCACGCAACAGTTACATAAGCGAAAAGCGCTGGCGATCGATGTTCAACCCGCGCAGCAAAAACGGCTGGTGAGAGTCATTGAAAAGGGATTACCACGTGATGCCTGATTGCGCAACTGTCCAGAAGGCGCGGATTTCCACATCCTGTGAATAAAAATAAAAACGCGTTGTCATTCAAACGTAATAACACAACTGACAGAAAAGAATAACATAATGAAATATTATTTTTTCATTAAAAATCAGTAATTTAAATAAAATTTGTGTTATTTTGCAAATGCGTCTACCGTCTGGCTTAATTCACAAACCTGTGGATAACTCTGTTTAAAACAAAATTTCAGAAGGGCGAAAACGGCACAGACAACGCGATAACGGCTGTGGATAACTGGACTGAATTGTCGTTGATACTGCTGCCAGCCTGACAGGCTGTTAACAAAAACGTGACGATAAATCTGGAGCGGGAAACGAGACTCGAACTCGCGACCCCGACCTTGGCAAGGTCGTGCTCTACCAACTGAGCTATTCCCGCATAGAAGGGCACTGCAAAACACATTTTGGAGCGGGAAACGAGACTCGAACTCGCGACCCCGACCTTGGCAAGGTCGTGCTCTACCAACTGAGCTATTCCCGCATAGTAGGATACTGCTAAACATCATTTGGAGCGGGAAACGAGACTCGAACTCGCGACCCCGACCTTGGCAAGGTCGTGCTCTACCAACTGAGCTATTCCCGCGCCTTGTACCGTCATAAATTCTTCACCGGTACGGGGTGCGCATTATACGAGAAATCGCTGCTGCTGCAAGATGCTGACAACAAAATTTTGCGCTTTTAACGCGTTTGCTGATTATTGCAGCAACATGGCGATTTCCTGTGCACCCTTTGCTGGTTAAAGCTGCAAAAAGTGTTGACGGTAATAAGCAAGCTCGGCAACAGACTCACGAATATCGTCCAGTGCCTGGTGCGAACCCGTCTTTTTGAAGCCTGACAGGATGTCTGGCTTCCAGCGGCGAGCCAGTTCTTTCAGTGTGCTGACATCCAGATAGCGATAATGGAAGTAGGCTTCCAGCTCCGGCATGTACTTAAACAAAAAACGGCGATCCTGGCCGATACTGTTGCCGCAGATCGGCGAGGTATTGGCTGGCACCCACTGTTTCAGAAATTCGATCGTTGCCTTTTCAGCAGCACGGTCATCTGTCTGGCTGGCCTTAACGCGCGCAACCAGTCCACTGTTAGTATGAGTACGGACGTTCCAGTCATCCATCAGGCTCAGTTGTTCATCAGACTGATGAACCGCCATCACCGGCCCCTCCGCCAGAATATTCAGATCGGCATCAGTCACCAGAGTGGCAATCTCAATGATACGATCGCGCTCCGGATCGAGCCCGGTCATTTCCAAATCAATCCAGATTAAATTATTTTCGTTTCCAGTAGCCATGCTATTACCTGTGGTTGCTGAGTCGTCATTCGTCATCAATAAGGTGTATCATAGACGTTTTGCCCCTGTGGCGAAATCCAGCTAAACCGGTGAGGGTGAGTGAGTAAAAATAAACTGTCGAAAGGTCAACAACGCCGCGTAAGCGCTAACCACGATCGTCGTTTAAATCAGCGCAAAACGCGCCCGGAAGCGGACGATAATTTATTTGGTGAAGATGCTGAGGGCATTGTGGTCAGCCGATTTGGCATGCATGCCGATGTCGAAGACAGTGCGGGCATTACGCATCGCTGCAATATTCGCAGGACGATTCGTTCACTGGTGACGGGCGATCGTGTGGTCTGGCGCCCTGCCCTCAACGGCGGCAAAGGCATTGTTGAAGCGGTGCATGAGCGCACCAGCGTACTGACACGTCCTGATTTTTACGACGGCGTTAAACCTATTGCCGCGAACATCGATCAGATTATTATCGTGTCGGCCATTTTGCCCGAGCTCTCCCTGAACATAATTGACCGCTATCTGGTCGCCAGTGAAACGCTGGATATCGAGCCGCTGCTGGTGCTCAATAAAATCGACCTGCTGGATGATAAAGCCCGCGCGTTTGTCGATGAGCAAATGGCGATCTATCGCAAGATTGGTTATCGGGTCTTAATGGTCTCCAGCCATGAGAAAGCCGGTCTGAGTGAATTGCAGGCGGCATTGATTGACCGGATAAGTATCTTTGCGGGACAGTCCGGCGTCGGCAAGTCGAGCCTGTTGAATGCCCTACTCGGCTTTGATCAACAGCAAGATACGGCCATTCTGACCAATGACGTGTCCGACGTGTCGGGTCTGGGTCAGCATACGACGACAGCATCCCGGCTTTATCATTTCCCCGACGGCGGCGATGTGATCGATTCGCCCGGCGTTCGTGAGTTCGGTTTATGGCATCTGGAGCCGGAACAAATCACCCGGGGATTTGTCGAATTCCGTGAGTTTTTAGGCGAATGCAAGTTCCGTGACTGCAAACATGGCTCGGACCCTGGCTGTGCCATCCGTGAAGCCGTTGAGCAAGGAAAAATCGACGCATCCCGCTTTGACAACTATCACCGCATTCTGGACAGTATGGCGCAGGTGAAAGTCCGGAAAAACTTTGCTGAGAGTGAAGATTAAGGCCAGTAACAGCGTAGTCGCCATCTGACCGGGGCGCTGCTACAATCCGCCCCCATTTTGTCAATGTTATAAAAGATAGCCAGGAGGCTAGGGTGTTTGATCGTTTTAAACTTGGCTTGAACCACATTCTCCCCAAAAAATGGCTGACTGAACTTGCTGGCTGGGGCGCAAGCCGTCGCGGCGGCTGGCTGACAAAGCTGGTGATTGACGGCTTCGTCTGGTTTTATAAAGTCGATATGACTGAAGCACGTAAACCGGATACCGCCAGTTACCGCACCTTCAACGATTTCTTCGTCCGCCCGTTAAAGGATGAGGCGCGCCCTGTGGATCCGGATGCGAGCCTGATTGCGCTGCCTGCGGACGGTGCCATCAGTCAACTTGGGCATATCGAAGGCGACCAGATTTTCCAGGCAAAAGGCCACTACTATACGATCGACGCGCTGCTGGCAGGGAACGAGCAACTGGCCGCGTTGTTTCGTGAGGGTGAATTTATCACGACGTATCTGGCACCGCGTGATTATCACCGCGTCCATATGCCGTGCAACGGCATCCTGCGTGAAATGATTTACGTGCCAGGCGATCTTTACTCAGTGAATCCTCTGACCGCACGCAACATCCCTAACCTGTTTGCCCGTAACGAACGGGTCATTTGTTACTTCGAGACCGATATGGGACCGATGGTACAGATCCTGGTGGGCGCGACTATCGTCGGGAACATTGAAACCGTTTGGGCTGGCACGGTCACGCCACCACGCGAAGGCATTATCAAACGCTGGCACTATCCGGCCGCCGACCACGACGGTGCCGTTGTTCTGCTTAAAGGCCAGGAAATGGGCCGCTTCAAGCTGGGCTCGACCGTGATTAACCTGTTTGCGCCTGGCCGTGTCAGGCTGGCAGAAAGCCTTGAGGCCGAAAGCAAAGTCCGGATGGGACAACCTATGGCGGTCGCCCTGCCTCTGGCCACCGCACCGTCTGACGCTGTCGAATAAGAGTAAGCCCTGTGTTCGTACGCGCGTTCCTCTGTTTGCTGCTGAGCCTGGGGCTCAGCAGTACTACGTTTGCCGCCAGCCTGCCAGATGCCAGCCAGCTCAGACAACAGCTGGAAGAAGTCAAGTCCGCTAAAAACGCCACTTCGCAAACCGATCAGATTCAGTCGCTTGAAGCTGCACTGGCGGCCCTTTCTGAACGTGATGATGCCGTTGAGCGCGCGCAGCAGTATCAACAGGTCATTGATGATTTTCCGCGTCTGGCACGCGAGCTGAGACAACAAATCGCCTCACTCAACGACAGTGTGAAGACGGTACGCAGCACAATGAGCAGTGCCGAGCTGGAACAAGAGATTCTGCAAATCAGCAGTCAGCTGATTGAGGAAGGACGCCAGGCTCAACAGGAGCAGGATCGGGCCCGCGAGATCAGCGATTCCCTGTCACAACTGCCGCAGCAGCAAACGGAAGCACGTCGGGCGCTGACGGAGAGCGAGCGACGTCTGCAGAGCGCGGGCAGCCCTGCCACGCCAGCCGGCCAGGCACAGCTGATGGCCCGTCAGGCAGAAAATGCCGCGAATAAGGCCCGGGTGGATGAGTTTGAGCTGGCGCAGCTGTCGGCAAATAACCGTCAGGAACTGGCGCGCATGCGCGCCGAAGTCCACCAGCGTAAGGTCACCCAGCTCGATAATTATCTTCAGGCGCTGCGTAATCAACTTAATGAGCAACGTCAGCGCGAGGCAGAAACTGCACTGGCCCGGACAGAACAGCTGGCGGAAAACAGCGGTGATCTGCCGCCAGCGATCAGTAAACAATTTCACGTTAACCGTGAGTTATCTGGCGCACTGAATCAGCAGGCGCAGCGAATGGACCTGGTGGCCTCACAACAACGCCTCGCTACCAATCAAATCATTCAGGTCCGCCAGGCACTGTCCACGTTACGGGAACAATCTCAATGGCTGGGCGCATCCAGTCTTCTCGGTGATGCCCTTCGCGCGCAGGTCGCACGATTACCTGACATGCCGAAGTCTCAGCAGATCGACAATGAGATGGCCCAGCTTCGTGTTCAGCGACTGCATTATGAGGATTTGCTCGAACAGCAAAACGTATTGCGTAAGGCCCATCAGCCCGACGGACAGCCTTTTACCAGCGAACAAAAGCGGATTCTGGATGCGCAGCTTAAAACGCAACGCGAACTGCTTAACTCGTTGATTTCGGGCTGCGATACGCTGATTCTGGAAATCACCAAGCTGAAAGTGGCGAACACGCAGCTACAGGATGCGCTAACCGAAGTTAAAGACGCGACGCACCGCTACCTGTTCTGGACGGCCGATGTCAGCCCGATTTCGTTGAGTTATCCCCTTGATGTGGCTAACGGCCTGTCTCACCTGCTGACGCTGGACACACTGGGGCAGCTCGGTAAAGCGCTGGCCATGATGTTTACCAGCCGCAGCACGGTATTACCTATTCTCGGTGCGGTGCTGCTGGTCGGCTTCAGTCTCAGTACCCGTCGTCACTTCAATGCTTTTCTTGAACGCTCAGCCAGTAAAGTCGGTAAGGTGACGCAGGATCGTTTTCGCCTGACAATCCGTACCGTGTTCTGGTCGATTCTGGTGGCGCTGCCGCTGCCGGTACTCTGGGCTACGCTGGGATACGGCCTGCAAAATGCCTGGCCCTATCCTGTCGCCGTGGCGATAGGCGACGGCATCACCGCCACCTTACCTTTGCTGTGGATCTTTATGGTCAGCGCACAGTTTGCGCGCCCGAACGGCCTGTTCATCGTGCATTTCCGCTGGCCTCAGGTGCGTGTTGCACGCGCGATGCGCTATTACTCGTTGAGTATTGGCCTGATCGTGCCGCTGATCATGTTGCTGATTACCTTCGATAACCTTGACGATCGCCTGTTCTCCGCCACCCTGGGGCGGCTGTGCTTTATTTTGATCTGTGGCGCGCTCAGTATTGTGACGGTAAGCCTGAAGCGTGCAGGCATACCGCTTTATCTCGATAAAGAGGGCAGCGGCGAGAATATGATTAACCGCCTGCTGTGGAATCTAATGATCGCTATTCCACTGGTAGCCGCCCTTGCGTCAATGACGGGCTATCTTGAAACCGCGCAGGCGCTGCTCGCCCGTCTGGAAACCTCTGTGGCGATCTGGTTTTTCCTGCTGGTGATTTACCACATCATTCGCCGCTGGATGCTGATTCAGCGACGCAGGCTGGGCTTTGATCGCGCACGCCAACGCCGTGCCGATATGCTCGCCAACCGTGCGCGCAACGAAGAGGAGAAAGATCAGGCCGCACAAAATACTGACGTAATTGAAATTGAAGAGCCTGTTATCGACCTGGACGCCATCAGTGCCCAGTCGCTGCGTCTGGTACGCTCCATTTTGACACTTATCGCGCTGGTATCGGTCATCGTCCTGTGGTCAGAAATCCACTCTGCATTTGGTTTCCTTGAAAATATTCGTCTGTGGGACGTGAATACCTCCGTTCAGGGCGTCGAAAGCATTCAACCTATTACGCTGGGTGCCGTCCTGATTGCCATTCTGGTATTCGTGATTACCACACAACTGGTGCGCAATATGCCGGCTCTGCTTGAGCTTGCGTTACTGCAGCATCTTGATTTGTCACCGGGCACCGGTTATGCCATCACCACGCTGACAAAATATGTGCTGTTGCTGATCGGTGGCTTGCTGGGCTTCTCACTCATTGGCATTGAGTGGTCAAAACTACAATGGCTGGTTACCGGTCTGGGCGTCGGGCTGGGATTTGGTCTGCAGGAGATTTTCGCGAACTTTATTTCCGGCCTGATTATCCTGTTTGAAAAACCGATTCGTATCGGTGATACCGTGACCATCCGCGACCTTACCGGCAGCATTACGCGCATCAATACCCGCGCAACCACGATCACTGACTGGGATCGCAAAGAGATTATCGTGCCCAATAAGGCGTTCATTACTGAGCAGTTTGTTAACTGGTCGCTTTCCGATTCCGTCACGCGTGTGGTGCTGACCATCCCTGCCCCCGCAACCGTTAGCAGTGAAGAAGTCACTACCCTGCTTAAACAGGCGGCAGAGCGCTGCAGCTATGTGCTGGATACACCGCCACCTGAAGTGTTCCTGGTGGATTTACAGCAGGGAATTCAGTTGTTTGAACTGCGCGTGCATGCGGCGGAAATGGGCCATCGAATGCCGCTTCGCCATGAACTGCATCAGCTTATTTTACATGGCTTTGCAGAGCATGGCATTGAAATGCCGTTCCCGCCGTTCCAGATGCGCGTAGAAGCGCTGAGCCGAAAAACGCCGACAGGTAATAGCGCATCGACCACCCGAACGTTCCGCTCAGGTGGGCTCTGAGAATAAAAATTGCCGTAACGGGCCGGTTAAGAGCGGATTGGTGCGCAGCGAGACAGCGCGTAATCTTGTTCAGGTTAGGTATCAGAACGCAATAAAAAACGCCCGGTCGAACCGGGCGTTATGTTGTCTGAAACTCTTTATTGCTTCACAAAGGCTTCGCCCTGCGCGATATCTTTTTTCAGCGTTTCAAGCATGCCTTCCAGTGCCTGCTGTTCAAACGGACTTAATGCGCCGATGGGCTTGCGCTCAGCAACCCCATTCTTGCCCAGCAGCAGCGGTTGGGAGAAGAAGCGGGCATACTTTCCTTCACCTTCAACATAAGCACATTCCACTACGTTCGCTTCGCCATTCAATGCACGCACCAGCGATAATCCAAAACGGGCAGCTGCCTGGCCCATAGACAATGTAGCAGAGCCGCCACCGGCCTTGGCCTCAACGACCTCAGTACCCGCATTCTGGATACGTTTGGTCAGGTCAGCCACTTCCTGCTCACTGAAGCTGACGCCCTGCACCTGAGACAACAGTGGCAGGATGGTCACACCGGAATGCCCACCGACGACAGGCACTTCAACTTCGCCAGGTTGTTTACCTTTAAGCTCCGCAACGAAGGTGTTTGCACGGATGATGTCCAGCGTAGTGACACCGAACAGACGATTCTTATCGTAGACGCCGTGTTTTTTGAGCACTTCCGCCGCAATCGCCACGGTCGTATTAACAGGGTTGGTAATGACACCAATCAGCGCCTTAGGGGCGGTAGTCGCCACCTGCTCGATCAGGTTGCTGACGATGCCGACGTTAACATTAAAGAGATCCGCACGATCCATGCCCGGTTTGCGTGCCACACCCGCGGAAATAAGCACAACGTCGGCCCCTTTCAGGGCTGGTTTCGCATCCTCACCGCTGAACCCCTGCACCTTTACTGCGGTGGGAATATGGCTGAGATCTACTGCCACGCCCGGCGTGACAGGCGCGATATCGTAAAGAGACAGTTCTGAACCTGCTGGAAGCTGGGTTTTGAGTAGAAGTGCGAGCGCCTGGCCTATGCCACCCGCGGCACCGAGAACGGCAACTTTCATTCATAACTCCTTATTAAGGTGGGGCAGAGAAGATCCGATATTCCATCTGTATCAGAGCGTAACCAACGGCTCAGTGGATGACGTTTGTCCGGTGCCTGCTCTACCTGCTTCAATACAGAAGCGCCGGATAAAAAATGACACATCATCTTCCTGTCCCTTACTCGCCAGGTTACTCACGCGAGTCAGGCAATTCCCGGTTCAGGCTTACTTTAGTAACAAATGATGAAGGCATCATTCTCACTAACAGGCTGTAAACATTATACCCGTGAACTGGCAACCGTATTATCCGCAGAAAGAGATCGGCAATGTACATTTTTATTTTCTTACCTCATCAATAATATAACACCTTTGCAACCTTTGCCTTTTCAGGCTGTGAGCTGGGTTTTGGTCTGAGGAGATTCTTTGCTATTATCGCCGCCCGCGATGATGACCTCGCAGTACAATTAACAACCGATTGCATAAAAATTCATTTATATGCATAATAATGTCTTTGCTGCGGCCTGGTTCGCGGTTTGTCTTACGTATACTGGTAAATTATGCGAAACCCATCGAAACAAGACGATCTGATTAAAGCCTTCAAGGCATTATTAAAAGAAGAAAAATTCAGCTCTCAGGGCGAGATTGTTCAGGCGCTTCAGGAAGACGGCTTCGAGAACATTAATCAGTCAAAAGTTTCTCGTATGCTGACGAAATTTGGCGCGGTGCGCACCCGCAATGCCAAAATGGAAATGGTTTACTGTTTACCTGCGGAACTGGGCGTGCCGACTACCACCAGTCCTCTGAAGAATCTGGTGCTTGATATTGACTATAACGATGCTCTGGTCGTGATTCATACCAGCCCGGGTGCCGCACAGTTAATTGCACGTTTACTTGACTCATTAGGTAAGTCCGAAGGAATCCTGGGCACGATTGCAGGAGACGACACCATTTTTATCACGCCAGCACGCGCCTTTACTGTCAGGCAGCTGCACGATGCTATTCTGGTATTGTTTGAACAAGAACTTTAGCCTTTATCTCTGACCGGCAGCGCATCTGCCGGTTGATCTGCAGCGCGTTCCTCCTTGTGTTCTCTTCTGTTTAAACGCTCTATTATCAACGAGTTGAGCCTATCTCATTGCCGCTATTTACCTTGTACTATTGGTCATACCCTTTATCCTGACTACTTTTCCACGCTATTTTACACTGCTCTACACCGCATCGATGGTGCTATCCTTTGAGGTTATGTTCACAAGCAGCCTGATCGACCATAAATTTCCGCACCAAAAGTTAAATTTTCGCATCTTACTGTTTTTATAAGTAATTACCTGCCAAAGGCCGTTTTTTAACCGCTTTTAATAACGTTTAGTTATAAAAAAATCCCATAAGGTTAAAGTATGACTACAAAACATTATTAGGCAGATATTAATTTCCGCCGTTATTAGTCCTATACTTACTTTCGTGATGTGAATCACACTAATAAAAAAGAAGAACAGCCACGACGAGGACATCTTTCATGAAAATTAAAACTACCATCGCTGCTTTAAGCATTCTCTCTGCCCTGTCATTTGGTGCATCTGCAGCTGAATATGTTTCTGCTGCGGATGCTCAGAATCTGCACTCTGTCGGCACTGTGAGCGTTAGTGGTGTCGCCGGTGCGCCATCAGATATCAGACAGCAACTGAGTGAGAAAGCGGATCAACACGGCGCTAAAGCTTTTCGTGTTATCGAGGCTTACAACGATGGCAACTATCACGCCACCGCTGAGTTGTACAAATAAAAGCGTTTGAACTGACAGGTAACCAGATGAGACCACATGCTCACTGGTTAATTAACATTGCTGGAGAAGAGTAATGAAAACCACATTAACCTTTGCCGCCCTGAGTTTGGCTTCGCTCCTGTCCTTTGGTGCCCATGCCGCCAGCCCGGTAACAAATCAACAGGCGCAGGAGATGAACCTGCAGCCTCTGAATCAAACCATCACCGTCAGCGGCATCGACGGCGATCAGACGAATGTTCGCCAGGTTCTGTCTCAAAAGGCAGATGCCCAGGGTGCGGGTCACTATCGCGTCATTGAAAATAATCGCGACGATACGTTCCACGTTACCGCTGAACTTTATAAGTAATGCATCGACGGCAATCGTGCCGTATCTGAAATTAATCGACAACCCGCTCTATGTTTTGACTCCGTAGGTTGTTGACAGTTATGAGGAAATAAACATGAACATCAAAGCAACCATCGCAACAGTAAGTCTTCTTTCTGCTATGACATTCGGCGCTTCCGCTGCACAGCTGGTGACCGCCGAACAAGCACAGAACTTACAACCTGCCGGAACCGTAAGCATCAGCGGTGTAGCAGGCTCTCCGATTGATTATCGTGCTCAGCTGTCTCAAAAAGCTGATGAGCAAGGCGCAAGCGCTTACAAAATCATTGAAGCAAATACCGGTGACAGCTATCACCTCACCGCACAGCTTTATAAATAGTTCCTCGTCTGTTCATGACGAACCCTTTAGCCCCGATCGCCGGGGCTTTTTTCTGTCTGAAACGGCGAGGCAGAACCTGACAGCCGTAAGGCGCAGGAAAACGGACATCGGCTAACGATCGCGCCAGCGGCACAACACTCAGGCGCGTTAAAAGAAAGGAACTGGCTTTCGCATGAGGTGCTCTGACGCGAAATGGGTGACGTATTTAATGACAGAGTTGCGCTAAGTCGTCATCAGAGAGTGCTGTCATCTCGGCGACAACACGGGGATGCAAACCATTTTGCAGCATCGTGCGTGCGATCTTCAGCGCGGCCGCACGCTCTCCCTCGCTGCGTCCTTTCTCCAGACCACGTTGCTCACCGAGCTGAATTCCTTCTTTTAAACCTTGCTGAATGCCCTTTTCAATGCCTTTCTGCTCAAGCTGCTGTGCAATAGTCATCAATGCATCCTCATGTTGCGGTACTCGCTGTGCCAGCGTCCTGACGAAAATGTCGGCGTCGGCTGTTTCGCCTGCCTGCAAGAGATAGTGTACCAACGATATCACTTGCGATGAAGAGAGATATCCAGCCAGTAAGACGGGGGCCAGCTTATCGATGAGTTCTGTCAACTCTCTTTGATGTATATGCTTTTGCAGCAATGTTAAAGCCGCCATGCTGCGGTGACCGATAATGTCCTCATCCGGAATAACCGTCACGTCCACCAGCGGAAAAGCGTTGCCATACAGTTCACTGGCGAGCACGGGCATTGCAAACTCATCAAGCCAGCGGGTACTGTAAGGATACGGGCTACGTTTGCCGCTATAGAAAAGAACCGGGATGACTAACGGTAGCCGTTTGTTCCCTGCGTCAAGATGCCGCTGCATTGCCGCAATGGCATAGCGCATCAGTCTGAACGCCATATGCTTATCCGGTGATGACTGGTGTTCGATTAAGACATGGATGTAGCCATCCTCTCTGCTTGTAGTTTTCATGCTATACAGCACATCGCTGAAATATTGCCGCAGATCCTCCTCCACAAAAGCACCCGATTCCAGTTTTAATGTATTCAGATCGCACAGGGCGAGCAGCGCAGCGGGAAGGTGCAGTTCCATAAAATCACGGGCAATTGTAGGCTGGGACAAAAATTGCCGGAAAGTCGCATCATGTGGCGTGGGCGTGCCTCTTTTACTTTTCATGTGACCTGTCCTGATGATTGGCGGGCAGAGTATCACGACCAGAAAAAGCGAGGCGTCAGCAAGCGGTAACGTTGCGAGGGTGCTCGAGAAATAATGTTTACTTACGCGGACAAGGCATTAAGCCTGATGATCACAGCCGACCTTAGCGTGTTGAAGATGAGAGCACGTTAAACTGCAGTTGCCCTTCCAGTTCCTCCTCCGCCTCGTCGAACAGCAGAATCAAGGCACCGTAGCGCCGCTTCTGTCCCTGCCCCAGGTTCACAAACTCTATTTTGATGGGCAAAGGTAGCCCTCTGCAGACAATCACGTCCCACAATCCATCCAAATCGCAGATATAGCGCGCTTTCAGGGAAAAGCGTTCACAGAATTGCCGGAAGAAATGGGCCTGATCGACAATCTCATTAAAATCAAAACGCTCGACTCTCATACAGGTGACTCCTGTTATTCGTCGCTGGGCGGCCCGGTGCCGCCCAGATAGCCGTTTAACTTAAACCGCCAAGGTGCAGCGCTTTGACCTCAAGGTACTCTTCCATTCCCAGCACCGATCCTTCCCGGCCCAGTCCCGACGCTTTCACACCGCCGAAGGGAGCCAGCTCTGTCGAGACAGCACACTCATTGATGCCTATCATCCCACTTTCCAGCGCCGAGGAAACGCGGAAGACACGTTGCAGATTCTGCGTATAAAAATACGCCGCCAGCCCGTATTCGGTTTGGTTCGCCCGACGAATAACCTCGTCTTCATCATCAAACCGGAAGCACGCCGCAACCGGGCCAAATGTTTCTTCCTGAGCCAGCTTCATGCCTTCATGCGCATCGACGATGACCGTAGGCTGCCAGAAATTGCCGCCCAGCGCATGTCGCTTACCGCCCGCGAGCACCTTGCCACCCTGGGCAACCGCATCGTTAACATGTTCTTCCACTTTTTCTAACGCCGAACGCTCAATTAACGGTCCGACAATGACGCCGCTGTCCATACCGTTACCCACTTTGAGTTTATTGACCTCATCTGCCAGTTGCGTTGTGAAACGCTCATAGATCGCATTATGAACAAAAAAACGGTTTACGCTGACGCACACCTGGCCCGCGTTACGGAATTTATTGGCAATAGCGCCCTGAACGGCAGCATCAATATCTGCATCCTCAAACACGATATAGGGCGCGTTGCCCCCCAACTCCATCGACACTTTTTTCATGGTCTCGGCCGCATTGCGCATCAACGTTTTGCCCACCGCCGTCGAACCGGTGAATGAGATTTTACGTACGGCGTTGCTCGCCATAATCGCATCGCTGATAGCATGCGTATCCCCTGCCACGCCGTTAAGCACGCCGTCCGGGATACCGGCTTTCTTTGCCAAAGCCAGCAAGGCAAACGCAGAAAGCGGCGTATTGTTGGCAGGCTTGATGATCCCTGTACATCCAGCTGCTAACGCCGGACCTAACTTACGGGTCAACATGGCCATCGGGAAGTTCCACGGGGTGATCGCCGCTACAACACCAACGGGTTCCCGCGTGGCCAGGATACGCGACCCCGCTTTAGCAGGCGGAATGATTTCACCATTGGCTCGTTTGGCCTGCTCGGCAAACCACTGGATGAAACTGGCGGCGTACTCAACCTCTCCTTCCGCTTCTTTAAGCGGTTTGCCCTGCTCCGTTGTCATGAGCTCAGCAAGCCAGCGTTTGTTTTCAATGATTAACGTATACCAGCGGTAAAGCAGCGCTGAACGCGCTTTAGCCGTCTGCGCCCGCCAGGCGGGAAAGGCATCTTGTGCAGCCTTAATCGCGTCTTCGGTTTCCTTTTTACCGGCTTTCGCCACCTGAGCAACAACGTCCCCCGTTGCAGGATTGGTTACGTCAAAAGTCGACGTCGTCCTCAGCCACTGCCCGTTGACTAAATAGCCGGTCTGGAACAGTTCGCTGTCTTGCAGTGAAGAAGGCATCTGCGTTACTCCTGTCAGTTTGTTTTTACTTCAGGAAAGTATAGATGGCAAAAATGACAGGTCGGGGAAGGAAGGAAAGTGAAAGGGCCGCCAGCATGGCTGACGGCCCAAATTCAGATTTGGACGAGCGTATTTTGATACTTTGAAAGCATCTCAGACAGCCGTTTCACCGGCTCGGTAACACTGTCCGGTGCATCATAAAGGGCCAGCTTTTCCTGATAGACATCCAGCTCGCGCAGCAAGCGTTGGAAATAATAACGGCGCTTCTCATCACTACGGACGGCAATGATACGATCGGCCGTGTGCCGTAACTGGCGGTGGAAGGCGGAAAGCTCCGCATTAATCGGCACGTCTGCCGCACGCAATCGTTGATGTCCAATGATTAACGTCAGGGCGATGCGGTATTTGTCGATGTCGCCGGGAAACAGGTTAAGCAATAAGAAGAGCTGCTGGTACAATGCTGGCAAATGGTTTTCACGCCGGCGCGCCTTATTGGTTGTCATTGCCGACACCGCAGCATACATAAAGCGGTTAAGCAATTTACGTCCTGTTCGCGCTTTCGATTTATCACGGATCAGCAGAATCACCATTAAGGCAAGAAAACTCCCGATCCACTGCCCCAGTGCGTTATCGATAAAAACCGTAAAGTTGAACTGCATCGGATTATCCAGCACCAGGACGTTAATCGTACCGGCCATCGCGCCCAGCGTACCAATCTGGCGGCGTTGAATGAGAATGCCTGAAATAAAGCCCAGTAAACCGATGGCAATGCACAGCAGCAGAGCGCTTTGCTGCGTATTGGGCAAGATGTACATAAAATAAAGCGCCCCCAGCGGTATCGCGACCGTCATGCCATAAACGAAGTCTTTCGCCATCATGAGCGGATTAGGCATGCGCATCGCCAGGGCGGTAATCACGCCAAGCATGACCATACAGCCACTACCTGAAGTCCAGCCGGTATAGAGCCAGAATAATGAGCCCAGTGCCGTCGCCACAAACGTACGAATACCATTTATCATCGCATGGTGGGTTTCTGCCGAACGCGCCTGAATCACGACTTCTCGCTGGAGAATGCGCGCTTCCAGATCGGTAATACGACTATTGCTCTTCACACCATGAATCAACAGCTGGTATTCCGTTGCGGCACTCATCCAACTCCCCAACGTTTCCGGCACGGTTTTACTGCTGGCTGCCATGAGTCGCCGCATCGTTTTCAGACGTTTATGCACATCTTCTGGCGTCGTGGCCTCTTTTTCCGTCAGCACGCGATACTGCGTGGGAATGTACTCAGGACGTGAGTTCTGAATCAAAAACGTTTCCGCCGCCTGTGTAATCAGCGTCAGCGATAGCGTGTTTAGCATCTGCAGACGGCGGCTGGTATTTTGCCAGCGTGACGACTCCATCATTAACTGGCTACGCATACTGCTCAGCGCCGTTGTGCGTCGTACCAGCGCACTCCAGGCTTTATCGACTTCCTCTTTGTCCTGATGCGCCACACACAGTTGCAGCAACCGGTAATGGGCCACCAGCAGCGACGTCACCTCGGCATCAATCACTTTTTTAATGGAGCGCGGGGAAAAAATCATATCTGCCAGAATGGCGCAAAGGATGCCCAGGATAATTTCGCTACAGCGTTCCACCGCATATTGCGGAACCAGCGTAAGGCCGCCGCTGGCGTTTGCCGTGACCACGATAATTAATGCGGTATAGCCCGCGAGACCGAGCGCATAGGAATTTTCGACTTTAATCAGCGACGAAAGCCATACGCAAAAACCGGCCCAGATACAGCACAGCAACAGCATGACCACTGGCGCTCGCACAGTGGCAATCATGATAACCAGAGCGGCAACACAGCCAATTAAAGTACCGATAATACGCAGAAGACCGCGATAGCGTAATGCGCCAGAGTAGGGATCGCCTCCTGCCGCAAACGCCGTTCCCCCTGCAACAATCCCGGCGGTCATCACTGCCCAGCGCGGTGTTTCAAGGTTGAGGTGAAAGCCGATCATCAACGCTGCCACCAGCGCAAAGGTCAGCTTTATCGGGAAACGCAGAAATTCGATCATATCGCCCTCTTAACCAAACTCACGCAGGCGGTTAAAGAAGGACATCATGGGTGAAACCGCCTGGTGCGGACGATCCTCCGCGCCAGTAATCACCACGGTCGCCGTCGTGCCGGCAGGGAACTGATTACCAGGCTGCTGATCAAGTCGGATGCGGACCGGTACGCGCTGAGCCAGGCGAACCCATTCAAGATTAGACTGAACGGTTGCCATCCCCTTGCTGTCAACACTGCTACTGCTGTTGGTTACGCCTGCCGCAATGCTGTCCACGGTGCCACGTAAGGTGATGTTGCTGCCCAATGGCGTGATCTCTGCCCGAAAGCCCGGTCTGACGCCGTGCAGTTTGGTCTCTTCCAGATAGGCCAGCACATAAAAGGAGTGCTGCTGCACCAGGGCGACCGCAACCGAGCCGCGCGTAATGAATTCACCCTGGTAAACATTCAGGTTCGTCACCCAGCCGTCTGACGGTGCCTTAATCGTGGTCCGTTCCAGATCAATTTTCGCCAGATCGCGGGTCGCAACAGATTTCGCCAGCTGGTGTTCTGTGGTTTGCAAATCGTTATTGGATTGCTCGATGGCTTCACGCGACATCGCAGAGGTGCCGAGTTGGTTACGACGTCCGGCCTCACGGCGTTTTTCATTCACCAGCGCCTGGTAATATTCTACGTCCGCCTGGGCTTCATCCAGCGCCTTTTGATAGCGGGGACGATCGACAACAAACAGCGTATCGCCTTTTTTAACGAGCTGGTTGTCATGAACCGGCACATCCGTAATTAACCCAGTGACATCAGGAGAAATGGCCACCACGTCGGCTGCAAATCTGGCATCACGCGTCCAGGGCGATTCGGTGTAGAACACCCAGGCACGGAATATGATGATAACGGCGATGATGACCAGCAGGATGGTGATCGCGTAACGCGCGATTTTTCTTATAAGCGTGTTCACGTAAACCTCAAACGAATAAACGGGATACTAAATAAAATACACAGCAGTAGAGAGCTGTATTGAAGAGTGCCGGGTGCCAGACAAGATCGTAAATACCACTGGGCGTCAGCACGCGTTTCACCAGCCAAAACAGCATAAGTGAAACGATGAGTTCGATAAAAATGGGCGGAAAAGAGAGCCCAAACATGACAAAGACCGGAAGTACACTCATTAAAAATCCTTAGTTCGACACGGCCGGGATAGTCCACCGCCTTGATCGACGCAAAAGCCTGCGCCCTAAGCCACATCTGAACTACGGCTGGCTTAATAATAGCGTATCATCGGGTGTTTTCAGGTAATGAAGCGTCGCCAGGTGATACCCCGGTACGCTTATAGTAACGCGCTTAACTATACGTTTTCTACTGAATGTGATCTAAATCACTTTTTAGCCAGAGTAAACAATGGAACGACTTAAAGGTATGTCGATATTTGCCAAAGTGGTTGAATTAGGTTCTTTCACGGCGGCCGCACGACAGCTTCATCTCAGCGTGTCATCCATCAGCCAGATAATCGCCAGGCTGGAAGATGCCCTTCAGGTTAAGTTACTCAATCGCAGCACACGCAGCATCGGCCTGACCGAAGCGGGGAAAATTTACTATCAGGGTTGCCGCCGCATGCTGGCTGAAGCCAGCCAGGTACATGAGCAGTTATATGCGTTTAATAATACGCCTGTCGGGGTGTTACGGATTGGCAGTTCCTCCACGATGGCGCAGAACGTCCTGGCCGGCATGACCAGTGATATGTTGCGTGACTATCCCGGCCTGAGTGTCAATCTTGTCACCGGCATTCCTGCCCCCGATTTAATCGCCGATGGCCTGGACGTGGTTATTCGGGTGGGCGCATTGAAAGATTCCAGTCTGTTTTCACGCAGGCTGGGGGCAATGCCCATGGTGGTGTGTGCCGCTAAATCCTACCTGGCGCAGCATGGAACACCCGAAAAACCGGCGGACATTACAAAATTCGCCTGGCTGGAATACAGCGTTCGCCCCGACAACAATTTTGAATTGATTGCACCCGAAGGCCTTGTGACTCGTTTGTCACCTCAGGGGCGTTTCGTCACCAATGACTCCCAGACGTTAATTCGCTGGCTTAAGGCAGGCAACGGCATCGCCTATGTCCCGATGATGTGGGTGGCAGATGAGATCAAGAGCGGAGAGATCGATATTTTATTCCCACACTATCAATCCGACCCGCGTCCGGTTTATGCGTTATACACCGAAAAAGACAAGCTGCCGCTGAAAGT
Source organism: Pantoea sp. BS_8 (assembly GCF_041954965.1). Classification (NCBI taxonomy): domain Bacteria; kingdom Pseudomonadati; phylum Pseudomonadota; class Gammaproteobacteria; order Enterobacterales; family Erwiniaceae; genus Pantoea; species Pantoea sp. BS_8. The sequence goes on from NZ_JAVAXU010000010.1 coordinate 151,317, forward strand.
TCAGGTCTGTATCGACTACCTGACGCACTACTTTGAACAGGTTGCCGAGCAGTACAAGCAGCACCGCAAGACATAGCGCGTCGCCTTTAGCAAGGTGCAGAACAGGGCATCACAAAGGTGCGGAGCAGGACTTTAAACAGGCATCATTTACGGCAGAGACAGGAAAATCGCGCCAGCGTTTACTGAATGTGGCGCCTTCAGGATGTAATAGTAGCGCACTAAAAAAACCCGCCAGCAGGCGGGTTTGTCAGGCTAATCAGGCGGTGCCGCCGATAGTCAGCTTGTCCAGCTTGAGCGTAGGCTGGCCCACGCCAACCGGCAGACTCTGGCCTTCTTTACCGCACACGCCAACGCCTTTATCGAGCGCCAGATCGTTGCCAACCATAGAGATTTGCTGCATTGCCTCAATACCGGAGCCGATCAATGTCGCCCCTTTTACCGGTTTGGTGACTTTGCCTTTCTCAATCAGATAGGCTTCGGACGTGGAGAACACAAATTTACCCGACGTAATATCGACCTGGCCGCCACCAAAATTAGGCGCATACAACCCGTATTCCACACTTTCAATAATGTCCTGCGGCGTCGATTTACCCGCCAGCATGTAGGTGTTGGTCATACGAGGCATTGGCAGGTGCGCATAAGATTCGCGACGCCCGTTTCCGGTAGGATTCACGCCCATCAGCCGGGCATTCAGCTTGTCCTGCATGTAGCCTTTCAATACGCCATTTTCAATCAGTACGTTGTACTGTCCGGGTACGCCTTCATCGTCAATGGCCAGTGAACCGCGTAATCCCTCGATCGTGCCATCATCAACCACCGTACAAAGATCAGACGCCACCAGTTGGCCCATCTTACCGCTAAAAACGGAGGTTCCACGGCGATTGAAGTCGCCTTCCAGACCATGACCTACCGCTTCATGCAGCAGCACGCCTGGCCAGCCCGCCCCCAGCACCACCGGCAAAGCGCCTGCAGGCGCAGCCACTGCGGAAAGATTGACCAGTGCCATGCGTACCGCTTCGCGTGCCCAGGCATCAGCGCGGACATCGCCATTTTCATCAGCGAGGAAAAACGCGTAGCCAGTACGCGCACCGCCACCGCTGGTACCCCGTTCGCGTTTGCCCTGATCTTCCACCTGAACGCTGATGGACAGACGCACCAGTGGGCGCACATCGGCGGCCAGAGTACCATCGGTTGCCGCCACCAGGACCTGCTCATACACGCCGGTCAGGCTGGCATTTACTTCCTGAACCCGTGGGTCAGCAGCCCGCGCAACCTGGTCAACACGATGTAACAGGGCGATTTTATCTTCACGGCTGAGGCTGCCAAGCGGATCGACAGGCGCATAGAGCGCACGGTTGACGACGGCTGACAGCGTGTGCGCCTTGCCATTCCCCTGCTCGCGTACGATGCTGCGGGCCGCTTCTGATGACAGACGCAGGGCATTCATTGTGATCTGATCGGCATAGGCGAAGCCGGTTTTTTCGCCGCTGACGGCGCGGACACCCACGCCCTGATCGATATGGTAGGAACCATCTTTAATGATTTTATCTTCCAGAACCCAGGATTCATGGAAGCTGGACTGAAAATAAAGATCGGCATAGTCCAGACGACGTTCTGAAAGCTGCCCTAACAGGGAAAAAAGGTCCTGCTGATTAATGTTGTTAGCAGTTAGCAACTGCTCACTTACCAGATTCAGAGTCATCGTTTCTCACTCAATATGTGCTCGGATATTCATAGCCTGAGGCAATTATGTTACGCCGTCAAATATCACTTTTTATAGGTTTCGCGTGGCTTACGCATAACCTCGTCAATTTTGGGCTTATCGAGCGGGCCGCTGATGTGATAGCGCAGCACAGAAATTTTACTCCAGAGCGGCCCCAGAACCTTACTGGCCGCGAATACCGCGGCCCCGACGACCGGGTTAATCGCGAACGCGGTGGCGACACCAACGGAGGCGGAAATTTCCGGGGTAACTATGGCTTCCATATCAATCCGTCGCTTCACAAGATCCATATTGCCCTGCATGGCGATATCCGCCTCCAGCCCATCGACTGACAGGTTATCAGTACGGATGACGCCATCTTCAATCCAGGCGGTACCATTGATTGAATCGAAATAGAAACCCTGTTTAAAAGTATCACTGAAGTCGAAACGCAGTTTACGTAGCAGTGCATCAAAACTGAGCAGGCGCAAAATCTGCCCCGCCGCACCGGTATCCACATCCGTTATCTGACCTTTACCAAAGTGTGTTTTCAGTGTGCCGCTCAGCGTTTCCGCTGATGGCTGCCAGGGTGCAGCGCGCCAGTGCAGGTCATAGTTAATTTTGAAAGGTGCATCGCGTAATGGCGTATTTACGCCGAACCAGTTGGTTGCGTTATTGATGTTGCTGCCCTGCAAGGTGCCTTTCAGCGAGGTACGCTGGTCGTTGGGTCGGTTAACCCATTCGCCCTGAATATTCAGGCGCGAACTGCCTGTATCCACTAAACCATTAGTAAGTGCTAACGTACTTCCTTTAGGTTGCAGCCCGGCGGAAACGCGCCCGTATTTTTGTCCCATCAGCCAGCATTCTGCACACTGAAACTGCACCGCAGGCCACTTGCTAAAGTCAATCTGGTCGCTTTTTTGCCCCAGTGGCGAAGCCGCGGTATTTTTTCCGTCAGCGCCCTGCCAGTCGGGATTGTAATAAAGATAATCCAGAGCAACCTGCCACGCTGCTAACGGCGAGGTCGTAAGCTGGCCACGTAACTCTTTGGCATTAACCTTCACCTGGGTTTTACCGCCCATTTCCTGGGTGACGGTGGTATCCACGTCATGCCACTCTTGCCCTGCCAGACTGACAGCGGGGCTACGTAAGATAATATTGCCTGGCAACGTTGCCCCGCCCACCTTATGCTCACCCGACGGGCTGGCCGCTCCGCCTTCGCCCGCCATCAGGAGTGCCGCCCAGGCTTCGCCATCGAGCGCAGGCAAATTCAGCACCATGCCTGAACGATCCGGCAGCGCCGGTGTGGTTTTGGTGTCGTTAAGCCAGATGCCTCGCTCAACGCGCAGCGTGGGCTCCAGCAGCCAGCGGCTGTTAAACCGGTGCCGCTCGTCAACGCTGCCGCTCAGATCGAAATGCGTTAAGTCGCCGTTTGCATTAACGGTAACCGGCAGGCTCTCGCCAGCCTTTTTGTCGAGTGGCGGAGGTAAGCGACTACTTACTTCCTTACCGTCTCCTTTGAGTTGCACGGCATAATGTGCACCGCCCTTGTGAGGCAAGGTGACGTTTACCTCACCTTGCCACGGAAGATGACCGGCCAGTTGGCTGCTAATCTGTCGGGGTATGTCAGTGATTTTTGCCAGTTGCCAGTCCGCCTGTAATTTGACGTTCACGCCAAAATCGTCAGGATTCTCCTGCGTCGTGAAGCTGACATCGATCGGCTGTCCAAACCAGTTGGCCTGCAGCGTATCGCTTTCAAGATTGCCGTTGTTATAGCGGAACTGCCCCGTCAAATGGGTCATTGTGGTATTCAGGGGTTTGATATGCAGGCTGTTGTTATTCATCTGCACATCCCCGCTGGCGTGAACATCTTTGCCATTCAATGGAATATCCAGCTTGAGATGACCTTTGGTCAGGCCTTTGACCTGGAGCTGTTCCAGTGCCGCTCCCAGCGACGATTTGAGCGGCGTGTGCTGGAAGTACTCACCGATTTGCTGCCCGTCACCGCTGATATCGCCATTAATAATCAGCTTTTCCTTCAGGTAATCCGGGATGACGGCGCTGACATTGCGGGCATCGACTTCACCCAGTTTCGCCAGTGGCGCATTCATCCACAGGCCGTCATTCAGGAAGTTAAGATCGATATCAAGATTGCTGAGATCGGGCCAGCCCGGCTGGAACGCATAGGTTGCCTGGCGTAACGGCACCCAAACCTGGAACATCCCGTCGTTGTGCTGGAAGGGAAAAAGCGCTGGATTACCGTTAAACAGCAGCGTGGCATTACTGACCTTGCCGCCTTTAATCGCACCGCTTAAATAGTGCGTCAGCGAGTGGCCCATTATCGGTGTCGGAAAATAGCGCCACGCATCACCAGCGTTCGTGACGTTAATGCCGGCCAGAATATTCAGTTGCGGTTGCGCATCACTGTTTTGCTGATAGCGGAAATCGCCGTGCGCCCAAAGGGAACGGGCCTGAATGTCAAGGTCGTGACCCGCCAGCGTCAGACCCTGCTTATCCTGCGTCCAGTTAAGGTTGCCGGTGATCTGTTTGATCTCCAGCGGTGCCTGGAACATATCACCATAAGGCACCGTAGCCTGCCCCATTGCAATTGCGGCTTGCCCATCATTGAGGCTGCCTGTCGCCTCACCATTAAGATGGCTGATGCCGGGAACCAGCTTCCAGTACTGCCAGCTAAAATCGCGCCACTTTACCTGAAAGCGGGTCTGCTCGGGTTGTGCTAAGGGAATATCTAACGCAAGCCCATCAATCGTGCCCCGCGGCCGCAATGCACGCCAGTTATCAAACAGCGCAGGTGAGAGAGGCGCAAAAAGCGGCACCAGCGGCGCGATGCGATCTAATGCTAACTGCGTCGCACGAACGCGGACTTCGGCCTCGCTGTTGCTGCCCAGCATCTGCTCGTCCTGCGGTTGCCAGAACAGCGAAAAATGACCAGCAGGCCACGCATTGCCGTCTGTGCTGAGTTTGGTTTGCGGCACCGTTACCACCCAGCCATTTTTATAACGCGAAAGGTGCGCCGTCAGACCATCAACGTTGAGAGTATGGGGGCCACTCTCGCCCTGCCAGCTTGCGCCGCCTTGACTTAACAGCAGGTCGCCAGCGTAGATATCACCATCACGCAGAGTGACCCAGGCGGCCAGGCTAAACCGGGCGCTGTCCAGACGGGTGTTATCCCGCACCCAGCGGCCCAGCCAGGGGCGCATATCCACGTCATCAGCCTGCATCCAGATGCGACCGTCGTTGAGTAAGCCTTCGTTATCGTTCAGGTCGAGACGGACCTGCACAACACCGTGCTGTCCGGTAAAACTCGACAGGCTGACCTCACCTTCTGCGCGATGTCGCGTATGTTCGTTCAGCCAGGTGAGTTTAGGGATAGCCAGTTCAGCATGCTGACCGGATGGCGTGATAAAGCCAATCGTGCTGTCGCGCAGATCGAAGTGATCGAACTGGCGTAAAAACAGATCGTTGATCTGGGTGAGCCTGAAGCTGTGCTTCTCGTTGTCACTGGTCAGGAGAGGCTGAGTGCTGTTAAAGTGCAACTGCCAGAATGTCAGATCGCGGAACTGCCAGCGCCAGTGGAGCAATGACTGCCAGACGTCCAGCGCAACGGTTATACGCGCGATCGAGAGCGTTCCCGTTTGTTTCATGTCCACGCTCAGGTCACGGATTTGCAGCGTGGGCCCAAAATTTTCCCACTTGCCCTTCAGCTGGCTGGCGTTAACATTGGCACCGCTAACGTCAGAAACAAACTCTAAGACCTGACTACGATAGTTATCGAGGTGCGGCATCGCCAGACGCAGCGCACTGACCAGCAGCGCCACAATCACAATGACTGTCGCGAGCAGCAGTAACATCACTCTTGGCAACTGCCTAACTCACACCTCTCCTTGTCTACCGTTAACGACGGATGGTTGCTGCTCATACCCGGCGTCTTATGACATAAGCGGTATGGGGCCACATTTTACCCTAAAATGTGCGGCCAGACATCGTGAGCCTGACCGGCCAGCACTACATCATGACCACATCGAACTGTTCCTGAGTATAGAGCGCTTCAACATGCACCTTTACCTGCTTGCCGACAAACAGCTCTACTTCCGCCAGCGCATGGGACTCATCCGTTTTCAATGCTTCGCCCACCGTCGGCGACACGTAGACCAGGAAACGGTCAGAATCATAAGCATGATGAACACGAACAATTTCACGCATAATTTCGTAGCACACCGTTTCGACGGTCTTCAGTGTGCCGCGCCCTTTACACACCGGGCAATCCTCACACAGCACGTGTTCGATACTTTCGCGCGTACGCTTGCGCGTCATTTCCACCAGCCCTAAGGCGGAAAACCCGCTGATGCCCGTCTTCACTCTGTCTTTACTGAGCGCGGTTTCCAGCGAATGCAGCACGCGACGGCGATGATCTTCATTACTCATATCAATGAAGTCGATAATGATGATGCCGCCAAGGTTACGTAGCCTCAGTTGGCGGGCGATCGCCTGTGTCGCTTCCACATTGGTGTTAAAAATAGTTTCATCAAGGTTTCGGTGTCCGACAAAGGCACCGGTGTTGATGTCGATTGTCGTCATCGCTTCAGTTTGGTCGATGATGAGGTATCCGCCAGATTTCAGTTCAACTTTACGTTCCAGTGAACGCTGAATCTCGTTCTCAACATCAAACAGATCAAAGATGGGCTGTTTGCCATTGTAAAGCTCGAGCTTGCTGGACATCTCCGGGATGTATTCGCTGGTGAATTCCTTAAGGAGATCGCAGGTCAGGCGCGAATCGACACGAATGCGATCCAGCGCTGCGCCCGCAAAATCGCGCAGAATACGCTGCGCCAGCGCCAGCTCACCATAGAGTAAACAACGGGTTTGATTGCGCTTTTTCCGCTCGCTGACTTTGGTCCAGAGCCGTTTCAGAAACGCAGCATCCTGCGCCAGCTCTTCTTCGCCAATGCCTTCCGCGGCGGTGCGGATGATGAAACCGCCCAGGTCGTCACAGTAGTCGGCCACGACGGCTTTAAGCCGTTCACGCTCTTTTTCACTGGCAATGCGTTGTGAAACGCCAACGTGTGAAGCGCCGGGCATAAACACCAGGTAGCGCGAGGGCAACGTGATATCTGTGGTCAGCCGCGCGCCTTTAGTGCCAAGGGGATCTTTCACCACCTGCACCACGAGATCCTGTCCCTGACGCACCAGCTCCGCGATATCACGTACCACGAAATTTTTCTTTTCATCGCCCGCAACGCATTCTGTATGCGGCATGATGTCGGACGCATGCAGGAAGGCCGCTTTATCAAGCCCGATATCCACAAATGCCGCCTGCATGCCAGGCAAAACCCGGCTGACGCGCCCTTTGTAAATATTACCGACGATGCCCCGCCGGGCTTCGCGCTCAATGTGAATTTCCTGCAGGATACCGCCATCAATGTAGGCGACGCGCGTTTCAGCAGGCGTAACGTTAACCAGTAGTTCTGCCGTCATGTTAACCCCTTACGGCACGCAGTGACTGGAACTGGTCGATCAGTTCCGCGGTCTCAACCAACGGTAATCCGACGACTGCGTGATAACTTCCATTGATTTTACGAACAAAGTTTCCGCCCTTTCCCTGAATACCGTAAGCGCCTGCTTTATCCATAGGTTCACCTGTGGCGATGTACTCATTGATGTCGTGTGCGGTTAAGTTACGAAACGTCACCTCGGTGACCACCAGACAGTCCAGCACCTGCTGACGATCGGCCAGCGCGATAGCCGTCATGACCTGATGCGTTTTTCCCGAGAGTTTACTGAGCATTGCGCTGGCATGGTCGGCATCGTGGGGCTTTTCCAGCACCTCGCCATTGAGCACCACGATGGTGTCGGCACCCAGCACCGGTAAGTCTTGCCGGGCAAGCGTGACGCCGGCTTTAGCTTTGTCATGCGCCAGGCGTCGAACATAGCCCTCCGCCGTTTCACCGGGCTGACGTTGCTCTTCAACATCAGTGACAAGACGCTCGAAGGTGATGCCAAGCTGGCTCAGCAGTTCACGTCGGCGGGGAGACGCGGAGGCCAGATACAGGGTTACCATAAATTTCCTTATTGAACAGCGAACTGACGGCGGATCTTTCTCATCAATAAGAATAGCCACGGCCAGAGAATCCCGTCGACAACACTGCTCCAGAAAATTTCAGGGCGGAATGAGACGTTGATCACCAGAAACTCTGCCCAGAAGACGATCACATCCATTGCTAATGACAGCACCATAACCATTAACGCCTGCTGCCACAATGCTAAGTTACGGAATAACTGGAATTTAAACGCAACCAGATAGGCAATAATGCTGAGTGCCAGTGCGCGAACGCCCAACGTCGAACCAGCGATTAAATCCATAATCGCCCCCAGCAGAAAACCGCTGCCCACATTCACGCGATGCGGCAGCGCCAGCACCCAATACACCAGAATCAACAATAGCCACGATGGCCGGAACATATAGATCTGTTCCGGCCATGGCATGATTTGCAGAATAAACGCCATCAGAAAGGACAGCCAGATCACCCATCGTCCCTGGCTGCGATATCGACTCAATTCTGGCCTCCGCGTGAGCGGGAAGCGGCATCCTGCGAACGACTTTCGCTGCTGCCCGAAGCGGGTGTGGTAGTCTGTGTGGTGGGCGCAGGCGGCCCCATTTCGCCGGCAGGCGGCAGCACCTGCGGCATCATTTGCATCAGGCGCTCGTTCGCGACCCGATGCACTTCATCAGGCGCCATAGGCATATCACCATTATGATCGGCTCCCCAAAGCAGCAGCAGATAGCGCAGACGTTGCAGACCCGCAGTAGGATGTGCCTGAATCACGGTATAAGCGCGTTGCGTATCCACTTTTACCGAGGACACGACACCGACAGGATAGCCTTCAGGGAAGCGGCCACCTAAGCCTGAGGTGACTAACACATCGCCCACGCGAATATCGGTATTGCCTGGCAGATGTTCCAGTTGTAAATCTTCCGTACAGCCATTGCCCGCCGCAATGACACGAATATCATTACGCAGTACCTGTATAGGCAGCGCATGTGATGCATCACAAATGAGCAGAACGCGACTGGTAAACTGACCGACAGCGATGACCTGGCCCACAACCCCTTTATCACTGATGACCGGCTGACCTTCATACACGCCATTGGCGCTGCCTTTATCAATCACGACCTGATCGGTATAGGGATCGGTACCGGTGGAGATCACCTGGGTCACCATCTTATGCTCGTCCTGACGCAGAGGTGAACCCAGCAATTCGCGCAGGCGTGCATTCTCCTGCTTGTATTGCCCCAGCATGAGCAGGTCGCTGTTTTTCAGAAACAGCTCCCGACGTAACGCTTTATTTTCCAGCTCAAGCTGCTGGCGTGAAGCCAGCGTATCTGACACGCCATCCAGAAGTTGACGCGGGCCGTTGGCCAGGAAGTAAAACGGACTGACCGATGTGTCCAGATAGTTGCGTATTTGCGTAAATGAACTCACGCGACTATCTGCGATGATGATGGCAATCGCCACAATCACCGCCAGAAAGAGACGCAATTGCAGAGAAGGGCCTCTGCTAAAAATCGGCTTCATATAATCTGCGTGTTCCTCGACTACAAGGTAAGAAAGTACGGACGTACCGCACTTTCCTGGGCTGGACACATCATACCGATGCACGCAGCGCCGGTTTACACGCTACTCCCTGCGCACTGTTACGACGGTCTCAGCCGGTTGAGGCCATTATTCTTCGCTGAATAAATCGCCGCCATGCATGTCGATCATTTCCAGGGCTTTACCGCCGCCGCGCGCAACGCAGGTCAGCGGATCTTCCGCGACGACAACAGGAATGCCTGTTTCTTCCATCAGCAGACGATCCAGATTTCTCAGCAGCGCACCACCGCCCGTCAGGACCATGCCACGCTCGGAAATGTCAGAGGCGAGTTCTGGCGGACACTGTTCCAGCGCGACCATCACTGCACTCACAATTCCGGTGAGCGGCTCTTGCAGGGCTTCAAGGATTTCATTTGAGTTAAGGGTAAAGCCGCGTGGCACACCTTCTGCCAGGTTACGACCACGCACTTCGATCTCACGCACTTCGTCACCCGGGTAAGCAGAACCGATCTCATGCTTGATACGTTCCGCTGTGGCTTCACCAATCAGTGAACCGTAATTACGGCGCACATAATTAATGATGGCTTCATCGAAGCGGTCACCACCGATACGCACGGAAGAAGAGTAAACCACGCCGTTCAAAGAAATGACGGCAACTTCAGTGGTACCGCCACCAATATCGACTACCATTGACCCGGTCGCTTCAGAAACCGGTAAGCCAGCGCCAATGGCGGCCGCCATAGGTTCTTCAATCAGGAACACTTCACGTGCACCCGCCCCCTGGGCAGATTCGCGGATTGCGCGGCGCTCAACCTGCGTGGCACCGACAGGCACACATACCAGCACGCGCGGACTTGGGCGCATAAAGCTGTTGCTGTGAACCTGCTTAATGAAGTGCTGCAGCATTTTCTCGGTCACGAAGAAGTCGGCGATAACGCCATCTTTCATAGGACGAATAGCTGCAATATTGCCCGGTGTACGGCCTAGCATCTGTTTGGCGTCATGACCAACGGCCGCTACACTTTTAGGTGAGCCGGCACGATCCTGGCGAATAGCCACTACGGAAGGCTCGTTCAGCACGATGCCTTGTCCTTTTACATAAATCAGGGTGTTCGCGGTACCCAGGTCAATGGACAAGTCATTGGAAAACATGCCACGAAATTTTTTAAACATACTAAGGGATAATCCTGCAAGCTGGAGGCGGAAAATAAAATCCGCTTACTTTACCAACCACACGAAGCTGCCACAAGGCGCAAAAACGTTCTGCTTCGGTGAAAAATTAGGCGACATTCGCATTAAATCATTTACAGCTGTTTCGCACACGAGCGGAACAGCGATATCACGCTATCAGAGCAGCTTGTTAAAGAATTTTCTTAACTTTACTCCGACATAAAATCTAACATTTCAGGCGCTCTATTCTGCCTGTTTGTTGTCCTGTATTCACTAAAAGCTGGCGTAAAACCGGCGAATTCAGGCAAACGATTAAATCTGGTAACGTTGCGAGTACTTTTTCACATTACTGTTGACCGGCTGAGAAGGTGAAAACAGGTCGCCCTGCCCGCCTTCAACGCCTAATTCGACCAGAGTTTGCCACTCCGCTTTTGTGCGAACGCCTGCCGCATAAAGCCGGGTACCGGTCGGCTTGCAGACGTCCAGCAGGCTCCGCACAAACAGCTGATTTTCAGTACGGCGCTCAATGTTGCGCACCAGGCCGGCATCCAGCTTGATTAACGCCACCGGCAGTTGCCTGATATAGGCGCTACTGACTACCGTCAGTCCTGCCTGACTGATGGCAATCCGGCAGCCAAATGCCTGGAGCGAATGCAACACCGGAATCAAACGGCTGATGTGTTGACAAACATCCCCTTCCGCAAGTTCAAATAAAAATCGTTTTCGCTGGCTTTTTGGGCAGGCCAGCAACATTCGCTGCAACCAGACGACAAAGGGGCGCTTTAACAGAGAGTCGATACTGACCGGGATAACCAGTGTTTCTTCAGGCCACAGCTCTGACAAAGCGGCAATGCGCAACACCATCTGCCTGTCCCAGCTCTCTACCATGCCAAGCTGCTGCACCAGTGGCATGTATTCAGCCGACAGCACTTCTTTATCACCATCAAAGATGCGGCTGAGTATGACACGATGACGAACCTTGCCCTCACGGTCCACGGCAGGTTTCTGATAGAGCCGCGGCCCACCGCGACTGAGTGTATTTTCCAGCAAAGTGCGCCAGCGAACACTGCCGCGCCCGGCATCCTGCGGATTGCCCGCGCCGTTTGACCAGTTATTGCCACCGGACAGCGTTGCCCGTCGCGTCGCCATCTCCACATTTTCCATTACCTGCGGCACCGTCTGGCCACTGTGCCAGGCGCTGATACCAATGTGAATAAAGTCGTCACGGTTCACCATGCGCATAGGGGGTAACGCATCAACGGCATTAATTAACTGGTCAGCGATGCTGTTGGCCTCTTTCAGGCTGCGGTGCGGCAGCAATACCGCAAAATCACTGCGAAAATAACGTGCAAGAAGCGCGCCGGGATAACGCATGACAAAAGTGGACAGCATATTGACGACGTTAAACAGGTACTCTTCAACCAGCACCGGTCCAAGCGAGTGATCGTGCGTGTCGAGCTCAGGAAAGCGGATCATCATGACCACGCCGTGTGTCCCGACATCCTCCTGGTCCTCCAGTAAGGTGGCCAACTGATTATCGAAGAAAAGCCGGTTATTCAGCCCGGTTCGGCCATCCTGCGCAGCAAAGGTACGAATTAACGTATCAATGCGAACGCGCTGCTCGCCGGCTTCCTGTAAATCTGACAGAAGCTGATCGATCGCCCGACTGGCTTTGGGCGGCCACTCATCACGCTGCTTTTGGCGGAAGAAGGTACGCTCGCCAGCAAGAATCGATGCCGAACGACTTTCCAGGTGTTCCATCCCGCGCCATTGACGCACCAGCCAGCGATGGATGATGGACAGCATCACCGCCATAATCAGTACAACCAGCACGAGGGCGACAAGGGTATAAGTCGCAGGAATCGAGCGTAGCCAGGTTTGTGCAGGATCGAGAATCGTCAACTGGAGCCGCATTCCCGGTTGGTGCATTAGCGCAATGTCAAAATGGATATAGCGGTTTTTTTCGTGCTCAAGCATCTGATTTTCATGACGGGACAGCGTAAAAACAGGTTGGCGACCGTTATAGAGAGAAAGTTGCTCCGCGTTAATAACAGGCAACATCGGGGCCAGCCAGGCCTTGAGCGCATCGGGAGGTTGGCTCAGCAAGACGTTATCAACTTCGGTCGCCAGCACCTGTACGCGACTTTCGACGCGCTGATGCGTGAGCCAGAAAACACTAAAAGCACAACCCACCAGCATTAAAACCATTGCCAGTACGCTAATGAGTGTAATAAATGCAGAAAGTTTGGTCGTTAATCGCATCCCTGTGCCTGTTTCACTTCGGTTGTCGCCGGATCACGCTGGCGCTGCACGGCAGCCGGAAGAAATTTGAGCAAAATAACACAAATGTCGTCTGGCAACAGTGGCGTTGTGCGTGAAGGCGAAGTATACCGCTGAGAAGATCTCACAGCGCCTGATTCTACATTTTTCAGTGGATTCCCATTTGAGAGCGAAGCCAGGAAATTTCACATTTTTGCAGCGAAATTCGCCAGCATAAGTAATAGTCATCATGCTGGTTGAGACTATCGCGCCTGGAGAAAAACGATGAAGCCGACTAAAAGCCTGACCGAAGCAGATGTAACGCCAGAAAGCATCTTTAATATGAACCGTCGTCGGGTGCTTCAGACGCTGGGGCTGGGTGCCGCGGCCATGGGCCTTCCCGGCATGGCGAATGCTGATATCCTGAGCTGGTTCAAAGGCAACGACCGCCCTGCTGCCCCCGCAGGCCGTCCGCTTGACTTTACCAAACCCGCCCAGTACCAGGCTAACCTGCCCTTAACGCCCGCCGATAAAGTTTCCGGATACAACAATTTCTACGAATTCGGTCTGGATAAAGCCGATCCTGCGGCGAACGCCGGTACCCTAAAAACCGATCCCTGGAAACTGACGATTGAGGGCGAAGTGGCTAAGCCCGTGACGCTGGACATGGATGATATTTTTAAGCGCTTCGCGATGGAGCAACGAATCTATCGCATGCGCTGTGTTGAAGCCTGGTCGATGGTCGTTCCCTGGATCGGATTTGAACTAAATAAACTGCTGAAGCTGGCAGAACCCACCAGCAAAGCCCGCTTCGTCGCCTTCCAGACGCTGTACGCGCCCGATCAGATGCCAGGGCAAAAAGACCGGTTTATTGGCGGCGGGCTCAATTACCCTTATGTAGAAGGTTTGCGTCTGGATGAAGCGATGCATCCGCTTACGATTCTGACAACGGGCGTATACGGTAAAGCGCTGCCGCCGCAGAATGGTGCGCCGATTCGCCTGACGGTTCCGTGGAAATATGGCTTTAAGGGCATCAAGTCCATTGTGAAAATTACGCTCACTCACGATCAACCGCCAACGACATGGAATCAGATTGCCGACAATGAGTATGGTTTCTATGCCAACGTGAATCCCCATGTGAACCATCCACGCTGGTCACAGGCGACCGAACGTTTTATTGGGCCGGGCAGTAGCTTTAATGTGGATCGTCAGCCTACGTTACTCTTCAACGGTTATGCCGATCAGGTTGCCTCGCTCTATCGCGGCATGGATTTGCGGGAGAATTATTGAGTGCGCCTGACAATAAAGCAGATCGGCTGGCTTAAAGTCCTGTTGCATCTGGCTGCGTTCCTGCCGTTGGTTTATTTGATCATGGCCGCGATGCACGGTGGACTGAGCGCCGACCCGGCAAAGGATATCCAGCATTTTACCGGCCGAATGGCATTGAAACTGCTGCTGGCTACGTTGCTGGTGTCGCCCTTAACGCGCCTGATAAAACAACCCCTGCTCATTCGGACCCGACGCCTGCTGGGGATCTGGACATTTTTCTGGGCCAGTTTGCATTTGACCAGCTACTACCTGTTGGAGCTGGGAATAAATAACATCGGCCTGCTGGGCAGTGAGCTGATTTCCCGGCCCTATCTGACGCTGGGGATCCTCTCCTGGTTTATCTTGTTGGCGCTGGCCGTCACGTCTTTCCAGCGCATGCAGCGTAAACTCGGCAAACGGTGGCAAACATTGCATAACCTGATCTATCTGGTCGCGATCCTGGCACCTGTCCATTATCTCTGGTCAGTCAAAATCCTTTCGCCGCAACCCATTATTTATGCGCTTTTAGCTCTGGTCCTGTTAGCCTGGCGCTACAAAAAGTTCATTAAGTGGTGGCCGCGTTAACCGCTCTTTTCCCCGCTATCGTCTGCAAAAATGCGGTCTCCTGACCGCATCCGATCAACTTCGCAGATAAGACCAGTATTTTGCTGCGAAATGCCACGAAACGGATATAATGGCCGGCTTTATTGCGATTTGACGCTTCTTTTTCACCGTGACGGGTGACAAATGGAAAGCGGCAAGGTATTTTACGCGATGCCTCAATGATTGCGGGAGATGGCAGCAAGATGGCCGATAAATTACATATTCTGCTTTTGAACGGTCCCAACCTTAATCTGTTGGGAACGCGCGAGCCTGAAAAATACGGGGACGTCACGCTGGATCAGATCGTTTCTCGTCTGGTGCAGCAGGCAGACCAGTTGAATGTAGCGTTAAGCCATTTGCAGTCCAATGCTGAATATCAGCTCATTGATCGCATTCATGAGGCAAAAGGCAACGTGGATTATATCATCATCAATCCTGCCGCGTTTACGCACACCAGCGTCGCACTTCGTGATGCGCTGTTAGCAGTGGACATTCCCTTTATCGAAGTTCATTTGTCAAATGTGCACAGCCGCGAGCCCTTCCGCCAACATTCCTATTTTTCTGATGTCTCTGCGGGCGTTATTTGTGGGCTTGGCGCCGATGGCTACTCGTGGGCATTACAAACGGCAGTAAAGCGCCTGTCTCATACTAATTAATCAAACTGAGTACGGAACCCCATTCATGGATATTCGTAAAATTAAAAAACTTATCGAACTGGTTGAAGAATCTGGCATTTCTGAGCTGGAGATTTCCGAAGGTGAAGAGTCTGTTCGTATCAGTCGTGCACCTGCAAACACTGGTTATCCGATGATGCAGCAGGCTTATGCTGCGCCTGTTGCTCAGCAACCGGCGCTGGCGAGCGCCGTGGCACCTGTTGCCGCTGTCGCAGAAGCTGCACCAGCAGAAATCAGTGGTCACATCGTACGTTCACCGATGGTCGGTACCTTCTACCGCACACCAAGCCCGGATGCGAAAGCGTTTGTGGAAGTGGGCCAGAAAGTCAATGCCGGTGACACGCTGTGCATCGTTGAAGCCATGAAAATGATGAACCAGATCGAAGCCGACAAATCTGGCGTTGTTAAAGCCATTCTGGTCGAAAGTGGTCAACCGGTAGAATTTGACGAGCCACTTGTTGTCATCGAATAACGGGGCGAACCATGCTGGATAAAATTGTTATTGCTAACCGCGGTGAGATTGCACTGCGCATTCTGCGTGCCTGTAAAGAACTGGGCATTAAGACTGTCGCTGTTCACTCAAGCGCGGACCGTGACCTGAAACACGTGCTGCTGGCAGACGAAACGGTTTGCATCGGCCCGGCACAGTCGGTCAAAAGTTATCTCAACATCCCGGCGTTGATCTCTGCTGCAGAAATCACCGGCGCGGTGGCGATTCACCCTGGCTACGGCTTCCTGTCTGAGAACGCGGATTTTGCTGAGCAGGTTGAGCGCTCTGGCTTTATCTTTGTGGGTCCAAAAGCTGACACCATCCGCCTGATGGGCGATAAAGTGTCGGCCATCACGGCGATGAAGAAAGCTGGCGTGCCGACCGTACCTGGCTCCGATGGCTCACTGACCGATGACATGGAAAAAAACCGTGCCTTCGCCAAGCGCATCGGCTATCCGGTCATTATTAAAGCCTCCGGCGGCGGCGGCGGTCGTGGTATGCGCGTTGTGCGCAGTGACAAAGATCTGGAACAATCCATCAACATGACGAAAGCGGAAGCCAAAGCGGCTTTCAACAACGACATGGTGTACATGGAGAAGTATCTGGAAAATCCACGCCACATCGAAATCCAGGTTCTGGCTGATGGCCAGGGCAACGCCATCTATCTGGGCGAGCGTGACTGTTCTATGCAGCGCCGCCACCAGAAAGTCGTGGAAGAAGCGCCAGCACCGGGCATTACGCCAGAGCTGCGTTCATTCATCGGTGAGCGTTGTACTAAAGCCTGTATCGATATCGGCTATCGCGGCGCAGGGACGTTTGAGTTCCTGTACGAGAATGGCGAGTTCTATTTCATTGAAATGAACACCCGTATTCAGGTTGAACATCCGGTCACCGAAATGATCACCGGCGTCGACCTGATTAAAGAGCAGCTGCGTATTGCTGCTGGCCAGCCGCTGTCAATCAAGCAAGAAGATGTGATTATTCGCGGTCATGCGGTTGAATGCCGTATCAACGCCGAGGATCCGGTCACCTTCCTGCCAAGCCCTGGTAAGATTACCCGTTTCCATGCACCGGGTGGTTTTGGTGTGCGTTGGGAATCCCATATTTATGCGGGTTACAGCGTGCCGCCGTATTATGATTCCATGATCGGAAAGCTCATCACCTACGGTGAAACCCGTGATATCGCCATTGCCCGTATGAAAAACGCGCTGGCGGAGCTGATTATCGACGGCATCAAAACCAACATCGAACTGCAGATGAAAATCATGTCCGATGAAAACTTCCAGCACGGTGGTACCAATATCCACTATCTGGAGAAAAAACTCGGCCTGCACGAGAAGTAATCGCAATGCTGAGTTAGTCTGAGGCCGGATATTCCGGCCTTTTTCTTTTCCCGCTGGCGTTAAGGTCACATCATGGACGCGCGTTTTTTACAGGCTCACAAAGAGGCTCGCTGGTCGCTCTGTCTCACGCTGGCCTGGCTGGCTGTCTGGGGCATTTCCGCCTGGTCGGGCGGCGATGCGGTTGGCATAACCGGTTTGCCACGCTGGTTTGAGCTCTCCTGCATTTTTGCGCCTCTGCTGTTCATTTTTCTGTGCTGGCTAATGGTCCGTACACGCTTCCGTGAGATGTCTCTTGAGGAGGAAGATGAACACTGAAATCATCCTGCCACTGTTGGCTTATCTGGTCGTTATTGCCGGTCTGTCC
Organism: Pantoea sp. BS_8; assembly: GCF_041954965.1. Taxonomy (NCBI): domain Bacteria; kingdom Pseudomonadati; phylum Pseudomonadota; class Gammaproteobacteria; order Enterobacterales; family Erwiniaceae; genus Pantoea; species Pantoea sp. BS_8. Next base: position 168,843 of record NZ_JAVAXU010000010.1, read on the forward strand.
GTCTTTGCGATGCGTAAACAGCGCAAAGGAAATTTCCTGACCGAGTATTTTCTGGGTAGCCGTTCGATGGGCGGATTTGTGCTGGCTATGACCATCACCACCACCTATATCAGCGCCAGCTCCTTTATCGGTGGCCCAGGCGCAGCGTATAAATATGGTCTGGGCTGGGTGCTGCTGGCCATGGTTCAGGTTCCTGCTGTCTGGCTTTCACTGGGTGTACTGGGGAAGAAATTTGCCATTCTGGCGCGTAAGCATAATGCGGTCACGCTTAACGATATGCTCTATGCGCGCTATGGCAGCACACTATTGGTGGTCCTGGCCAGCCTGAGTTTACTCGTTGCCTTTGTGGGCGCGATGGCCGTGCAGTTTATCGGTGGCGCACGCCTGCTGGAAACCGCAGCCGGTATCCCCTACGACACGGGATTACTGATCTTCGGTGGGACTATCGCGCTTTATACGGCATTTGGCGGCTTCCGGGCCAGCGTGCTTAACGATGCCATGCAGGGCATTGTAATGCTGATTGGCACCTTTTTGCTGCTGTTTGCGATTATTCACCATGCCGGAGGGATCCATACTGCTGTAGAAAAACTGCATGCGATTGATCCCAAACTGCTGTCTCCTGAGGGGCCGGGCGATATCATTACGCCGACGTTCCTGAGCTCGTTTATTGTTCTGGTCTGTTTTGGCGTTATCGGTCTGCCCCATACCGCTGTCCGCTGTATTTCCTACAAGGACAGTAAAGCCGTTCACCGGGCGATTGTTCTCGGCACCATCGTGGTCGTGGTACTGATGCTGGGAATGCATCTGGCAGGCGCGCTGGGCCGCGCCATATTGCCCGATCTGACCGTGCCGGATCGGGTTATCCCGACGCTGATGATTACCGTCCTGCCGCCGCTGGCCGCTGGGCTGTTTTTAGCGGCGCCGATGGCGGCGATCATGTCGACCATCAATGCGCAGCTGTTGCAGGCTTCCGCTACGCTGGTAAAAGATCTGTATTTACGCCTCGCACCTCAGCAACTGGACAATGAGCCACGACTGCGGATGTTATCGGGCACGGTGACATTTGCCCTGGGTGTCGTTTTGCTGTTCGTGGCCTGGCATCCGCCCGACATGATTATCTGGCTTAACCTGCTGGCGTTTGGTGGGCTGGAGGCAGTATTCCTGTGGCCGCTGGTTCTGGGGTTATATTGGGAACGCGCCAATGCCGCAGGCGCGCTCAGCGGGATGGTGGTGGGCGGAGGCTGTTATGCCATTCTGGCAACCCTGGGCCTGCAACTGTGGGGATTTCATCCCATCGTGCCTTCCTTATTGTTAAGTCTGCTGGCGTTCCTGGTCGGCAATCTGTTTGGGCGTTTACCCGCCGTGGTTAACGCACCACAACACTGAATTAAGAGAGATGTTATGCCGTGGATTCAAATCAAAATTAACAGTTCTGGCGCCAACGCAGAGGCGCTGAGCGATGCACTGATGGAAACCGGTGCCGTGTCAGTAACCTTTCAGGATACCCATGACACGCCCGTTTACGAACCTCTGCCCGGGGAAACCCGTTTATGGGGCGATACCGATGTTATCGGGTTGTTCGATGCCGAAAGCGACATGGAAGGCGTCATTGCCGAACTTTCACAGCATCCACTGCTGGGAGAGAATTTTCGCCACAAGATCGAGCAGATCGAAGACAAAGACTGGGAACGCGAGTGGATGGAGAATTTCCATCCTATGCGCTTTGGCGAACGCTTGTGGATCTGCCCGAGCTGGCGCGATGTGCCCGATCCGAATGCCGTCAATGTCATGCTGGATCCCGGGCTGGCTTTCGGAACCGGCACACATCCCACCACATCGCTCTGTCTGACGTGGCTCGACGGTCTGGATCTGAACGGTAAAACGGTGATCGATTTTGGCTGCGGCTCTGGGATCCTGGCGATCGCCGCCTTAAAGCTGGGTGCAGCGCAGGCCATTGGGATTGATATCGATCCTCAGGCGATTCAGGCCAGCCGCGACAATGCCGAGCGCAATGGGGTGGCGGACCGTCTGTCTCTTTATCTGCCGCATCAGCAACCGGAAAACCTGCAGGCTGATGTGGTGGTGGCAAACATTCTTGCCGGACCGCTGCGTGAGTTAGCGCCGCTTATCCGCGTGCTGCCTAAACCAGGCGGGCATCTGGGATTATCAGGCGTGCTGGAAAGCCAGGCCGAGAGTGTCTGTGAAGCTTATGCCATGCACTTTGCGCTGGACCCTGTCGCCGTTAAGGAAGAATGGTGCCGGATTACGGGTGTAAAAAACGCTTAGCGTCGTAAACGATGCGAGCGTCAGACTCAGCCCTGCGAACGTCGCAGGGCTGTATACCTTCTCCTCATACAGATGAAAGCGAACCTGCCTGGTCGTCGCTGCCTTTCACGCTCAATCGCTATGCTTTTGTCAACCGTCTGTACGGCGTGTTGTGTCGTTAATCACGGTATGTGACGTTTTTTATCTGGCGAATGCCGAATCTTCGTCGGAAAAACCTTTGTTCACAAAATAAACATAACTGGATAACGCCATGATTTTTAATGTCATTTATCCATAACACCCTCGTCAGAGCAGACTAAAAGCAGTTTTCTTGCGAATTGTTCAAAGTTTGGCCTTTCATCTTAAGAAAAAAATGCGTAATATACGCCGCCTTGCAGACACAGTATGGCATTACGACTTCATGCGCATTGGAAACCTCCAGCTGAGAAATCGACTGATTGCGGCACCGATGGCCGGTATTACAGACAGGCCTTTCAGAACGCTTTGTCATGAGATGGGTGCAGGAATGGCGGTTTCTGAGATGTTGTCATCCAATCCCGAAGTGTGGGCCAGTGACAAATCTCGTTTACGCATGGTGCACAGTGATGAACCCGGCATTCGTGCCGTCCAGATTGCAGGCTGTGATCCCAGTGAGATGGCTCAGGCTGCACGTATTAATGTCGACGCTGGTGCACAGGTGATTGATATTAATATGGGTTGCCCAGCCAAAAAGGTGAACCGCAAAATGGCGGGGTCGGCCTTACTGCAATATCCTGCCGTGGTCGAGTCTATTCTCTCTGCCGTGGTAAATGCGGTTGATGTACCGGTCACATTGAAAATCCGTACCGGTTGGGATCCAGAAAACAGAAACTGTGTCGCGATTGCCCAATTGGCTGAGCGTTGTGGCATTCAGGCTTTGACGATACATGGCCGCACTCGTGCCTGCCTGTTCAACGGAGACGCTGAATACGACAGCATTCGGACAGTTAAGCAGAGTGTCTCTATTCCGATTATCGCGAACGGAGACATAACTGACCCGCATAAAGCCAGAGCAGTGCTCGACTACACCGGAGCCGACGCTTTGATGATAGGACGTGCTGCTCAGGGAAGACCGTGGATCTTCCGGGAAATCCAGCATTATCTGGACACTGGGGAGCTGCTTGCCCCGCTGCCACTGGCAGAGGTCAAGCGTTTGCTTGTTTCGCATATACGTGAGCTGCACGACTTTTACGGTCCAGGCAAGGGATACCGTATAGCGCGGAAGCACGTGTCCTGGTATCTCCAGGAACATGCCCCAAATGACCAGTTTCGGCGCACATTCAACGCCATTGAGGATGCCAGCGAACAGCTGGAGGCGTTGGAGGCATACTTCGAAAATCTTGCGTAACGAAATAAAGAGCTGAAAGAACTATGTTCGAACAACGCGTAAATTCTGACGTACTGACCGTTTCTACCGTTAACTCACAGGATCAGGTAACTCAAAAACCTTTGCGTGATTCGGTTAAACAGGCACTGAAGAACTATTTTGCTCAACTGAATGGTCAGGATGTGAGTGACCTGTATGAGCTGGTTTTGGCTGAAGTCGAGCAGCCTCTGTTGGACATGGTGATGCAGTATACCCGTGGCAACCAGACCCGTGCTGCCCTGATGATGGGTATCAACCGCGGTACGCTGCGTAAGAAACTGAAAAAATACGGCATGAACTGATTCAGGTTCACACCGTTAATCTCGCCAGCCTTCGGGCTGGCGTTTTTATTTGTGCGCTACTACGCAAATTTTTTTAAAAACGCTGAAACGGTTGCATCACATATGGTAACTGTAGTTGCAGTCGCCAGCGTGACTTTAACAGACTTACCTTTCACATTTTCTCCTCTTCGCGGCCTTTGTCTTTTGTACCACCATGCCCTTCAGCCCAGCCCTGTCGGCCTTTTGTGAGCACGGCTACCTTTTTAAGCAATCTCATGTCTGCTTACATGAGCCACATGCAAACAGGCTCACACTGTTGCTAAATAGTGAAACAAATTGCACTAAATGTGATCTACCCGACTCGAAATGCATCCTTTTGGTGCGCCATATTATTGCAGCCTTCCGGATAATTCAGATTATTACCCGATATTTCAGGTGAATTCAGAATTCTGCAAACCTGGCACTGGCTTTGCAAAGTCGTGGATGGCTGATCGCCACAGACAGGAAACGCACACCAAAGTGCGCACTACATAACAACACAACACGACATGCCACACAGGATGCTTTATGAAAAAGATGATGCTCTCTACTCTGGTTGCTGCGGCTTCGCTGCTCGCCGTTGCTCAGCAAGCCCACGCAGGCGCCACGCTGGATGCGATTAAAAAGAAAGGATTCGTTCAATGTGGTATCAGCGATGGCCTGCCAGGTTTCTCTTATGCAGACGCCAGCGGTAAATTTACCGGTCTTGATGTGGATATCTGTCGTGCCGCGGCAGCAGCCGTATTTGGTGATGCAACAAAAGTAAAATATACCCCGCTGACCGCAAAAGAGCGCTTCACTGCATTACAGTCTGGCGAAGTGGACGTGCTTTCTCGTAACACTACCTGGACCTCATCACGTGATGGCGGCATGGGCTTCATGTTTACCGGTGTTAACTACTATGACGGCATTGGTTTCCTGACCCACAAAAAAGCGGGCCTGAAAAGTGCGAAAGAGCTGGATGGTGCCACCGTCTGTATTCAGGCCGGTACTGACACTGAACTGAACGTTGCGGATTATTTCAAAGCGAACAAGATGCAGTACACCCCGGTGACATTTGACCGCTCCGACGAATCGGCAAAAGCACTGGATAGCGGCCGTTGCGATACGCTGGCTTCCGATCAGTCACAACTTTATGCACTGCGTATCAAATTAGGTAAACCAGACGACTTTATCGTTCTGCCGGAAGTCATCTCTAAAGAACCGTTGGGTCCTGTTGTTCGTCGTGGTGATGATGACTGGTTCACCATCGTGAAATGGTCACTGTTTGCCATGCTGAACGCCGAAGAAATGGGCATCACCTCTAAAAACGTGGATGAGAAAGCCGCGAAGCCAGCGACGCCCGATATGGCCCACCTGTTAGGTGCCGAGGGTGACTATGGCAAAGATCTGAAGCTCGATAACAAATGGGCGTACAACATCATCAAGCAGGTCGGTAACTATCAGGAAAGTTTTGATCGCAACGTCGGTAAAGACAGCCCGCTGAAAATCGCTCGTGGCCAGAATGCGCTCTGGAACCAGGGTGGTATTCAGTACGCACCACCGGTTCGTTAAGTCTACCTCCCCGTCGGGCACCGTTTTCTGCGGTGCCCCAGCAAGGCTTTCGTTATTGAGGTTTCAACATGTCACAACGCCCAACCGTGAAAAGGGATTTTTCGTTCGGTAATCCCACGGTTCGCGCCTGGCTTTACCAGATCGTGGCGATCGTTATCGTACTGTCTGTGGTGGGTTATCTCGTCCACAACACCGTCATCAATCTCGCTAATCGCGGTATCACTTCCGGGTTTGGTTTTTTAGAACGTAATGCGGGTTTCGGCATCGTTCAGCATCTTATTGATTATTCCGAAGGGGATACCTACGCGCGGGTATTTCTGGTTGGCCTGACAAATACCCTGCTGGTTTCCGCACTTTGTATTGTATTTGCTTCCATACTGGGCTTCTTTATTGGTCTGGCGCGTCTCTCAGAGAACTGGTTATTACGTAAAATCGCGAATATCTACATTGAAATCTTCCGCAATATCCCGCCGTTATTGCAGATTTTCTTTTGGTATTTCGCGGTGTTGCGTAACCTGCCCGGCCCGCGTCAGGCGCTGAATGCCTTTGATCTCGCCTTCGTGAGTAATCGTGGCCTGTATATTCCCTGGCCGACCTATGCGCCTGGTACCTGGCCTTTCGTTATCGCTCTAGCACTGGCTGTGGTGGCGAGCTACGGTTTATACCGTTTTAACCGACAGCATCAGCTTAAAACCGGTCAGTTACGTCGCTCCTGGCCCGCAGCTGTTGCGATGCTGATCCTGTTCCCGCTGGTTGCGCATGCAGTTTTTGGTGCCGCCATGCACTGGGATATCCCGGAGTTGCGTGGGTTTAACTTCCGGGGCGGCTTCGTCATGATACCTGAGCTGGCAGCGCTCACGCTGGCCCTGTCGATCTATACGTCATCTTTCATTGCCGAGGTGATTCGCTCAGGTATTCAGGCTGTGCCTTACGGACAGCATGAAGCGGCGCGTTCACTGGGGTTACCGAATCCAGTCACGCTGCGTCAGGTCATCATTCCTCAGGCCATGCGAGTGATTATTCCGCCCCTGACCAGCCAGTATCTCAATATCGTCAAAAACTCCTCTCTGGCTGCCGCGATAGGTTACCCGGACATGGTGTCGCTGTTTGCCGGTACGGTGCTGAATCAGACCGGTCAGGCTATTGAAACCATTGCGATTACGATGAGCGTCTACCTGATTATCAGCCTGCTGATTTCACTGTTGATGAATCTTTATAACCGCAAAATCGCGCTGGTTGAGCGTTAAGAACACGGGATGACTATGTCTGTCACTGCACATGAAACGACGCCCGTAGCCTCCTCGCCGCTGAGCCGGGGCTGGCTATGGGCCCGCAAAAACCTGTTTTCAGGATGGTTTAACACCTTACTGACGTTGTTATGTATCTGGCTGATCTGGCACCTGATCCCCCCGGCGCTGAACTGGCTGATCTTTGATGCCAACTGGTTTGGCACTACGCGCGCAGACTGCACAAAAGAAGGCGCATGCTGGGTCTTCATTCATGCCCGTTTTGGTCAGTTTATGTATGGGCTCTATCCTCATGAGCTGCGCTGGCGCATTAATCTTGCGCTGGTGATTGGCTTAGTGTCGATTGTGCCCATGCTCCTGAAACGGTTGCCCTTTCGTGGACGCTATATCGCCGTCTGGGCGGTATGCTATCCGCTGATCGTCTGGTTTTTACTGTACGGTGGGTTTTTGGGACTGGATCGCGTGGAAACGCGCCAGTGGGGCGGCTTAACGCTGACCCTGATCATCGCCTCGGTGGGCATTGCGGGCGCCTTACCTTTAGGCATTTTGCTGGCGTTAGGGCGCCGCTCTAAAATGCCTGTTGTCCGTACGCTGTCTGTCATCTTTATTGAGTTCTGGCGTGGCGTTCCGCTGATCACCGTGCTGTTCATGTCATCGGTCATGCTGCCGCTGTTTATGGCAGAGGGAACCACTATCGACAAACTGGTACGTGCCTTAGTCGGCGTGATTCTGTTCCAGTCGGCGTATGTGGCCGAGGTAGTTCGCGGTGGGCTGCAGGCATTACCAAAAGGACAGTATGAAGCCGCTGAATCCCTTGCCCTGGGATACTGGAAGACCCAGATGCTGGTGATCCTCCCTCAGGCGTTAAAACTCACCATTCCAGGCCTGGTGAATACCATTATTGCGTTATTCAAAGATACCAGCCTGGTTATCATCATCGGTTTGTTCGATCTGTTTAGCAGCGTTCAACAGGCTACGGTCGATCCGGCCTGGCTGGGCATGTCGACAGAGGGCTATGTCTTTGCGGCGCTGGTCTACTGGATTTTCTGTTTTAGCATGTCACGTTACAGCCAGTATCTGGAAAAACGTTTTCACACCGGGCGTAAATCGCACTGAGGTTTCTATGACACAAATAATAACTGATTCAACCAATGCGATGATTTCGCTTGAAAATGTGAACAAATGGTACGGCCAGTTTCATGTGCTGAAAGACATTAATCTGCAGGTGAAACCGCGCGAACGTATCGTGTTATGCGGTCCGTCAGGGTCTGGAAAGTCGACGACGATTCGTTGTATCAACCATCTGGAGGAACATCAGAAGGGGCGTATTGTGGTCGATGGTATTCATCTGAATGATGACGTACGGAATATTGAGCGCGTTCGTACTGAAGTCGGTATGGTCTTTCAGCACTTTAATCTTTTTCCTCACCTTACGGTTTTGCAGAACTGTACGCTAGCGCCGATGTGGGTGCGTAAGATTGCCAAAAAAGAAGCGGAGGAGCTTGCGATGCACTATCTGCAGCGCGTACGCATTGCTGAACACGCGCATAAGTTTCCTGGTCAGCTTTCAGGCGGCCAACAGCAGCGTGTCGCGATTGCGCGTTCATTGTGCATGAAACCTAAAATTATGCTGTTTGATGAGCCCACCTCTGCCCTGGATCCGGAAATGGTGAAAGAGGTGCTGGATACCATGATTGGGCTTGCAGAAGATGGCATGACGATGCTGTGTGTCACGCATGAGATGGGCTTTGCACGTACCGTTGCCGATCGGGTGATCTTTATGGATCGCGGCGAGATCGTGGAGGTTGCGCCACCGCAGGAGTTTTTTGCAAATCCGAAGTCAGAACGTACCCGCGCTTTCCTGTCCCAGGTTATTCACTGACCGCTCTCGTTTCTGACCGTACCTCCGTCTCTGACAGAGGTACGGTTCTGACCTTTCCTGTCCGGATGATGCACCACGTTGTAAATCCACCGTCATCCTTTATAAAACTCCGCTTTTTAGCAACTGACGATACGTTGTCGTCGACGGTGCATGCCTGAATCGTGCTGTATCCAGCAAAGGTGAGCTGGCCCAGCCAGTGCTCGTCTGTGCATTGATCGGATATGGGTGATTCAGGCAGGTTTACTGACGGCTTATAGGGTGATCCACAGGTCTTTCCGCTTTACCCCTGATACGCATCTGCCTGAGCTGGCCCGTGATGCACTTTATGTGGACGAGCCTGCTGGCGACAGGTAGAAATCGACGTTGCGGAAGTCAGCCAGCCCACCAATGAGGCGAGTTTCACGACTTTGGTGCCGGCGGTAGCGCGGCTTCCGCTGAGGTGATCGGCTCGTCCCTTTCGGTTTCAGGCGAATAACCGACGTAAAAAAGCCCCGTACTTTCGTACGGGGCTTCTCTACTTTATTGATGCCTGGCAGTTCCCTACTCTCGCATGGGGAGACCCCACACTACCATCGGCGCTACGGCGTTTCACTTCTGAGTTCGGCATGGGGTCAGGTGGGACCACCGCGCTACAGCCGCCAGGCAAATTCTTTATTCGCCGAACTCTAGCCATATATAACTGGTGCTGATACCCAGAGTCGAACTGGGGACCTCACCCTTACCAAGGGTGCGCTCTACCAACTGAGCCATATCAGCACGCAACAGGTATTCCCGGCATTATTATGCTGATGCTCGGGTCGTTCAAT
>NZ_JAVAXU010000011.1:0-157115 GCF_041954965.1 Pantoea sp. BS_8
TTTTAATGGATGTGAGAAGTCCAGAGGATGCTAGGAACATCCTCCGGACTTTAAAGTCCCGTGTTCAACAAAGGTTCGGTAAGGCATATTTACCGACTTATGGCTGAAGGGGACCCTCTGTCTTGCCCGTTAAGGATCTCATCTCTTAACGAACAGGCTCTGAAGAGTGGTGCCCGAACCCGGAATCGAACCAGGGACACGGGGATTTTCAATCCCCTGCTCTACCGACTGAGCTATTCGGGCAACGGGGCGCATTAAACCCTATGCAGGCCCCAGCGTCAAACGCTTTTCACAAAAATGAAATCAACTGCCGCCTTTTCCATCAACCGCAGCAACATTGACCGCCGGTCCCGGTGGCGCATAACTCGGGTGCCGGATTTTCACGCTGTCTAACGCCGCCTGGCTGGCGGTTTTTCGCTGCTATTTTGCTTTATCCACGATTTATCGGCGCTCTTTTTACTAACTGTTTTTTTGCCATAAATCCGTCATCTGCGCTCATTACTCTTAAGATTATTCCTGGACAATCAAGAGCCGCATCATGCAGTTACCCGCCTCTGTGAATACTGTGGTTTCCGCCTCAAGTCGTTACGACGCGCGGGTGTTATGCATTGAGGTCCCTTTTGTCAGTCCGGAGACGGATAACCGTGCGGTGATGGCGCTGTTTGCCGAGCATAAAGATCTCATCGGTTTGCCCGTGGTAGAAAACGGCAAGCCGTTCGGCATGATTAACCGCCACATCTTTTTGTCGCAGATGGCGCGCCCGTTCTTTCCCGAACTGTATGACCGCAAGAGCTGCATTGCCTTTATGGATAAGTTCCCGCTGGTGATCGACGTGGAAAACACGCTGGAAAGCGTGGCGCAGCAGGTGGTGGCCAATGGCGATAAGTCCGTCGCTGATGGCTTTATCCTGACGGAGAACGGACACTATATTGGCATTGGTTTAGGGATCGATCTGATCCGCCGCGTCTCCGACTTACAGGCGCGCCAGCATCAGCAGATTTTACAAAGCATCGATTACGCGCGGGTGATTCAGGATGCGATGCTGGACCGATCCAACCAACTGATCGCGACCCTGCTCGACGACTGGTGTCTGTACTGGCAGCCCAGGGACGGCGTGGGGGGCGATTATTACGCCTTTCACCGTCATGATAACGGCTGGCTGGCGGTCATTGCCGACTGTACGGGCCACGGTATTCCTGGTGCCTTTATGACGGTAATTTTGCAGTCTGCGCTGGAAAATGCGCTACGCGAGGCCGATCTGCAGGCGCCTGCCCGCATTCTGCATGCGCTTAACCACCATATTAAACAAACCCTGGGACAGTTAAATGCGTCTCAGCAAACGTCACTCTCTAACGATGGCTGCGATGCCATCGTGCTGTCTGTCGATACCGAACTACATCAACTGCGTTGGGCCAGCGCCCGAACCCAGGCATTTATGCTCAGCAACATCAGTAACGAAATTATCGCGCTCAGCCAGGATCGCGTCGGCGTGGGGTATACCGATACGCCGGAGGATTATGACTGGCCGGAACAGAGCCTGGCATTTAATCGCGGCGATATGCTGTTTGTGCTGACGGACGGCGTCACCGATCAGCCGGGTGGCGAGCGCAATATTATGTTTGGCAATAAGCGCATTCAGTCACTGCTGATGCGCTATCAGCATTTGCCTATGGCGGAGTTATCGCTGGCGTTTCAGCAAGACTATTTAAGCTGGCAAGGTAATCAGGCGCGACGCGACGACGTCACCTGGTTTGGCTTTCGCTATTGATTGCACCGGGAAGAAAATGAAAAACGAATCACTCCGTGGTCTGCCGTTCAACACCGAATCGCAATCTGGTCTTATCGCGCTCCAGTACACCGGCTTTTTTTCGCCGCAAAACATCACGGCAATGGGTGAAGTGGTCAAACTGTTTCTGGAGAACCACGAGCAGTCACAGAAAGTGCGACGACGGCTGTTCTCCAGCTTTGTCGAGATCGCGCAAAACATCCTGCGCTACTCGCAGGACAGCCGGGCGCTGAGCCACAACGATCAGCTCTATCGTTTTGGATCGCTGAGCCTGCGCTATGATGGTGGGCGCTACTATCTGGAAAGTGCCAATCTGGTAGGCAGCGATGCCAGCGTTCAACTGCGTGGCGATCTGGACTCGTTACGGGTCATGAACGCAGACGAAATTAAACAAGCCTACCGCAGTCGGTTACGCGCAGAGAGTCCTGTCTGGAGCAAAGGCGCCAATATCGGCTTACTTACCCTTGCCCGCGACGTCAGTGAACCGCTGGAATACTGCTTCCAGCCACTGGAAGCCAGCGAGCTCTCTGCCTTTTGGCTAAAGGCGACAATCTGCCATGACTAAAGAATCCTCTATGCAAACCATTCATCTCACCGCCACCGAATGCACGCCCGCCGTGGAATTTGATTTTGCGGCCCAGCGATTTTCCCTGCGGGGCGAATCCTGGCCGGAAAATGCGGCCGCCTTTTATCGCCCGCTGCAAAGTGCACTGGAATCCTGGCAACCGCAGGCCAGCCAGCTGACTGAAGTCAATATCGACCTGAGCTATTTCAACAGCTCCAGCACCAAAATGCTGTTCGGGCTGTTCGATCAGTTCAACAGGCTGGCGCAGAACGGCTGTGAGATTGTGCTGAACTGGTTCTATGACGCTGAAGATGACGTGTCAGAAGAGTTTGGTGAGGAGCTGTCGCTGGATTTCACCGCCCTGACCGTCACATTACATGCGGAACAGCGCCAATGACGCACCTTAATGAGCTGTTTCTGGAAGAAACCCAGGCGCTGAACCATGCCAGCCATGTGGCGGCGCAGAGCTGTCTGCACGCCGAAGAGTACCGCCAGGCGCTGTCCGATCTTAATAACCACTATCAGCGGCTGATGCGCGAAACCTACCGGCTGATCTCGCGCAGCGATCGGGCCGAGCGTGAGTTAAACCGGGTGAATGAGCAGCTTATTGAGCTGACGAGAGAGCTGGAGTACAAAGCCACTCACGATCCGCTGACGAATGTCTGGAACCGCAGCGCCATTATTCAGCGCATCAGCGACACACTGACGCGAACCCCCGCCGCTCTGATCATTCTTGATATCGATTTTTTTAAACGGATTAACGACGAATATGGCCATCCCACCGGGGACAAAGTGATCTGCGAGCTGGTGCAACGTATCCAGCGCAACACACCGGACATTGCCAGCATCGGACGCATTGGGGGGGAAGAGTTCACGATTATGCTGCCGGATACGTTCCTTGGGGAAGCGGTGATTGTCGCCGGGGCGATTCTCGCCTCACTGAACGCATCTCCCCTGGATGCGTTGCCCGAGCGGCTGGTCACCGCCAGCCTGGGCGTGAGTTGGGGCGCGGCGGGCTCCCACTTCGAAGCGCTTTATACGCATGCCGACGCCGCACTCTATGATGCTAAAAAGCACGGACGTAACCGGGTATTTTTCCGCTAGCGGGCCGGACGCTGGGCAACCTCAACGGGCGGCGGCGTGGTGGGCGGCAGGAAAATATGATCGAGAAGCTGCCGCATTACCGGCGCGGCCAGCACGCCTTCGCTGCCCCCATTTTCCAGGATCAACGCCACAGCCACCTTAGGATCGTTAAAGGGGGCGAAGGCGGTATAAAACGTATGATCGCGCAGCCGCACCGGGATCATTTTGGCATTGTAGGTCTGATTTTGTTTCAGGCTGAATACCTGCGACGTTCCACTCTTGGCCGCAATGCCATAAGGCGCGGTGTGGAAATACTTGTAGCCTGTGCCGTTCGGCGCGTTAGCCATGCCAAACATGGCGTGACGCACCAGCGACCAGTAAGGGGAATGCGGATCGCCAATCTGCGCCTGCGGCAGTTTCGGCTGGTAAAGCTGCACGTGGTTGCCAAGCTGCGATTTCTCCAGCAGGTGCGGGGCAATGACTCTGCCATTGTTAATCAGCGCCACCAGCGCCTTTACCATCTGAATCGGCGTGGCAATCCAGTAGCCCTGACCAATGCCGACTGACACCGTATCGCCCTGATACCAGGGTTTCTTATGCACTTTCATCTTCCAGTCACGGCTGGGCAGCAGTCCGTTGTACTCTTCATTCAGATCGATGCCGGTGGACTGACCGTAGCCAAATTTACTGAGCATGGTGTGAATACGATCGATGCCCATCATAAACGCCACCTGATAGAAGAAGGTATCCGCCGACTCTTCGATCGCTTTAGTGACATCCAGCGTACCGTGACCGCTTTTTTTCCAGTCGCGATAGCGGCGGTCAGTACCGGGTAATGTCCAGGTGGGCCCGCCAAAAAAGGTGGTCTGTGGCGTAATGACGTGCGTGAGCAGCGCCGACATCGCCATATAGGGTTTTACCGTTGAGGCCGGCGGATACAGGCCCTGCGTGACACGGTTGATCAGCGGTAAATTTTTATCCTGCAGCAGCTTTTTGTACGCCTGATAGCTGATGCCCTTTACGAACGGATTGGGATCGTAGCTGGGGCTGGAAACCATCGCCAGCACTGAGCCGTCATGGGGATCTTCGACCAGCAACGCGGCGCGCTGCCCGACCAGCAGGCTTTCCGCGTACTGTTGCAGATGCAGATCCAGCGTCAGCGTAATGTTCTTTCCCGCCACCGGCGGCACTTCTTTCAGCACCCGGACAATGCGCCCGTGGTTATCCACTTCCACTTCCTGATAGCCGGGTTTGCCGTGCAGCAGGGATTCGTAATAGCCCTCAATCCCCTGCTTACCGATATTATGGTCGGCAGCATAGTTTTCAGCGATGCCCTCTGCGTTCAGCCGCTTGTAGTCATTATCGTTGATTTTGGAAACATAGCCGATCACATGCGCGAGATCGGCCCCATAGGGATATTCCCGGTCCTGATAGGTATCGATGCTGACGCCGGTAAAACGGAACTGGTTAACCGAAAAACGCGCCACCTCTTCGTCTGTGAGTTCCTCTTTGAGAATGACGGGCTTATAGCGGCTTGTCTGATGCAGATCGTGCTGAAAGCGCTCGATATCTTCCGGGGTCAGATCAACCAGTGGCGTCAGTTCTTGCAACAGCGCCTTCATGTCCTCCACTTTGTACGGGGTAACCGTGATGTCATACCAGGTCACGTTGCGCACCAGCGGGATCCCGTTGCGGTCAAAGATCAGTCCGCGCGTGGGCGCAATGGGGATCATTTTGATGTCGTTCTCGTTCGAGCGCGTCTGATAATAGCTGTGGTCGCGGACCTGCAGGCGATACAGGTTAAAACCCAGGATGCTAAAGCACAGGCAAACCAGTACAAACGCCATAGCGGCACGGCGGACAAACAACTTCTCTTCAGCGTCGAAATCACGGAAATTCATCAGGCAGGTATTTTCTGTATGGCGTGTTGTTATTAATTGTTCGGCTTCATGATAGTGACATCAGCCCGTCGTGCCAGCGCGAAGATGCACAAGCCTGATGAAAAGTGTGTCATTTAGTGAGAATGTTGCGAAATGGAAAACGGGAGAGGATCATCCGGCCGCAGATGCGCAGCCGGATAAAGGGGCCGATCAGCCACCGTGGGGATTAATCACCCAGCAGCACCGACTCCAGCGCGATTTTAATCATGTCATTAAAGGTGGTCTGGCGTTCTGCGGCCGTGGTCTGCTCGTGAGTACGGATATGGTCAGACACGGTACAGATGGTCAGCGCTTTCGCGCCAAATTCAGCGGCTACGCCGTAGATGCCTGCGGCTTCCATTTCCACACCCAGAATGCCGTACTTCTCCATCACGTCGAACATCTGCGGATCGGGCGTATAGAACAGATCGGCCGAGAAGATGTTACCGACGCGCGCCTCGACGCCCAGGTTTTTGGCCGCATCCACCGCGTTGCGCACCATGTCGAAGTCCGCGATAGCGGCAAAGTCATGGTCTTTGAAGCGCATACGGTTCACTTTGGAATCGGTGGATGCCCCCATGCCGATCACGATGTCACGCAGTTTCACATCGGGACGCACCGCACCGCAGGAGCCCACGCGGATGATTTTCTTCACACCGAACTCGGTGATCAGCTCTTTCGCATAGATAGAGCAGGACGGAATGCCCATGCCGTGGCCCATAACAGAGATTTTGCGGCCTTTATACGTGCCGGTGTAACCCAGCATGCCGCGCACGTTGTTGACCTCAACGGCATCGTCCAGAAAGGTTTCTGCGATGTGTTTCGCCCGCAACGGATCGCCCGGCATCAGTACGACGTCAGCGAAATCACCCATTTCTGCGTTAATGTGAGGAGTTGCCATGATTCTCTATCCTTTTTAAAAATTTCGCTGTTTTTACAGCATGTTCTTGCCGTAGTCCATGGGGGACAGGTCAAAATAGTGTGCAATCGTCTGGCCGATATCCGCGAAGGTATCGCGGTAACCCAGCGATCCCGGCTCGACCTTCGGGCCGTAAATTAAGATCGGAATATGCTCGCGCGTATGTTCCGTGCCTTGCCAGGTCGGATCGCAACCGTGGTCGGCGGTGAGGATCAAAATATCATCCTCTTTGACCAGCTCCATCAACTCTGGCAAGCGGCGATCGAACAGCTCCAGCCCGCCTGCATAGCCTGCCACATCGCGACGATGGCCCCAGGTAGAGTCGAAGTCTACGAAGTTGGTAAACACAATCGCCTGATCCGGCGCGGTTTTCATTTCCTGGATGGTGGCATCAAACAGCGCATCCAGTCCGGTGGCTTTGACTTTTTTGGTGATGCCCTGCTCCGCGTAGATGTCGGCAATTTTACCTACCGAAATCACATGACCGCCCTTCTCATCCACCAGCTTCTTCAGCATGGTAGGCGATGGCGGCTCCACGGCCAGATCGTGACGGTTACCGGTGCGCTCAAAGCTGCCGGCTTTGTCACCCACGAACGGGCGGGCAATCACGCGGCCAATGTTATAACCGCCTTCCGTCAGCTCCTCGCGCGCAATTTCACACAGTGCATACAGGCGATCTAAGCCGAAGGTTTCTTCATGGCAGGCAATCTGAAACACGGAATCCGCCGAGGTGTAAAAAATCGGCTTGCCCGAAGCCATGTGTTCTTCACCCAACTGGTCGAGAATGACCGTACCGGATGAGTGACAGTTACCGAGATAACCCGGCAACTCGGCCCGCTCAACCAGTTTATCCAGCAGTTCCTGCGGAAAACTGTTCTCTTTATCGCTGAAGTAGCCCCAGTCGAACAGAACAGGCACACCGGCGATTTCCCAGTGGCCTGACGGCGTATCTTTACCGGATGAGCGTTCGCTGGCGTAAGCGTAAGCGCCTTTTATCTCAGCGTCAGGGTCCAGTCCCGGCGGGAAACGCCCGGTAGAAAGCTCGGCCGCTTTGCCCAGACCTAACGCGGTCATATTCGGTAAGTGCAGCGGTCCTTTACGGCCCTGATCCGCTTTACCGTTAAAACAGGCTTCTGCGATATGACCTAACGTATCGGAACCTGCATCGCCGAATTTGTCGGCATCTTTGCTGGCGCCGATTCCAAAGGAATCCAGCACCATAATAAAAGCACGTTTCATGCCAGTCTCCTGCGCTAACGCGCGCGACAAGTCAAAAAAAAGCGATCAGATCAGTATACCCGAATCGTCTCCGGTATACAGTCTGTTATCCGCGTTATCCCGCTTCAGTCACACGGCGATAAACCACCGGTGTGGTCGCCGGGGCGCTGTCCCCCAGCGTGATGGCCGCTTTGACAGCGGCGGCGGCCTGCTGCCAGTGCGCTTCGCTGCTGGCATGAATAACCGCCAGCGGGCGTGAAGCGTCCACCCGCTCGCCCAGCGCGATCATGTCGCTTAAGCCCACGCTGTAATCAATGGCGTCACTGGCGCGCTGACGTCCACCGCCCATCGCAACCACCGCCATGCCTAACGCGCGGGTATCCATCTGCGTGACGTAACCTGCGCCATCGGCATAAATCGCTTTGCTCATCACAGGGGCTGTGAGGTAGCTGTCGTAGCGCTCAACGAAATCGGTTGGGCCACGTTGTGCTGCCACCATGCGGGCAAATACCTCTGCGGCTTTGCCGTTATCCAGCACGGCGAGAAGTTGTTCACGGGCGTCGGTTTCGTTAGCCGCCAGTTTGCCGGAAATCAGCATTTCGCTGCACAGGGCCAGCGTCACGTCCAGCAGGCGCGGATTGCGCTGCTCACCCGTCAGGAAGCGCACGGCTTCGCGCACTTCCAGGGCATTGCCCGCCGAAGAAGCCAGGACCTGATTCATATCTGTTAGCAGCGCCGTGGTACGGCAGCCCGCGCCATTCGCCACGCCCACAATGGCCTGCGCCAGACTCTCAGAGGCTTCCCAGGTCGGCATAAAGGCGCCGGATCCGACTTTGACATCCATCACCAGCGCATCCAGGCCTTCGGCCAGTTTTTTCGCCAGGATCGAAGCGGTAATCAGCGGAATGGAATCCACGGTGGCGGTGATATCGCGGGTCGCGTAAAAACGTTTATCCGCCGGTGCCAGCGAGTTAGTTTGCCCGATGATGGCCACACCAACCTGCTTGATGGTCTGGCGGAAATGGTCATCGCTGGGGAAAATGTCAAAACCGGGAATCGCCTCCAGCTTATCCAGCGTACCGCCGGTATGGCCCAGTCCGCGTCCGGAGATCATCGGGATATAGCCGCCACAGGCCGCCACCATGGGTCCGAGCATCAGCGAGGTCACATCGCCCACGCCGCCCGTGGAGTGCTTGTCGACCACCGGCCCGTTCAGATTCAGTGAAGCCCAGTTCAGGACGGTGCCGGAATCCCGCATCGCCATGGTCAGCGCAACGCGCTCCGGCAGTGACATATCGTGGAAATAGATGGTCATTGCCAGTGCGGCAATTTGCCCTTCGGACACGCTGTTATCGCGCACCCCGTTGATGAAGAAACGAATTTCGTCTTCAGTCAGCGCCTGGCCGTCACGTTTTTTTCGAATGATTTCTTGTGCGAGGTACAATGTCGCCCCCTTACGTCAGGGAAAGAGGAGAAGAGGCGGCCGTGAGCCGCCCGGATGAATCAGTAACCCGACTTGCTGGTGTCGCTGCTGTGCCCAAGCGTGTTGAGCAGATTTGCCAGCAGGCTGGAGGCACCAAAACGGAAATGGCGGGCATCGGCCCAGTCGGCACCCAGCGTATCATCCGCCAGCTGCAGATAGACAGCGGCATCTTCAGCGGTGCGAACGCCGCCTGCCGGTTTGAAGCCAACCTGCGCTTTCACACCTTTGTCGCGGATGACGCTCATCATGATCTGCGCCACTTCCGGCGTGGCGTTGACCGACACTTTACCGGTTGAGGTTTTGATGAAGTCAGCCCCGGCATCAATCGCAATTTCAGAGGCCTGACGAATCAGCGCTTCCTGCTTCAGTTCGCCGGTTTCGATAATAACCTTCAGTAAAACGTCGGCTTCCGCACAGGCGGTTTTGCAGGCCTTGACCAGATCAAAGCCGACCTGCGCATTGCCTGCCATCAGCGCGCGATAAGGGAAAACCACATCCACTTCATCAGCGCCGTAAGCGATGGCGGCACGGGTTTCGGCCAGCGCAATCTCAATATCGTCATTGCCATGAGGGAAGTTGGTTACGGTGGCAATGCGCACGTCAGGCGTGCCCTGCTCACGCAGCGTTTTACGCGCCACGGGAATGAAACGCGGATAAATACAGATGGCAGCGGTGTTACCCACCGGAGATTTCGCCTGATGACAGAGCGCGATCACTTTCTCGTCGGTGTCATCCTCGTTCAGCGTGGTTAAATCCATCAGCTTCAGGGCGCGCAGGGCCTGCTGTTTAATATCGGTCATGGTGATCTCCAGAACATCGGGTAAACGTTCGCCCACCCTTGAATGTGATAATATTAACAATGATAACGGCCATTTTGTGTGCACCAAATCACATGAAAGTATGAAACGGCTGCAAAAACTCAGCGAAAATTTAGATTATCTGCAAAGTATGGCCCAAGGCAGCCAGTATAATTCAGCCACAGGGATGTTACTATTATAACATTTCACCAGGACACGATGTGACGGCGGGGATTATGCAAGCGAAAACAGCGCATGACTGTTGTGCCATAACGCGTCGGCGATTTCGGCGTGCGGCTCGTCACGCAGTTCACACAACACCTGCCAGACTAAAACGGCGCGCTCGGGCCGGTTTGGCTGGCCCTGGTAGCCGTTCAGCGGCATATCAGGCGCATCGGTTTCCAGCAGCAGCGACGAGAGCGGTAAACGGGCAATCGTCTGCCGGGTTTTACTGGCGCGGGGATACGTAATCGTGCCGCCTACGCCAATCGCATAGCCGAGCTTAATAAACGCCTGCGCCTGCTGCAGGCTACCGGCAAAACCGTGTACGACGCCGCGCCGTGGCACAGCCTGCCGACGCAGATGCAGTGCCAGCTGATCGTGCGTGCGGCGCGAATGCAGGATCACCGGCAGATCGTAACGTTTCGCCAGCTTCAGTTGCGCATCCAGGAAACAGGTTTGCTTATCAAACTGCGGATCGTCCCGATACAGATCCAGGCCGATCTCACCGAGGGCCACCAGCTTTGGGGGCCGCTGTTGTAACAGGCTTTCAAGCTGAGCGAGGTGCTGCTCCTCGTGCTGCTCCGTCACAATCGGATGCAGGCCGAGTGCGGCATATAACGCGCGGTGCTGCCGGGCTAACTGACAAACAAGGTCAAAGCGCCCTGCCTCGACCGATGGCACAATAATTTTTTCTACGCCCGCGTCCGCAGCCTGGCGCAGACTGACGTCGGCCGCGTCCACAAACGGCGGAAAATCAAAGTGACAGTGGGTATCAACAAACCTCATGTCAGCGTACCCTCGCCATAAGTGCCATCGTTGCCGGTCAGCGGGATGACCGGAGCGATATCCCCCGGCTCATTTGCCACCGGAGCAGAAGGGACCACAATATCCAGCCCTGTGTGGGGCTCGGCATCGCTCAGCCATTGCCCCAGCGTGGCAATAAAGTAGCGACCACAGCGGCGCCCCAGATGGTAATCCTGATTCAATGCGGCAATACGACTGCCCAGTGCGTTACTGGCTAACACGCGCGGCGGGAAGATTTCGATGATACGTAAATCACCCGGCGGCTTTTCAATAAACTGCTGGGTTTCGCGATAGGTCTGCTCGTGATGGTGCAGAATCTTGATCATTGGCTGCAGCGCCCCGCCGCTGAACCAGCGTTCCATACGGGTCACCCAACGGGGCACATCGAACATCTGCGACGGCACGGTACGGATGACCACAATGGTATCGGCCCCGCGTTTTGCCGCTTCGCGTACGGGAATCGCATCGCTGACGCCGCCATCCAGATAGCTTATGCCCTCCAGATCCACGCCCAGACGGTAAAAGCCCGGAATAGCGCTGGAAGCCTTAATAATATCCAGCCAGTTACTGGCTGTGGGGGCAAAGTAACTGGGGGCATAGTCATCACTGCGACAGGCGCACATGTAAAATTGCCGCCCCGAAGCAAACAAGGTTTCTGCGCTGGTCATGGCCAGTGGAAATTCGCTGCGGGTGATATCAATTAACCAGTCGAGATCGATAAGATTACCGCCGCGCAGGAAACGCACGGGGTCAAAGAACAGCTTACTGGTGGTATAGCGGGTAATCACCCGACGTGCATAGCCCGGCTGGCCGCAGACATAAGCGGAAAGGTTCTGCGCACCAGCAGAAGAGCCTAACAGCAACTGAAAGGGATTGAATTTTGCCCGCTGGAACTCATCCAGAACGCCTGCTGTGAAAATGCCGCGCTGGCCGCCGCCCTCGCACACTAAGGCAATTTTGTTGGCTTTAAACGGTGTGAGTGCAAGGGGTTCAATGGCCCCGAGCGTCACGGGAATACGTATACCCAATGTACCGACCTCAGAGTGGGATCCCGAAATACGAATGAAGAGAATGCAGGGAGTTAATTGTGGGTCGATACTAGCACGGAGAACCAGTCAGAGTGTCCATTAATTGTGCTATTAGCGTTGCGCTTTTTAACACTTCGTTGCGAATATGAAGCATCCTTTGCTTCACACTACCTTTCGCGACAAATAACTGGTCTCCGTTTAACGCTGACTATGCCAGCGTTAACCTGTCTGGGTCATCGCTATAGCTTTTTACGGCCAGTAAACAAGCTGATGAGGAACAGAATAATACCCACCACGAACACGACTTTCGCTGCCCATGCTGCGGTACCGGCCAGGCCACCAAAACCTAATGCAGCGGCGATCAGTGCAATCACCAGAAAAATAATGCCCCAACGAAACATAAGCCTCTCCTTAACCATTTTTAATATTGAACTGCTTGTTTCATCCCAGGATGGGTATTCTTATTTGTGCGGCCCGGACAGAGGCCGCACGGAGTCATGTTAAGACTTGACCTTCAGGTCGTTTTTAACACTTTTTACGCCTTCGATAGCTTTCGCGATGCTCTCGGCACGATCGGACTGCGCCTGGTTCGCCACTTCACCTGAGAGCTGTACCACACCGTCGGTGGTTTCAACTTTCACGTTACGTGAAGGAACCTTGTCATCTGCTAATAGCTTAGCTTTAATTTCGCTGGTTGTGGCAGCGTCACCGGCATAACCTTTCATGGACTGCTTTTTCACGTCTTTTACGTGCAGCTTGTCACTAACGGATTTCACGCCTTCCACTTTCTTCACCACGGCCACGGCTTTTTCCGCCTGGTCTTGTGAAGTCACGAAACCGCTCAGCGTCACAACGCCGTTGTGGGTTTTGACCGAAATATCGGTGCTCTTAATCGAGTCGTCATCCACCAGCGCCGCTTTCGCTTTCGCGGTCACCGCGCTGTCGTCCATAAAGCCACCGACTTTCTTCATTGAGCTGTCGATTTTCGCGCCCGCGCTGTCAGCAGTTTGTGACGCTTTCTGAGACGCGGACTCTTCTGCAAAGACGTTTCCGCTTAACAGTGCGGTACCTACCATTGCAGCCATTAATGTTTTAGTAAGCTTAGTTGTGTGCATCGATATCATCCTTCTATCTGTTAATTCGCCCCAGACTGTGGGCGCAAGAGCAGCAAACAACGCTACTGCGGCACAGGACGCATGGAGAAATAAGTCTCTTTAACCGTCCGATGAAATAAGGATAGTCGGGATTTGGCACTTTGCTCGGGTAACTGGTTGATCGTGCGTCAAAAGCGAGGAAAAAGCGTGTTTTAGGAGGGTTCTGTATCGTGGGAAACCGGGCCATTCCCAGGGAGAATGGCCCGGAAAACGCGATTAGTGCTCGCGGGTTTTGCGGAAAATGACGTCAGGATAGCGCTCCTGAGTGATGTTCAGGTTCACCATTGTTGGGGCGATATAGGTCAGATTATCGCCGCCATCCAGCGCGAGGTTGACCTCGTTTTTACGCTGGAAATCTTCAAATTTTTTGGCGTCTTTGCATTCAACCCAGCGCGCCGTCGACACGTTAATCGCCTCATAGATGGCTTCGACGTTGTATTCGCTCTTCAGGCGCGCCACCACCACGTCAAACTGCAGCACACCGACCGCACCGACAATCAGGTCGTTGTTATGCACCGGGCGGAACACCTGCACTGCACCCTCTTCCGACAGCTGGACTAATCCTTTCAGCAGCTGTTTCTGCTTAAGCGGATCGCGCAGGCGGATACGGCGGAACAGTTCGGGGGCGAAGTTCGGAATCCCGGTAAACTTCATGTTTTCACCCTGCGTAAAGGTGTCGCCGATCTGAATGGTGCCGTGGTTATGCAGGCCGATAATGTCGCCCGGATAGGCTTCTTCCACATGCGAACGGTCGCCCGCCATAAAGGTCAACGCATCCGAAATCACTACATCTTTGCCGGTACGGACCTGACGCAGCTTCATGCCTTTTTCATAACGCCCCGACACGACGCGCATAAAGGCCACGCGGTCACGGTGTTTCGGGTCCATGTTGGCCTGAATTTTAAACACGAAGCCCGTGAATTTCTCTTCTTTGGCTTCAACGGTGCGGGTATCGGTCTGGCGCGGCATAGGGCGCGGCGCCCACGCCACCAGGCCATCCAGCATATGATCTACGCCGAAGTTACCCAGTGCGGTTCCGAAGAACACCGGCGACAGCTGACCGCTGAGAAACGCGTCCAGTTCAAACTCGTGTGATGCGCCCTGCACCAGCTCCAGCTCTTCACGCAGTTGCGAGGCCAGCTCTTCCCCGACGGCCGCATCGAGGTCAGGGTTGTTCAGGCCCTTAACGATGCGGACTTCCTGAATCGTGTGACCTTTACCGGTCTGATACAGGTAGGTTTCGTCCTTGTAGAGATGGTAAACGCCTTTAAACAGCTTGCCGCAGCCAATCGGCCAGGTGATGGGCGCGCAGGCAATTTTTAGCTCACTTTCCACTTCATCCAGCAACTCCATCGGATCGCGGATATCACGGTCAAGTTTGTTCATAAAGGTCAGGATCGGCGTATCGCGCAGACGGGTTACTTCCATCAGCTTACGGGTACGATCCTCGACGCCTTTCGCCGCATCGATCACCATCAGGCAGCAGTCGACCGCCGTCAGCGTACGATAGGTATCCTCGGAGAAGTCTTCGTGCCCCGGTGTATCCAGCAGGTTTACCAGGCTGTCACGATAGGGAAACTGCATAACGGAGGTAGTAATCGAAATACCACGCTGCTTTTCCATCTCCATCCAGTCGGATTTTGCGTGCTGGTTAGAGCCACGGCCTTTTACCGTACCGGCGGTCTGGATAGCCTGTCCGAACAGCAGAACTTTTTCGGTGATGGTGGTTTTACCGGCATCCGGGTGCGAGATAATCGCGAAGGTGCGGCGGCGTGCCACCTCTTCTAAAAAGGGATTAGACATGAGTGAATTCTTCTCAACGTAGCCACGCACTCTCAGGCGCGGCAGATAAATCACGGTGGCCGGCAGAATTTTACCGGCGAGTAAACGGTGCCAGATGCGACTTTCTGTCGTCGCGGGATGAGCGCAAAGTTACATTGGCGTGATTCCGGTTACCTGGTCAACTTTAAGGCGGCATAGCATACAATATTTTGCGCTATTGGCCTACAGCGGACGGAAGAGAAAGTCGCGCCACCGGCAAACAGCGGTTCACTGTGCAGCAGATGGCTACTGGTGAAGTCAACGCGGGGGAAATGACGCCGGGTTTTCTCCCGTCTTTACGGTATTCATCCCGCCGCCTCGCCAGCGGGTTAATCCACCAACTCAATGCCCAGACTTTCCAGCAGGCAAACCGCCTCCAGCCGCGAAAAGCGGGCTTTTTCGACTGTGTTGTTAAAGATGTTGATGGCGTAATGCCAGGATTCCGTCAGATCGGCCCCGCGCAGCACGGTGTGATGAAACAGGCTGCCCGTCATGTCACACTCGGTCAGCGCGGCACCCGTTAAATCGCACTCTCTGAAATCCACCTCGATCAGTTTGCATCCTTCCATTTTCACGCCGTGCAGCCGCAGACCAAAAAACGATCCGCTGGTCAGGATACACGTTGAAAAGTGCAATTCATGGTCCAGGTAAAAATCAGGCCACCAGGCTTTCGTCCAGTCCATGCCGGTCAGCTTGCAGTCGTTAAAGTGAACGCCAAAGAAGCGGGTGCCAGACGGATCGACCAGACTGAGGTTACAGTGCGTAAAGACGCAGTTAATGAATTTACAGGCCAAAAAGCGCGCCGAGATAAAGTTAACGTGCGTAAATTCACAGTCTTCAAAATGCGCCTGCGTGAGCACCCGTTCGCTGAGATCGCAGGTGGTAAAACACGCATCATAGTATTCAGTGTTGCTTTCCAAAGATTGCATTTTTACGCCATCCTCTTTCGTGCGAAGACACAGACCCCGCTCCGCATAGTAAACCCCGGCCAGGCACACCAGTGTAATGCTGTTCATGCTTCCTGACGCGATTATGGCCTTACCTTATCACCATGACGGGAAAAAGCGGTTGCCGGACAGTAGCAGAACGCCGCAGAACGCGGTCCACTGACGGATCCGGGCCGACTGGATAAACCGCCTTCACGCCCGCGCGTCCGGCACAACCTGGCTCAGACACAGGCAGAAAAGCAGACCACAATGATAATCGCTCGCATTCAAGAGTTGAAATAATTCTTTTTAAATCAATCAGATAAAATGGTATTTTTTTAACAAAACGCTTCACATTTCTTATAAGCCTGATGCATAATTCATCACTTATCACCTGTCTATTTACAATGAAATAAGGACGCGGCCATGCTGACTGCTGAAATGACTGGGCGTTTAAACGACCAGCTGAACCTGGAATTTTTCTCCGCGAATCTCTATTTACAGATGAGTGCGTGGTGCAGCGATAAAGGCTATGAGGGCGCAGCGTCCTTCCTGAAAATGCACTCACGTGAAGAAATGGAACACATGCAGCGCCTGTTTAACTACCTGAGCGATACCGGTGCGATGCCGGTGCTGGGTACCATCGCAGCCCCGCCTGTTGCCTACAATTCACTGAACGAAGTGCTGATTCAGGCGCTGGATCATGAAAAGCTGATCACCAGTAAGATTAACGAGCTGGCCCATGCGGCAATGACCACCCAGGACTATTCGACCTTCAACTTCCTGCAATGGTACGTTGCGGAACAGCATGAAGAAGAGAAGCTGTTTAAAACCGTACTGGACAAACTGGCGATGGTCGGCGAAGGCGGCAATGGCCTGTTCCTGGTAGATAAAGACCTGGGACGCATGAGCACTGAAACGCACTCAGCCTGAATACAAACCGGCCCACGCAGGTGGGCCGGTGGTTATCGTGACAAACCCTACCGGTCTGACACGTTACGGCTTATGCCAGCCCATAGCATGACGTCATTTCACCGTTGATCCACAATGTACGTTTCTCACCCGGCGGTAAGATAACCGTCATTTCCCGCCATGCTGGCAGATAATCCCCGCGCTTTTCGACCGTCAGATCCAGCCGCGACGCGCTACTGGTTAACGTCCAGCTCAGCCAGAGTGCATTTCCCTGGCGCCAGCCGTGCGACTCGCCGTCATCGTCAAACAGCTCACCGTGGGTCGTGGCGTTGCCCGGCGCAGGCCATACCTGCAGTTCACGCACGTTGTCACGTTGCGCATCGGTGGTGGTTTCACACTGGCCAAGCGGAAGCGCGGCACCTGCGCGCACCAGCAGCGGCAGGCGATCCAGCGGTGCATCCAGCGTAACTGTTTGTCCGCCCGCCAGCCAGTTGCCGTTATGCCAGTCATACCAGCCGTGTGGATTCTCGGGCAGATATACGGATCGGGTACGCGCGCCCTGCTCCACAACGCTGGCGACCAGCAGGTCGCGTCCCAGCATAAAGTCATCGCACTCATCATAGGTCCGTGCATCGTTCTCATGGTCCAGGAAAGTCGGACGCAGCATCGGTTCATCGTGCGCGCTGGCCTGCCATGCCAGCGTATACAGATACGGCATCAGCCGGTAACGCAGGCGAATCGCCTCGCGGATCATTGGCGTGGCTTCCGGATACATCCACGGCTCATTCACGGTGTGATCGTCATTCCATGAGTGAATGGTAAAACGCGGATGCATAACACCATTCTGAACCCAGCGCACAAACAGCTCCGGATCCGGTTTATCCCCGGCAAAGCCGCCGACATCGTGCCCCACGTTAAACAATCCTGACAGGCTCATCCCCAGTCCCATGCGGATGTTGTAGCGCAGGGTCTGCCAGTTGGTCCGGTTATCCCCGCTCCAGGTCTGCACATAGCGTTGCATACCGGCACAACCCGAACGGGAAATCAGGTACGGGCGTTTTTCCGGGGCAAAACGCTGTTGGGCTTCCAGCGAGGCGCGCATCATCAGCAACGGCATGACCGGACGAATATGCTTAATGGCAATCGGCTGGCCGAAGCCATGACAGCGCGCTTCGCCGTCCCAGACTTCATATTCATTGTTGTCGTTCCAGGTCGCGTCGATGCCTTTTTTCAGCAACTGCTCCGTGACGTTTTCCTGCCACCACGCCACCGTTTTGGGATGGGTGAAATCCAGATGCGAACCTTCGTCGTCCCAGAACACGGAGCGTTCTGGCTGATCCTGCTCAGAATCACGGATAAACAGCCCCTGAGCCGCCACCTCGTCATAGCGCGGATGATCCTGTAACAGACAGGGTTTGATATTGGCTGCCAGCTTCATCCCGGCATCATGGAACGCGGCGGTCATCGCCTCGGGATTGGGCACTTTGTCGTAGTTCCAGTTAAAGACATAGCGCTTGTTATTAATCGAGGTATAACCGGATGACAGCTGGAACGAATCACAGGGGATCTCATGCTCACGGCACAGCTGGATGAAGGAGAGCAGCTGGTGTTGCGCATCCGGCGCATCGGTGTAGTGCATGGTGGATCCGCTATAGCCCAGGCTCCATTTTGGCTGAAAGAGCGTTCGGCCCGTCAGGCGCACAAACGCCTTGGTCACATCCAGCAGCGTCGGCCCCAGCATCATGTAGTAATCCAGATCGCCCGCCTCTGCACGATAGCGGCGATAAGGCAGATGGTAGTTATCCAGCTCATTGCCCAGATCGAGCCAGCTACTGGAAAGATTATCGTAGAACAGGCCAAAACTGACGCCGTCGCGCTGGGTCAGCGTGAAGGGAATATGTTTATAGAGCGGATCGGTGCTGGCCGCGTTATAGCCCATCGCATCCAGATTACGCATCTCATAGCGGCGATTAACCCGGTTAAGATCCCCGCTCTTTTCGCCCAGGCCATACACCCGATCCTGCGGCTGACGGCGCTGGTAATGTTCAACGCCATCGCCATGCATGTTCAGCAGATAAGCCCCGGTATGACGATCGGCCGCCAGCGGCTGCCACTCGGTACCATCGAAATGCTCCCAGCTAAGGTACAACGGCGAATGCACCGTCACGCGCAGCCGGTCGGTGGCCAGGCGAACAAACTGCGCCCCCTGTTCAAAGGTGAACGCGGGCAACGAAAAGCCTTCCAGCGATTCCCGATCGCGCCCCTGCCAGGGCACGTCATCCTGAGGCGCAATGCTCCAGGTCCGGTTTAATGCCAGCTCCCCGTCGCGTTTTAATAACACGCGCATCAGCCCGCTTTCCAATACGTAAATACGTAAAAAGTGACGCTGCTCGGTTTTCAGTTCGACGAAGTGCGCTGCCTGCTGATGGAGCGTCCATGTCTTAAGCGTTTTCATCAGGTTACCCTCAATTTTTAGCAATATTCTGGCGGCGTTCGGCGATAAACATCACCAGGAAAACCGCGCCAATCAGGTCAAAGAAACCCATGGCAATAAACAGGGGATTGAAGCCAATCGTGTCGGCGGTGACGCCGATAATCAGCGAGAAGATAAAGCTGGCGATCCAGGCGCAGGATCCGCGCATGCCGTTGACTGTCGCCATCTGGCGGCGATCAAAACGCTCCACCACCAGCGCACTCAACATGCAGGAGATCACCTGATGACCGAAGCCACCAATGGAGATCAGCGCGATGGCCAGGTAGGGATCTTTAACCAGCGTCATTAACGCCAGCGAGATCATCAGCACCGCACCGGTGATCGAACTGGCGACGATCGAGTTCACCCGGGTGCAGCCAAACCAGCGCACATAGATTTTGGTCAGATAACCACTGGCCACGCTGCCAATATCTGCCGCCAGGAAGGGCAGCCAGGCAAACATCACGATCTGTTTCAGATCCATGCCGCGTTCATTGGCGAGGTAGAGCGGCACCCAGAAGCTCAGCACGGCCCAGGCGGGTTCGGCTAAAAAGGCCGGAATGGCAATACCATAGAATTTCTTTTCTTTGCCGATGACTTTCAGCGCGGTAAAGAACGGTAACTTTTCACCGATGACTTCCTTGTCCTGCGTAATAAAATCCCGCTCTTCATCCGACAAACGAGGATGGCGTTCCGGTGAGTGATAACCCCACCACCAGAGCGCGACCCAGATAAGGCCAAGGCCGCCGGTCAGCAGGAACGCGCCCTGCCAGCCAAAGGAGATATGGGCGACATAGATGATGGGCGGTGCCAGCATCGCGCCAATAGAGAACCCCACGCCCGCCCAGCCTGCCGCAACCGGACGTTCCTTTTTCGGAAACCACTCGCCGATGGCCTTGGCGTTGGCCGGCGTCGCCGCCGCTTCGGAGGCACCCATCACAAAGCGCAGCAGCGCCAGATGCAGCCAGCTTCCCGCCCCGGCGTGCAGCAGGCAGGTGATCGACCAGATGACGGCGCAAATCAGAAAGCCCATCTTCAGACCGATGACATCGATTAACCAACCGCACACGGGCTGAAACAACGTGTAGGCCAGCTGGAAGGCGGCAACGACCCAGGAATATTGCTCGGTGCTCATATTCAGGGTGTTTTTCAGTTCAGGGGCCAGAATGCCCAGGGAGTTTCGGGTGATGTAGTTCACCGTCACGCCAAGCAGAAACATGCCCAGCATCCACCAGCGCAGATTTTTTATGATCCGCAGCGGGCGCGATGCGCTGCGGGCAGAGGTTGAGTCGAGACTCATGATGACGCTCCTGTAGCCAGTGATTATCACGTTGCCGTGAACAAACTTCTCTCTGCCCCGACCTTAAAAAAGCGCAAAACGTGGGTACAGCCAATTTTTTGCAACTCTTTTCATGGCAAGCTTGCAGCACAACAAAAATGTCCGTTCACACCAGAAAGGACACGATTCAGCACTTTATGAAAAATTTTTCATTTGCAGACTTGAGGGCGATCACAGAATGAAACAAAGCTTAAAAGTGAGCGAAATTGCCGCCCTGAGCGGTGTGTCGGTGAGCACGGTTTCACGCGTTCTGGCCGGCAAAGCCAACATTCGCCCTGCCACGCGCGACAAGGTACTGCGTATTGCCCAACAGCAAGGTGTGCTGGATAACCTGCACCATGGCCGGCTGCTGCTTAATGACCTGATCGTGTTTGCGCCGCCGCGTGCCTTCGATATCCGTACGGATATTTTCTATTACAAGGTGATCCAGGGGATCAGCGAAGCCGTGAAACCGCACGATGTCCGGGTGCGCTACTGCCCGCTGGAAGAAGTCGACAGCGATGCGGCACTGTTTATCGATAAGATGCAGCAGACCGAAGCTGCGCTGGTGATTGGTATTGATGATGAACATATCCATCAGCTGGCCGCTGAAATGCACAAGCCCTGCGTGCTGATTAATGCCCGCGACCGCCGGATGCGCCTGCCGTCGGTCTCCCCCGATCATCATTTGATTGGCGAGTTCTCAGCACGCTATCTGTTTGAACAGGGCCACCGGCAAATCCTGTCGCTGCACTGCCTGCGGCGCTACACGATGGAGCAGCGGCTACAGGGCGTCCGTGATGCCTGGCATGCCATGAATCTGCGCTTCGACAGTCGTCAGCATCTGCTAACGCTGAACAGCTTTAGCAGCAATGACGCCCGCGACCGGCTGAGCGACTACCTGCGCCATTGCCCTCAGGCGCAGCGGCCCACGGCCATTCTGGCCAGCGGCGATTATATTGCCGCCGGGGCGGTTCAGGCGTTACAGCAGGCGGGCCTGCGGGTGCCGGAGGATGTGTCGGTGATGAGCATGGATGGTTTTAACCTGGCGACCGTTCAGGAGATTCCCTTAACCTCGGTACAGGTGCCACGCGATGAGCTGGGCGAAGCCGCGGTGAGAATTCTTCAGTCGCTCCGGTTAGATCCGGATCTTCCTCCGGGTAACCTGCTGCTGAACGGCAAACTGGTGGTGCGCGATTCGGTACGCCGCATCCGGGATAATCCGGGCCATGCGCCGGTCCAGCAGTACGGGCTTTACAGTTGAAGCCGTTTGCTAAAGCGTCAGACAAAACTCTCCCAGCGGGATGACAGCGTGAAGTGACGCTGCCAGCACAGGGTGCTACCCGCACGGGCCATCAACTGCTGACACTGTTCGGGTGCGACAAAGGCGGGGATCACCTGCTCGGCTCCGCAGTGTTTTATCAGGGCCAGTTGATCGTCCAGCGGCGGATGAACGTTCCAGGGCAGCCACTGCGCCAGCCCGTTTTGCAGCATCTCAAAGGCTCGTGTCCCGCGGGCGACGTGGCTACTAAAAATCAGGGTAAACTCAGGGCAGTGGCTCAGCGTGGCCGCCAGACCGCTGTCGGCGACCGCATCGGCAGCCACGATTACGCTGTCAGGTTGCCAGCGTGCCGGTGTCGGCTCGCGCAGCAGCGGCAGTAACGCCAGCGCCGTGGCGGCCGGTAACGTTTTTTGCGCCAGTAACTGGGAGACTTCCTCGCGCACCTGCGGACACAGCCTGACCGGTAATCCCTGGCTGCGCAGTCGCAGGGCCATCTCTGGCCCTCTGCCATGTAACGGTGCTGTGACCACCGCCCCGTGTCGGGCCGCCTGCACCAGCGCGTCGACCTGTTGATGCAGACGCTGATGACGGTCGCCGTAGGACGCATCGGTAATCAGCCAGCGCGCCCGTGGTGGGCGGTCAAACGGTAACAATAATGACTCGCGGCTCCAGTCACCCATATAGGTGATGCCGCCAGCGACAGGCAGATGAAGCCACACGGATCCCGGTGAATGTCCGCTCCGGCCGGTAAACAGATTCAGTGGCCCTACGGCGCACTGGCCCTGTAAAGGCAGCGCATGTCGGCAGCGCGCAGGCACCGGACCGTCGCCCAACTGCTGCCAGGTGATGTCCGTCGCGTAAACCGGTGGCGAGCCCAGTTGCTGCCAGCTGTCCAGCGCCCCGGTATGATCGCGATGAGAATGGGTCAGGCAGATCGCATCAACCTGACCGATGGCGGCCAGATCGGGTCTGACGCCCGGCTCCGGCCCGGCACCCAGATCCCACAGCAGACGATAGCCCTGAATCTCCAGCAGGAACGCCGCGGGCAATTTGCCGCCCACCCCGCTTACAACGGTCAGGCTTGCCATGGCAATGTACCCTGTGGCAGACGGCGCGTTAAGCGCGTCGCCAGCAGCATTAACGTCAGAACCACCAGTATCATCAGGCAACCCACCGCCGCCGCCAGCGGCGCAGATCCGCCTTCATCAAGAAAGATAATCGTGGGACCGAGGGTTTGCGTTTCCGATGTCACCAGCAGAACCGATACCTGAATTTCGTTTAACGCGGTAAGAAACACCAACAGACCGCCTGCCAGTGCGGAGGGTGCGGCCAGCGGCAGTAAGATATCGCGCATACGGCGCATCAGTCCTGCGCCACACAGACGGGCGGCTTCATCAAGCGCAGGTTCGATTTGCGCGAAGCCAGCCAGCACAGGCCGCAACACCAGCGCCAGAAAGTTGGACAGATAGGCGGCCAGAATGATCCAGACCGTGCCATAAATCGACACGTCCAGCAGCGGAAGCGGCGGCAGAAAAAACAGGATTGCCGCCACGCCGGTGACAATACCGGGCAGCGCATAGGTCAGCTCGCTGGCGAACCACAGGCCGCGAACCAGTCGGGTACGCTGCCAGCTCAGAAAAAAAGCCAGAAACAGCGCCATGGCGGTCAGGATCAGCGTCGCCAGCCCGGTCAGCCACAGGCTGGTTGCAAAAGCATGGCGGATGGCGGGATAGCCCCACAGCGCCTGAAAAAAGTTTTCCAGCGTCAGGGTTTGCCACGTCAGAGCCTGTCCAAAACCCCGCGTCAACGCGCTGGTCAGCAACGCACTGACGGGCAGGATAAGCGTTGCGACCATCCACAGCCAGGCCAGAATTTCTGTCGGCAAACGTGCGCCCTGTAGCGGTTGTCGCCACGCCTGCGGGGATCCACTGACGCGGACATCGCGCCGTCCGCCCAGCCAGCCGCTCAGCAACATGCCCGACAGGCTAATCAGCGCCATCAGCAACGAATAGACAGCCGTGTCCGGCAACGCACCCGGACCTGTCGCGTTAAGCTGTTGATAGACCAGGGTGATAAGCGTGGGCAGGCGAGCCGGAATGCCCAGCATGGCCTGAATACCAAAATTGCCGACGGCCGAGACAAAGGCCAGCGCGGCGCCGGCAAACAGGGCCGGACGCGCCAGCGGCAAAATGATGGTGCGAAGAATCTGCCCATGTGACGCGCCACTGATACGCGCCGCTTCCACCAGTTCGGCGGGTAAACGCCGCAGACCGGCCCGTACCGTCAGAAACACCAGCGGCGCGCTGTGCAGGCCCAGCAGCAGTACGATGCCGCCCCATGAAAAGAGCGGCTGATCGCCCGGCGCGAACCAGGGTAAACCCAGTAACTGAAACAGTGAGGCCAGCAGGCTACCCGGTGCCAGCGCCTGCAGCCAGGCCAGCGCGGTCACCTGGGGCGGAATCATCAAGGGCAGAATAAACGCAAAAACCCAGGCTGCTTTGGCGCGCATATCGCTGAGCGCGACCAGCCAGGCAGCGAGCGTGCCCAGCAGCAGCGACAACAGTGTGGCACAAAGCCCGATACTCAAGGTATTGAGCGTTGCACTGAGGACCCGCCGACTGACCAGCAACTGCGCCAGCCGCGTCAGATCGGGGACGCCCTGCGGCGCTACCGCCGTCCAGATAAGCCGGGCAAAAGGCGCCACCGACAGCAGCCCAATCATCAACACCAGCACGCCCAGCACCCACGGCTCGGCGCGAAAACGCCCGCGTGTAAGATGCCAGCAGCGAGGCTGACTGTCGTGACTCAGCACGCTCATGCTCAGCCTCCGAACAGTGCGGTAAACTGCGCCCGCACCTGCGCATCATCCGCAACCGCCTTTTCCACGTCCGGCGTCAGCAGTTTGATCTGCGCAACCGGAACAAAGCCTTCCGGCGCGGCTACGCGATCGTCAACCGGCCGGTTGCCCTGATCGGCCACCAGTTTCTGGCCCTGCTCTGACAGTAAAAAATTCACAAAGGCTTTCGCAGCGGGCAGGTTGTGGACGGATTTCATAATGGCAACCGGTTCGGTGACGTAAGACACGCCCTCTTTGGGATACACCAGATCGATCGGCGATCCTTGCTTTTTCGCCCGGATAATATCGGCATCGGTGATCACGCCATATTTATCCATCCCGCTCGCCACGGCTTTCAGTGCTGGCCCGTTGCCTCCCTGCGGCGCAATGCCCAGCGCCGCCAGCTGTTTATAGAAGTTCCAGCCGATGCCAGGCGTGGCGATGTCGGTATGCAGTTTGTACAAGGCCGCCCCGGAATAGAGCGGACTCGGCATCGCGATTTGCCCTTTGTTATCGGCGTTGAGCAATGCGTTCCAGCTGTTGACCGGTTTGGCCCGTTGCGTGTTGTAGGCAATGACCGTGGCAATGATCTTGGTGCCAAAAAAGGTCTTGTCACGATCGTAGAAGGACGGCTTCAGGTGTCCAACGGGTGCGTCCTGATAGGCATAGAGCTGCTGCTCTTTCTTCAGCGCGCCGAGATTAATGGCATCCGCAACCAGCAGCACATCAGGCTTGACTCTGCCGCTCATCATTTCCGTATGCAGCACGTTCATTAACTGCGTGGTGCCGTTGCGCGTCCACTCTACCTGAATATCGGGATAGGCCGCTTTGAACGCATCCATCGTTTGCTGTGCAATTTCCGGTGCCTGTGAGGTGTACACCACCAGTTTACCGGTGGGCTGGTCTGCCGCCTGCGCCAGCGCTGAGCCTGCCAGCAATACGGTAAACAGCAGCGAGGTCACCGAAGTGAAAATAGCCTTTTTCATACTGTCTGAAGTCCTTTATGCGGGGAGAATCCAGCCGTCAGTCACGATAATGCCGACGGTATCGTCAACCGTAAGCGCAGAAACGTCGTCGAGGGCCAGGGTGAAAGACACATCAGGCGCTGCCGAGGGGGACAGATGGACGTCGTAATGACCGCCACGGTAGACCAGACGTGTGATCTGCGCGGCAAAATGCCCGGTTTCGCCCTGGGCCAGGCGGAAACTGGCGCGATGGAAACTGGCTTTGCCATAAGGTAAGGCTGTCTGCTGCGCGGCACAACGCAGCCGT
This sequence comes from Pantoea sp. BS_8, assembly GCF_041954965.1. NCBI lineage: Bacteria > Pseudomonadati > Pseudomonadota > Gammaproteobacteria > Enterobacterales > Erwiniaceae > Pantoea > Pantoea sp. BS_8. The sequence continues at coordinate 25,819 of NZ_JAVAXU010000011.1, forward strand.
AGTCGCGTACCGCAGAGCATGACCGATGCCACGCCCTGCCCCAGGGGTTCAATATCCTGTACCGGTAGCACACGTCCTTCATCGATAAAGGTGGCGACCATCTCGTTGGCCGGTTCGCGCCACAAGGTTTGTGGCGAGGCAAACTGCATCACCTGACCACCCTCCATCACCACAATACGATCGGCCAGTGCCATGGCCTCACGCTGATCGTGGGTGATGTAAATCAGCGTCGCGCCGCTGTGACGATGAAAACGGCGAAATTCGTCTTCCATCGCCGCGCGCAGATGTACGTCAAGGTTAGCCAGGGGTTCATCAAGCAGCACCAGCCGTGGCCTGGCCACCAGACAACGCGCCAGCGCCACGCGCTGACGCTGGCCCCCGGAGAGATCGGCCGGGTGCCGATCGGCAAACGCCAGCAGATCGACCAGCGTCAAGGCCTGCCGGATGCGATCCGCCCGTTCAGTTCGGTTTACGCCGGTGACTTTCAGGCTGTAGCCCACGTTTTCGGCCACCGTCATGTGCGGCCACAGCGCGTAGTTTTGAAACACCACGCCAAGATCGCGACGTTCCGGAGGCAGGTGAAAATCCGAAGCAGCAAACACGGTGTCGTCCACCCGAATCTCGCCGCGATCCAGGGTTTCGAATCCGGCGATCAGGCGTAGCAAGGTTGTCTTGCCGCAGCCGGACGGACCCAGCACGGCGACAAATTCGCCCTGCTGGATCTTCAGCGTTACGTCATGGATAACCGGCTGCGCCGCGAAGGCCTTATGCAGCCCGGTGAGAGAGAGTGCGGCCATATCTACTGTGCCTTTGCCATAAACGTCCTGCGTTAAACGTTACGACACGTTGATGACAGCACCGTGACATCCCGCTACTTCGGCAGATGCACCGCCACGTAACGTTCGTAGCGCGACGGCTTGATTTTGGTGAGATCCGCCAGCACCAGTCCATCGATACAGTTGTTAAAATCGGGATCGCTACCGAAATCAATAAACTGCACGCCGCCCGGCTCGTACACTTCGCAGTACTGTTTGTACAGGGTCGGAATCGCGGCGCCAAGGTTACTGAGCAGTTGTTTCAGCCGCTGCAGATCCTCTTTGTAATCATTACCGCTGAACTGTGCCAGCACGTCAGGCAGCGAGGCCGGATACGGGCAGCGTGAGGTGGCCAGCGGAAAATCTGTCGGGAAGTAGATGCGGTAGAACGCCACCAGCAAATCACGCGCCGCCAGCGGCATGGTGCCTGAAATCGAGACCGGCCCGAACAGATAGCGTACTTCGGGATATTTGGCGACATAGGCACCAATGCCGAGCCAGAGGTAATCCAGTCCACGTTTGCCCCAATAGGCTGGCTGAATAAAGCTACGGCCCAGCTCGATGCCCTGGCGCAGGATCGGGATCATCCGTTCATCGTAATGGAACAGGCTGTGGCTGTAGAGACCTTCCATTCCGCGCCGTTCCAGCTGTTCGCCACCCGGAATAAACCGGTAGGCACCGACGATTTCCAGTTCGGCGTCATCCCACAGAATCAGGTGATAATAGTCATCATCGTAGCTGTCCAGGTCACGACGACGTCCGCTGCCCTCGCCCACGGCGCGAAACGCAATTTCACGCAACCGGCCCAGCTCGCGCAGGATTGGCACCCAGGTTGCGCCGTTGCGTCTCCACAGATAGATCTGCTTACCGTCGGTGGTCGTTCCCAGCAGCTCGCTTTGCAGTAGCGCTTTCTTCAGTTCAGCGCGGTCTTCCGCCAGGGCGATAGCGGATTCGGTCTGGAACAGCCCCTTTTTCCCCTGCCCCAGGCGATAGACATGTTTACGCACACGTTTTGCCAGCTCTTTGCCTGGCGTATGACCGTCGTGCCAGTGCGCGAACGGAATCTGTGCCCCAATGCGCAGTTTGATGCGCATGCCGCGCTGTTTAAACATTTCACGCACCAGCATCAGCATCGCCACCGGTGGGGCGACTTTGGCGGTGGTGTAAAACAGGGAGCTGTTACGCCCTTCAACGTGCACCGGTACCAGCGGTGCGCGGGCTTTCGCGGCAAGGCGCAGGAAGCTGTGATGCCATTCACGGTCGCGAACGCCCGCGCTGGTGAGACGGGAAACTTCCCCGGCAGGGAAAATAATCAGTACGCCCTGATTATTGAGGTGCTGCTGCATGTGTTGCAGCTGCTGGCGGCTGGTACGGTTACCGATGTTGTCGACAGGCAACATCAGACTGTTGAGCGGCTCCAGTAACATAATCAACCGGTTTGCCACGATTTTGACATCACGGCGCACCTGAGAGATCGCATGCAGGAGTGCCATGCCATCAATCGTGCCCAGCGGATGGTTCGCCACCACCACGACCGGGCCGCGCGGCGGAATTTGTTCCAGATCGCGCTCGCTGAGTTCGCAGCGTACATCAAGGTGTTCCAGTACCTGCTCCACCATATCCAGCCCTTTCAGGTGCGGATAGCGCGCGGCAAAGCGCTGGAATTCATCTTCACGCAACACCCACTTCAGCATCCGTTTCTGCCAGTTGGCAGGACGCTGGTTAGGCCAGAAACTCTCAATAACCTGATCGACTGAAAACATAGTTAACCTTTCGTGCCTGTCCCAGAGATACAGCGAAAGTAAGTCGCGATGTTTGCACTTTTATGAATCGGGACAAATCGAAGGGCAAAATTGTCAGCACAGTCTGCTGAGAACGCATGTAAATACGAATTTTATTTACTAAAAACAGCATGTTAATAAAGACAATTTCGCCAGAGCGAAACGCGGCGTAAAGGGGGAAAAGTCGGCTATGACGTGGCAGTCACTTGCCCTTGCCGGGAGAAACAAGGGGCGGTTGCGCGGCGTAAAAAACGGCAGCGCAACCGTGCAGCGGCGGGGCAGCGGGTCCCTGCCTTACTGCTGGTGCATGATGGTGGCAACGGGATTCCAGATCTCCGTCATCGCCCCGGCTTTGCCTGTGAAGGGATCGCGTGTTGGCAGGGGCACTTTTTTCACTTTTTCCTGCGACAGTTTGAGCAGGCCGATTTCGTCGCGCAGAATCTCGGGCTTCAGGCCCTCGGGATACGCGCCCACGGCCACGAAGTCTTCGCTGGCCGACACCTGACGGTGCCCAACGCCCGCAGGAATCAGGACGGCATCGCCCGCCCGCAGGGTAATCATACGGCCGCTGTCCCCACCAAACAGCACTTCAGCCCAGCCTTCCGCCACACCCAGCAGCTCATGCGTGTTGGGATGATAGTGCATGTAGGGGAAGATCTGATCGCGCCAGTCCGAAGGCCAGCCATTTTTTTCAAACGTCGTCTCAAACCAGCGCGCGATGTCCTCTTCCTCTTCAGGCACAACGCGCGGCCAGATGATGAGCGGCAACGGATTATTGGGCACGCCAGCAGACGGGCTGGCGAACATCAAATGTTGCGGGTTATTCGATGCACCGGCTGAAAATGTCCCTGCGGCGAAAGACATCAGCAACATCAGACTGGAAGTTTGGGCAGTCATACAATGTCTCCTTTTTTCTATAGTGTGACAAAGGTCGCAGGTGATGTAATGTGCGCCATGCATCACAATTTACACAATCATCCAAACTCGCTAACCAAAGCCAAATTAATTGTTAACAATTCCACCTTAAGTCGGTAAGGCTTTGTATCGTGGTAGGATTAATCTGTAAAACGCGCAACACAATGCGCCCGTCGCTGAGCAGGCCGGGAAAACCTGCCAGGGCAACCGGCCATGCAGCCTGTTTATATCAGGAAGGGATGAGCGAAAACAGGCTGACCGCGCAGCCTTCTTCTGTCAGATGAGACGGGATTATTCGCCCGTGCTGGCACTGGACTGTCAGGGCCTGTGGGGGAAAATCCGCCTGCAGGCCCTGAATCAGTACACAATACCGGGTGGGTTAATCGTGGAATGGGTGATCGCCTCATCCTGCTCACCCCAGCGTTGCAAAACCTGCTGATATTGTCCGCCTGCAATCGTGCCATCGAGTGCAGTTTGCAGCGCCGCCGCCAGGCCATTGCCCTTTTTCGTCGTGACGGCAACCCAGGCGCGAAACGGCCCCTGGCCCACCAGTTTCGTCTGGCCCCGTGAGGCGACTTTCCAGGCCGCCACAGAATGTGGACCAAACATCACATCGGCCCGCCCAGATAGCAGATACAGCGTGGCTGAAGCATCATCGGTCAGATAGATCGGCGTAACCGGCGGCAAGCCCTTCGCCCGATTCTGTGCGTCCCAGTTCAGCAGAATGCGTTCCTGATTGGTCCCCGAGGCCACGATGATACGTTTGCCTGCCACGTCCGCCGGTGAGGTGATCGCGCGGAGGGGACTGTCAGCTTTGACCGAAAAGGCATGGTTATCGGCACGATAGGTCGCGAAATCAAATTTCTGCTTTCGCTCTTCGGTTACTGCGATGTTAAACATGGCTACGTCATAGCGGCCTGCGCGAATGCCCAGGGGCCAGTCCTCCCAGGAGGCCGGCACCAGTTTCAGTTTGAGTCCCAGGCTGTCTGCCAGCAGGCGGGCAATGTCCGGATCGCTGCCAATGCGCGTCACGTTATCCGACGCCAGCAGCGCCAGCGGCGGTGAGTGGATAGCCGAGGTGGCGACGGTCAAGGTGCCCGGCTCCACAAACGAAAAATTCGCCGGGATTTTTCTCACCGCTTCCGGGTTCACGGGCGCATGAATGGGCTGTTCATTCTGGGCGGCATCCCGTCTTTCTTCGGCGCATACCGTACCGCTCACCAACACCGCTAACAGCGTGAGAGACGCGTATTTCATATCGGCTCCTTATAATACGCGTGCCAGAAAGCGGCGGGTGCGTTCATGACGTGGATGGTTTAGCACCTGGGCACTGCTGCCCTGCTCGACAATTTTCCCGTCCACCATAAACACCACGTTGTCGGCAACTTCACGGGCAAAGCCAACCTCGTGCGTCACGATAACCAGGGTGGTGCCGGAGCGGGCCAGTTTTTTAATCACATCCAGCACCTCGCCTACCAGTTCAGGATCCAGCGCGGAAGTCGGCTCATCAAACAACATGACACGGGGTTGCAGCATCAGGGCCCGGGCAATCGCAATGCGTTGTTGCTGACCGCCCGACAGATGACGCGGCCAGGCATCCGCTTTATGGCGCAGGCCGACCGTCTCCAGTAGCTCGCCAGCCCGGATGATCGCCTCACGTTTTGAGAGCTGCCGGTGCGCTATCGGCGCTTCGATTAAATTTTCCAGCACCGTGAGATGAGGAAACAAATTGAAGTTCTGAAAAACATAGCCAACGTTGACGCGCTGGCGCAGTATCGCTCGCGCCTTCAGTTCATAGAGTGTATTTCCCCGACGCTGATAACCGATGTACTCACCGTCGATCTGAATAAAGCCTTCGTCCACGCGTTCCAGATGGTTGATGGTGCGCAGCAGGGTCGACTTTCCTGAACCGGATGGCCCCAGAATCACCGTCACAGAACCGGGTTCAAGTTCCAGCGAGACGTCGTCCAGCGCCTTAAGCTTGCCGAAACGTTTGCTGACCCCGGTAATGCTGATGGCCCCGGTACGATGCGCTACGCGGTAATCAATGGCTTCGGACATGGCTGATCTCCTCAACAGGATTGAGCGTTGTGACGCGGCTGCGCCATTGTCGCCAGCGCGACGGTTGGGGTTCACGGTTGACGCTACGCGCCAGCCAGCGTTCGACGCTGTGCTGAATCAGTGACAGAACGGTGGTGATAATCAGATACCAGGCCGCACCGACCATGAGTAAGGGGATCACCTCCTGGTTGCGGTTGTAGATCATCTGAATGGTGTAAAACAGTTCCGGCATCGCCAGCACATAGACCATTGCCGTGCCCTTCGCGAGGCTGATAATTTCGTTAAAGGCCGTGGGAATAATGGCGCGTAGGGCCTGGGGCAGAATAATGCGGAAGGTGCGCCGCGTGGCAGACAGCCCGAGTGCGGAAGCCGCTTCCACCTGACCGTGATCAACGCCCAGAAAACCACCCCGGATGATCTCTGCACTGTAGGCCGCCTGGACCAGGGTCAGGCCAATGACGGCCGCCGGAAACTGCCCCAGCACGTTAATCGTCTGAAAATGGCCCCAGGACAGCGTGGTAAAAGGCACGCCAATGGACAGCGTGTCGTAGAGATAAGAGAAGTTATAGAGAATGATCAGCACCACGATAAGCGGCAGCGATCGAAACAGCCAGATGTATCCCCACGCCAGGCTGCTTAACAGCCAGGACGACGACAGCCGCGCCAGCGCCAGTAGCCCGCCTAAAAGCAGGCTGAATACCGTGCCCAACAGCGTTAGCAGCAGCGTTTGCCCCAGACCATGCAGAATGACGGGATCAAAGAACCAGCGGGCAAACACGCCCCATTCCCAGCGTGGATTAAACGCGACCGACTGCACCACGCCTGCCAGGATAAACAGCGCGACCACCGCGCCCAGCGTGCGGGCAGGATAACGGGCAGGCACGACATGTAAATGTTGATGAGGGTTCATACTGACTCCTTAACTTGCCTGCGCAACGCTGTGCACGCCGATCACTTTGATAAACCGTAAGCGGCCATCGTGCGGTGGCTGCCCGTAACGCTCCAGATCGCCACTCAGATCGAACTGCGGCTCATAGCCGTGGCCGGTATATAAGCGAACGGCCTCGGGCTGCCGGAAACCGGTAGTCAGAAACAGCCGCTGATAACCGGCGCGCAGGGCCCGTCGCTCCAGCTCTTTCAGCACCACCAGGGCTAACCCCTGTCGCCGGAGATCGCCACGCGTCCAGATTCGCTTCAGCTCTGCCGTCTGCGCGTCGTAAGGTTTGTACGCCCCCATCGCGATAATCTCCTTGTCGCGCTCCAGCACGATGAATAAGCCGTGCGGCGGCAGATACCATTCGGTTTTTTCCTGCTCCTTGTGGCGGCTGAAGTAATCGCCATAGCGGGCCGCATATTCAGCAAATAAGCCGGTGAGAATGGGCTCTAACTCTGGTGCATCAGGTGACAGTTCACGGAATTGCTGTTGACTCATCGTGTGCGCCTCAGTCACCCAGACCGGGTGGATTAATTTCGGAATGGTCGATGCGTTCAACGCCTTCGCCCCAGCGATCCAGTACCTTCTGGTAAGCGCCATTTTGAATGACGCCGTTCAGCGCCGTACTGACAGGTTGCGCTAAGCCGCTGCCTTTCTTCACCGTCACGGCGATATGCGCCGCCTTGGGCCAGCCGCCATCCACACTGCCGACCAGACGAGTCTTACCGTTGAGCGCGGCTTTCCAGGCGCCAATCACGTTAGGGCCAAAATAGGCATCTGCACGTCCGGCCTGCAGCGCCAGCGTCTGTGCCGCATCGTCTTTGGTATAAATGGGTATAAACGGTTTAAGCCCTTTGGCCTGATTTTGTTTGTCCCAGGCCAGTAAAATGGCCTCCTGATTGGTCCCGGAACCGACAATGATGCGCAGCCCGGCGATATCGTCGGCTTGAGTGAGTGATTTAATCGGGCTGCTGGTTTTTACGTAGAACCCCAGCGAATCTTTGCGGTAGGTAGCAAAATCGAATTTCGCTTTGCGCGCCTTCGTCACGGTGATGTTGGTAATGGCGGCATCATATTTTCCGGACGCCACGCCCAGCGGCCAGTCTTCCCACGAGGTGGGCACCACGTTGAGCTTTAATCCCAGGCTGTCTGCGACCAGTCGCGCGATATCGACTTCGCTCCCCAACAGCGTGGTATTGTCGTCCGAGAAAACGGTGAGCGGCGGCGAGTTCAGGGCCGCCACCGCCACCGTGAACGAACCCGGCACAGCAAAGTGATAACCGGCGGGCAACTGTGCGATGGCCTGCGCATTCTTTACGGTATGGACAGGCGTTTTATTGGCTTCAAGACTGACGCGCTGCCCATTTACCGCGACGCTGGTGCTTTCCGCATGGCTGGTAGCGCTGGCCGTCAGCAGCATCAGCGCCATCAGGATTTTTTTCTGCATAGCAAAGGTCCTTATTGCAAAGTGAACTGATTGACCGGCTTGGGCAAGGCGAAGCTGTCACGCAGTGTGCGCCCCGGATACTCACGTCTTGTCAGGCCACGCGCCTGCAAAACAGGCACCACTTCATCAACAAAGCGCTCAAACGTATCCGGCGTACCGCCATTGATGATAAAACCGTCTGCAGCCTCGCTCTCAAACCATGCCTGCAGGCCGTCGGCAACCTGCGCTGGCGTGCCATGAAACAGCGGCCGTGGCGTGGCGGCTTCCAGTGCCGCCTGGCGCAGTGAATGTCCCTGTTCACGGGCTTTGCGTTTAATTTCGTCGGTGGTGCTGCGGAAACTGTTCTGGCCGATGTCGCCAACGTCGGGGAACGGCGCATCGAGTGGATACTGGGAAAAGTCATGGTGATCGAAGAAGCGGCCGAGATAATTCAGCGCATCATCAATCGAGACCAGCGCAGCGGTAGTTTGATACTGCTGCTCCACATCCTCTGCATCGCGACCCACAATGACGCTGACGCCCTGAAAGATATGCAAATCGTCCGGTTGCCGTCCGTTTTTCACCAGCTGCTGCTTCACATCCCGGTAAAAGGCCTGGGCTTCTTCCCGCGTCGGCTGGTGCGTAAAGATGGCATCGGCATGTCGCGCCGCCAGCTTTTTACCGTCGTCAGACGCGCCGGCCTGGAAAATGATAGGCCGTCCCTGCGGCGTGCGTGAAATATTGAGCGGTCCCTGTACCTGAAAGAAATCGCCGTGATGATGCAGTGTGTGTAGTTTGGCGGGATCGAAGAACTGGCCACTCTCTTTGTTGCGAACGAAGGCATCCTCTTCCCATGAATCCCACAGCCCTTTCACTACCTGAAGGTATTCGTCGGCAATGCGGTAACGCAAAGCGTGTTCCGGGTGCTGCTGGCGGGAAAAGTTTTTTGCCGACCCTTCGAGTGGCGAGGTGACGACGTTCCAGCCCGCGCGGCCACCGCTCAGATGATCCAGGCTGGCGAACTGGCGCGCCACGGTAAAAGGTTCGCTATAGGAAGTGGAGACCGTGCCCACCAGCCCTAAATGTTCCGTAACGCCGGCCAGCGCCGAGAGCAGCGTTAAAGGTTCAAAACGGTTCAGGAAGTGAGGAATCGATTTTTCATTGATAAACAGACCATCGGCGACAAACAGAAAGTCCAGTTTGCCCTGCTCGGCTTTACGCGCGATTTTTTTGGCATAGTCGAAGCTGATGCTGGCATCCGCCTGAGCGGCCGGGTGGCGCCAGGCGGACATGTTACCCGAGGCACCGTGCAACAGGGTACCCAGTCGAAGCTGTCTTGTGGTCATGATTACTCTCTTTTTTCTGCGTCACAATGCCAGGCGGTTGTCCGCGACAAGCCGCACAGGTCGTCAGGAAGTGGAACTTAATTCAGGGCGGGTTCACGACATCGGTCATGAAGATGGCGCAGGGCCTGCTGCGCGAGTTGAGCAAAGTAGTGGGCAGCGGGCGCGATCGACGCTTCATCGGGTGTAAAACCGGCATGGTGCAGACCAAAGTCGCTGCCGCTGCCAATGCTGACAAAGGCACCGGGCACCTGCTGCAGGTAGAAGGCAAAGTCTTCTCCCCCCAGATGCAGGTCAGCCATCTGTACCCGATAGCCGACATCGTGCGCTACTTCGCTGGTAAACTGCGCCCACTGCGCATCATTGATCAGCACGGGCGGTCCGGCGTGCCAGCTCAGACTGGCCTGCGCGCCGCTGGCCCGGGCGATGTGCTCCACCAGCGTGCGCACACGGTCTTCCAGTTCGGCACGGCGTTGCAGGTCGTGGGTGCGGGCAGTGCCGCCAAATTCCACAGAACCCGGCAATACATTCCAGGTTTTGCCGCCATCAATGCGGGTCACGCTGAGCACCAGGCTGTCGAGCGTATTGAAGCTGCGACTGGTCAGCGTCTGAAGAGCCTGAATAATCTGGCTGGCCACCACAATGGCATCCACGCCCTGCTCAGGATGCGCCGCGTGCGCGCCTTTGCCGGTAACCTGAATGACGAACTTGTCTGCATTGGCATAAAACGCACCGCTGCGCGTGGCAAAGGTGCCGCTCGGCAGGCCCGGCTCGTTATGCATGCCAAAAATTGCCTGAACGCCCTCCAGCACGCCGGCCTCAATAAACTGTCTGGCACCGCGTGCGATCTCTTCGGCGGGCTGAAATAAAATACGTACCCGTCCTGGTAGTTGATGCGCCCTTGTCTGCAGCTCAAGTGCAGCGCCCAGCATGACGGCAGTATGGAGATCGTGACCGCAGGCATGCATGACGCCGGGCTGACGGGAATGAAAACTGACGCCGCTGGCTTCATGGATTGGCAACGCGTCAATATCGGCACGCAGTGCGATCAGATTTTCACCCTGGCCGATTTCCGCCACCACGCCGGTTGCCAGTGGGTAATCCAGTAAGCGAACCCCGGCGGCCTGGAGCCACTGGCGAAGGCGCGCGGTGGTGGCAAATTCCTGACCGGAAAGTTCGGGCCAGGTATGCAGTTCACGTCGCCATTCAATTAGCTGTGCTTCGTTCAGACTCATCATGACCTCGGCGATTCAGGCAGCGACCCATTGATGGGTTGCCAGTAATTCCAGAGACCGGTATCGGGCGCGCGCATCGGCAACCGGCGTGTCGATAACGAATTCATCAATGCTGAAGTTCTGATGCAGCGCGTCAAGCTGCGCGTGAACCTGTGAGGCCGTGCCTTTCAGCAGCGAGGGCGTGCGCGGCTCAATCAGGTAGTCCGTGAATCCACCCTGACGGACATAACGTTCGGCCTGTTCCAGACTGGCAACATTGACGCCCGGCCCGTCTTTAACCTGGACATGGAACTGTTTGAGCCCCGCGACCAGCAGATCGGCCTGGGCGGGAGAATCCGCCACCACAACCTGTACCGCCACCAGTGCCTGCTTGCCGCGGGTCAGATGTGAATAGGTCTTCAGTGCACGCTCAAGTAACGGGCGATCGCCATTGATGTGAGCGGCAAAGACAAACTGCCAGCCCAGCTCTGCCGCCAGCTGTGCGCTCTGTTCACTGCCACCCAACAAAAAACGCTGCGCCGGGCGCGCCGGTATCGGCGTGGCGCGTAACGTTTCGTCCTTATCCTCTTGCGCCGCGCCGGGTGCCAGCCAGTGTGCTAACTGGCGCAGTTGTTCCGCAAAGCTGCCTTTTTCATCCTGATGCACACCGCGCTGCAGCGCCCGGGTGGAAAGCGGCAGGCCGCCCGGTGCTTTACCAATACCCAGATCGATACGTCCGGGGGCCAGCGAGGCCAGTACATTGAAATTTTCTGCCACTTTGTAAGGGCTGTAGTGCTGCAGCATCACGCCACCCGATCCCAGCCGGATGCGCGTCGTTTGTGCCGCAATCCAGGCGATTAACACTTCGGGTGACGGACTCGCCAGCTGTTCAATGTTGTGATGCTCAGCCAGCCAGAAGCGGTGATAGCCCCATTTCTCGGCCTGTTGCGCCAGCCGCAGCGTACGTTGCAGGGCCGCGGCGGGCGATTCCCCTTCCGCCACGGGCGCTTTATCTAACAGACTTAACTGATATGCCATTCACCTGCCCTCGCTTATTTCCTTTGAAAGCTAGTGTGGCGAGAACGTTATATTTCGTAAAACAACAATTATGAGAATATGAAGTTAAAAAACGGCAATAGAATTTAAAATAATAAAAACTAGGCAGAGAATAACGTTATTTCCGACTCCCTGTTTAGACGACCTGTGGAAATAAACCCGGCAACATATCTCAGGCATTTGCGTATTTTTACTAAGCTTTGCGCTATTCCTTATTTTATCTGACAGACAGAACGTTTAATGATGAAACCATTGTAAAAATACCGCGTTTCAAGAGGAAAAGAAGGATGAACAACATCATTGGCCTGATACGGGAAAACGTTCTGAAATCGGGTGGGTTTTCAAAAAAAAGACTGTCGGCTATCCCGCCTGCCACGCCAGACCACACATCTAATCAGACGTATTCTGACAGCGGTTCATGCCTGAATAATATTCCTGCGCCTGAGACGCGTGAAAAGAACAACGCGCAGCAAGCTTTTATCCAAACGCCATTATCGCGGAACGACAGTGCCCTTACGGTATTACCGGATTATCGCTGGCAGCCCAATCATATTTAAAGACAACGCGGCCGATTTTGCTGACCGGGTCTCAGCCTGTGTTATCAGGAGAATCATGACTTCTTTAACGGAAAAACTGGTGCAGTGGCGGCGTGAACTGCATCAGCATCCCGAGCTCTCTCATCAGGAGTTTGCGACCACGGAACGTCTTACCCGTTGGTTACAGCAGGCGGATATTCGTCTGTTGCCCCTGCCGTTAACGACAGGTGTGGTGGTGGAGATTGGTCAGGGCGAGCCGCTGATTGCTTTTCGCGCCGACATTGACGCCCTTCCCATTGACGAGGCGGTGAACGTGCCCTGGAAATCTCAGCGGCCCGGCGTCATGCACGCCTGCGGACATGATATTCATACGTCAGTCATGCTTGGCGTTGCGCATCAGTTGAAACAGCAGGAAGCCGCCCTGCCTGGCCGGGTACGCATTCTTTTTCAACCCGCAGAAGAAACGTTCGACGGCGCCAGACAGCTGATTGATGCCGGTGCACTGACGGGCGTACAGGCTATTTTTGGTCTGCATAACGCGCCGGATTTGCCGCTGGGTACGCTGCGCACCCGCCCCGGCGCGTTTTACGCCAATGTTGACCGCTTCACCATTCGGGTGCTGGGTAAAGGTGCGCATGCCGCCCGACCGCAGGAAGGCATTGATGCCATCGTGATCGCCAGTCATATCGTTTCGGCACTGCAAACGCTACCGGCTCGCGTCTTTAGCGCGCTGGACACGGTGGTATTAAGCGTCACCCGCTTTACCGCCGGCAATACCTGGAATGTGCTGCCAGAGCAGGTGGAACTGGAAGGTACGGTACGTACGCACAATGCGACCATACGTGAGCACATGCCTGAACGCATGACCGCGCTGATTCAGGGCATCGCGTCGGGCTTTGGCGCGCGCGCTGAACTGGCGTGGATAACGGGACCGCCTGCGCTGCTGAATACCCCGGAATGGGCCGACTTTGCCCTGCAACAGGCTGCCCAAAGCGGTTATCGCGCCGAACGGGCTGAAATACCGCTGATGGGAGGTGAGGATTTTGCCTTTTACCTGCAGCAGGTGCCGGGGGCATTTGTCAGCATTGGCAGTGCCAGTGAATCGGGGCTTCATCATCCGGCCTTTAATCCTGACGAAGCGCTGATGGGACCGGCTGTCGACTATTTTAGTCAGTTGGCTCCGCACGCCCTACGCCGGATTGCGGCGCGCAAGGAGGCATTGGCGCAACTGTTATAGAAAAACGGGCGTAATCTGTGTCTGAACAAGTTGACTGTTATCTGTTCTAATCGCTATCAGTTGAAAGTGAGGGGAACGATGGACGCCATTAAACAGATCTTAATCGACGAAATTAATACGCTAAACCGTGAAGGACGCCGCGATAATTTGCCGCGTTTCAGCTTCTCGTTTTTAAAAACCCATCCCGGACTGTGGGCAGTGATGTACCTGTGCTATGGCCTGTGCGTCGCGCTGATTTTTTCCACGGATATGCTGGGCTGGCCCGCGTTCTGGTTTGCGACGGCATTTGTGCTGGTGATGAGCTTTCTGATGTTGCTGGACATCAATCCTAAATACCGTTTTGAGGATATTGATGCTCTGGATCTGCGGGTTTGCTACAACGGCGAATGGTATTACGTGGAGCCCGTCCCTGAACAGGCGGTCTCCCGCATCCTGTCACTGCCGGATGCGCCAGAGCGTGTGAAAAGCGGCATTACCCGTTTGCTGAAGCAGAAAGGTGAAGTGGACTTTTACGATGTGTATTACCTGACCTGGGGACATCGTCAGGCCGCTCAGGTTTAATCCTGCGCCATCTCTGCCATTAACCTGCCCAGCGTGACCACCGCCGCCTCGGCCCGCGTATCCCACGGCCAGGCGGTGTTAAGCCGAAAACAGTGACTGAACTGTTCGCCTGCGGCAAACATCTGTCCCGGTGCAATACTGATCCCTTCTGCCAGCGCACGCTGATACAGCTGTGTGGTATTAATACTGTCTGGCAACGTCACCCATAAAAAATAGCCCCCCGCCGCGTCACTGACCGTTGACTGCGCAGGCAGCACCTTTATCAGGGCCTGGCGCGCCAGTTGCTGACGCTTAGCCAGACTTTGCCGCAGCCGTTTCAGGTGATTATCGTAACGTCGGGTCGCCAGGAAATCGGCTAACGCCAACTGCATCGGCGCGCTGGTCGAGAGTGTGCTCATCAGTTGCAGGCGCTGAATTCGCTGCGCATGCCGCCCGGCCGCGACCCAACCGACACGGAACCCCGCCACCAGCGATTTCGAAAAGGAACCGCAGTGCAGCACATTCCCCTGGCTGTCCCAGGCTTTAGCGGGCAACGGCGGTGTGCTGTTGTCGTCCCATAGCTCTGCGTAGACATCATCTTCAATCAATGGCACCTGATAGCGTTCCAGCAGGGCAACCAGTTGCGCTTTACGCGCCGGCGTTAAGGTCACGCCGAGGGGATTTTGCAGCGTGGTCATTAACCAACAGGCTTTAACCGGCCAGCGCTGAAGCGCGTCTTCAAGCTGTTGCAGGTCGATGCCGTGCTGGGTATCGCTCGGGATCGCCAGCGCCTTGAGCTTCAGGCGCTCAATGGCCTGCAGGGCACCATAAAAACTGGGCTGTTCGATCACCACATAGTCACCCGGTTCGGTGAGCGATTGCAGGCTGAGGTTCAGGGCTTCCAGTGCGCCGCTGGTTATCACGATTTCGTCGGGCGACAAGGTGATGCCCTGGCGGGCATAGCGCTGAGCCAGGAGCTGGCGCAATGTCGCGTTGCCCGGCGGCAGGTTATGCAGTGCATCCGTGGGCGTGAGCTGATGCGAGACATTTGCCAGCGAACGCATCAGCGGACGTTGCGGGAACAGCGCCGGATCGGGAAAAGCTGAGCCAAACGGCACAATGGCGGGATCGCGCGAGGCCTGTAACACATCGAACACGAAGTCATTAATATCGACCCGTTCGCTGATGGCAACGCTGAGCGGCGCGGCGGCAAGGGCACGGGGCGCGACGTAATAACCTGACTGCGGACGCGAAACGATCCAGCCCTGACTTTCCAGCAGTTCGTAGGCGTGCAGCACCGTCATCAGGCTCAGCCCCTGACGCGCGACCTGCTGGCGCAGCGACGGGAGCCGGGTACCTGGCGGCCAGATACCGGCTTCTATTTGCTGCTGAATGTCATCCATTAATCGCTGATATTTCGCCACGGCCTGTCGCTCCTGATGCAGAGGCGCCACTTTAGCATGTTGATCAGCGCTAACAAAAATCCCTGGCGGGCCTTACACTTACAGTGCGGCAGGCTCAGTAGCGTGCGGGCCGACAAACTCCTTCAGCTCATCGATCCGATCGGGTGGCAGCGGTTTACCGAGCAAATAGCCCTGCAGCGTATTACAGCCAAGCTGGGTCAGAAACGCTTGCTGTTCCGACGTTTCCACGCCCTCTGCCACGACTTTTAACTGCAATGACTGCGCCAGTGCCACAATGGCCGACACAATGGTGGCATCTTCAGAATGATGCTCCAGTTCGTTGACGAAGGCGCGGTCAATTTTTAGCTCACTTGCAGGCAGGCGTTTAAGATACAACAGGCTGGAATAGCCGGTACCAAAATCATCAATCGAGGCTTTCACGCCCAACTGCGTCAGTTCGGTCAGAATCCGCACGCTTTCATCGGGATTACGCATGGCGGTGGTTTCGGTCACCTCCAGCGTCAACAGCTCCGCCGGAATCTGGTGTGTCGCCAGTGCCAGCTTAACGGTGTCGATCAGATTGCTTTGCTCAAACTGCAGCGCCGACAGGTTGACCGCGACTGACCACGTCTGATGGCCCTGCAGGTGCCACTGATGCAGCTGGCGACAGGCTTCGTTAATGACCCATCCCCCAATATTCACAATCATGCCGGTTTTTTCCGCTATCGGCAGAAAGCGATCCGGCGACAGCAGGCCATGCTGGGGATGCTGCCAGCGCAGTAGCGCTTCGAAGCCCAGAATCGGGCCGTGCGGTGCGCAGTATTTGGGTTGATAAAACAGGCGCAGTTCATCATTGTCCAGCGCATGCCAGAGGTCGTTGTTCAACTGTAACTGGCTCTGTGCCAGCAGATTCATAGAAGGCTGGAAAAAGGTGTAACCGTTTCGGCCATTGTTTTTGGTGTGGTACATCGCGGCATCGGCATTAAACATCAGCTCGCGCTCATCCTCGCCATCACCGGGATAGACAACAATGCCAATGCTCAGTGACACCACCAGATCGTAACGCGAAATGGGGAACGGGCGGTCAACGGCCTTAACCAGCTGATCGGCGACCGCCGCCGCATCATTCGGCTCGGTAATTTCAATCAGCAGTACAAACTCGTCGCCGCCCAGACGTGCCAGCGTGTAGTAGCCTTTCATCTGGTCACTCATTCTTTTGGTGACGCTGATCAACAGGCTGTCACCGATGTGGTGACCAAAGGCATCGTTTACGGCCTTGAAGCCATCAAGGTCCATAAACATCAGCGCAAACTGCGTGCTTTCACGATTCGCTTTATTGATGGCCTGCTCAAGGCGATCTTCGAGCAGAATACGGTTTGGCAACCGGGTCAGGTTGTCGTGCAGCGCCAGTTGTGCCAGCTCACGGTTGGCTTCAGCCAGCGAGCTGGCCAGGATCGAGGTGCGCGCCTGCATACGGGCATCCAGCATGGAAACCAGCAGCGTAATCCCCAGTATGGCGAGGGTTACTACCGTGACGACAATCGCCAGCCAGTTGCTGTTGACGCCGGATGACATCGTGTGGCTCCCCATCGGGAACTCCGCCGCCATCATGCCGGTATAGTGCATGCCGGCAATCGCGGCCCCCATTACGATAGAGGCACACAGCCGCAAGGCGGCAATTCGCCCCTGTGGGCCTTCGCGCAGTTTAAAAGCCAGCCACAGTGCGGCCACCGAGGCCACAAGGGCAACAATGACTGAAGCCGCGACCCAGCCCCAGTTCCAGCGAATACCCGGTGAAAGCATCAGCGCGGCCATGCCGGTGTAGTGCATCGCGACAATGCCGCAGCCCAGGACAATCGCGCCGCCCAGCAAGCGGAACAGCGGCAGGTTGCCCTGGCAAACCAGCCACAAGGCGAAGATGGATGCGCACACCGCAATGCCGGCGGACAGCGCCGTCAGCGAGGCGTCGTAACTCATCATCATGTTCAGGTCCATGGACAGCATGCCAATGAAGTGCATGGCCCAAATCCCTATCCCCATGGCAAAGCCACCGCCAAAGAGCCACGCCAGGGCCACTTTACCGGTTGAGGTCGCAACCCGTCCCGCCATATCCAGCGCGGTGAATGAAGCCAGCATCGCCACTAAGACCGAAATGACGACAATGAATGAGTTGTATGAGGCCACTAACATAGTGATTTCCGAATAGCGCCGAACACGCCGCTGTTAAAGAGATGATGAAAAGGAATTTTCGCCTTGTTACCCTTTTATCGGCGCGGGAAACGACTAAATTAGGCTTTTTTAATAGCGCTTTCCGATACCTGCAAGCGTCCGGCTCAATCAATTCTTTTAGCTGGCATATGAGCCGCCGTTTTGCTGCCTGACCACAACGTTATGCCTGCACTGACGACCTTTACCGCACGGGCAGACAGCAGCTATTCAAAGATAGCGCATCTGCCGCTTTTCAGCCTCACATCCCGCATGCGCTTCTTTCTCATACCAAACTGACGGAGACATAACAGCGACACCACAGACAGGCAAAACAGTTCTGCGGCTCTGCGTCTTCAGCCCGTGATCGCCTGTCGATTCGCCGTTGCGGCAGGCAATGTAACAAAATAATAAAAAATTTATCGATGAGTTTCGCCACTTTGCCTGCGCTGATGTATAGTAAAAAAAACTAATATAAATCAGCGCCCCTTTTTCCTGGGGCGCTGGAGAGAGTGACGGCAGGTTGCTGTTATCTGGCGATTTAATGTTATTTTTTCGAGGTTTTTGCATTATACCATCAGGTGAAAAAGCACTGACCCTAAATAATCAGTAAGGAATGGTTATGAAATTCAAGCTTTTTCTGTTAGCTGCCGGTGTTGCTACCACCCTGCCGTCCGCGACGTTTGCTGCCACTACCACAGGTGCAATTAACGCTACGCTAACATTAACCACGGGATGTCTGGTGAACGGCCAGTCGGCCACCTCTGGCGTCAACTTCGGTTCGTTGAACTTCGGTAGCAGCGCAGCCACCTTTGGTACGTTGAACGCTACGCTGGTCGGCGCGGCGGGTAACGGCATCTATGTGCGCTGTACGACCGGCCAAACGTTTAACGTTCAGGTGACCAGCAGTAACGCAGCACCGGGAACCGTCTACGGTACCGTTTCTTCTGCGCCACGCTATCTGGTGCTGGGCGCCGATAATACTCAAGGCATCGCTTATACCCTCTACAGCGATGCGTCCTTTACGACCGCCATCGCCAACAACACGAATATTGCGCCCAGCGGGACGACCGATCCGACCCTCGGCACCAATTACGCGATCTATGGACGTGTGGTAGGCGGCGGATTTAATCCGGTGATCCCGGCCGGGACTTATACCGACACGATTAACGTTGCCGTGAACTATTAAGTGCCTGTGTTGGCGTAGATGCAGATGACGGTAAGACGGTCACCTGTTTCGTTCACCGCTGGCGGGTTGCTGCTGATCGTGTGTATGAATGGGTGGAGCATTACGACCAGCTCCACAACATTCCAGGTTTCAGCGTCAATCGTGGCAGGTTGCGTGATCTCCGGCACCAATACGGGGATCTTCGGCACGCTCAATTTTGGCACCCAGTCGGGGCTGGCCAGTAGCAGCGTCAGCGCCAGCTATGTACAAAGTTCCACGATTAACCTGGCCTGCACGCCGGGTACGACGCTGAGCATGACCATCAACGGCGGCAGCAATTACACCACGGCCCGTAACCTGAAGCTGGCGAACAATACCAACACGATTCCTTATTACCTCTACAGCAATGCTGCACACACCACGCCGATTCCGGTGAACACAGCCGTGCCATTGAGTTACAGCAACGCGAACAACATTACGTTACCTATTTACGGCTTGCTGCAATTACCCGGTCCGACAAGCGCCGGGGTTTATTCTGACACCCTCAGCGTCACGCTGACCTGGTGATGAAAAAGGAGCTTTACCATGCCATCCCTGCGTGCCCTGTTTTTTCTGTTCGCTTTTCTGGTGTTGCCTCAGGCTCAGGGTGCAAATTCCGTAATGATTTGGCCCATCGATCCGGCCATCGATCCGGAAGATAAGGCCAGTGAACTGTGGCTGGAAAACCGAGGCAATACTACCACGCTGATGCAGGTGCGCATTTTTGCCTGGCAGCAAACGAACAACCAGGAGCAGTATCAGACCCAGCAGCAGATTGTTGCCAGTCCCCCGTTAGTGCGCATTGAACCGGGGCAAAAGCAACTGGTCCGTCTGATTAAACAGATCCCGCCTGCCGCAGGACAGGAAATGGCCTATCGCGTTGTGCTGGATGAAATCCCCACGCCACGTGCCGTTGGCGATAATCAGGCCGGGCTCAATTTTCAGATGCGCTATTCGGTGCCGCTCTTTGTCTATGGCAACGGTCTGGTGCGCGACAATGCAAAACCCGCCCTGAGCTGGCGTCAGGTGAATGCGGGCGGTAAGCGCTACCTGGAACTGACGAATCGCGGTAACGGCCATGCCCGACTCAGCAATGTCACCATTGGTGGCCAGCGGCTCGGCAACGGCCTCTATGGTTATGTGCTGGCGAACAGCACACAGCGCTTTCCGCTCAGATCCGCCGTCAGCGGTGAACTGCGCGCAGAGACCAACACCGGACAGTGGCGCAGCGCCGCGGCGCAGTAAATCGCAATGAAGCCGTATTCCCCGCATCCCGTTGCGCTCGCCATTGCGAGTCTGTGTTGTCTGGTGCCCACGTTTGTGTGGGCAGAAACGTTTACGTCGCTTCCCCCGCCGCCGCCCGTTGACAACGGGGCCACGGGCCAGCGCTATATGCTGGAGTTGGTGGTGAATCAGCTGTCACGTGGCGATATTGTGCCCGTGGAGCAACAAAACGGCCACTTCCTGGTGCGGGCAGGCGACTTACAACGCGCGGGAATCCCGGCGGAGAAGATTCAGGGGCAACAGCAGGTCGATGTGAATCAGCTCGCCGGGGTCAACGTGGAGTACGACGATCGCCGTCAGCGCCTGTTGCTGACCGTGCCGCCCGGCTGGCTGCCTGAACAGACCATTGGTGAGGAAAGGAACGGGTCGCGCTTCCCCGGACGCGTGAGTACCGGGGCGCTGTTCAATTACGATCTCTATGCCACGCGCACCGATGTGGCAGGCACGCGTCTGGCCGCCTTTAATGAGCTGCGCGTGTTTGGTCCCGCCGGGCACTTCTCCAGCAATGGCGTTTTACAGCAGCAGCTGGAAGGACAGAATCGCTACCAGAATGACGGCTACATTCGCTACGACACCTGGTGGAGCAATGAAGATGAAAACGCCATACTGAGCTGGCGGGTGGGGGATCTGACTACCGATGCGCTGTCATGGAGCAGCAGCGTGCGGCTCGGCGGCATCCAGATTGCCCGCGACTTTAGCGTGCGGCCGGATCTGATCACCTATCCCTTGCCTGCCTTTTTTGGCCAGGCGGCGGTGCCGTCAACGGTGGATCTGTTTGTCAATGGCTACCGCTCTACTCAGGCGAATGTCCAGCCCGGCCCCTGGTCGCTCACTAACGTGCCTTTCGTTAACGGTGCCGGTGACGCCGTGATTACAACAACGGATGCGGTGGGTCGTCAGGTCGTCACGACGCTGCCGTTCTATGTGTCCAGTAACTTGCTCAAGCCAGGCCTGTCTGACTACGCCTTTTCAGCCGGTGCGCTTCGGCAAAATTACGGCATCAAAAACGCCGATTACGGTGCGGCCGCGATGAGCGGCTCGTGGCGCTATGGCCTGACAGACTGGCTCACACTGGAAACCCATGGTGAAGGGAGCCGCGATTTGGCCATGGGCGGCGCAGGTGCCCTGTTTAAAGTCGGCAGTTGGGGCGTGATCAACGGAGCCGCCGCACAGAGCCACCTGGACAGCGAGTCGGGCAATCAGTACAGCTGGGGTTATCAATACAACACCAGCCGTTTCAGCCTGGGCACTCAGCATACGGTGCGCAGCGCGGGCTTTGGCAACCTGGCGTTGGTGAGTAGCCAGAGCAACGCCCTCTATGCAGATAACCGCTACAGCCTGGCACGGCGCACGGCGCAGTACACCGCCAGCGTGTCGCTCAATCGCTATGGCAGTCTGGGCGCGGCCTGGATCGACATTGCCAGCGGCGATAACCAGCGTACCCGCCTGTGGAACCTCTCCTGGAGTAAAAATTTGTGGGGCAATGCCAGCCTGTATGTCTCCGCCAGCCGCGACAGAGAGCAGGGAGAATGGAGCGGCGCAGTCTCGCTGGTGATTCCGTTTGGTGAAAACAGTAATGCTTCCCTGAGCGTCGAACGCGATCAACAGGGTCAACAAAGCCAGCGGGCGTATTTATCCCGCGCCATGCCCAGCGATGGCGGATTCGCCTGGGATGCCTCCTGGGCGAACCAGGGCGGCAACAGTGGCGACTATCGCCAGGGCAGTCTGCGTTACCGCAATAACAAGATCGATACCTCTGCCGGCTTCTACGGCGATGACGACAACCTCACCCAGTGGGCCGATGTGTCCGGCTCGGTGGTGTTAATGGACAGCCAGGTGTTTGCCGCTAACACCATTAACGATGCGTTTGTGGTGGTGAAAACCCATTACCCTGACGTGAATGTGCGCTATGAAAATCAGTCGATGGGACGCACTGACCGCCAGGGCTATCTGCTGGTGCCGTCGATCAGCAGCTACTATCCCGCTAAATACGACATCGATACGCTCGATCTGCCCGCCGATATGACGGTGCCCAACGTCGAGCAGCGCTTTGCCGTTAAACGGCAAAGTGGGTTTTTGCTGAACTTCCCGGTCGAGCGGTTGCGCGCCGCCAGCGTGATACTGCATGACGGTCAGGATAAGCCGCTGCCCGTGTCCAGCCAGGTGATTCGGCCGGGACGGGCTACGGGCTATGTGGGTTGGGACGGTATTGTCTGGATGGAAGAACTGGGTGCCACCAATCCCATCCGCGTGATCGCCCCTGATGGTCGCGCCTGCGAAACGATCCTGACGTTGCCTGGCGGTCAGCCGCAGGCACTCAAAACGTATGGCCCGCTTACCTGCCCGTTGCCGCCGCTCCCCAGAGGCGCATCCGTGCCTAATCCCGATAACGCCACTGCCGGAATCACCCCATGAAAACGCTAATGTTGCTGCTTTGCCTGCTGCTGTTACCCTCGCTGAGTTATGCCGCCTGTGCCCTGCCCGCCTCCAGCGCCAGCTTTGGCAGTGTGACCACCTTTGTGGCTAACACCACGGTCAGTAGCACCTCGACCAATGCTGACGTCAACTGCGGGGCCGGCAGCGCGCTGTCGCTGCTGAGCAATAACCAGATCACCTTTCAGCTGACCAGCGCCAGCAACGCCAATGGGACGCGCGGCATCCTCAAACGGAGCGGCGATACCGGCAGCGACAACATTCCGGTGCGGTTATGTACCGACAGCGCCTGTGCCAGTGAGCTCACCATTGGCGGACCTGCGTTTGTCTACAACTCCGCCACCTTAATCAACCTGGCGGGATTGCTGGGTAGTCTCAACTTTGCCATTCCGGTCTATTTGCGCACCCTCACCGGGCAAACCGTGGCCGCCGGGACCTACACGGTGACGCTGAATATGACGGTCACCTACAACATCTGTACCAGCGTTTCGGCTGTTGGCCTGTGTCTCACACCGCAAACCGGCAGCGGCGTCATTCCCATTACTGTTACCGTGGTGCTCAGCAACGACTGTACCGCCATCACCGCGCCCAATATCAGCTTTGGCAGCGCACCGCTGGTCGCCAGTTTTGGCAGCGTGTCACAAACCATCAATGTCCTGTGCAGTAAAGGCAGCACCTATACAGTGGGGTTAAGCAACGGCAATAACGCGGTAAGCAGCGTACGTAATATGGCGAGTGGGACGAACCGACTGAGTTACGAGATTTATAAAGGAACGACCAGTAATCGCTGGGGACCGAGTGGCACGGAACGGGTAAGCAGCACGGCGGCGGATACCGTCAGTACCGATGGGCTGACGCGCAGCTACAACTACACTGCGCGTGTCCTCACCACCCAAAATACGCCGCCTGCAGGGAATTATACCGACAGCGTCGTGGTGGATATCGCGTTTTAGAGCGGCGCGCTGACGGGGGTTCCGCTATGGCGGGCGCGATACTGTTTCACCATGCGGCCAATCAGTAATGTCCCGATCAATCCACAAATGGCCGCAAAGGTCAGCCACGCGCCGGGCATCGCCTTATCGCCGCTGGCGTGGATCAGATAGCTGGAAACGGCGGGCGTGAAGCCACCGAACAGCGCCGTGGCCAGGCTGTAAGCCAGCGAGAAACCGGCGGCACGCACCTCGGCGGGCATAATTTCTGCCAGATAAACCACCATCGCGCCGTTGTAGCTGGCGTACAGGAAGGAGAGCCAGAGCTCCGCCGCCAGCAGGTGGCCGAAGCTCGGCGCGCCAACCATCCAGTGCAGCACGGGCCAGGCGGTGGCAATCATCAATACCGTAAACGTCAGCAGCAGCGGACGACGACCTACGCGGTCAGACAGCGCGCCCATCACCGGGAGCCAGAACAGGTTGGAAATCCCCACAAACAGCGTCACCATAAAGGCCTGTTTGTCACTCATCATTAATACGGTCTTGCCGAAGGTTGGGGTGAACGCGGTGATCATGTAAAACATCACCGTGGTAGTCACCACCATCAGCATACCGGCCAGCACCAGTGCCCAGTTACTGGCGACGGAACGCATAATGTCGGTCATTGATGGATGGTGTTTACGCTGACTAAAGGCTTCGGTCTCTTCCAGCATGCGACGAATATAGAACAGGAAAGGGACGATCAGGCAGCCCACGACAAACGGAATACGCCAGCCCCATTCGGTCACCTCATCATGTGAGAGCAGATGGTTCAGCCCCAGCCCCAGCAGAGCCGCGAAGATCACCGCGATTTGCTGGCTACCGGACTGCCAGCTGACAAAGAACCCTTTACGCCCTTTCGGTGCCACTTCGGCCAGATAAACCGAAACGCCGCCCAGTTCTACCCCGGCAGAAAAACCCTGCAATAAGCGACCAAGTAAAATGAGTATCGGTGCGGCAGCACCCAGGGTGGCATAACCCGGTACCAGTGCGATAGTCAGCGTGCCTAACGCCATCAGCCCAAGCGTTAACAGCAGTCCTTTACGACGGCCATGATGGTCAATGTACGCTCCCAGAATAATCGCCCCCAGAGGACGCATCAGAAAGCCGGCACCAAAGGTCATCAGTGTCAGCATTAATGAGGAGAAGGGATCGTCTCCGGGGAAAAAGGTTTTGGAAATGGCCGTGGCGTAGTAGCCAAACACCATAAAATCGTACATTTCAAGGAAGTTACCGCTGGTAACATTGAAAATGGTTCTGGCCGCACCTTTTGGCGGCTTTTGTAAAGTTTCACTTTGGCTCATAACTGCTTCCTTGGTTTTTTATCCCTTTTAGCCTGCCAGAGGTGAGATTAATGTGACCTCCATCACCATTGCACTTTACAAACTCTCTGGTTTAAGTAACAAGAAATTAACAGAAGGGTTACAGCAGCATAACTGCCTGCTCGGCGCAGGATTTGCCAGACAAGATGTGGCAAAAATTCAGGCATAAAAAAAGCGCGTCGGGCTGAACGCGCTGTATTACAAAACAAGGGATAAATGGATGAAGGAGAAACAGGCGAAACGCACTCAATGCAAGGCTGTGCAGGACGGGTTTAGCCTGCGCACATCAACGACGCGTTATTTTTTTACCGTTTCCATCCCCATCAGGCCGATCTTGAGATAACCCGCCGTGCGCAGTTCATCCATCACGCTCATCAGAGTTTCATAATCGACCGATTTGTCGGCCTGGAAGAAAATGGTGGTATCTTTGTTGCCTTGCGTCTGCTGCATCAACACGTTGATAAGCGCGTCCTTGTTCACCTGATCGTTACCTACGTAAAGCTGCTTATCGGCTTTAATCGAGAGATAGACCGGTTTTTCCGGACGCGGTTGCGGCGCACTGGTGGACGCGGGCAGATTCACACGCACATCCACCGTTGCCAGGGGCGCAGCCACCATAAAGATAATCAGCAGTACCAGCATCACGTCGATAAACGGCGTGACGTTGATTTCATGCATTTCACCATCGGTTTCTGAGCTGTCGTTAAATCGCATTGCCATAACGCTTACCCCAGACGCAGTTTTTGCGCGGCGGCAGGACGGCTGACCTCAGGCTGAGCCAGGTTTCCCAGGTCGATATCGCGGCTTTGCAGCAGCATGACCTGTGCGGCAACGTCGCCTAAGGAGGCTTTGTAATTAGCGATCATACGGGCAAACACGTTATAAATCACAACCGCCGGAATCGCCGCGACTAAACCAATGGCCGTCGCCAGCAGCGCTTCGGCGATACCCGGTGCCACGACCGCCAGGTTAGTCGTCTGGGTTTTGGCAATACCGATAAAGCTGTTCATGATGCCCCAGACGGTACCAAACAGGCCGACGAAGGGGGCCACCGAGCCAATCGTGGCCAGGAAGCCATTCCCGCGCCCCGCATGACGGCAGAATGCCGCAACCCGACGCTCAAGACGAAACGCAGTGCGTTCTTTAATGCCGCCGGTTTCTTCCACGCCTGCGGACAGTTCCAGCTCGTTTTGCGCATCATGTAACAGTACCGCGCTGTGGCTGGCCGCATGGAAGCTCTGGGAAGCGCGCGCGGCATCATTGAGACTGCGGGCTTCGCCTAATGCCAGCTGTTCACGCTTCAGGCGACGTCTGGCGGCGCTCAGCTCAGCGTACTTCCCGAAGAAAATGGCCCAGGTCACGACCGAGGCCAGTAACAGACCGATCATGACAACCTTCACCACAATATCGGCATGCTGATACATGCCCCACACGGAAAGGTCCGCTTGCATTAAATCACTGGCTACCACGCTGCTTCTCCAACTTCATATACAGGATGCGGAATAAGGGCAAATGATAGCAAAAATCAATCGAATTGATAGTGGTTCTCATTAGTATTTACAATCAAATAGCTGGACATCGCTGGAAGAAGGGATAACGCGTAGCCGTATCTGTTGCACCGTGTTGCCTGTATCCGGACAGTATGCAACGCAGCGATGAGGGCGGTCAGAAACTGCC
This sequence comes from Pantoea sp. BS_8, assembly GCF_041954965.1. Taxonomy (NCBI): domain Bacteria; kingdom Pseudomonadati; phylum Pseudomonadota; class Gammaproteobacteria; order Enterobacterales; family Erwiniaceae; genus Pantoea; species Pantoea sp. BS_8. The sequence goes on from NZ_JAVAXU010000011.1 coordinate 52,176, forward strand.
TGGTCGATGGCTGATGCGCATGGAGAGTGAGTTGATCCGCAGCCCGCCCTGCTGAGCACGCTAACCGCAGACGCAGGGAAAGTGTTTTGTGGCGTTTAATAAGCCATCGGGCGTCATAATGGCGCGAGAAAAATAATTTTATCCGGTCCAGCATCAATCTGAATTTTCATTGTCAGATAAGCCAGCACGTAAAACATTGAGGCCGCCAGTCAGGGTTTGCCTGTTGTAAGTGGCCGTTGCGCAAACATAATGAAAACAGCCGATGAGTAACCTCTTTATCGCCAGCCTGATGACGTTTTTTCGTCGAATAAAGCAGCAGGGCCGCTGTGCTTCACATAACAGGATCGCTGCCTGCAATCGCCACGCTGATCGGCAATCCGTCCGGGCCCATCCGGAAGATGCGTCACTGAGTGCCGGCGCGCGCCGGTCCTCTTTGGTATCTGTACCAGGCGCTGAGGACTCGCCACAAATGCCGGGACGCCCAGCCTCTCTCTGGCTGTCGCGCGTCTTCCTGCTTATCTCACTGCTGTTGCCGGGTTCGGGCATGGTTTCACCCTGTTCAGGGGCGTGCTATGCCGCGACGAACACCTTGATTACGTTACACTTCTTCAGGCGCTGCTATGAATCGGGCAAGCCCTCATCCGGTATGGTGAAGTGTTTCAGTCGTCAGCTCCGCACGGTCGCGCTCATTCGCTTTATTCATGCTTCACGCAATGCGGCACCGCCGGGCAAACTGAAGCGTTTTCACTATGCGCATCACGCCGGTAAAAAGTCCGTCCGGCCGCCATTCCGTGCAGACAGCGGGGAAGCGCCAACACCGGTAAGTACGTCAACCTCCCCCCTGTTCCAGCCTGATACCTTACTGCGTCAGCGCCCTGCGCAACCGCTGCCGCCCTGCCTGAGTCAGGCAGACAACGCGGCACAGCAAAATCTGTTTGTGCCGCAACGGGACATGGACGCGGGCTTACTGCCCTGTCTGCATTGACCGCGGCTGGGCAGGTTAATGGATATCCCCCGGGCTGACGCCCCAGCGGGAGACGGTGCCGCTGTCCGCGCGCTGACGCTGCTGATAGCGTCCTTTCGCCGCAATCATTGCCACCGTCAGCAAGGCCGGAATCGCTAATACCGCAAAAATCGTGGTAACGCCCCATCCCAGCGCCAGCATTTCCGCGCCCGCCAGTGCACTCAGGATTGCGCCAACGCGCCCGACGCCGTGCATCCAGCTGGAACCGGTTGCCCGCGCCTCGGTGGGATAAAAGCTGGCCGACAGGGCATTCATTCCGGTGTTCGCGCCACCAATGCAAAAGCCTATCATCAGTGCGCAGCCGCCAAGCAACACCGGATGCGTCATCGACAGCCCCATACAAACAGTAAACAGTCCACCCGCGCCGTAAATCAGCGACAAGGCACGATGCGATTCAATACGATCCATCAGCCAGCCGGAAAACAGAGAACCGCAGGTGCCGCCAGCCTGGAACAGGGCCGTAATAACCGCCGCCTGAACCACGCTAAAGCCGTTGTCTTTAATCAGCATCGGCAGCCAGCTGCCCAGGGTGTAAAACAGAAACAGTGCGGTGAAATAGGCGCCCCACAGCATCAGGCTGCCGAAGCGGTAGGTGTCATTGAGGACGACTTTCACAGGTTGCGCGTGAGCCCGACTGACCGGGGGCAACGCCACCGTACACTGTTGCAGATCCAGATCCGGGGCCAGTTTCGCCAGGATACGGTGAATTTTTTGGCTGGCCGCGCGCCTGACCACCAGAAAGCAGACCGACTCCGGCAGCGCCCACAGCAGTAACGGCACAAACAGGATCGGCAGGATGCCGCCCAGCAACAGCACAGCATGCCAGCCAAAGTGCGGCATCAGCCAGGAGGCGGCGAAACCGCCCAGTGCCGCGCCAAAAGTAAAGCCACAAAAAACGACGGTGATAAGAAAGGCGCGCCGTCTGGCCGGGGCAAACTCCGCCACCAGCGTCCCCACATTCGGCATCGCCGCGCCTAAACCCAGGCCGGTGAGAAAGCGAAACAGAACCATCTGTTCCATATTTTGCGAGAAGGCGGTGATCAGCGTCCACGCGCCAAAAAAGAACACGCTGTTAATGATGACCACTTTTCGGCCCAGCTTATCGGACAGCGGACCCGAGAGCATCGCCCCCAGCGCCAGTCCCACCAGCGCCGCGCTGATAATCAGCCCCAGTTCGCGATTCGTGATCCCCCAGTCTGCTTTTAATTCAGGGGCAATAAACCCCATGATGGCGATATCGAACCCATCAAGCGCGATGATGCAGAAGCCGAACAGCACCACCATCTTTTGCCACATCCCCAGCGGGCGGCTGTCGATTAACGCCCGAACATCAATTGCTTTGCTTTCCGCCACGGTGACTCTCCGGTGAAATAAGTAATGTGCAGTTACTATATGCAGGCGCTGCAGGGCAAGAAATGGCGATAATCGAAATTTTGTGCGTTTATCGCGCAACCTGCGCCAGTGCAGGCAGCTGAAATGCGTTAATGGCTTGTTAAAAATAAGGAATTTTCTGGAAAGTCTGTCTGGACTGTCCGGTGAGGATTGTGAGCGTGATCGGCGTGATGCCAGGAAGGGGAAAGAGAGAAAACGCGGGATTGGGGTAACGGGGCCAGTCAGCCTGGCCCCTGTGAATTACCGCATGGCGGTCAGCCGTACCGGCGCGTTTGCCGCACCGAAGCCGTGATAGCGACGCCGCCGCTCCAGTAGTTCAAAGAAAAAGCGCCCTTTTTCATAGGGTTCCGTATAGACGTGAAGCAGCTCTCCGCCCTGTTCATCGCGATCATACATCACGTCAAAGCGCTGTAACTGCGCCAGAAAATCCGGGTCGAGGTCAAAGCGCGCCAGCAGATCCTGATAATAGTTAGCGGGGATGCGCAAGGTTTTCAGGCCGCGTTCGCGGGCGGCTTTTACTGCGCTAAACAAATCGTCGCAACCAAACGCCACGTGCTGTAATCCCGCCCCCTGGTAGGTCGTCAACGCACGGGCGATCTGCGTTTCCCGGCTGACCGACATATTCAACGGCAGACGGATAGCATCATTCGGGCTGCGTAAAACGCGGCTGCGCACCAGCCCAAGCGGATCAGGCAGTTCCCATTCGGTATCCTGAACAAAGCCCGGTACGCTGCGCAGGAACATAATCCAGTTGTCGCGCGTTTCATCCGGCAACGCGATCGCCAGATGATCCAGGGTCTGCATCGCAGGCTGAGGCGCGCTGCGATGCGTTAAATTGAAATCACTGTGGTAACCGTCCTGACCGGCGGGCTCGTCTTCCACCAGATAAATCAGGCTGCCATCCGGCGCGCATAAAGCCGGTATCTGACGTTCATTCGGGCCGGTTTCGCCCTGCCAGATAGCGTAGCCATAATCCTGCGCCCGTTGAATCAGGTTCTCCACGCCGCGTACGCGCCAGGCCACTGCACAGAGGGAAATACCATGCTGATGGTAGTAACCGCTGGCCTGGCTGTCGGGCTGCGCATTCAGAATGACGTTGACCTTGCCGTTGCGATAAAGCGAAACCTGTTTCGAACGGTGCTCGCCCGCGTGCACCAGGCCAAGCTGCGTGAGCCACTGCCCTAACGCCAGCGCATCGTTATGGCTGACGGCAAATTCAATAAACTCCAGTGCCAGCAGCGGCGGCTGAGGCGCTGAGTGAAATAATTCTTCTCCCGCCAGTGAAGCCAGCGCGCTGGGCAGCAGCGGTTGTCTGACCAGCCAGTCGCGGGTTTGCTCCTCCAGCCACAACAGCGATCGGTAGCCGTCCTGCGCCGTCGGCACTACCGGTGAAGCGCGGAATCCGTCGTTAAAAATCTCCAGCGACCAGGCATCGCGATAGCCATGTGCTGACAGCTGCGTCATAAACTGCGTCAGATTCAGTTCCCCCTGGCCGGGGAAGCAGCGGAAGTGACGGCTCCAGGAAAGCACGTCCATTTTCAGCAGCGGCGCATCTGCCAGTTGCACGAACACTATTTTTTCGGGCGGCACGATGTCCAGGCCGTCAAGGCTGTCGCCGCGAGACAAAATATGAAAACTGTCGAGCACAATGCCAAAGGAGGGATGGTCCACCGCTTCCACGCGGGCCCAGGCATCACGCCACAGGCTGACATGTCGGCCCCAGGCCAGCGCCTCATAACCGAGGGTAATACCGTACTGCGCGGCCAGCTCCGCCAGCGCACGCAGATCGCTGACCTGGGTGTTGAAATCATCGCTGCAGTCGGGTGACACATTACTGCATACCAGCATCCGCTGGCAGCCCAGTTGCGTCATCACCTCAAACTTGCGCGCCGCACGGGCCAGATTTTGTGCCAGCCTGTCACGTGGGCCGCCTTCGAAGTCACGGAAGGGCTGGAACAGCAAAATTTCCAGCCCCAGCTCTTCGCACAGCTGGCGAATCTCCACGGGTGAGCCGGGATAATAGACTAAATCGTTATCGAAAATTTCGACACCATCAAAGCCGGCGGCCGCGATTGCGCGCAGCTTTTCCGGCAGCGTGCCCGATACCGAGACCGTTGCGACAGAACGTTTCATTATTGCCTCCTGATAAACGGTCACAGGGTGACCTTAAAGCAGCCAGTCAGCAGCGAGGCGTTCTGCTAACGGAGATTGGCAATTGTTATGAACCAGATGGAACATTTCGTCAATGTGACAGGTCATGATTTTTGGTTATGAGCACAGCTACGTTTTTTCACTTTTCTTTTACAAGTTACGCTTCCTACACTCGTTCCTCTGTACGCGAAAAACAAAACAATAAGGATGCCTGGATGAAAAATGACTGGCCCGCCCGTGAACTGGTACACCGTGATTACCGCCATCACCCGCCGGCGCTTGCGCCGTTGTACAAAACCAGCATACTGCGCTCGCCGCGCAATGCACTGATTTCGCTGCAAAATTCCTTATCGGAAATCACCGCACCGGTGTTCACTCGTCAGGAGCTGGGCCCCCGGGACAGCGATCTGATTCTTAATTATGCGAAGGACGGCCTGCCGATTGGCGAGCGCATCATTGTGCATGGCTACGTGCGCGATGCGTTTGGTCAGCCGGTGCGGAATGCCCTGGTTGAGGTATGGCAGGCCAATGCTGGCGGTCGCTATCGTCATAAAAAAGATCAGTATCTGGCCCCCATCGATCCGAATTTTGGCGGCTGTGGTCGCATGCTGACCGACGACAATGGCTACTACTGCTTTCGGACCATTAAGCCCGGCCCCTATCCCTGGCGTAACCAGGTCAGCGACTGGCGTCCAGCCCATATTCATTTTTCCCTTTCTGGCGAAGCCTTTGCTCAGCGCTTGATTACGCAGATGTATTTTGAGGGCGATCCGCTGGTAGGACGCTGTCCTATCCTGCAGTCGGTAGGCAGCGAAGAAGCCGTCCGCACCCTGATTGCAGAGCTGGATACGCATTCGGCGATTCCCCTGGACTGTCTGGCCTATCGCTTTGATCTGGTATTGCGGGGTCACCGCGCAACCTGGTTCGAAAACCGCACTCAGGGAGCCGCATCATGAAAAACTATCTGCCTGAAACGGCCTCACAAACTGCCGGCCCTTACGTGCACATTGGCCTGGCACCGCATGCCGCGGGCTTTGATATCTTTGAACATAATTTCAGCGAGGTGCTCACGCAGCCGGAAACGCGCGGTGAGCGCATTACCGTTGAAGGCTGTGTTTACGATGGTTCTGGCACGCCGGTGCGCGATGTGCTGATTGAAGTGTGGCAGGCCAATGCCGCCGGGCGCTACCAGCATCCCGCTGACCAGCAGCACGACAAGCCGCTGGATCCGGCGTTTCGCGGCTGGGGGCGCACCTGCTCCGATTTTGACAGCGGCATCTGGCGTTTTGAAACCATCAAGCCCGGCAGCGTGACCGGCCGCGACGGACGTCCCATGGCGCCTCACCTCAACTTATGGATTGTGGCACGAGGTATCAATATCGGCCTGAACACCCGCCTCTATTTTGCCGATGAACAGGCGGCAAATGCCCGGGATCCGGTGCTGAATCTGATTGAGTGGGAGAAGCGGCGCAACACCCTGCTGGCACACCGTGAACAACGCGGCAGCGAAACGGTTTACCGTTTCGATATCGTTCTGCAGGGCGAAAACGAAACCGTATTTTTTGATGTCTGACGCTTAACAAAGTCGCTACATTGTCCTTGCCGCTGCGGCGGCAAATTCTTACCATGAGCCATGGATAGTGTTTCCCGGTTCAGTCAGCGCGTGCGCGTGCGTCATCTTCACGCTTTTGTTGCCACCGCGCAGCAAGGGACGCTGGGCCGTGCCGCCCGCCAACTGGGTATTACTCAGCCCGCCTTATCGAAAACCCTCAGCGAACTGGAATACCTGACCGGTGAACAACTGCTGGTGCGCAGCCGCCAGGGAACAGCGCTGACCGCCAGCGGGACGCGCTTTCTGCATGACGCCATTCGCATCCTGGATGCACTTACGCTGGTCGATCAGGTCATGCGTCCGGACAGCGCGCCACATCTCGCGCCTCTGCATATCGGTGCCTTGCCGACCGCCATCGGCAGCGTGGTTGCGCCGGTGCTGGCCAGCCTGCAGCAGCACTATCCGGGCTGGCGTATACAGGTCACTACGCTTTCGAACGACGCGCTGCTGATGGCGATAAAGTCGGGGCAAATGACGCTGGGAATCGGACGGATGGCGGAACCGGTTCTGATGGACGGTCTGAACTTTGAACTGTTGTATCTGGAAACACTGCGCCTGGTCGTGGCCCCGCACCATCCCTTGCTGCATGCGGGCGTGACCCTGGCAGAAGCGCTCAGTTGGCCGTTGATCCTTTCGCCACGCGGTACCGTACCGCGTCAGAATGCGGAATCGCTGATGACCAGCCATGGGCTGACCCTGCCTGAAGGCGCGGTAGAAACCCTGTCAACGACGCTGGCGCGGCGGCTGACGCAAAACCACGGTTACGTCTGGCTGGTGCCTTACGGCGCGGTGCGCGACGACTTAACGAGTAATCAGCTTCGGGCTCTGCCGCTGCCGAACCAGGGCATGGCCGAAGCGGTGGGCATCCTGACCCGTCAGCAGCATACACCGCCCCCTGAACAACAACATCTGGTGGCGGCATTGCGTCAGCGGGTGCTGGATGTCCCGGTCTGACGCCGCGATTTAACGGGCACTATCCCGCTCGTCGAAAATGCTTTGTGCCAGGTGGAACGCCGCGTTCGCCGCAGGCAGGCCACAATACAGCGCGGCATGCATCAGTACCTCTTTGATCTCATCCCGACTGACCCCGTTGTTGAATGCGGCCCGCAGATGCATTTTCAGTTCGGCTTCACGGTTAAGCGCAATCAGCATACCGATGGTGATCAGGCTGCGCGTGTGGCGCGACAATCCGGGCCGGGTCCAGATCTCTCCCCAGGCGTAACGACTGATGAAGTGTTGAAATTCGTCGTTCAGAGGGGACAGATTCTCCAAAGTGCGGTCCACATGCGCGTCACCGAGTACCGCGCGGCGCACCGTCATTCCCTGCTGATAACGCTGCTGCTGCGTCAGTTGCGCGTCAATAAACGGCTGCAGGGCACGATTAAACGCCAGCCACACCTCCACACTGGAGAGATGCGACGCAGGCAACACCACCAGCTGCGCGCCGTGGATGTGCGCCACCATGGCTTCTGCGTCGGCCACCGTCGTCACGGCATCGTCCCGCCCCGCAATGACCAGCACAGGAAGATGAATGGCCGCCAGTTCGTGACGTAAATCTGCGGCAGCCAGCGCATCGCAGCAGTCCGCATAACTTTCTGCATCACAGGCACGCAGTTGCGTGAGCAACGCCTGCACGGTGGCGGGGGCCCGTTCGCAGAACGCCGGCGTAAACCAGCGTGCGGCGGCCCCGTCAGCAATCGCCGCCATACCGTACTGACGCACCTGCGCTGCGCGCTGCTGCCAGGCCGCAGACTCACCGATCTTCGCGGCGCTGTTGGCGACCGTGAGCGTGATCAGGCGATGAGGATGGAAACGGGCCAGCCAGAGTCCGGTCAGCCCGCCCATCGAAATGCCGCAAAAATGCACCCTGTCGATAGCCAGCTTATCCAGCAGCGACAGCACCGCCCTCCCCAGCTGTTCCAGCGAACGGGTTTGTCCGTTCGGTGCCGAGGCACCGTGCCCCGGGACATCGTAACGCAGAATGCGATAATGACCGATCAGCGCATCGCGCTGGGGCTGCCACATGTCTGCCGCCGTTCCTAAGGAGTTGCTGAATAACACCACCGGAGCATCGTCTGGCCCCTCAAGGATGTAATGAAGTGTCATGATTCCCTCGCCGCCGCTAAAACCTGTTGAATAAAGCGCGCCGCACTGCCCGTGGCATTGGCCGGGTCGAGCAGCGCCTCCAGCGTTGAATGACTCAGGCGCGTTCTGACCGTTTCATCCGCGCTCAGTACGGACAACAAACTCTGCTGTGTGTCCAGCGCCCGGCGGCAGCACTGCTCAATATGATGGTGCGCCTGCTGGCGTCCCATCTCGTTCGCCAGCGCCAGCGTGACCGCTTCCGCCATAATTAATCCCTGCGTCAGGCCAAGGTTACGTTGCATGGCATCTTCATGCACCTCCAGCCCGTCGATCAGTTCCGTGCTGTGGGCCAGCGCCGCGCCGCTCAGTACGATCAGCTGCGGCAGGCTCTGCCACTCGGCCTGCCAGCCACCCAGCGCACGCTCGTGTTCCTGCACCATCCCGGCATACAGACCGGACATCAGCGCCGGTACCCGATTGGCCGCGCTGAGAATGGCGGCGCACAGTACCGGATTACGTTTATGCGGCATGGTTGAGGAGCCGCCGCGCCCTGCCGCCTGAGGTTCGCTGATCTCCCCTACCTCGCTCTGCATCAGCAGCGACATATCCCGCGCCAGCTTGCCCAGCGTCCCGGTCAGGCCGGCATACCAGCCTGCCAGCTCGGTAAGCCTGTCGCGCTGCGCATGCCAGGGCGTGGCGCTACGCGGCAAATTCAGCGCCTCGGACAGTGCCTGCTCGACCTGCTCGCCTTTATCGCCCAGCGAGGCCAGCGTGCCTGCCGCCCCGCCAAACTGCAGCGCCAGTACCCGCGGCTGCATCGCCCTGAGGCGTTGTCGATCGCGTACCAGGGCGTCCAGCGTGCCTGCCAGCTTCAGCCCAAGGGTAACGGGCAAGGCATGTTGCAACCACGTGCGTCCGACCATCAGCGTTTTGCTGTGCCGTTCGCACTGCGCGCTCAGCACGGCAATCAGCCGATCCAGCAGCGTAGCCGTACCGCTGAGCGCCGCGCGCAGTTGCAGCATCAGTCCGCTGTCGATTGCGTCCTGGCTGGTTGCGCCCCAGTGGACATAGCGCGCCGCCTCGGGCGATCGGGCAGCCACCAAAGCGGTCAATTGTTTGACGAGGGGAATCGCCAGGTTGCCGGCCAGCCCTGCGGCCTGGGTCAGCGCAGCGGCATCGATCGCGTCGGCACGGCAGCAGTCCTGAATGATCTGCGCAGATTCGCGGTCCATCAGCCCCGCACTGGCAAGCGCCTGTGCCAGGCCAGCTTCAAAATCCAGCATCCCCTGCAGCAGCGCCGTATCGCTGAAGCCCTCACTGAGAGGAGAAGCCATAAACATGGCGCGGTAAAGAGACATTGATTATACCCGTTCCAGAATAAGTGCGATTCCCTGCCCGACACCAACGCACATGGTGCAGAGTGCGTAACGTCCTCCGGTGCGCCGCAGGTGATAGGCCGCGGTCATGGCCAGCCTGCCACCGGATGCGCCGAGCGGATGGCCCAGCGCTATTGCGCCGCCGTTAGGGTTCACCTGCGCGGCATCGTCGGCCAGCCCTAGCGCCCGCGTCACAGCCAGAGCCTGGGCAGCAAACGCTTCATTTAATTCGATTACCTCCATTTGTGCCAGCGTCAGGCCACTCTGGGCCAGCACTTTGCGTACCGCAGGTACGGGACCATAACCCATGATACGCGGTTCAACGCCGCAGGCAGCCATCGCGACCACACGCACCAGCGGCGTGAGGCCGTGGGCGGCAACCGCGTTTTCACTGGCGAGTAATAAGGCGCAGGCCCCGTCATTGATGCCCGAGGCGTTGCCTGCCGTCACGCTGCCGTCCGGCGTCACGACGCCTTTTAATCCCGCCAGCGCCGCCAGGGAGGTACTGCGCGGATGCTCATCGCAGGCAACAGTGATGGCTTCCCCTTTGCGCTGTGGGAGAGTGACGGTCATCAGCTCGTCACTGAACAGGCCCATCTCCTGCGCACGCGCGGTACGAAGCTGGCTGCGTAGCGCAAAGGCATCCTGATCGGCGCGGCTGATGGCAAAATCGCGTGCCACGTTTTCCGCCGTTTCCGGCATGGTTTCAACGCCAAAGCGGGCGCGCATCTGCGGGTTGATGAAACGCCATCCCATGGTGGTGTCTTCCATTTTCAGGCTGCGACTAAACGCGCTTTCTGCTTTTCCGGTCACGAAGGGCGCGCGCGACATACTCTCTACGCCGCCTGCGATCATGACCTCGGCTTCGCCGCATTTTATTGCCCTGGCCGCCATGCCGATGGCATCCAGCCCCGAACCGCAAAGACGATTGATCGTCGTGCCAGGCACGCTGGACGGCAGCCCGGCCAGTAACAGGGCCATACGCGCCACGTTACGATTGTCTTCGCCTGCCTGATTGGCGCAGCCATAGATCACATCATCGATCGCCTGCGCGACAGAAGCAGGCTGACGGGCAAGCAGCGCCGCCAGCGGTAAGGCCGCCAAATCGTCTGCCCGAATTCCCGCGAGCGCGCCGCCATAACGGCCAAATGGCGTGCGGAGCGCATCACAAATAAAAGCCTGTTGCATTCGCGGTTCCTCAGGCGGTGGTCGCCAGTTCAGGTTGCAGTAAACGCACCGGCGTGACCGCCTGGAGCGCCTCGAAACTCAGCCCGGGGCAGCACTCGACCACCAGCGGACCGTCCGGCGTAATATCAATCACGGCCATATCCGTATAGATCCGGCTGACGCACCCCAGCCCGGTGAGCGGATAGCTGCACTGCTTCACCAGCTTGCATTCCCCTTTTTTCGTCAGGTAGTCCATCATCACGTAAACCTTGCGCGCGCCAATGGCGAGATCCATGGCGCCGCCGACAGCAGGAATTGCATCCTGCGCACCGGTACTCCAGTTCGCCAGATCGCCGCTGACGGATACCTGGTACGCGCCCATGACGCAGATATCCAGATGCCCGCCACGCATCATGGCAAAGGAGTCGCCATGATGGAAAAAGCAGCCGCCCGGCAGCAGGGTTACCAGCTCTTTTCCGGCATTGATCAGCTCCGGATCGGCGTCTTCCGGCGCAGGCGCTGGCCCCATGCCGAGCAGTCCGTTTTCGCTGTGCAAAAAGATTTCTTTGTCCGCAGGCAGATAGTTCGCAATGCGGGTCGGCAGGCCAATCCCCAGGTTAACGTAAGCCCCTTCCGGAATATCGCGCGCCACGCGCTGTGCCAGTTGGTCACGGGTGAGTTTTTGCATTGCCGACTCCTCAGGCTGAAACGGTCAGGGTAACGGGATGGGGAACGCACACCAGGCGCTGGACAAAAATGCCCGGCGTGACGACGTTTTCAGGATCGAGCTGGCCCAGCGGCACCAGCTCTGCTACCTGGGCAATGGTCGTGGTGGCGGCCATTGCCATCACGGGGCCAAAATTCCGCGCCGCTTTGCGGTACACCAGGTTGCCCCAGCGGTCGCCCTGATGGGCTTTGATAAGCGCGAAATCGGCTTTGAGCGGTTTTTCGAACACGTAATGGCGGCCATCGATTTCCCGCGTTTCCTTGCCTTCCGCCAGCGGCGTGCCAAAGGCGGTGGGGGTGAAAATGCCGCCTAAACCGCTGCCTGCGGCCTGCATCCTGGCGGCAAGGTTGCCCTGCGGCACCAGCTCCAGTTCAATCTCTCCACGACGATAGCGCTCATCGAACACCCAGGAGTCAACCTGGCGCGGAAATGAACAAATCATTTTGTCAACGCGGCCTGCCTTAAGCAGCGCGGCCAGGCCGCTGTCACCGTTGCCAGCGTTATTGCTGATCACCGTCAGCCCGCGAGCGCCGCTTTCAATCAACGCATCGATCAGTTCCAGCGGCTGACCGGCAGGTCCAAATCCGCCAATCATGATGCTGGCCCCGTCCGGGATGACCGCCACGGCCTCTGCCAGTGTTGCCACACTTTTATTGATCATTAGCTGTTCCTTTAGCCCGGCATCAGCCGGTTAGTAGTGAATAGCCAAAAAGTAGATCGCTCTGTGAGTGCAAACAATACCGATTATCGAAATAGTGTGCGATTATCGGTCACTGGCAAAACCAAATGGCACAATGTGATCGTTCGCACAGTTGCAGGACGATCCTGTTAATTTCGGGAGAAAAGCATGACGGATGACGATCAGATGCTGCGCGGCAGCAGCGATCCCTGGAAAGGGGATCCGAACTTTATGGCTTCACTGGCGCGTGGGCTGGAGGTCTTGCAGGCATTCACCCCACAGAGACGTGTGATGTCCGTGTCGCAAATCAGTCAGCGCACCGGTATTCCGCGCGCAGCCGTGCGGCGCTGTCTGTACACCCTGAGTAAGCTGGGTTTTGTCTATGCCGAAGATGGTAAAAACTTTGAACTGCGTCCGCGCGTGCTCACTCTGGGTCATAACTGGCTGGGCGCCACGCCGCTCGCCAGCGCCTCACAGCCGGTTTTACGCCAGCTGAGCCAGACGCTGAACGAGTCCTGCTCAATGGCGGTACTGGACGGGGATGACATTCTCTATATCGCCCGCGCGTCCGCGTCGCGCATCATGACGATCGACCTGCATATCGGCAGTCGTCTGCCCGCCAGTACCACCTCCATGGGCAGAGTGCTGCTGAGTGGGCTTGCCGCTGAGCCATTGAACGACTATCTGGCGCGGCTGACCCAGTTGCGTTATACCAGCCACACGCTGGTCAGCAGCAGCGCACTGCGTGAAGAACTGGCCCGCGTCCGGCAGCAGGGTTACGCCATTAACGATCAGGAACTGGAAATCGGTCTGCGTTCGCTTGCCGTGCCGCTTTGTGGCGCGGACGGACGCATCGTGGCCGCTCTGAACGTCGGCGTCCATGCCGGACAGGTTTCTGCGGATACGCTGCGTCAACACCATTTGCCGCTACTGCAGGAGGCCGCACGGGAAATCTCCCTGTTGCTGCGCGAATAATCTGTGTTGCCCCTCAACGTCATCGCCGAATTCGTGCTAACGTGAAGGCTCAGGTGCAAGCGGCAAGGCAGGGAGTTCATGACCACAAAAAAAATTGATACCACACTCGTCAGCGCAGGACGCGATAAACGTTATACCCAGGGTTCGGTGAATGCGGTCATTCAGCGAGCCTCGTCGCTGGTTTTCGATACCGTTGCGGAGAAAAAACGCGCGACCGCAGGGCGGGCAAAGGGCGAACTGTTTTATGGTCGTCGTGGCACGCTGACCCACTTTGCCTTGCAGGACGCCATGACAGAGCTGGAAGGCGGCGCGGGCTGTGTGCTGTATCCTTGCGGCGCCGCAGCGGTCTCTAACGCTATTCTGGCGTTTGTTGAAGCAGGCGATCATGTGCTGATGAGCGGCGCGGTGTATGAACCAACCCAGGATTTCTGCACCAAAATCCTTGCTAAACTTCAGGTCTCCACCACCTGGTTTGATCACGGCATCGGCGATGCGATCGCCACCCTGATTCAGCCCAACACGCGCGTGGTGTTCCTGGAGTCGCCCGCCTCCATCACGATGGAAGTGCAGGACGTCCCCGCCATTGTGGCGGCGGTGCGCGCAAAAGCACCAGACGCGATTATTATGATCGACAACACCTGGGCGGCGGGCGTGCTGTTTCGTCCTCTAGCGCTGGGCGTGGATATTTCGATTCAGGCTGGCACCAAATATCTGATTGGTCACAGCGATGCCATGATTGGGACCGCCGTCGCTAATGCCCGCTGCTGGGATCAACTGCGCGAGAACAGCTACCTGATGGGGCAGATGGTGGATGCCGATACCGCCTACATGGCCAGCCGGGGGTTACGTACGCTGGGCGTACGTCTGCGGCAGCATGAAGAAAGTGCACTTCAGGTCGCGGAATGGCTGGCCGCCCGCCCGGAGGTCGCCAGAGTGAATCATCCGGCGCTGCCCTCATGCCCCGGTCACGCCTTCTGGCAACGCGACTTCAGCGGCAGCAGCGGATTATTTTCGTTTGTGCTGAAGGAAAAACTGAGCCGCGAGCAGTTAGCGATGTATCTTGATCATTTTCAGCACTTTAGCATGGCGTACTCATGGGGCGGTTATGAGTCGCTGATTTTAGCCAGTCAACCCGAAGAGCTGGCGGCTATTCGCCCGGCGGGCGGCATTGATTTCAGCGGTACGCTGGTACGGCTGCACATCGGTCTGGAACATGTGGATGATTTACTGGTTGATCTTGACGCGGGTTTTGCACGCCTGACGCGCTAAAAGAGTAAACCTGATATAAACCAGATACAGACCCGTGTGATATATCGACAGGCCACAGCCAGATAGATGTTAAAATTCTCTTAATATAAAAGTGTTCAGCGAGCAGAAGAACCCCCGCAGGTTAAGGTTGTCGCCCACTCTGGGGCAGGCGACAACCAAGAGGTCAGGCCGATCTGAACACTATAATTCAGCATGATTGTGACGTAATGGGATAGCTAATGGGTGTTTTACATGAGATTGTGCACGCGCTTTGGCATCAAGACTTCGCCGCGCTGGCCAATCCGGAAGTGGTATGGATCGTCTACAGCGTGATGTTTATGACGCTATTCCTGGAAAATGGTTTACTGCCCGCCTCTTTTCTGCCCGGCGACAGTCTGCTGCTGCTGGCTGGCGCGATGGTAGCCAAAGGCGTGATGGATTTTTTCCCCACGCTTTTGATCCTGACCACCGCCGCCAGTCTGGGCTGCTGGCTCAGTTACCTGCAAGGCCGCTGGCTGGGTAATACCCGACTGGTTAAGAGCTGGCTGATGCAGCTTCCGGCACAATATCACCAACGCGCATGGAATATGTTTAATCGTCATGGCCTGATGGCGCTGCTGGTGGGACGTTTTCTGGCCTTTATTCGTACCATTTTGCCAACAATGGCGGGCATTTCCGGCCTGAAGAACAGCCGTTTTCAGCTGTTTAACTGGCTGAGCGGTCTGCTGTGGGTGGGCATTGTGGTGACGCTGGGTTACGGCATCAGCCAGGTGCCGTTTATCAAACGGCACGAAGATCAGGTGATGGCTGTCCTGATGGTATTACCGATGGTGCTGCTGGTCGTCGGGCTGGTTGGTAGCATCGTGGTTATCTGGAAAAAACGTCGTCAAAGAGCCTGATCACGCGTGCGTCAGGCGGGCGGTTCGGCCACCGTCTGACGCACCCGATTCACTTCCTCACCCGGCGTCACGCCAAAGTAGCGCTTAAACTCCCGCGAAAACTGCGACGGACTCTCATAACCGACGCGCACCGCCGCGACGCTGGCTTTCAGGCCATCCTGCAGCATCAGTAAACGCGCCTGATGCAGGCGATAACGCTTGAGATACTGCAGCGGCGACGTCTGCGTCACCGCTTTGAAATTATGATGAAACGCTGAGACACTCATGTTCACCTCTGCCGCCAGCGTGTCCACGCTGAGGTTGTCGGCATAGTGATTCTCTATACGGCGCAGTGCCCGGGCAATCTGGCTGAACTGCGTCTGACGACTCACCAGTGACAGCAGTGCCCCCCCAATCGGGCCGGTCAGCACATAGTAAAGAATTTCCCGCACAATCTGTGGCCCCAGCACCCTTGCATCACGAGGCTGGGTCATCACATCCAGCAGGCGTTCTGCCGCACACAGCATCGGCTCCGTGAGAAAGGCAGAGTGAATGCCCGAGGTCAACGGCTGAGGCTGAAACCCTTCGTCATCACCGATGTCCATCAGCAAATCCTGCAGGCTGGCCGTATCCACGCGCAGGCACATCCCGGCCAGAGGCTGCTCGGGTGACGCCCAGGTTTCACATTCGACCGGGAGCGGCACGGTGAGCATCAGGTATTTTGTGGCGTCGTACTGAAAAACCGTACTGCCCAGATAACCGGTTTTGCTGCCCTGAAACAAAATGACAATGCCGGGCTGATACATGATGGGCTCACGCGGTCGGTGCTGCCCCGCATAAATCAGTGAGACATTTTCCACCGGACACAGCTGTTCGCGTCCGTTCGTCATCAGCGTGACCACCTGTTGAGCCAGCCGCTGACACAGTAAGTCGTGGGGCATCATCACTCCTGAAAATAAAAAGCGCAGTTTGCCGCGCGCCTGGTTAAATCGCCAGCAAAATGGAGAATCAGGCAAGAAGTTTACAGGATCAGGCAGGGTTATCCTCGCCTGTTCGCAGGCAGCCTGAAAATTGTTAGCTAGACTTAAGCACAGCGAAGATTCCCTGGTTTACTGCAAATGTAAGGAGCAGGATATGGCAGACCAACCTATTATCAAACTGCACGACGGTAACATGATGCCACAGCTCGGACTTGGCGTGTGGCAAGCCAGCATGGAAGATGCGCGCAACGCCGTGCTGAAAGCGCTGGACGTTGGCTATCGTTCAATTGATACCGCCGCCGCGTACAAAAATGAAGAAGCGATTGGTCAGGCGTTACAGGAAACCGATGTCGCGCGTGAGGATATTTTTATCACCACTAAACTGTGGAATGCTGACCAGCAAAATGTCCAGCAGGCACTGGAAACCAGTCTGCAAAAACTCAAGCTGGAGCAGGTAGATCTGTATCTGATGCACTGGCCGTGCCCGGAGAAAGATCAGTATGTTGACGCCTGGAAGAACATGATTGCGATGCAGCAACAGGGCCTGGTCAAAAGCATCGGCGTCTGTAACTTCAACCAGCCGCACCTGAAACGTCTGCTGGAAGAAATCGGTGTAACCCCGGTGATCAACCAGATCGAGCTGCATCCGATGCTGCAACAGCGCACGCTGCATGCCTGGAACGCCATGCACCAGATTCAGACCGAGTCCTGGAGTCCCCTGGCTCAGGGCGGCGAAGGCGTATTCGATCAGGAAATCATCAAGTCTCTGGCCAAAAAATACGGTAAGACGCCGGCGCAAATCGTTATCCGCTGGCATCTGGACAGCGGGCTGGTGGTTATCCCGAAATCCGTCACGCCGGCACGCATCGAAGAAAACTTCAATGTGTTCGATTTCCGCCTGGATAAGGCAGAAATGAGTGAGATTGCCCAGCTTGATACCGGTAAGCGTTTAGGTCCTGACCCGGATACGTTTAACGGCTAATACGGGCGCATCGGACCCGATGCACGCCTCTCCTCAGGGAGGGGCTTTTTTACGGTTAGCGCCCACGCAAAATGTTAAACGTCCTTAAAATGTATGACAAAACGCATAATAATTACGCAACGCCTTTCTGGGCTGTGCGCGGCACTGGGCAAAAAAACCCTTCCCTGACCGAAATCCCCCTGTCTTTCCGCTCTGTTAAATCAAATTTTTTGCGCTGAACGCTGACACCTTAATCCGGCCTTGTATTTTGTCTTTTAAATCAAAAATTTAAAATACGAATCGCCTCACCTTACCTTGTTATAACAGGTAAAATTTTGCAACACACCGAAGCCGCTCCGCTTTTGTGAAAACGTCGTTGTGCAGGTAATACTGTTTTCTGTCACACCTGTCGCGTGATCCCGGCTACCACCATTGAACGTCATTTCACGGTTTTCAGAACGTTAAGCGACTTAACCAGGGAGCGTATCATGTCGGTTATCAATACCAATATCGTGTCGTTGATCGTTCAAAACGATCTGTATAACTCTCAAAATGCTTTATCGACCGCCATTGAGCGCCTGTCTTCAGGTTTGCGCATTAACAGTGCGAAAGATGATGCGGCGGGAATGGCGATTGCTAATCGTTTGACCTCAAACATCGACGGCATGACGGTAGCGGGCAGGAATGCCAATGATGCGATTTCGCTATCACAAACCGCTGAAGGGGCGCTCTCCACGATTAACGACAACCTGCAACGCATACGTGACCTGACGGTGCAGGCGCAAAATGGCAGCAACTCCGCTGCGGATATCGACTCTATTCAGACAGAAGTGAATCAGCGAATGGAGGAGATTAACCGTATTACCGCACAAACGAATTTTAACGGCATTAGTATGCTGAATACCGGATCGGGCTCGGCTGCGTATCGCTTTCAGGTCGGTGCGGAAGACGGCGAAACGATCACGATCGATCTGGATGCCAGCGACAGCTATAACCTTCTGAAAGCGGGTACCACCGGCTCAACACTTAATATCCGGCAAATGACCTCAGGAGATACCGTAAATGGCGTGGCCCGTACGGTTGCGGCAGAAGGCTTTGACGTTTTAAAAGGGGATGTTACCGGCGGAGCAAGTGGAACCGCGACAGACGGTACGCCTTTGGCCGATCTCGATCGGGCGATTAAATCCGTTGATAGTCAGCGTAGTATGCTGGGTGCCTATGAGAACCGCTTTCAGTCGGTTATCGCCAACCTGAACAATATGGTCACAAACCTTACCTCTGCCCGTAGCAGGATAGAGGACGTAGACTACGCTGCGGAGGTATCGGCGATGTCACAGGCGCAGATTTTACAGCAGGCCGGTACCGCCATGCTGGCCCAGGCAAATCAGATGCCCCAACTGATGTTGCAGCTTCTGCGCTAGCCAAACGCAAAAGCTGAAAGCCCTGCCCGGCACAGTCTGCTCCGTTATGCCGTGGCAGGCTGCACCAGCAGCTGACCTGCCGTTCCCCGATCCGCCAGCTCCAGCGTCTGACTGTAATAGACAAACGGGAAATGGTCTGAAGAGCTTTGGGTAAAGTTGACCAGCAGTTCGACCTCGCCGTCCACCCAGACGGTGTCTTTCCAGCCCCGGTCTTCCCCCATCGACTGCGCACCGTTCACGCTCTTAATCAGGAACATTACACCCTGAATATGCAACGATTGCGGACGATCGGCACGGATAATCCAGCGCTCAAATGTGCCCTGCTGCGCGGTGGTATCAATGCGGTTCATATCCCACACGGCACCGTTGATGCCGGGCATACTGTCGCCAATACGAAACTCCCGGGTACGCACCGAAGCGCCGTCCAGAATCTGATCGGCCAGTAAACGCATTGGCAGGTTATCCGTCACCAGCGGCAGCAGGCCAGTGGGGCGAAGCGTGAGCACCAGCGTTGAGGTCAAAATCGTCGAAGGCTCGAAGAAACCGCGCAGGCGATCCATGATGCCAGCCGCAGTGCCCGCTGTAATGGAGACCTCATCCCCTTGCGACATATCCACCAGAACTTCGCGCCGCTCACCGGGAGCCAGCGTTAGCCGCTGTACCGCTACCGGCGACGGTAAAAAACCCTGATCGCTGGCGATGACCGTAAACGGCCGGTTATCACTGATGCTGAGTTCGTAACGTCGGGCATTGGAGGCATTGAGCAACCGCAGGCGCACCCAGCCTCGTGATACCTCAATGAACGGATTGCGTACGCCATTAACCAGCAGCGTATCGCCCAGGAAACCGCCGTCAGCGGGTGGGTCATAAACCGGTGTCGCAAAGTTATCCAGCCGCTTGTCCTGAATGATCAGCGGAAAGTCATCCACGCCATAGTGTTTTGGCAACGGAAGCTGCTTACTGAGGTCGTCCTCGATCAGCCACATGCCCGCCAGGCCGTTATAGACGTGCGGTGCCATGCGGTTTGGCGTGTTGGCGTGATACCAGCAGGTGGCGGCGTTCTGACGAATCGGTAACACCGGTGCCCAGTCGACGCCCGCTGACATCATCCGCGGCGCGCCGCCCATCAGTGCCCCTGGCACCTGCAGGCCGCTGACGGTCATCGAAACCGGTTCATTGAGGCGGTTGCTGTAGATCAGTTTGACATCATCGCCGCTGTAAACACGGACAGTTGGCCCAAGGTACATGCCATTGATGCCCCAGACCGGCACCTTGTTATTGTCACCGTTAAACGACCAGTGGCTGCGCTGTAAGGTCAGAAACAGCGGCTGACCCCGGCGGGATTCGATCAACGGCGGAACGGGAAGCGGCGTGTCACCACGCAAGGAAGCGGCACGTGCCGCATGCGGCATTACCGTGGCACTGAGCGCCACACCGGCAGAAAGCTGGATAAACTGACGTCTGCTGAAAGACATGAAATTTCAGACCTTTTACGCGTGGCGCTGAAACGCCAACCCTGTTTTTATTGCTGTCATTGCTGTGCTGCTTTCACGGCGAGCGACGCAGGACGTCACTCGCCGTGGGGCATCCATGCAGAATAGTCCGACAACGGATTTGTCGGTTAGATTTTACCGTTTTTTTCGCGTTCTTCGACTTCGGCGTTAAGCTCTTCCAGCTTCGCCGCCATCAGTTCACGACAGTGGGTAGCCAGTTTGCGCACAGACGACGACTCAAATTGTTTGACGTCTACCGGCGGCAGCATTTCCACAATCACTAGGCCGTTTTTCAGGCGGTTGAGGTTAATTTTATTGTGCGTATTGGACACCACAATCGGGATGATCGGGACGCCGGCAGCCACCGCAGCGTGAAACGCACCGGTTTTAAACGGTAATAATCCCCGCCCGCGACTGCGCGTACCTTCAGGAAACATCCAGAACGAAATCCGTTTTTTATTGAACTGCTCGACCAGCTCGCCAATGGTGCCGTGAGCTTTGGCCCGGTTGTCACGGTCAATCAGCAGATTACCGGTCAGCCAGTAAAGCTGGCCAAAGAACGGTATCCACAGCAGGCTTTTTTTCCCCACGGTCACGGTGGTGGGCTGCACAATTTTAGCGGCCGTCACCATATCGTAGTTGTTCTGGTGATTAGCGATATAAATCGCATTACCGTAATTATCCGCGCCCTCTGGGCGACGAAGTTCAACCTTCAGACCGAACAGCGTCGATAATTTGCCAAACAGATGACCAAAGGTGGCGACGTGACGCGGATTGCGCGGCGAGAACAGACACCAGATGCAGCCAAATACACAGACCAGAATCGAATAAATTACCACAATAATCGTGCGTAATATCAGTAACATAGCTTCCTCAATGTAACACGGCTGGCGATGAACCAGCCGGATGAATTACGCGTCGCTGTCAGCGCTGTCAGGACGTGCCGGGGCATCCAGTTCGACCCGATCAATTTTTTGCAGACCGCGCGGTAACAGCGTGCCACGGCGACCCCGATCGGCACGGAATTTCTGCAACTCTTCACTGCGCAGCAACAGCTTGCGTTTACCGACGTGCAGCGTAATCGCGCTGCCTGGTGGCAGAATCATGAGCCAGGCCAGTTTATCCGTGCCCGCCACGGCATCTGCCGACGGAATCGAGATAATCTTGTTGCCCTTGCCTTTCGACATTTGCGGCAACTCGCCGACCGGGAACATCAACATCCTGCCCGCCTGGGTGATCGCTAACAGCATGTCGTCTTCATGATGCACAGCCATCGGCGTCATGACGCGCGCATTCTCCGGCAGGGTCAGCAGCGCTTTGCCCGCACGGTTGCGCGAAATCAGATCGTTGAAGGTGCAGATAAAGCCATATCCGGCATCCGAAGCCATTAGCAGGCGCTGCTCTTCCGGCTCCATCAATACCTGTTCAACAACCGCACCCGGTGGTGGCGTCAGTTTACCGGTCAGTGGCTCGCCCTGCCCGCGTGCCGACGGCAGCGAGGTGGGGTCCAGCGTATAGCTGCGACCCGTGGAATCGATAAAGGCCACAGGCTGATTACTCTTGCCGCGTGCCGCCGCCAGGAAGCTGTCACCGGCTTTATAGCTCAGGCCCGCCGGGTCGATATCATGTCCTTTGGCGCTGCGCACCCAGCCCATCTGCGACAGAACAATCGTAACCGGCTCAGACGGAACCAGCTCGGTTTCGCTGAGCGCTTTGGCTTCTTCACGTTCAAGCAGAGGCGAACGGCGATCATCACCAAAACTGTTGCTGTCTGCCTGCAGCTCTTTTTTCAGCAGCGTATTCATTTTGCGTTCAGAGGCCAGCGTCGCCTGCAGCTGATCGCGCTCTTTTTCCAGTTCGCTTTGCTCACCGCGAATCTTCATCTCTTCCAGCTTCGCCAAATGGCGCAGCTTGAGTTCAAGAATCGCTTCGGCCTGGGTTTCACTGATCTCAAAGCGCGACATCAGCACTGGCTTTGGTTCGTCCTCGGTACGGATGATGTGAATGACTTCATCAATATTAAGGAAGGCCACCAGCAAACCGTCCAGGATATGCAGACGGCGCAGCACGCGTTCTAAACGATGATTCAGACGGCGACGAACAGTATCGCGACGGAACACCAGCCATTCAGACAGGATTTCCAGCAGGTTTTTCACGGCCGGACGGTTATCCAGTCCGATCATATTCAGGTTGATACGGTAGCTTTTTTCCAGATCGGTCGTGGCGAACAGGTGGTTCATAACCTGATCCAGATCGACACGGTTTGACCGGGGCACAATCACCAGGCGAGTCGGGTTTTCGTGATCGGACTCATCACGTAAATCCTCGACCATTGGCAGCTTTTTATTGCGCATCTGGCTGGCAATCTGCTCCAGTACCCGGGCACCGGACACCTGGTGCGGCAGCGCGGTGATCACCACCTCGCCGTCCTCTTTTTTCCACACCGCACGCTGGCGAATCGAGCCGCGCCCGTTCTGATAGATTTTACGAATCTCGTCGCGTGGCGTAATGATTTCGGCTTCGGTCGGGAAATCCGGCCCTTGCACAATCTCCAGCAGCGCATCCAGGCTGGTTTTCGGATCGTCAATCAGGGCGATAGCGGCCTGCGCCACTTCGCGCAGGTTATGCGGCGGAATATCGGTTGCCATGCCCACCGCGATCCCGGTGGTGCCGTTCAGCAGAATGTTTGGCAGGCGCGCCGGCAACATCTTCGGCTCCTGCATCGTGCCGTCAAAGTTTGGCACCCAGTCTGCCGTGCCCTGCCCCAGCTCACCCAGCAGCACTTCGGCATACTTCGACAGGCGAGACTCGGTATAACGCATGGCGGCGAAAGATTTAGGATCGTCAGGTGCTCCCCAGTTTCCCTGGCCATCGACCAGCGGATAACGGTAGGAGAACGGCTGTGCCATCAACACCATGGCTTCGTAACAGGCGCTGTCACCATGAGGATGGTATTTACCCAGCACGTCACCCACGGTACGGGCCGATTTTTTAAATTTGGCGGTGGCGTTAAGCCCCAGCTCCGACATGGCATATACAATGCGGCGCTGGACGGGTTTCAGGCCGTCGCCAATGTAAGGCAACGCACGGTCCATGATGACGTACATGGAGTAGTTTAAGTACGCATTCTCAGTAAACGTATGCAGGGCAAGACGCTCTGCACCATCCTGCGTCAATTCGCTCATTAAGTCCTCATCCTCACATCGTGACCCGCAACGGCGGATCACCCGGCGGTTGTTTGGCGAGGATAGTACCTTATTCGTGGGTATTAGTCACAGTCCTGGAGCGGGCTGGTCACTCTTTTTTCCCTGTTTTCCGGTCGCCGAAAAAACCGCACCGGTAAAAATCCCCGTGCGCTTATTTTTAATAGTTTGTGACCTTCCTCGCAATTAATTATCAGCTTATTTATAGCGTATTAATCCTGTCCCGTTCCCGGGACAACATTTAGTATTGTTGCTTTTTCTTTCACCACCTAAATTCAATTTCAGCGACATATACCGGTTTTATTTTATGCCCTGGTTGGATTTAACGAATTGCCACTTAAGCACCGCTAACGAAATAATAGACAGGTGACTGAATGCAAAATCTGACTTCACGACAACACCGATTACTGAAATTACTGTTACAGGCGGGCACGCCGCTGGCGTTAGCGCAATTAGCCCAACAGTTAACCGTTTCTGAAAAAAGTATTTATCGCGATTTACAAAGTCTGGAACCCTGGCTGCATGGCTGGCAGGCGCAACTGGTGAAGCTGCCTGGCCGCTGTGTGGCGCTGGAAACACACGATCATGAACAGCGGCTGCGCTTGCAGCAGCATGTTGCCAGCGACGATAACTGGTCTGCGGGCTTAAGCAACAATGCGCGGCGGGTAAAAATCCTGTCCCAGTTGCTACGAGACGCGCCACGTGAAACCTCGATCAGTAAGTTATCTGAACGTTATTTCATCAGTCACGCTTCGATTGTTAATGACCTCAAGGTGATTGAAGAGTGGTTGCAGCCGCTGGAGCTGGAGCTGGTCCGTAGCCAGAGCGGCACGCATGTGGCAGGCAGCGAACAGGCACTGCGCCAGGCCATGGTTTTGCTGATTAACGACGTTATGCAGCATAACACGGGCTGCAATATGGCTCTGCCGCGGCTCGACCCCGGCAGTTATCAGGCGCTGATCCACTATTTTGGCGAAGAGGACGTGGCCTTTGTGCAGCGCTTACTGCAGCAAATGGAGCAGCAGCTTGGCTACCCTTTGAGCGATGCGTATTACCTCAATCTGTCCACCCATATTCTGATCATGATTCACCGTATGGCGCAGGGCAAAGCCTTGTCCCTGCCGCTGGCTCTGAGCGCGTCAGAAATGGACAACCGCATTCTGAAGATTGCCCGCCAGATGGTAGTACAGATTGAACAGCGGCTGGGGCAATCCGCGCCCGCGGATGAAGTGGGATTTATTTATCAATATATTATTTCATCGGGCATTGTAGTCGAAGAACGCGGCAGCCACATGCTATCGCACTCTCCTTTTTCAAATGCAGCATCGCGCAATATTACGCTCGAATTAATTCATTGCTTTTCCGCATTCATCCAAAAGGATCTGTCGACCGATTCTTTATTATTTGAAGGTTTGCTATTCCATATTAAGCCGCTACTTAACCGGCTTAAATATCATATTACGATTCGCAATCCCTTACTCGATGACATAAAAGCGGAATTACAGGATATTTTCACGCTGACCCAACGCGCCATGCAGGTAACGGCCGAGCGGTTTCATTATGGGCCAATCGCTGACGATGAGATCGGTTATCTGTGCGTGCATTTTCAGGCCGCGCTTGAACGGCAAATCGCCCATAAACGTATTTTGCTGGTGTGTTCCAGCGGCGTCGGCACGTCGCATTTGCTGAAAAGTCGCATCCTGCGCGCCTTTCCGGACTGGATTATCGTGGGCGTTATTTCGGCCAGCACGCTGGACGACTTTTGTCAGCAGGAGCCGGTGGATCTGGTCATCTCCACCATTCATCTCGATATCAGCACCTTGCCCACCGTGTATGTTACTGCGTTTTTTAACGACGACGATATTCGCCAGGTGACGGACGCCATGATTGGTCGCCAACTGCCACAGGCCGCAACGCGCGCACTGGCAGAACATTAACTGAATGAGGTCTGATTAATGGATATTTCTCGCATTCTCACGCCACGCCGCGTCAATCTCAATCTGCAGGCCAGCAGCAAAGAAGCGGCCATTATCGAACTGACGGAGTTGCTGTTCAGTGACGGTGCCATTAGCGATAAAGAGGCCTTTATCCGTGATGTCTGGCTACGCGAGGCGGAGGGATCGACCGGATTTGAGAATCATATCGCCATTCCTCACGGTAAGTCCTCCGCCGTTAAGCAAACCACGCTGGCCATCGGGCGCAGCCAGCAGGATATCCCCTGGGAGACGCTGGATGGCAGCAAGGTGCGCTGCATCATCCTGTTTGCCGTGCGGCTGGAAGATCAAAACACGACCCATATTCGCCTGCTGTCACAGGTGGCCAGTGCGCTGGCCGATGATGAGGTGATTGCGCAACTGCTGGTGGAAAACGATCCCAGCGAAATCATTCGGCTGTTTAGTCAGTACGCCGAAACCGACCTCTGTTAACCCTGGAATCCGAGGTAATCATGAACATTGTCTGTGTTGCCGCCTGTACGGCGGGCATCGCGCATACCTACATTGCGCGTGAAAAAATGATCAAAGGCGCTCACGCCCTTGGCCACACCATCCATGTGGAAACGC
The DNA here is from genome assembly GCF_041954965.1 of Pantoea sp. BS_8. Taxonomy (NCBI): domain Bacteria; kingdom Pseudomonadati; phylum Pseudomonadota; class Gammaproteobacteria; order Enterobacterales; family Erwiniaceae; genus Pantoea; species Pantoea sp. BS_8. The sequence goes on from NZ_JAVAXU010000011.1 coordinate 78,109, forward strand.
AGGGCACCATCGGGACAGAAAACGCCCTGGATGCCGAAACGATAGCGGCAGCCGACGTGGTGATCCTGGCGGTGGACGTGAAGATCACCGGCGAGGAACGTTTTCGTGGCAAACCGATCGTGCGGGTGAAAACCGAAGTGGTGATCAAGTCGCCCATCAAGTTTCTGGAAAAAGTGGCGGATTCACTGGCGCGTGCCTGAGGAGATCCACAATGAACGCTAACAAAAGCCAGTACGGGCAAGCGATCAAAGGCCATCTGTTAACCGGGATCTCCTGGATGATCCCGCTGATTGTCGCCGCCGGGATCTGCATTGCGCTGGGTCAGGTGATTGGCGGGCCCGATGTGGGTAAACATCCCGGTACGATCGCCTGGATGCTGAACCAGATCGGTGGCTGGGGCATGGGCTTAATCGTCCCGTTGATCAGTGCGGCTATTGCTTACTCGATTGCCGACAGGCCGGGCTTCGCGCCGGGTTTGATCGTCGGGTTTATCTGCGGACAGATTGGCACCGGCTTTATCGGCGGCATCCTGGGTGGCTTCCTGGTGGGTTACACGGTGATTCTGCTGCGGCGCAGTATCCGGTTGCCACAGTCGATGCAGGGGCTGATGCCGATCATGGTCTTGCCCGTACTGAGCACCATCATTGCCGGGCTGCTCATGATGACATTTATCGGTCAGCCCATTGTCTGGCTGCAAAAGGCGCTGATCGCCCTGCTGGAATCAATGCAGGGTGGCTCTAAGTTCATCATGGGGGCGATTCTGGGGGCGATGGCGACCTTTGACTTCGGCGGGCCGGTCAATAAAACCATGTCGCTGTTTGCGGATGGCATGCTGGTGGACGGCATTTACGGGCCGGAAGCGGTCAAATTTGCCGGTTCGATGATCCCGCCCTTTGGCATCACGCTCTCCTGGCTGCTCACGCGCCATAAGTACACCCGCGCGGAAAAAGAAGCCCTGAAAGCGGCCTTCCCGATGGGGATCTGCATGATCACCGAAGGTGTGATCCCCATTGCCGCACGCGATCTGTTCCGGGTCGTCGGGAGTTGTGTGGTTGCCTCAGCCGTTGCTGGTGGCCTGATCATGGTCTGGGGCGTGGAAGCGCCGGTGCCTCACGGCGGCATGTTTGTCGTACCGCTGTTCACCAAACCCGGGTTGTTCTGCCTGGCGCTCGGTATCGGCACCACGATCTGTGGCGTCATGCTTTCGCTGCTGAAAAAGCCCGTCACTGAAGCCGACGAAGAGTTTGACGACGTGGAAGATCACACCGTTCGCGACGACGACATTAAATTCACACTGGAATAAGGAGTGAGTATGTACGCGGCAATGAACGACCTGATAAGCCAGGCTGCGCAGAAAAAATATGCCGTTCTGGCCATCAACTGCTTCAACCTGGAAAGTGCCCGGGCGGCGGTTAAGGCGGCGGAGCAGCAGCGTGCGCCCCTGATACTGAATGTGTATCAAGGCCATAGCCGTCATTTTCCGCCAGCCATCGCGGTGCCGCTGGTGCAGGCGCTGGCGGCGGAGGCCAGCGTACCAATCGCGCTGGCGCTCGATCATGGCAAGGCCTTTCCGCTGATTGGCCAGGCCTTTCGCGCAGGCTTTACCGGGCTGATGATCGATGCTTCGGCGGAGCCGCTGGCCGAAAACATTCGTCAGACGGCCCGCGTGGTCGACATGGCCCACACCGCCGGGGTTTGCGTCGAAGGCGAACTGGGCCATATCGCCGATGCGCCCACCTACGCGCTGGCCGACGCGGCGGTCAAAATGACCCAGGTGGCGGATGTCCTGCCGTTTCTTGAGCAGACCCATGTCGATCTGCTCGCGGTTTCGGTTGGCACCGCGCATGGGCTTTATCCCGCTGGGGTGCAGCCGACAATCGATTTCCAGCGTCTGGCAGACCTGCACGCGGCCTCATCGCGCCCGCTGGCGCTTCACGGCGGCAGTGGCACGCCAGCGGACGATATTCGGCGCGTCAGTCAGCACGGCGTCGCCAAGATTAACGTTGGCGCGGCGGTATTTGAAGCCGGTAAACAGGCGCTGCACCAGGCGCTTAAACACCCTCCCACCACCGAACTGCCGGACTTACTCGCCCTGATGGAGTCCGCCTGTTGTGAAGTCGTCAGTGACTATCTGAGCTGGTCTGGCTCCGCCCGTCAGGCCTGATGGCTTTCTGCTGTAACCCGGTGCGCGTCTCTGGACGTCAGCGCAGGGCAACCCTTTGTCATAAAACAAGCTGAGGAAGATTTAACATGTTGATTTCTATGAAAGAGATGTTAAGACCCACCCGTCAACATCGCTTTGCGATTGGCGCCTTTAATGTCGCTGACAGCTGTTTTATCCGCGCGGTCGTGGAAGAAGCCGAAGCCACTCAAACCCCGGCCATTATCTCGATTCATCCCAGTGAACTGGAATTCGTCACCGATGCATTTTTTGGCTATGTGCGGGAGCGCACACTGAAAAGCAGCGTGCCGTTTACGCTGCACCTGGATCACGGTGCATCGGTGGCCCATGTGCTGCGCGCTATTCAGTGCGGTTTCACGTCGGTGATGATTGACGGTTCCCTGCTGCCTTATGAAGAAAACGTGGCGCTGACGAAAGAGGTGGTGAAGCTGGCCCATGCGGTGGGCGTGTCGGTTGAGGGCGAACTGGGGACGATTGGCGATACCGGGACGACCGTGGAAGGCGGCGTGAGCAAAGTGATCTACACCGACCCGGCTCAGGCCGAAGACTTTGTGCAGCGAACCGGCGTGGATACCTTAGCGGTCGCCATCGGCACCGCGCATGGTATCTATCCCAAAGATATGAAACCGGAATTACAAATGCATATCCTGCGCGACATTTCACAGCGCGTTTCCATTCCACTGGTGCTGCATGGCGGCTCGGCGAATCCCGATGCCGAAGTGGCCGAGGCGGTGACGCTGGGCGTGGGTAAAATCAACATCTCCAGCGACATGAAATATGCCTATTTCCAGAAAGTGCGTGAAGTGTTAACCCGTGAAACCTGGTGGGATCCGAACGTAATTTATCCCGAAGCGATTGAGGCGGCAAAAGCGGTCATTCGCTACAAGATGAATTTGTTTGGTGGGCTGGGTAAAGCGTCGTTGTATTGAGCATCTTCGCTTTTTTGATTCAGATAACCGCACCGTGGCATTTCAAAGCCATCTGACAGAAAGTCGGAGCAGGCAATCCGCAGCGCTGAACAGAACGATAAAGCCAGGATTTGCCCGCAGGACGCGGGCAAAAGACGGAGCCGGTACAGGCTGTATCGTCTCCGTCGGTCCATCAGGCTGAAGCGCGACGTGAAGGCAACCGCGACAGCGGCGTGAGGACGCCCGCTCAGAAACCCTGTCGAATGGCGTGTGCACCGCTGCAAAAAATTGAGCGCACAAAACATGATTACTTCATCACGCCCATCCACTGCTGCGCAATCTTCGCATATTCTCCCGTAGCCGTGCTCAGGTGTAGCCACTGATCGACATACTGTTTCCAGCTCATATCATCACGCGGAAGCATATAGGCCTTCTCGCCATACTGAAGCGGTTTATCCGGATTGAGTGCGCACAGGGAAGGGAAGCGTTTTTGCTGATACAGCGCCTCTGAGGCATCGGTAATCATCACATCGGCTTTGTTATCCACCAACTGCTGGAAAATGGTGACGTTATCGTGAAACAGCGTTAACGCCGCCTGAGGAAGATAACTGTGCACAAAGGCTTCGTTCGTCCCGCCCGCGGGTTCGATTAACCGGACGCCGGGTTTATTTAACTGGTCAACCGTCTGATACTTCGTTTTATCCGCGCAGCGCACCAGCGGAATTTTGCCGTCCACGCCAGGCGGCTGAGCAAACCAGGCGGTTTGCTGGCGCTTCAGCGTAACCGATACGCCACCCAGTGCGATATCACACTGTTTCGCTAAAAAGTCCTGCATCAGGGTTTTCCAGGTGGTAGGTACCCATTGCACTTTCGCTCCCAGTGACGCCGCCAGCGACTCCGCCATGCTGATATCCAGCCCTTCATAATGGCCATCGGGTTTCAGAAAGCTGTAGGGATTGTAGTCCCCGGTCGTACAGACTTTCAGGGTTTTGGTGTTGAGCACGCTGTCCAGACGCGACTGGGCCTGAGCACCGCCAGCCACCAGCAGTAAAGTCATTATGAGTGTTTTCTTCATCATTCTTTTTTTCGGAGGTGAGTTTGCGCCGTTATGGTGACATAACCTTACGGGTTATTGCGCTAATCGCAAAAGTGTTGTGATCATTCTCGCATTTTTCTCCCGCGCGTCGCGGCCTAAGCTACTCCCCATAAACGCATACGGGAGACACGCTTAATGAGCAACATTTTAATTATCGATGGTGGTAAAACCTTCGCCCATTCTAAAGGTGAACTGAATCATACGCTGACCGACGTGGCCGCCAGCCAGTTGCGCGATCTGGGCCATGAGGTGACCGTTACCGTCGCCGACAGTGACTATGTTGTGGCAGATGAGATCCAAAAATATCTCGACAGCGATGTCGTGATTTATCAGATGCCAGGCTGGTGGATGGGCGAACCCTGGACCGTGAAACGTTATATTGACGAAGTCTTTACGGAAGGACACGGCAAGCTGTATGCCAGCGATGGTCGCACACGTTCAGACAGCGAGAAAAAATACGGTTCTGGCGGCCTGCTTCAGGGCAAAAAATATATGCTTTCCCTGACCTGGAACGCTCCGCTGGAAGCCTTTACCGATCCTGAGCAATTCTTCGAAGGCGTCGGCGTGGATGGCCTGTACCTGCATTTTCACAAGGCTAATCAGTTCCTTGGAATGGAAGCCTTACCGACGTTCATCTGTAACGACGTGATCAAGCAGCCTGATGTGCCGCGGGATATTGCTCGTTATCGGGCGCATCTCAGCGAAATTTTTGCTTAAATAGACTTTCCCCCCGAAAGAGGAAACGTGAATGTTAACCGTCGTTGCTGAAATTTGTGTGAAGCCAGGCTACCGTCAGAAAGTACTGGAGGCGTTTCATCAGGTGATCCCGACCGTGCTGGAAGAAGAAGGCTGCCATCAGTACAGCGCGCTGGTCGATCATCAGGCGCAGGTGCCGTGGAAACACAACTCACCCGATTCGATTTTCATGCTGGAGCAGTGGGAAACCCTGCGTCATCTCGACCAGCATCAGCAAATGCCGCATATGGAAGCCCATCGCGCTGCCATTAAAGAATACGTGACAGACGTAAAAATTCTGGTGCTGGAACCCGGCCAGTAATTTCTGCAACGCTGACACGAAAAAGCCCCGGTACAGGCCGGGGCTTTTTGCAGCGGGTAACCGACTCAGACTTCGATATCGGCCTTGTCGCCTTTTTCCTGTAACCAGTTGCGGCGATCTTCAGAACGCTTCTTCGCCAGCAGCATGTCCATCGTCCGCAGCGTCTGCTCAATATCGTCGTCACTGACGGTAAGCTGAACCAGACGGCGGGTATTCGGATCGAGCGTGGTTTCACGTAACTGAAGCGGGTTCATTTCACCCAGCCCTTTAAAGCGCTGAACGTTCGGTTTGCCCTTCTTACGCTTTAACTGCTCCAGTACGCCCTCTTTCTCGTCTTCATCCAGCGCGTAATAGACTTCTTTGCCCAGATCGATACGATAAAGCGGCGGCATCGCTACATAAACGTGGCCGTTTTTCACCAGCGTACGGAAGTGCTTCACGAACAGCGCGCAGAGCAGCGTGGCAATGTGCAGCCCATCTGAGTCGGCATCGGCGAGAATACAGATCTTACCGTAGCGCAGTTGCGTCAGATCTTCGCTGTCGGGATCGATACCGATCGCCACAGAGATATCGTGCACCTCCTGTGAAGCCAGCACTTCATCCGACGAGACTTCCCAGGTGTTCAGGATCTTGCCTTTAAGCGGCATGATCGCCTGGTATTCGCGATCACGTGCCTGCTTGGCTGAACCGCCCGCCGAATCCCCTTCCACCAGGAACAGTTCGGTTTTATTCAGATCCTGTGCTGTACAGTCTGCCAGTTTTCCGGGCAACGCCGGGCCGCTGGTCAGCTTTTTACGCACGACCTTCTTCGCCGCGCGCATCCGGCGCTGGGCGCTGGAAATCGCCAGCTCTGCCAGCTGTTCTGCCGCCTGCACGTTCTGATTCAGCCACAGGCTGAAGGCATCTTTGACCACGGCTGACACGAAGGCGGCGCACTGGCGTGAAGATAAGCGCTCTTTGGTTTGACCGGCAAACTGCGGATCCTGCATTTTGACCGACAGCACATAGGCACAGCGATCCCAGATATCCTCGGCGGACAGCTTCACGCCACGCGGCAGGATATTGCGGTATTCGCAAAACTCGCGCATGGCGTCCAGCAGGCCCTGGCGCAGACCATTAACGTGTGTCCCACCCTGCATGGTCGGGATCAGGTTCACATAGCTTTCGGTCAACAGCTCACCGCCTTCCGGCAGCCACAGTAACGCCCAGTCCACCGCTTCGATATCGCCTGCAAAGGCACCCACAAACGGTTTTTCCGGCAGCGTCGGCAGGCCGTTTACGGCTTCACACAGATAATCTGTCAGGCCATCTTCGTAACACCAGCGCTGCTCGGTATTGTTGAGCTTGTCTTTAAAGACGATTTCGACACCCGGACACAACACGGCTTTCGCTTTCAGCAGGTGAGATAAGCGGGAAACCGAGAAACGCGGGCTGTCAAAGAAGTGTTCGTCCGGCCAGAAATGGACGCTGGTGCCGGTGTTGCGTTTGGCAACCGTGCCGGTGACGGTCAGATCCTGCACCTTTTCACCATTTTCAAAGGCGATAGTGTAGATCTCGCCGTTACGGCGCACATTCACTTCAACGCGTTTGGACAGGGCATTAACCACCGAAATCCCGACGCCGTGCAGGCCACCGGAAAACTGGTAGTTTTTATTGGAAAATTTACCGCCCGCGTGCAGCCGGCACAAAATGAGTTCAACAGCCGGAACGCCTTCTTCCGGGTGGATGTCCACCGGCATGCCGCGCCCGTCGTCGATGACTTCCAGCGACTGATCGGCATGCAAAATCACCTCTACCCGTTTGGCATGGCCCGCCAGTGCCTCATCGACGCTGTTATCAATGACTTCCTGACCCAGGTGGTTAGGGCGCGTCGTATCGGTATACATTCCCGGGCGACGGCGAACCGGCTCAAGGCCAGTCAGGACCTCAATGTCACCCGCATTATAGCTTGATTGACTCATGGTAACTGTCTGATTAGATGAAGAAAATGGTTGCTATTTCCACGTTACTCAAGCGTGATTCAGGCCCAGAAAGTCCAGAATTTGCGGGAAATGGCGCTCGAATCCAGTAAATGCATGATTTCCGCCCTCTTCAACCGTATGACGGCACGCGCTGTAATAGTCGAGTGCCTGGCGGTAGTCGAGCACTTCATCGCCGGTTTGTTGCAGCAACCACAATAAATCAGGCGCTTCCAGCGGATCAACTTGCATCACTTTCAGATCGTAAATGTGGCGAGACTCTAACACATATTGCTGACCGGTGTAGGGATTCTGATTTTCACCCAAAAAATCCACCAGCAACTCAAACGGGCGAACGGCGGGATTGACCACCACCGCCGGCAGCATAAAACATTGTGACAGCCAGGTGGCGTAGTAGCCGCCCAGCGAAGAACCGACGAGGCCCAGCTGTCGTCCGCTGTGGCTGAGCACAATATCTTCCAGCATAGCTGCCGCATCCGCAGGAAACGTGGGCAACTGCGGCACAATCATCTCGATATCGGGATGATGCTGGCTCAGCCACTGTTTAAACAACGTCGCTTTTGCTGAACGCGGTGAGCTGTTAAAGCCGTGCAGATAAAGCAGCGCCTTCATCCGTTAATATCCTTCAGCATCCAGATCGGGGCGAAAAGCCTGTGTGGTGAGTCGGTTGACTTCGGTCTCAAGCTGACCGTCATTGTGCAGCGTAAACCAGCGCCAGCCGGGCGCAACGGTATCGATGGTAAAGCTGGTACAGTGCGGTTTGAACTGCACGCAGGTCGACGGCGTTGCCAGCACACGGCGGCCCTGCCACGGTACATCCATTTCCTGATGAATATGGCCGCAGACCAGCGTTTTTGCCAGCGGATAGTGCTGCAACACGGCGTCTAACTGATGCGGATTGCGCAGGCTGTGTTGATCAAGCCAGGTGCAGCCCGACGCTAAAGGATGATGGTGCAACAGCACCAGCGTATGGCGCTGCGGATAACGGGCAAGCGTGGTATTCAGCCACTCAAGCTGGTAGTCACTTAACATGCCATGGGGCACGCCGAAGACCTGGCTGTCCAGCAGAACAACCTGCCAGTGATCGCCTAACAGCACATGCTTATGCGCGTTAATGCCGGCCTCTGCCAGCGTATCGACCATCGCAGGTTGAAAATCATGATTCCCCGGCAGCCAGACGCAAGGTTTAGGCAGGCGCGAAATGCCCTCAACAAAATGCTGATAGGCTTCGACTGAGTGATCCTGAGAGAGATCGCCGGTGGCAACGATAAGATCATAATCACGCTGCTGCGCGATGATCGCATCCAGTACCGCGTCATAACTGGCCCAGGTATTCACCCCCAGCAGGGATTCGTGTTTTCCTGCGAACAAATGCGTGTCCGTTACTTGCAGAATCCGAACCTCAGATTCTGTTGTCGCAGGAAGAGTTAGCAGGCTATCCAAAGCGTTTCCTTCGTCTCTACGCCATTCAGTGCATTATACGCATCAGCAAACCGGTACTGCCATCGCGCCGTGCGTCAGGCAATAACGTAACCAGTCAGCAAGAAACTGATTGATTTGATGCTTCTCATCACGCTGATTCATTTTTTTATTCGGATAATCATAACGTGCTTTGAACCGATAGATCTGCTGTGTCGAACACACTTCAGCCACCATCGCGTCATGATACAGCCTGACAGACATTGACGGCAGGCTCCAGTAACTTACGGCTGGGGCCGTCTGACGGATATCGACCAGGGTAGTATAACGCGTTGATTCTTCAACGGTTACCTGGTAGCGGGCGCCACTCACCTGATAGATCACCGATGCGCCTGCTGCGTCATCACGTGGTAGCAGACGACGTAACTGAGCGAAATTGGTTTCGCACAGCCTCATCATCTCGGGGAAATCAGGGATATAGCGCTGTTTCATTTTTGCGTCCACTCTTCTCGAAGTTTTTTATGGTGCAGTGCCAGCCATTGCAAGGCGATGACAGATGCCGCGTTATCAATAATCCCCTGTTCCACCCAGTGGTAAGCCTGTTCACGACTGACCACATGGACAAGAATATCCTCATTCTCTTCCTCCAGACCATGGCATCCTTTTGCCTGGCTGGCATCCACTTCTCCGACCATTACCGATAACCGTTCGCTGGTGCCGCCGGGGCTGGCCAGGTAGTTCAGCACCGGTTTGACCCGGCCAACCGTCAGATCCGCTTCTTCGACGGCTTCACGGCGCACCACCTGCTCCGGGGTTTCACCCGGTTCAATAATGCCTGCCACCATTTCCAGCAGCCAGGGCGTGGGACTGCAATCGAAAGCCGGGATGCGGATCTGTTCAATCAGCACCACTTCATCACGGACGGGATCATAAGGTAGCAGCACAGCGGCATGACCGCGCTCAAAAACTTCACGCGTCACTTCCCGGCTCATTTGGCCATTAAACAACCGATGACGAAAGCGATAACGCACAATGGAAAAAAAACCCTCGTACGCGGTTTCTCGTGCAATAATTTCTACATCATTTTTTGTGAAAGTCACAGGTGATGTTTTATTGTCCTTCATCATTAAGTTCCTTATGCAGATTGGGATAACACAGATAAAACACAAGCCCAGATGCCATCCAAAGGGTCATTACTGAGTTATTTACCTGAAACACACAAATATGGCACGTTCAGCCACCTTATCTCACAGTTGCCCTCTGCTAGAATCTGCGATAATTTTTGGCTTACAGGCGGCACAGTCACTGCGATTTGCTGCAACAAAAGGAATGCAAATGAAAAAACTGCTCCCATTTTTTATTGGGCTGAGCCTGGGCGGTTTCAGCTTCGCCAGCCAGGCGGAAAACCTGCTTCAGGTTTACCAGCAAGCGCGTTTAAGCAACCCTGATCTGCGTAGCTCTGCGGCGACGCGTGATTCGGCGTTCGAGAAAATTAACGAAGCGCGCAGTCCTTTATTACCCCAACTGGGTTTGGGTGCAGACTATACCTACGCAAACGGCTACCGTGATAGTAGCGGTATTCACTCCAATACCACCAGTGGCTCGCTGCAATTGACGCAAACCATTTTCGATATGTCAAAATGGCGTGCGCTGACGCTGCAGGAAAAAGCAGCCGGTATTCAGGATGTGACCTACCAGGTCGCCCAGCAGGATCTGATTCTGAACACCGCGACGGCCTACTTTAATGTGCTGAAAGCCATTGATACGCTTTCTTACGTCGAAGCGCAGAAGATGTCGATTTATCGCGAACTGGATCAAACGACCCAGCGCTTCAACGTGGGCCTGGTCGCCATTACCGACGTGCAGAACGCCCGCGCGCAGTACGACAGTGTCCTGGCGAATGAAGTGACCGCGCGTAATGACCTGGACAACGCCGTGGAGTCTCTGCGTCAGATTACCGGTATGGATTACCTGGCGCTGGCGTCGCTGGATATTGATCGCTTCAAAACCACTAAACCTGAAGCGGTTAACTCGCTGCTTAAGCAGGCTGAAAGCCGCAACCTGAACCTGCTTTCTGCCCGTCTGAACCAGGACTTAGCCCGTGAGCAAATCCGTTCAGCGGAGGCGGGCCATTTACCGACGCTGGATCTGACCGCCTCGACGGGCCTGTCCAACAGCAAATACGGTGGAAGCCGTGCTGAGCAAAATGCCAGCTCGACAGATTCCATCACCGGCAACAACAAAGTGGGCCTCAGCTTTACCCTGCCGCTTTACAGCGGTGGCAGCGTGACCTCGCAGGTGAAACAGGCGCAATACAACTTTGTCAGCGCCAGTGAACAGCTGGAAGCCGCGCACCGTTCAGCCGTGCAGACCGTGCGCTCGTCTTACAACAACGTCAATGCGTCAGCAAGTAGCATTGCCGCTTACAAACAAGCCGTGGTGTCCGCGCAAAGTTCATTAGACGCGATGGAAGCCGGTTACCAGGTGGGAACCCGTACCATCGTTGACGTGCTGAATGCGACATCAACGCTTTATAACGCTAAGCAGCAGTTGTCGGATGCGCGTTACAGCTATCTGATTAACCAGCTGAATATCAGCTATGCCCTGGGCACGCTGAACGAGCAGAGTTTGGGTGTGCTTAACAGTCAGTTAGGTAAAGAAATCTCAACCTCGCCGGAAACGGTTCAGCCACAAAATGTACAGCAGGTGCTGGGTGAAGATCACATCTCCACTTCCGAAACGGCACCAGCATCGGCCCCAGTACATAAGGCCGCACACAAGAGCAGCCGTAATCCGTTCAGTCACTAAGCCTGTTGCGGGCTGCTTTGCGGCCCGCCTCTCTGCAAAACGTATAACTACGTAAAGATCCCCGTCCTGCCTGGCCGTTAGCTTCATTTCTCACCACTCATCCCCTATTCTATGCACTACCTTTGGGCACAGGATATTTATAATGAAACGGACTAAAACGATCCGCTATGCCGCCTTTCGTAAGAGCTGGCAAGCAAGACACTTAACGCCTGTTGCTATCGCTGTTTCAGCGGTATTTATGCTGGCAGGTTGTGAGCAAAACGACGAAACCGTCACCCTTTATCAAAACGCGGACGACTGTTCAAAAGCCAATCCGGGACAAAGTGCGCAGTGCACCACCGCGTTTAACAACGCTAAAAAGGAAGCTGAACGCACCGCGCCAAAATACGCGACACGTGAAGATTGTGTCGCCGAATTTGGTGAAAACCAGTGTCAGCAGGCACCGGCACAGGCGGGCACAGGCAGTACGAATGCCGAAGCGCAGCAAAGTGGCAGCTTCTGGATGCCGTTAATGGCAGGCTACATGATGGGGCGCATGATGGGCGGTGGCGCGGGCTTTGCCCAGCAACCGTTGTTCTCACCGAAAACCCCCAACAGCCCGGCAAACGGTCAGTTCGTGGATGCCTCTGGCCGTAACTACGGTAATGCCACCCCAGGTAAGACCATGAACGTGCCCAAAACTGCCCTGGCGCCGAAACCGACCACCACCTCCACCATCACACGTGGTGGTTTTGGCGAAACGGTCGCGAAACAAAACGCGATGCAGCGCAGCAGTGCTTCCGGCACCTCCAGCCGTTCGCTGGGAGGCTAATACCGTTTATGCAACGTATCGCGATTTCTGAGCGTCCGGGCTGGCGGGAAAAAGCCACAGAGTTTGGTTTTCGTTTTCACACCATGCACGGTGAGCCCTACTGGTGCGAAGATGCTTACTATCAGTTTACCCTGGCGCAAATCGACTATCTGGAGGAGGTGACCGCCGAACTTCATCAGATGTGTCTGCAGGTGGTGGAAAAAGTGGTAAACAGTGAAGCTCTGCTTACCCGCTTCCGTATTCCAAAGCACACCTGGGACTTCGTGCGCGACTCGTGGAATCAGCGTCAGCCTTCACTCTATTCCCGTCTCGATCTGGCGTGGGATGGCCGAGGCGATGCCAAACTGCTGGAAAACAACGCCGATACACCGACCTCGCTGTATGAAGCGGCGTTTTTCCAGTGGCTGTGGCTGGAAGATCAGCTAAATGCGGGCCAGTTGCCGCCTGGCAGCGACCAGTTTAACAGCCTGCAGGAAAAGCTTATCGATCGCTTCACGGTGCTGCATCAGCAGCACGGCTTTAACTGGCTGCACTTTGCCTGCTGCCGGGATACCGAGGAAGATCGCGGCACGGTGCAATACCTGCAGGACTGCGCCACGGAAGCCGGCTTACCCAGCGAATTTCTCTATATTGATGAGATAGGGCTGGGTGAGAAAGGCCAGTTTACTGACCCGCACGATCAGGTGATCAGTAATCTGTTTAAGCTTTACCCGTGGGAATTTATGCTGCGCGAAATGTTTTCGACCAAGCTGGCGGATGCGGGCGTGCGGTGGCTTGAACCCGCCTGGAAAAGCATTCTGTCAAACAAAGCGTTATTGCCAATGCTGTGGCAGATGTTTCCCAATCATCCCAACCTGCTGCCTGCCTGGTTTGCTGAAGACGACGTGCCGCCTATGGACAAGTATGTGGTCAAACCGCTGTTCTCCCGCGAAGGCGCTAACATTCGTATCGTGGAAAACGGCAAAGAGATCGCCCGGGTGGATGGTCCATACGGCGAAGAAGGCATGATTGTGCAGCAGTTCAATCCGCTGCCAAAATTTGGTGACAGTTATACGCTGATTGGCAGTTGGCTCATCGACGATCAACCGGCCGGGATTGGCCTGCGGGAAGATCGGGAGTTGATCACGCAGGATCTGTCGCGTTTCTATCCGCACGCCTTTATTGAATAGCCTTTTATCTCCAGGCCAGTTCGCTGGCCTGTCTTGCGCGTTAACCGACCTGTACCGACAACATACTGATTGCGCCCATCTCCATACCTTCCACCGGAACGGTCACTGGCTCATCTGCGTGACGGGAACCCAGCACATACAGCAATGGCAGGAAGTGTTCCGGCGTCGGGTTGGATAAGGCCGCATCCGGATGCTGCATAAAACTCACCAACGGATGTGCATCCGCCTCGGCCTGCACCGCCAGATTGTCCCGCACGAAGTTATTGAACCCCGTCGCCCAACTGTAAGCTTCGCCACCGCCCCAGAGAACTTTACGCAGGTTGTGCACCACGTTACCGCTGGCGACGATCATCACGCCGCGATCGCGCAGCGCAGACAGCTTTCTTCCCATCCCGAAATGCCAGGCGGCGGGCTTGCCGCTGTCAATACTGAGCTGGACGACCGGGATATCTGCGTCGGGATACATCTTAATCAGCACGCCCCACGAGCCATGATCCAATCCCCATGCGTGATCCAGATGAACCGGCACCGGGGATAACCGTTCTGCAATCTCTTCCGCCAGTGCGGGTGAGCCCGGCGCGGAATAACGGGTATCAAAAAGCGCCTGAGGAAAGCCGCCAAAATCGTGAATAGTGCGTGGATTGTCCATCGCCGTTACGGCAGTTCCCTGTGTGTACCAGTGAGCCGAAACCGCCAGAATCGCACGTGGCCGTGGCAGGGTTTCACCGGCTTTACGCCAGGCAGCGGTATAGCGGTTTTCTTCTAAGGCATTCATTGGGCTGCCGTGTCCCAAAAACAGCGCCGGCATGCGAACCTGACTCATAGTGATCCTTGATGTGTTCATTCTGTGAACACCACGATACGCTTTTTACCGGCGTGATCACGCGGATAAGCATGATGTTCTCTGTCAGAAATTTTGAATAAAAATGGCAGGGACTGAGGAAGCGCACAGACAGGACAAGGCGAGACGATCAGGCCAGAGAACTGGCCTGATTAAGACGAAAACTAGCTGGCCTGACGCGTTTCGTGTTCGCGACGGTAGGCTACCAAATCTTCGATGGTGACGACGGGCATGGCGTGTTGTTTCGCGAACGCGATCACTTCCGGCGCATGCGCCATGGAACCGTCGTCGTTGGTCAGTTCACACAGAACGCCTGCGGGCTTGAAGCCTGCCAGCGTCACCAGATCGATAGTGGCTTCGGTGTGGCCACCGCGCGTCAGAACGCCGCCATCATGGGCACGCAGCGGGAAGACGTGACCCGGACGGTTTAAATCTTCAGGTTTTGCATCATCGGCAATCGCGGCACGGATAGTGGTAATACGATCCTGAGCAGATACGCCGGTGGTTACGCCTTTTGCCGCTTCAATCGTCACGGTGAAACCGGTGCCGTAGGCGCTGGTGTTATTTTCCACCATCATCGGCAGCGCCAGCTGCTGGCGACGCTCTTCAGTCAGGCACAGACAAACGATACCGCTGCCGTGACGAATGGTTAACGCCATCTGCTCCACGGTCATGGTTTCCGCAGCGAAAATCATGTCACCTTCGTTTTCGCGATTCTCATCGTCGAGAACCATAACACCACGGCCTTCGCGTAAGGCTGCAATAGCACGTTCTACACGCTGTTTCGGCGTGCCAAATTCAGAAAGTAGAGTCTGATTCATGGTAATAAAACCTTATAAATGTGTTGGGTTACCAGAATCAGGGCAAGCTTAGGAGTGACGTCGTAAAGACGTAGCAATGACGCAAAACAGACATAATGCCTGACAGATGTCGTTACCCTCTCCCATCCGGACTTTAACCGTCGGCCCCGGAATTACACCGGATCTGCTGACCTTCACCATTACGGCGAAGCGCTCGCGGGCTTTCAGCCTGGGCTGATTTACCGCCGGTGGGGAATTTCGCCCCGCCCTGAGAATAAGCGTTTTAACTATAACGTTTCCCCGTCAGGGCAGCAATCCACAAAGCCATTATTGCTTTAGCTTTTTTTGCGCTATGGATTTCAGGTTTAACCTTTTCAATTCAGGCATTACACTTAAGTGACTCTAGCGTTGGTAAAATGCTGCCACAGCAACCCGTAACCAGGAAATCATCATGATCGACACGAAAAAAATTGAACAAATTGCCCGTCAGGTTCATGACGCGCTGCCGAAGGGAGTTCGTGAATTTGGCGATGATGTTGAAAAGAAAATACGGCAGACTCTGCAGGCCCAGCTGACCCGCATGGATCTGGTCAACCGTGAAGAGTTTGATGTACAGACTCAGGTTTTACTGCGTACGCGGGAAAAACTGGCGGCGCTGGAACAACGTCTGGCCCAGCTGGAAAGCAAAGGAACCGGGACCGCATCGTCTGCACCAGCGGTGCCCACCACGCCAGGCCCGGCACCGGCGATTGTCCCGGCGGCGAACCCTGCGGATAAATCCGGCGAGTGATGCTGGCTGGCGGGAGCGCAGGCTCCCGCCATCACGACTCAGTTGCCGCGAATGGTTTTAATGATATTGGTGGTTGAAATGCCATCTTCAAAGTTCAGCACCCGCACGTCACCGCCATTCGCCCAGACTTCCTTACTGCCTGCAATGTCTTCCGGCTTGTAATCCCCGCCTTTCACCAGTAAATCCGGTAATATGCTGGCGATCAAACGCTGCGGCGTATCTTCTTCAAACAGCACGACCCAGTCTACGGCTTCCAGTGCACCCAGCACGATCATCCGGTTTTCCTGCGGATTCACCGGACGGCTGTCGCCTTTAAGACGTTTCGTCGACGCATCGCTGTTTACCGCCACAATCAGGCGATCGCCCAGTTTACGGGCGTTTGCGAGGTAGGAAACATGACCGGCATGCAGGATGTCGAAGACGCCATTGGTCATGACCACTTTTTCGCCGCGCTGACGGGCCATAGCGACGGCCTCTTTCAGTTCCGCTTCGGTCATGATGCCAAAACCGCGCTCCGGACGGGCATGAATGGCGTTTTCCAGTTCCACTATGCTGACGGTTGAGGTTCCCAGTTTACCCACCACCACACCGGCTGCCGCGTTGGCCAGGAAACAGGCTTCTTCCAGCGAATCCCCCGCCGCCAGAGCAGCAGCAAGCACACCAATCACCGTATCCCCGGCGCCGGTAACGTCAAACACTTCCTGTGCCTGCGTGGGCAAGTGCAGCGGCGCTTTCCCCGGCTGTAGCAGCGACATGCCATTCTCAGAACGCGTGACCAGCAGCGCGGAAAGGTCGCAATCGGCAATCAGTTTCATGCCGCGTTCAACAATTTCCTGCTCCGTCCTGCATTTACCGACAACAGCTTCAAATTCCGACAGGTTGGGCGTCAGCAGCGTCGCGCCGCGATAGCGGGCAAAATCGGTGCCTTTCGGATCGATCAGGACGGGCACACTGGCTTCACGCGCCAGAGTGATCATCTGCTGAACGCTGTCGAGCGCCCCTTTGCCGTAATCCGACAACACCACCGCGCCACTGCTGGCCAGCGACTGGCGCATTTTTTCGTGCATCGGTGCGGCATCAACCTGCTCAAAACCTTCTTCAAAATCCAGGCGGATAAGCTGCTGGTTGCGGGACAGCACACGCAGTTTGGTGATCGTCGGATGGCTTTTTAACGTGACAAAATCGCAGTCAACACGAACGTCCTTCAGCGTTTTACTCAGGACCTGAGCCGCATCGTCCTCACCGGTCAGCCCGATCAACCGTGAACCGGCACCCAGCGCAGCAATATTCATCGCCACGTTAGCGGCGCCGCCAGGGCGTTCTTCAACGGTCTCCACTTTCACCACCGGCACCGGGGCTTCAGGGGAAATACGGCTGGTAGGGCCATACCAGTAACGATCCAACATGACATCGCCAACGACCAGTACCGAAGCCTGGCCGAACGCGGGCAGAGTAACTTTCATTCCAGACACTCCAGACTGCATTCAAAATAGTGCGCGGATGATAGCACAGTTGCTATCAGCATCACGCCGTGAGAGATTCTGCTGACTGCAACCACCGCTGCCAGCTGGCGTTGACCGACGCTCTTTCCTGCGCAAAGGCATCCGGTTCGACGTGTCCCGGCAGCGCCTGCAGCGCCAGATGGTGCAAGGCATCGCGCAGCGTGACATAGGCATGGGTTAACGCCGCCGCTTCGTCGTCTGCCATTTTTTGATGGTTTGCCATCAGTTCAAAGATCCGCACATTGTCCGACCAGCGCGTTAAGGCAGGCTCTGCTGCGGCATAGCGCAGTACGAGATATTGGGCAATAAACTCGATATCGGTAATGCCGCCTTCGTCGGTTTTGATCTCCCAGCGCCCTTTATGCTTATTGCTCAGATGCGCGCGCATTTTATCACGCATCTCCCTGACCTCGGTTTGCAACGCTACCGGTTCACGGGGCAGGCAGAGAATCGCCCGGCGAATGGCGTTGAAACGTTCGCTCAGGGCGGGCTCACCGAAGACAACCCGGGCACGCACCAGCGCCTGATGTTCCCATGTCCAGGCTTCGTTACGTTGATAGTCATCAAAAGCGTCAAACGTGCTGACCAGCATGCCCGCCGCACCGGAAGGACGCAGGCGCGCATCCACTTCGTACAAAATCCCGGACGAGGTGCGGGTGCTAAACAGGTGCATGATGCGCTGGGCCAGCCGCAGATAAAACTGTCGGCCGTCAATGCTGCGTTCGCCCTGGGTCACCGCGTCCAGCGGGCAGTCGTGCAGAAAAACCAGATCAAGATCGGAGCTGTAACCCAGCTCCCATCCACCCAGCTTGCCATAGCCCAGCACGGTAAAGCCCCGCTCGTGCTCCTGCACCAGATGCGAAGGCCGACCGTAACGCTGCACCATCATATTCCAGGCCTGTTGCACCACCGATTCAATGATGGCTTCGGCCAGCCAGGTTAAGTGATCGCTCACTTTCATCACCGGCAACGTCCCTGCAATGTCGGCTGCCGCGATGCGTAACATCTGCGCCTGTTTAAACTGGCGTAACGCTTCAAGCTGTTGCTCTTCATCATCGGCGGGAATGCGCATCAGGTACTGGCGCAGTTCATCACGATAGGCATCCGTCGCGGTGGGCTGATACAGCGTGGCGGGATCGAGAAGCTCATCCAGCAGCAGCGGATAATGCGCCAGCTGGCTTGCCACCATCGGCGAGGCTGCACACAGACGGATCAGGTGCCGCAGGGCTCCGTGATATTCCGTCAGCAGCTCCAGATAGGTACTGCGCGTCAGCACGCTGAGCAGCAGCGGTGCCAGCCGGCTAAAGGTGACGGCCGCATCGCTGCGCAGACAGACTTCGCTCAGCAGGCGCGGCATCAGCTGATCCAGTGCCTGACGGCCGCGCGGACCAATGGAACGGCGGCTGATATCCTGACGAAACGCTTCCAGTGACTGATTGAGCGCCTGACAGTGTTCCGCGTCCAGTTGAGGAACCAGCGGGGCCAGCTCGCTGTCTTCCAGACTGTCCTGCCAGAGCATATTAAAATCGGCCAGCTCCGGTTGATCGCCAACATCCGGCGAATCTTCACCAATCAGCTCGTCAAAGATTGCCCGCACGGCGGCCATGTGCGTATCCAGTTTTGCGCTAAGTTCTGACCAGTCCTGACACTGCATCGCCCAGGCCAGTCGGGCGCGGTGCAGGGCATCTTCCGGCAGCGTTTGCGTTTGTTCATCGGCCAGGCTTTGCAGCAGGTTTTCCAGCCGCCGCAAAAACAGGTAGGCCTCGCGCAGTGCAGCAACCTGCTCCGGTGGCAGTAAGCCCAGGGATTCAATGGCGGAAAGCGTGGGCAGCAAGGCTCTGAGCTGAAGCGAGCGCTCACGTCCACCGCGAATCAGTTGAAAGACCTGGACGATAAACTCCGTTTCGCGGATGCCGCCCGCCCCCAGCTTAATGTTATTTTTCAGGCCACGGCGGCGCACTTCACGTGAGATCATCGCCTTCATGTTACGTAACGACTGAATCACGCTGAAATCAATATAGCGGCGATAGACAAACGGCCGCAGCATCTGCTGCAACTCCTGGCTCCAGCGATCCTGATCATCGCCCATCAGTCGGGCTTTCACCATGGCATAGCGTTCCCAGTCGCGCCCCTGCTCCTGGTAATAATCTTCCAGCGCGGCAAAGCTCATCACCAGCGGCCCACTGTCGCCAAAGGGCCGTAAACGCATATCCACCCGGTAAACAAACCCGTCCGCGGTGGGCTGATTGAGCACCTTGATCAGGCGCTGCCCCATACGGGTAAAAAATTGCGCATTGTCGAGTTCACGTCGACCGCCACGGGTACTGCCGTTCTCGGGCCAGACAAAAATTAAATCGATATCAGAGGAGAAATTCAGCTCGCCGCCGCCCAGTTTTCCCATGCCCAGGATCAGCAGCGGCTGAGGCTCACCCGCGGCATTACACGGCGTGCCAAACTCACGACAGCAGTCCTGATAAACCCAGTCACGCGCCGCACTGATCAGGACCTCCGCCAGTACACTCAGCTGTTGCAACGTCTGTTCTGTGCTGGCGTGATGCAGGCACTGCATCCAGGCAATGCGCACCAGCATCCGACGCCGAAACAGGCGCAGCACGCGCATCAGACTGGCTTCGCTGTCTGCCGCCGCCATGTCACCACTCAGCCACTGCGCGTAGTGCCGCCACTCTTCAGGCTGAGGCGAGCGGTCAGCGATCGCCTGCCACCAGTCCGGGTTCTGCTGCAGGTTGTCGAGCACGAAATCGCTGAAGGCCAGACCGGCAAGCTGCTCTTCCGTAAGAGCAGAACCGGTAAGACCTGACTGTTCGACCGCCCGCTCGGCCTGAGTACGCAATACGGTAGGTAAGGCTGGCAACATGTTCTCTCCCTGATAGCGTGCTGTTAGATTCAGCGCGGCGAGCCGCTGGTTAACCAGAACGGCGGTTGTTTCATTGCCTGCGCGGTTAAGCCGTCTAAGCTGACGTGCTGCTTTTCGTGTATGGCGCGCTGTAGCTGCTGCCACGGGGCCAGCCAGCGCTCTACCGCGTCCGGCGAGTAAGCGCCTGCCAGCAAATGAACGGCCAGTAATTGTCGATCGAGACGCGTGGCTTTGTCCTGATATTCATTCGCCTGATGAATGGTGGCAAAGGTTTCTTTCAGATCGGCATTAATGCGGCCCAGCATGATATCGCCGAAGCGCTTGAAGGAACCTTGCAGCTTGGCTTGCCCCTTCTGATCAATCCACGGCGTCCATTGTGCCTCAGCCAGCCAGTGAGTAAGTGCTAACTGAGTTTCTACGGAGCGTGTAGAGAAGCAGAAGCTGTCTGCATCCACGTCTTCATTCAGCAGCGTTTCTTCCAGCGTCGTCAGCTTCTGACGCAGATCGCTACTGGCCTTACGCGGCACTAACGCACCAAAGAGCGCAAAGGCCTGGCGCAGCACGTCCAGCGCTTCACGTACTGATTCCCGTGCGCGCTTACTGCCCCGTAACCACACTTCTTCATGATATTGCCAGTGCTCCAGGCCAGCGGCCATTGCCGCCACCATGCCAGCTTCCACCGTCGCCTTCGGTCCGGCTTTCAAAAGCGGAAAAGCACGTAATTCACGTGGAAGGTTACCTTTCGCCAGCTGATAGCCGCGTGCCGCTTTGCTCAGGCTGCCCATACGCAGGTCGCCCACGGCAATCAGCTGCTGCGCAAACGCCAGCATATCGCTGCGCTCACCGCTTTTTAACTCCAGTTCGACTTCTGACAGCGCTTCCTGATGCTCACCGGCCGCGACCTCGCCTTTATCGAACGCGATTTCCACTTCGCTCTTACCTGCCGTCACCAGCCAGATTTCACGGTCAAAATGCGTGCTGAACAGCGGGTTCAGGCGCTGCTGTAAGGCCGCGATATCCGTTCCCTCTGGCCAGATGTCGGCGGGCAGACGGCTGATATCCAGCGTAGGTTCCGTCAGGTCAACGTTGTATTCGCCGCGCTGATGTAAACCGCCCAGCGTACTGCCGGCCGTTTTCAGCGTCATTTCGTAACGCTGGTCCACGCCGCGAATACGTAAGCCCATGTTCCACCGTCGTAACTGGTTATCGTCGGTTTCAAAATAGATATTGGTCAGCTGGCGCGCTGCCTGATGCTGATGCGGAAAAGCCGCCAGCCTCTCTGCCAGTTTCCCGGCAGCGTTGGATTTTGCAATGAACTTAAGCTCAATCTCGATGGTCATATTTTTTTATTCACTACGTCGCTGGCACTTGAGGATATATTCCCTGCCCGTTTAAGGTTATCTTCTGCTGCATCCACTGAGCCGAAGATGCGGGTTTTCAGGCGAAGAGTAATGCACAGAAGCCTTGCTGTCTCTGGTTTCTTTCTGCTTTCGCTCGCCTTTTCGCACTGTTATGAGACCAGGATAGTTCTCATTCAGATTTATGCGAAGCCTCTACAGACTGTGCCGGTAAATTATCTTTATTTTTAAACAAAACGAAATCGAATGAAAAAAATCACACTTGCTGGAATCACTTTGCTGGCCCTCAGCGCCCTTACACCTGCTCATGCCGATCAAAAACGCTATGTTTCTGACGAATTATCCACCTGGGTTCGCAGCGGCCCCGGCGACCAGTTTCGCCTGCTCGGTAAGCTGAACGCGGGTGAACAGGTCGAACTGCTACAAACCAATGACGCCACCAAATATGGCCAGGTGCGCGATGCGGAAGGCCGCACCGTCTGGATTCCCCTGTCGCAGTTGAGTGAAAATCCCAGCCTGCGCACCCGGGTGCCTCAGTTAGAACAACAGGTTAAAGACCTGACGGCTAAGTTAGCGAACATTGACAACAGCTGGAACCAGCGCACGGCCGAGATGCAGAATAAAGTGGCCAGCAGCGACAGCGTCATCAATGGGCTGAAAGAGCAAAATCAGAAGCTGAAGAACGAACTGATCGTGGCCCAGAAGAAGGTCAGTGCCGCTAACGTTCAACTGGATGACAAACAGCGCACGATTATCATGCAGTGGTTTATGTACGGTGGCGGCGTGCTCGGCGTGGGCCTGCTGCTGGGTCTGTTGCTGCCGCATATGGTGCCGCGTCGCAAGAAAAACGATCGCTGGATGAACTAACCTTTTCCACCGTTCGCTGCAAAAGGGGATCGTAAGATGCCCTTTTTGGCCTGTCTGCAATATGTCGAATTTGTGTAACAATAAGGGTTGTGCCCGTCTGAATTCAGGTGCAGGACGCACGCAGACGCGCAGGTCGCTTATTTATCTCTGGAGTGGTGCGTGAAGACGTTTCTTGTTGGCGGTGCGGTACGTGATGCGTTGTTGAAATTGCCGGTTAAAGACAAAGACTGGGTGGTCGTGGGCGCAACGCCAGAAAGCATGCTGGAACAGGGCTATCATCAGGTGGGCCGCGATTTTCCGGTGTTTCTGCATCCTGACAGCCGCGAAGAATATGCACTGGCGCGCACCGAACGCAAAAACGGCAAAGGCTATACCGGTTTTACCACCTGGTCGGCCCCGGACGTCACGCTGGAGCAGGATTTACAACGCCGCGATCTGACGATCAACGCCATCGCCCGCGATGAAAACGGCACGCTCTATGATCCCTACCAAGGGCAACAGGATATTGCTGACCGACTGCTGCGCCACGTTTCAGAAGCCTTTAGTGAAGATCCGCTGCGCGTGCTGCGCGTGGCGCGGTTTGCTGCGCGCTTTGCCCACCTTAACTTTCGCATTGCCGATGAAACCCAGGCGCTGATGCGGCAAATAGTAGAGAGCGGCGAGCTGGCCGATCTTACCGCTGAGCGCGTGTGGAAAGAGACCGAAAAAGCGCTGTCCTCGCATAATCCTCAGGTCTATTTTCAGGTGCTGCGTGACTGCGGTGCCCTGAAGGTGCTGTTCCCGGAAATCGATAACCTTTATGGTATCCCCGCCCCCGCCAGATGGCATCCTGAAATTGACACGGGCGTGCATACGCTGATGGCATTGACGCTGTCCGCTGCCTTAAGTGAGGCCATTGATGTACGTTTTGCCACGCTGTTTCACGATGTAGGCAAAGCGTTAACCCCCGTTGAAAAGTGGCCCAGCCATCGCGGTCATGGCCCCGCCGGCGTGCCGCTGGTTGCCGCACTCTGTGAGCGTTTGCGCGTGCCGAATGCCATTCGCGATTTAGCCCTGCTGGTAACCGAATTCCACGACACGATGCACACCATTGAGCAGTTGCCTTCTGAGGCGATTGTGGCGTTATTTGACCGTCTCGACGCCTGGCGTAAGCCTGAACGCGTGCATCAACTGGCGCTGTGTAGCGAAGCCGATGCCCGTGGGCGCGGTGGGCTCGCCAGCATGCCGTATCCACAGGGTGACTATCTGCGACGCGCATTTGCGCGGGCGCAGGCCGTGTCATCGAAAGCGGTGGTTGAGGCGGGCTTTAAAGGGAGTGCGGTGCGGGAAGAGCTGACGCGGCGCCGCATCGACGCCGTTGCCGAAGGCAGAGGTTAACGCGGCCAGTGACCTGGCCGCGTTGGGTTTACGTGAACAGCATGTAAACCGCAGCCGCTACGATAAAGCGGTAGACCGCAAACGATACGAAAGAGATACGTTTGATCAGCTCCAGGAACACTTTGATCGCAATCATCGCGACGACAAAGGCAGTGATAAAACCCACTGCAAACATCGGGAAGTCGGCCATGCTCAGGAAGCCCAGGCTCTTGTACAGATCCAGTCCGGTCGCCCCCATCATCATCGGTACGGCGAGGATAAAGGAGAACTCGGACGCCGCATAGCGACTCACGCCCATCAGCATCCCGCCTGAAATCGTGGCACCTGAACGCGAGAAGCCCGGCCACAGCGCCAGACACTGGAAGCAGCCGATCATAAACGCCTGACGATAGGTAATGTCATCCACGCCAACGGATTTTGGCTGTTTTGGCTTCAGGAATTCCGCCGCTAACAGCAGCAAACCGCCGACCACCAGCGCATACATAACATTTATCGGATTAAACAGCGTTTTAATTTGATCGTGTAAGACCAGCCCTATCACGACAGCAGGAATCATGCCCAGCAGGATATGAATCAGCGTTAAGCGACCGGTTCCTGTCCCTTCGTGTTTGACTTCGCCAAAGTGGATGCCGATCAGGCCAAACAAACGCCGCCAAAACATCACGACTACCGCCAGAATGGAGCCTAGCTGAATCACGACTTCAAAGGTTTCGGCTTTGTCACCCTCAAAGCCAAGCAAATGCCCCACTATAATCATGTGCCCGGTGGAAGAGACCGGTAAAAACTCGGTCAGCCCTTCTACCACGCCCAGGATTGCAGCTACCCACAGCTGATGAATATCTGCCATCAATGTATTTCCTCTGTCCGTTTTAAAACCATGAAAAAGGCGCTAGCAGTCGCGCTATCGCCTTGAATCTTATCTGTCCAGCCTGAATATAACATTAAGCTCGCTTGCCATTGAGTTTGTTATAACGAAACGGCACCTGCTGAGACAGACCATAATTTGGTTTGGTTTCATTGTGATGGCAATCACATCATCATTATTTAGGAATAGTCCCGCGCTCAATTCGCACGCCAACCTGCGCGGCCTGCGCTACAGCGCCCGGTTTTGCTACCTTTATACGCACACCGGGCGAATTGAAACGGTTCATCAACAGATCCGCAATTTCTTCGGCAACGCGTTCGACCAGTGCAAAACGTCCGCCCGTCAGATGTGTCAGAATCGCCTCAGAGACGTCAGCGTAGCTCAGACAATCCTTAACATCGTCACTGGCGGCCGCCTGGCGGTTATCCCAGGCCATTTCGATATCGATCACCAGCTTCTGCTGAATCCCCTGCTCCCAGTCGTAAACGCCAATTGTAGTGAAGACGGTGAGTTGTTCTATAAAGACGATATCCATGACGGTGCTCTCTGTTTTTGGCCAGGCCGGATACCACTTCCGGCAGATTGTGCGTATTATCCATAGTTGACGTGATCAAAACGACCCCAAAGGAAACGGGACGGTGTTATGAGTGCTTTCGCGCTTGGTATGATTATTTTCGCGTATCTGTGTGGGTCCATCTCCAGTGCGATTCTGGTATGCAAACTCGCCGGGCTACCCGATCCCCGCACCCACGGTTCAGGCAACCCGGGTGCCACCAATGTGCTGCGCCTTGGCGGCAAAGCGGCGGCAGCAACGGTGCTGGTATTCGATATTCTGAAAGGTATGGTGCCTGTCTGGCTGGCGTACCTGCTTCATGTGCCCCCGCTCTACCTGGGCTTAACCGCTATTGCCGCCTGTCTGGGCCATATTTATCCGGTGTTTTTCCGCTTCAGGGGTGGGAAAGGCGTGGCGACCGCGTTTGGTGCTATCGCGCCTATCGGCTGGGATTTGACCGGACTAATGACCGGCACCTGGCTGTTGACCGTGCTGCTCAGCGGCTACTCATCGCTTGGGGCGATTGTCAGCGCCCTGATTGCGCCGTTCTATGTCTGGTGGTTTAAACCGCAGTTTACGTTCCCGGTTTCCATGCTCTCCTGCCTGATTTTGCTGCGGCATCATGACAACATCCAACGTCTGTGGCGTCGTCAGGAAAGTAAAATCTGGAAGCGCAAAAAGAAACAGTAAGCGTAAAAAAAGCCGGTTGACCGGCTTTTTTCTGTCAGATGGCAGGCAGTTCGGCCAGCGGCCAGCGCGGCCTGACGCTTACGCCCAGCTCTCCCCGCGTACCGCCTTTCAGACGCACCATGCCCGCGTAGGCAATCATGGCACCGTTATCGGTGCAAAATTCAGGACGGGCATAAAACACCTCACCACCGCGCTTCTGCATCATGACCGCCATTTGCTCGCGCAGCGTACGGTTGGCACTCACGCCGCCCGCAATCACCAGCCGCTTAAAGCCGGTTTCATCCAGGGCGCGTTTGCATTTGATGGCCAGCGTATCCACCACCGCATCTTCAAACGCACGGGCGATGTCGGCACGGGTTTGCGCGTCATCGTCATGGCCACGAATGGTATTCGCCGCAAAGGTCTTCAGGCCCGAGAAACTGAAATCCAGCCCCGGACGATCGGTCATCGGACGCGGGAACGTGAAGCGTCCAGCCGTGCCCTGCTGCGCCATTTTCGACAGCATGGGACCGCCGGGATAATCCAGCCCCAGCAATTTGGCGGTTTTATCGAAGGCTTCGCCTGCGGCATCGTCAATTGACTCGCCCAGCAGTACATATTCACCAATGCCGGTAACGCTGATCAGCTGCGTGTGGCCGCCAGAAACCAGCAAGGCCACAAACGGGAAGGCGGGTGGATTGTCTTCCAGCATCGGCGCCAGCAAATGGCCTTCCATATGATGCACGGGCACCGCAGGCACCTTCCACGCAAAGGCCAGCGCGCGCCCAATCGTCGCGCCCACCAGCAACGCGCCGACCAGGCCCGGCCCCGCCGTATAGGCCACCGCATCAATCTGCTGCGGCGCTAAATCCGCCTGTTTCAGCGCCGCCTGAATCAGGGGCACCGTTTTACGTACGTGATCGCGCGAAGCCAGTTCCGGTACCACGCCGCCGTAATCGGCATGCAGTTTTACCTGGCTGTAGAGCTGGTTCGCGACTAAGCCAGCCTCGTCATCATAGATTGCGATGCCGGTTTCATCGCACGATGTTTCAATACCCAGAATTCGCATTGCTTCACCTCATTCTTGCGGCGCGCAGTTTAGCATAGCCACTGTGCAAAAAGAGGACTCAATCCACGCAAAAAGTCATTTTCTGCTGCCTAAAGAGTGCGCTATACTCCCGCCCCTGGAAAAAACCGGCAGCCGCACAGGCACACGCTCCTGTTGGTTCTTAATTATCCATGGTGCTTTACAAGCCGACGCGAGTTGGAGTAAAATGCTGCACCATTTTGAAATGTGCTGGCGCCGCAGTCAGCAGAAAAACCGAATTTTATTGAGGTGAGAGTTACATGCCGGTAATTAAAGTACGTGAAAACGAGCCGTTCGACGTAGCACTGCGTCGCTTTAAGCGTTCTTGCGAGAAAGCAGGCGTTCTGGCTGAAGTTCGTCGTCGTGAGTTTTATGAAAAACCAACGACCGAGCGTAAGCGCGCTAAAGCATCTGCAGTTAAGCGTCATGCCAAAAAACTGGCTCGCGAAAACGCACGCCGCACTCGTCTGTACTAATATCCCGGAGGTTCGCCTCCAAAGCGTGATAAACGCAGACCGAGTCAAGTAAAAGGCCGTGCTTTCCGAAAGGAAGCGCGGCTTGTTGTCGTTTATGAGCTGAAAAAACGGGGCTTATGGCAGGACGAATTCCACGCGTATTTATCAATGACTTACTTGCCCGCACGGACATCGTGGAGTTGATCGATGCTCGCGTAAAGCTGAAAAAGCAGGGAAAGAATTATCATGCGTGCTGTCCTTTTCATAATGAGAAAACCCCCTCTTTTACCGTAAATGGCGAAAAACAGTTTTATCACTGTTTTGGTTGTGGTGCGCACGGTAATGCCATCGACTTTCTGATGAACTACGATCGTCTGGAGTTTGTTGAAAGTATCGAAGAGTTAGCCACTTCTCACGGGTTAGATGTCCCTTACGAAGCGGGTAACGGGCCCAGCCCGATGGAACGCCATCAGCGCCAGAGCCTGTACCAACTGATGGACAACCTTAACGGTTTTTATCAGCAGAGTTTGCAGCAATCCAGTGCCCAGTCAGCGCGCGATTATCTTCAACATCGCGGCCTGAGCGCCGATATCATTAATCATTTCGCGATAGGTTATGCCCCCGCCGGTTGGGACAATGTTCTCAAACGCTTTGGTAAGCAGCCGGAAGATCGCGAGTCATTAATGGAAGCGGGCATGCTGGTCAGTAATGACAAAGGCCGGGTTTACGATCGCTTTCGCGAGCGCGTGATGTTTCCCATCCGCGATAAGCGAGGCCGCGTTATCGGCTTTGGCGGCCGCGTGCTGGGTAATGATACGCCGAAGTATCTTAACTCGCCCGAAACGCCTGTTTTTCATAAAGGTCGTCAGCTGTATGGCCTGTATGAAGCCTTAAAAAATCATCCTGAACCGAAACGCCTGTTAGTGGTGGAAGGCTATATGGATGTCGTTGCCCTGGCGCAATACGGCGTGGACTACGCGGTTGCCTCACTGGGTACATCGACCACGGCTGAACATATTCAGTTGCTGTTTCGCAGTACGGATAACGTGATTTGCTGTTACGACGGCGATCGCGCCGGACGTGAAGCCGCCTGGCGAGCGCTTGAAACCGCATTGCCTTACATGAATGACGGTCGTCAACTACGCTTTATGTTTTTACCTGACGGCGAAGACCCGGACACGTTGGTTCGCAAAGAAGGTAAAGTCGCATTCGAAGCGAGGATGGAGCAGGCTATGCCGCTCTCTTCGTTTTTGTTCGACAGCCTGTTGCCGCAGGTCGATTTAAGCTCTCGTGACGGCAAAGCGCGTTTAAGTACACTGGCATTGCCACTGATCACGCAGATTCCCGGTGAAACGTTACGCATTTATCTGCGTCAGGAACTGGGCAACAAACTCGGTATTCTGGATGATGCGCAGCTTGAAAAGCTGATGCCTAAACAGGCACAGGGCGCAAGCGCACCGGTTGCTCCGCCGCTGAAACGCACCACAATGCGCGTACTGGTGGCGTTGCTGATTCAGAATCCACAACTGGCAAGTCTGGTCCCTGCACTGGATGGGCTGGCCGAGTCAAAAATAGCCGGTTTACCGCTATTTATTGAATTAGTGAAGCGCTGTAACGAGAATCCTGGATTGACCACCGGTCAGCTACTAGAGTTATATCGCGGAACAAATTTTAGCCAAACGCTTGAAACACTGGCCGTGTGGAACCACATGATAGTGGATGAAGAGAGCGAAGCGGTGTTCCAGGATTCCCTGGCCAGTATTTATGACGCGGCTCTGGAAGAACGACTGGAGTTCCTGATTGCGCGAGAACGCACCCATGGACTCAGCACCGATGAACGCCGCGAGCTCTGGACACTGAGCCAGGCCTTCGCGAAAAAGTAACAGGTTACCCTACCTGCTGCTGTCCGTAACCGGAGCGGCAGGTTTAGTTATTCAGGGCGAAGCAGGTTTTGTCGCGGTAAGCGAACCGTTACCTCCGCTATGTGAGGATGGCGAGTACCGCCAGTGGCAAAAATGTTGTGAAAGCCAGCTTCCGTCCTCGGGCTATTGGCGTTGAAGCAGGTTTTGCCGCTGAAAGCGCGCAGTCACCGGAGCGTACTGATGTACGTGAGGATGACGAGCACTGTCAGAGGCAAAAATGGCGAGTAAGCCAGCTTCCGCCCTCGGGCCGTCGGCGTCGAAGCAAATTTTGTCGCTGAAAGCGCGCAGTCACCGGAGCGTACTGATGTACATGAGGATGACGAGCACTGTCAGAGGCAAAAATGGCGAGTAAGCCAGCTTCCGCCCTCGGGCCGTCGGCGTCGAAGCAAGTTTTGTCGCTGAAAGCGCGCAGTCACCGGAGCGTACTGATGTACGTGAGGATGACGAGCACTGTCAGAGGCAAAAATGGCGAGTAAGCCAGGCCCGACATAAAATTTGCGGCTTAAGTGCCGATTACTAATGGGCAAAGCCCAGGCCGCGACGAAGGCAGCGGCGAGAACGAAATGCCTTCAATGTTATTGTTGGCTCGCTGCCGACCGACACCAATCTAATTAACAGAAGTGTGGATACCGTCTTATGGAGCAAAACCCGCAGTCACAGCTCAAGCTTCTTGTCACCCGTGGTAAGGAGCAAGGCTATCTGACCTATGCTGAGGTCAATGACCATCTGCCGGAAGATATCGTCGACTCCGATCAGATTGAAGACATCATCCAGATGATTAACGACATGGGCATCCAGGTGGTTGAAGAAGCCCCGGACGCCGACGATCTGATGCTGAATGAAAACAGCTCCGATACTGACGAAGATGCCGCGGAAGCTGCCGCTCAGGTATTATCCAGCGTTGAATCTGAAATTGGCCGCACCACCGACCCGGTTCGCATGTACATGCGTGAAATGGGTACCGTTGAACTGCTGACCCGCGAAGGCGAAATCGACATCGCGAAGCGTATTGAAGACGGTATCAACCAGGTTCAGTGCTCCGTTGCTGAATATCCGGAAGCCATTACCTACCTGCTGGATCAGTACGATCGTGTTGAAGCCGGTGAGTCGCGTCTGTCAGACCTTATTACTGGCTTTGTCGATCCTAACGCAGAAGAAGACCTGGCACCGACCGCCACCCACGTCGGTTCTGAGTTGTCCGAAGAAGATCGTAATGACGACGACGATGACGACGAAGAGAGCGACGACGACAGCTCTGACGACGATAACTCTATCGACCCGGAACTGGCGCGCGAGAAGTTCTCTGACCTGCGTACGCAATACGAAACGACGCGCGATGTGATCAAGAGCAAAGGACGCAGCCATGCGGCCTCTGTCGCTGAGATCCAGAACCTGTCTGACGTCTTCAAACAGTTCCGCCTGGTACCGAAGCAGTTCGACTACCTGGTGAACAACATGCGCGAAATGATGGAACGTGTCCGTACCCAGGAGCGTTTGATCATGAAGCTGTGTATTGAAGTGTGCAAAATGCCGAAGAAAAACTTCATTACGCTGTTCACCGGTAACGAGACCAACGAGAGCTGGTTCAAAGCCGCACTGGCGATGAACAAGCCATGGTCTGAAAAACTGCTGGACGTGCAGGATGACGTGATGCGTTCGCTGCAGAAGCTGGCACAGATTGAAGAAGAAACCGGCCTGACCATCGAGCAGGTGAAAGACATTAACCGTCGTATGTCGATCGGTGAAGCGAAAGCCCGCCGCGCGAAGAAAGAGATGGTTGAAGCTAACCTGCGTCTGGTGATTTCCATCGCCAAGAAATACACCAACCGTGGTCTGCAGTTCCTGGATCTGATTCAGGAAGGGAACATCGGTCTGATGAAAGCGGTTGATAAGTTTGAATACCGTCGCGGCTACAAGTTCTCGACCTACGCCACATGGTGGATTCGTCAGGCGATTACCCGTTCTATCGCTGACCAGGCGCGTACCATCCGTATTCCGGTGCATATGATTGAGACCATCAACAAACTCAACCGTATTTCGCGCCAGATGCTGCAGGAGATGGGCCGTGAGCCGACGCCAGAAGAACTGGCTGAGCGCATGCTGATGCCAGAAGATAAGATTCGCAAGGTGCTGAAGATTGCCAAAGAGCCTATCTCTATGGAGACGCCGATTGGTGATGATGAAGATTCACATCTGGGTGATTTTATCGAAGACACCACGCTGGAGCTGCCGCTGGACTCTGCGACCTCTGAGAGCCTGCGTTCTGCGACCCACGACGTGCTGGCTGGCCTGACCGCGCGTGAAGCCAAAGTGCTGCGCATGCGTTTCGGTATCGATATGAACACCGACCACACGTTAGAAGAAGTGGGCAAACAGTTTGACGTTACCCGTGAGCGTATTCGTCAGATTGAAGCGAAAGCCCTGCGTAAACTGCGCCACCCGAGCCGCTCGGAAGTGCTGCGTAGCTTCCTCGACGACTAAGTCCGTTAAAACCCCGGTTCGCCGGGGTTTTTTATGTCTGCTGCCCTGCCCTTTTCCCGCAAACCGCCACCATTAACGCCGCAGCTGTAACGCCTCGTACATCTGGCGATATAGCGCCACCATCTCTTCCAGTGAGGCCCGGTTTAATCCGCTGGGATTCGGCAACACCCACACCTGGGTTTTCCCCATGTAGATCGGCTGCTCGCCCCATTCCACTTTGCTCTGACGAAACGCGCGTTTAAAGGCATCTTTGCCCAGGATAGCCAGCGCGGCAGGCTGATAGCATAGAACCTTGTCCATCAGCCGCTGACCGCCATCACGTAGCTCATCACTGGCCAGTTCATTTGCCTGGATGGTCGGGCGCTCGACCAGCATTGTAATACCACAGCCGGTCTCCAGTAAGCGCTGCTCCTCTTCCGGCTTCAGTTGCTGCACCGTAAACCCTGCCAGGTGAATCACCTTCCAGAAGCGATTGCCGGGATGGGCAAAATGATAGCCGGTGTGCGCGGTCGACTGACCGGGATTAATGCCGCAGAAGAGGACGTTCAGGTCCGGTGCAATGATATCGGTGATGTTGTGTTCGCTCATGAGGCCTCCTGGCTTTGCGCTGCGTCCTGGGCCGCTCACGCAAAGAATCCGTATTCGTCATAATCTTGCCAGTGGTTAACGCTTATTTGCGGAGCAATGTCGTGATCGCGGCTGTCTTTCCTACTGTTAAGCCCAATAAGACAATCGCGCTTCATCGCGCATGTGATGACGCTGCGTATCAGCGTAGCGTTTTTGGCGGTTTTATCATAGTTATCAGCAAGTAAAACATTGCTGCTTATTTCAGCAACCAGCTGAACAACGCTGGATTGCCCCGAACAGATACTTTATAATCCCCGCTCCATTGGCCCCTTAGCTCAGTGGTTAGAGCAGGCGACTCATAATCGCTTGGTCGCTGGTTCAAACCCAGCAGGGGCCACCAGATTTAGTCATGAAAATCATGCAGTTAAGCCACCTGTCAAGGGTGGCTTTTTTGTTGGCTGTAGTCTCGATGGCAGCAAAATGGCAGCAGACTTTTTTTGCATATTTCAATGTCCATCAACTTTTCTCTTGCGAGGGGCAAAAAAAACCCGCTAAGCGGGCATTTTTTACATCCATAAGACTTGCTGAGAACCTCGATCAGGGTGGGGCGGGACGCTAGCCACTTTTCCTGGTGTCATGATTATGTCAGTCACAGTTTCATGTGATTTAAAGGTACAACTGCAGTTAATGTTCTGGCACTGGTTATACCGCTCTTTAGTATTCTTAGATACCTGAAAGCTACTTCTCGTGTGTGCGGCATTACCACACATAGGACAATTCATCATCGCTTAAGCCCCATCGCATTTTTAATCAATTATACACAAACATTTGTTTTGAGATACATCTCACTCCATTTGCAATGAATCAATTTTCACTTCCAGCTCTATGCTGGTCGTGTAGCCGCTGTCGGCGCTCAGGCTGTGCGTCAGCGTGGTAATGATCCATTCGCCGTCATCAATCTGCTTTTTAAACCCCGTCACCTTTACCGGCATTTCGGTGTAAAGCTCAGCACGCCCGCGTGCCAGCTGGATCGAGAAGGTTGCTACGCCACGCTGCAGCCGTTCCCACTGCATTTTTGCTGCCCGCTCTGCGTTTGAACGGTTGGCATAGGTGCGGCTCAGCACCAGTACGTTTTCGTCGGTGCCGACGAGATAATCACCCTGTTTCGCTTCCGGCTCTTTTTTCTTCGCCGTGGTTTTGCGGCGTCGCTTTACCTTTGTTTCCGGCTTTTTCGCGGGCTCACGCGTGTGCAGCCAGCTGGCTATCACGCCGGTGTAAGCGTCACGGTCAGCCAGGGTAAAGCGGTGATTGTCGCCATCGCGGCGCTGAATGGTGATGACCGGCAG
Source organism: Pantoea sp. BS_8 (assembly GCF_041954965.1). Taxonomy (NCBI): domain Bacteria; kingdom Pseudomonadati; phylum Pseudomonadota; class Gammaproteobacteria; order Enterobacterales; family Erwiniaceae; genus Pantoea; species Pantoea sp. BS_8. Next base: position 111,893 of record NZ_JAVAXU010000011.1, read on the forward strand.
CGCCTTGCCGCTGGCATTTTTGCCTTGTCCCTGCCGGATAAACAGCAGCTTGCCATCTTTGACGCAGGCCAGCGCACCGCACTGGCGGGCCACGCGCATCAGAAAACTGGCGTCGGATTCGTTGGTCTGGTCGATATGGTCGATTGCCATTTTCTCAACGTCTGCGCCCAGCGCTAAATCCAGCTTGTGCTTTTCCGCAATCGCTTTGGTAATTTCGCCAACCGTGGTTTTGTGCCACGACTTTTCGCGTTTGGTATTCAGCGTCTGGCGGAAATCGGCGCTGCGGGCGCGAAGCGTCAGCCGGTCGGGCGTTCCGCTGTGCTCAATCTCATCAACCGTATAACTGCCCTTGATGATAAGCGGCTCCCCCTCCCAGCCCAGAGCCAGCTTTAACACGACGCCCCGGCGCGGCAGCTGCAGCAGGCCGTCCGCGTCGTCCAGCTCAATATCAAGCTGGTCAGCCTCAAAGCCCCGGTTATCGGTCAGCGTCAGGCTGATGAGCCGCTTTTGTATGGTCTGCGTGACGTCCTCCCCCTCCATCGTCAGCCGAAACGCCGGGGCGCTGGCCGCCCCTTTTACCCAGCTTTCTGCCTGCATCATCAGAAAAGCCCTCCCGCTGCTGCAGTAACTTTACCGGCCACGCCTGCCGCCGCGCTTTTCATGGCGTCAAGCTGGCCGCTCAGGCTGCCGAACATTTCGCCCAGCGATTCATCAGCACGCTTAAGCGTGAGCGTGAACTCAATACGCCTGCACGCGCCGTTACTGAAAAACTCGGCTTTGGTCTGGCTCAGGCTCTCAATCACAAACATGCCGTAAATAGTGCCGCTGCCCTCAATCAGCGGCCACGCGCGCCCCAGCTCCGCGATTTGCTCCAGGGCATAAAGCGATAATCTGCCGCCGGTCAGCTCCGGCAGCAGCACGCCGGAAAGCGTCAGCGTGTCGGTGTCCGGCCCGGCAAACTGCAGCGCCGGGCGAAAGCCCATGCGGCTGTTGGACGGAAACCGCCAGCTGCGCTGCAGCTGCAACTCCTGATAAGGCACCGTTTCCAGCATGAAAACGAACAGCCCCAGCGTCATCATCATTCGTCAAATCCCCCCTGATCACGGTAAGAACTCCGCGCGTGGGCTTTTGCCCGGCGCTCTCTTGCATCCAGCTGCCGCATCACCTCTGCCACCACGTCCTGCGCGCTCTGGCCCGGTTGCTGATGAATGGTAATGGGCGCGTGAATGGTGACAGGCGCGGCAGTTATGGCGCTTTGCTTTGTGACCTTTTCCTGCACATAGCTGCCAGCGGGCAGGCTCATGGGATGAAGCGGGCGCGCAGCGGCAGGTGCAGCAGCCATACCCATCGCCAGCGCCGCCGAGGCGGCCAGTGCGGCAGTACGGCGGCGGCTGGTAATGCGCGCCGGGCCGTTGACCAGCTCCGGCCCGTTCTCGCCCGCGATGCCGTACTGACCGGCGGGAATGTAGCCGCCGTTATCAAACAGCCCGGCAAAGCCGGTCGCCGTTTTGGCACGCCCGGCGACAGCGGCGGGCCGGTCTGACGCTCCGGCGTCTGGCCTCATGAAATCAGGCAGAAGGCTGAAAACACGCGGCGGACGCGGCGGGACCACAGGGTCGTCGGGATGTATACCGCCACTGGTCGCGGCAGGGATCACGGGCTTGTCGGCGGACGGCTTCATGAAGTCCGGCAGCAGGTCTGTCATGGATGACAGCCTAGCCTTGAGCGCCTCCCATTTGGCCGTGATGCCGTCGAGCATGGCGCTGATCATGTTGCTGCCCGCTTCTTTGAACCGCTCCGGCAGCGTGCTGGCCGAGTTAACCAGTTCATCCCACTTCTGCGACACGACTACCTTGATGCTTTGCCATGCCCCGGCGATGCCGTCGCGTATCGCATCCCAGCCTTTGCCGATGATTACCTGCAGCGCGCCATCCGCGAACAGGGATTTAACCCACTCCCACGCACCGGCTATTTTGCCTTTGATGGCCTCCCATGCTGCCGACGTGTTATCTGTCACCTGCTGCCACAGTGCCGCAAACTTCGGCCCGAGGGTGTCCCAGTTACGCCAGATATAAATTGCTGCCATTGCGATAAGGCCCAATACAGCCAGAATCGGGTTGGCAAACATCAGGCGGCCCAGCCAGATAACACCGCTGCCGACGACACGCAATGCCTTACCGATCATCCCGAATGCGCCCACGCCCTTAAAGCGCAGCTGAGCCATGCTCAGCCTGATAACCGCCATCGGCCCGACAATGGCCGCAAAGCCGATGGCTAACGTTCCCAGCCCGATGACGATGGCAGACACCGCCGCGCCGACTTTCACCAGCGTGCCAGCCAGCGCTTTGTTTTTCTCGATCCACTGCGCCGCCATGCCGGTGACCTTTTTAATCGCCCCCATGATGTCCATCAGCGGCTGGCGCAGCGTGTCGCCGAGGCCGCTCATGGTGTTGGCTACGCCGGTTCTGGTCAGCATCCACTGTGTGGAAAGGGAATCTTTATTGATGTCAGACTCTTTCTGCATCGAGCCTCTGGCCGCATCGCCCTGCGTCAGCGCCAGCTGTCGGCGCAGCTCCGGCAGGTTGTTGGCAAGCTTCGCCGCATCCTTGCCGAACTCCTTGCCGAATATCATCGTCAGCGCAGACAGGCGTTTGTTTTCGGGCAGCTTTTTGACCTTCTCCAGCACGCTGATGATGGTTCCCATCGCGTCCGTGGTCATCTGCTTTTCAATCTTTTTCGGGTCCAGCTTGAGCAGCGTCATCCCTTCCTGAAAGCGCTTACCCTGCATGGTGGCAATCGACAGCTCGCGCACCATCGCGTTGGCCGAACTCGCCGCAATCTCAGAGGTGGCACCGAGTGAAAGGAAGGTTGAACCCAGCGCCGCCGCCTTGCGAAAGTCCAGCCGGTCGGCGTTGCCGCCCATGCGCTGCAGCACGTCGATAATGTCCGCGCCTTTCGACATGGCGTTATCGTCTAAATAATTGAGCGCATCGCCCAGTTGCTCAATGTTGCGGGTCGGTATCTTGTACAGCTGGCTGATTTTACCCAGCCCCTCGGCCAGCTGGTCGGCGGGCAGCTCAAACGCCGTGGACGCTTTGGCCGCCATGGTGGCAAAGGCCAGTAAATCGCGCTTCTGGTCGGCGTAAGAATCATTCTGGTTGGTGACGCCCATGCGTGCGCCGCCCTCAACCAGCGCGGCATAGTCAACCGCGCCGTGCTCCATCGGCAGTTGCTCACTGGCGGCCTTTATGGCGGCCTGCATGTCGTAAAACTGCGCGGTGCGGTTGCCCTTGTCATCGCGCAGGCCGTTGACCTGCTTTGCCACGCCCTTCATGGCGTCTTCCATATCCGCCGAGGCTTTGATTGCTGCAGCAAACGGCACGCCCATTGCCATGCCCGCCGCCGTGGCTGTCGCCCCTGCCCCGGCCACCTTATCGCGGGCCTCCAGCGTTTTGCCGTAGCGCTCACGCACGGCGCGCAATTTAGCCTGGCGCTCGCCCAGCTTTTTAAGCTCGCGCTGCTGCTGCTCAATCGCCTCCGTTGCGGCGCTGGCGTCGGTTTTCAGGCGGCGCTGTGCCGCGCTCAGCTGCTTTGTATCAATACCGGCGGCGGTCAGCGCGCCGCGCTGCTGCTGTACCGAGCGCAGCAGGCCGTTGTAGCTCTGCTGCAGGTCATTAACACGGTTTTTTGCCTGCTCAAGCAAGCGGGACTGCTGCGCCGTGGGGCGGTTGGTGGCGGCAAACTGCGTCGCCAGTGCGGCGGCCTCCTGCCGGGCTGAGGCAAGGTTTTTTTCAGTAACGGCAAGCTGCTGGCGCGTTTTGCGAAAGCCGTCAATGCGCCCGGCCTGATCGTTCAGGCTTTTCAGGCTGTCTTTGCTGGCTTTGAGGGCGGCTGACAGCTCCCTGGAGCCGTCGCGCGCATTACGGAAAGGGCGGGTAATTTTATCTACCGCGCTTAATACCACCTGCAGGCGCAGGTTTCTGTCACTCATCGTCACCGGCTCCGTTACGCAGGATCGCTTTGTGCCGCCACATCAGCACGTCCGCCAGCGACTCCGCGAACATGACCGGCGGCGGCCAGTGAAACACGGTGGCAATGTCTGCCACCAGATCGTCAACGGTCAGCTCTGCGGGAAAGCCGACAGCGCCGACTTCGGCAACAAAAAAGTGACCACCTCCACCGACAGCGCCAGTAAATCGGCGGGGTCCATTTCGTTGACCTCCTGCACGGTCAGCGCAGGCGTTGACACGCGCGGCAGCACGGCCATTACCGCGTTGACGTCCATTTCCATCAGCGCCTGCAGGCGCACGCCGCGCAGTGCGCCGGACTGCGGCTTGCGCAGGACAATCTCTTTAATCTCGGTTTTGCCGCGCATGATTGGGGTGTCCAGGGTGACGGTCTTTTCGTTGATGTTTTCGCTCATGTTCTTAATCCACTGAATGAAATTGATAAAAGCAGCAGGCCAGCGCCTGCCGCCGTGATTACAGGCCCAGCGCGCTGCGGTGCGCTTCCAGCAGGTCTTTGCCGTCAACGATGTGAACCATGTTGACCAGATCCACCTCGTAGAGCACTTCGCCGTTAATGGTCAGCTTGGCGTAGCTGTTGGTTGCCAACACTTTGGTGGTGTTGGAGTCCGCCGTTTTCCACTCGCCGGAATCCAGCTCCTTGTAGCGGCCACGGGTGACCAGCTCCACCGCCTGCACCTCGCCGGTGTCGTCGCGCTGAATGGAGCCGGTAAAGCGCAGCTGAATGCCGTCAATCGTCGGCGTACCCATCTGTTTAAACAGCTTCGCCTCGGTGCCGCCAATGGTGAATTCCGTATCCAGCGCGCCATCGTCCAGGCCCATGTCAATATCTACCGCGCCCGGCATCCCGCCGCCCCGGTATTTTTCAAACTTCGTGGTGAGTTTCGGCAGGGTCAGCGATTCGATCACGCCCTGCCAGTTGTCGCCTGCGTTAAACAGGTTCAGGTGTTTTAGCTTACGGGGTAAGGCCATGTGTTCAGCTCCTTATGCTTTAACGCTGGCGGCAAAGTTGACCAGATACTGGTCCGTGATGCGCTGGCGCAGCATCAGGTTTTCCAGCGGCGGCACCGGCGTATAGTCGTAATCGATAATGAGTTGCCCGGCCTTTAGCGTGTCTTTGGTGTTTACGGTGTCATCCAGCCAGCAGTCTGCGCCGATGAGATAGCCCTGATTCACCATGCTGCGCAGTTTGGCGCGGATACTTTCGATGATGTCGCGGGCAAGCGAGGGATTAAGCGCGCCGTCAACGGACCACATCTGCGCCTCGGCCATCGTGTCGGCCAGCACCTGCGCCGTGCGGGTGTAGCACTCAAAGGCAAACAGCGGGTCATCGCTCAGGCAGCGTGAACCCCAGAAGCGGAAACCGTCCTTGCGGATAAGCGTGGTGATGTCGTTCTGGTTCAGCAGGCCCGCATCGGTTGCCGGGTCCTGTAAATCCCAGAACACGTCTTTTGAAATGCCGGTGACGCCGTTCACGCCGACGTTAGACAGGGACTTGTGCCAGCCGGTCGCCTCGTCAATTTTGGCGCGCAGTCCGAGCGCGCGGGCGGTGGCATACGCCGTCGCGTCAGCGTTCAGCACGGTGTCAAAGCTGATGAAATCAGGCCAGATAAGCATCCCTTCGCGCTGGCTGAAATTGGCGCGGTAGGCAATGACCTCTGACACGGTTTTGCAGCCGTACGCCGAGATATACGCGAAGGCGCGCAGGGTCTGCGCGACGCTCAGCAGCTCGGTTGCCACCGCCTTTGTGTCATGCCCCGGCACGCCGAGAATGCGCGGTTTGACGCCGCAGACGTTCTGCGCGGCCAGCAGAGCTTTCATGCCGGTGCGCATCCCGTCTGCGGTCACGCCGCCGATGATGTTGGATGTGGTTTCCGCCTCGGTTTCGCCCTGCGCGACGCGCACAACGACGACAAGCGGTTTTGCCTGGTCGGCGATGGCGTCCAGTGAGGCGGCCAGCGTACCGGTTTTACCGGCCTTGCCGATGGCGGTAGTGACGTCGGTCAGTAAAACCGGACGGTTGAGCGGAAACGCTGCCGCGTCGGCGTCGTCGGCGGTGCAGACCATGCCGATGATGGCCGTGCTGACGGTGGTAATGGTTCGGGTGCCTTCGTTGACTTCAATAACGCGCACGCCGTGATGATAATCCTGTGCCATAGAGCAGATCCTCTGTTAAGGGGTTCCGCTATGGTGAAAGGGATGGCGCGCGGGCGCACCCTGCGGCCATTGTCTGGCAGATGACACAAAGGAAAAAGGCCCGAAACGGGCCTTTGATTACTGCGCGGGCCGGTCAGGCCAGCTGACAGCGGGTGCGGTGGTGGGGTCTGTCGCCTGCACGGCCTGCAGGTAGGTCATCCATGCCGTGAGTTTTACCTTATCGTCGGGGGAAATAATGCCGAGCATCAGCTGCGTCTGCCATGCCTGTGTCACGCCCGCCGCCTCGGTGATACGGGCGTTTTTCTCCGCCTGGGCCGCTTCAACGGCGGCGCGCTGTTTTGCCGCTTTGTCAGTTACCCACGCTGCGCCGCCCCACCGGTCAAAGGCCGTTTCTGGCTTAACCGGCGTTGTCCCGGCCGGATAATCACCGGGCTGCGTCACTGTAACCGCCTCACCGGTTGCCGTGCTGTAAACCGTTTCGCCGCGATGGTCCGGCACCTGCTGCCAGCTGCCGTCTTTATAAACGCACACCTGCCCGGCAACGTCATCAGGGGGCGCGACTGCCGTAGAGTGCGCGGGCAGACCGACACCTTTTGGCAGAAACTCCAGGCTGCTGCCGGTGTAAATCCCGCTCGCCTGATCAAAGTTAAACACGTTTACGGTAACGGGCGCGACAGCCAGGCCGTCCGCGCTCAGTGCTTCACTGTTCTGCTGTGACATTATGCTGCCCTCACGATGTAATTAAATGCGACGTTACGCGGGCGGGTAGAGGCGAATGCATACCAGTTGTACGAATCCATCGCACTGCTTGCCTTGTTTATCCAGGTCTTGCCCTGAATCATCGCCAGCTGGCCGCCGGTTAACGGGTCACTGAATGCGTAATTCGGTGAACTGATGGCGCTGAAATCGCCGGATTCGTTATCGTCATAACCGCCCACTACCGTCGCCTCCTGTGCGGACAACAACGCGCGGGACGGGTCAACCCCGCGTCCGTCATCCCAGCCCCTGATAAACTCGCCGCGCAGGTCAGGCAGCCGCAGCGACGGATAGGCTTTCGCCAGCTGCGGGTAGTCTGACGCGCTGAACGTGGCACCGTTACACCTCAGCCAGCCTGATGGCGCTGTTGCAACAGGCCACGGCACCGGCACGCCGACAGGCAGCGCCGAACCGTCGCCCAGGCCGAGATTTTTAAGAAACGCGGACACGTTCGCTATGTCGCTGCCGTTTTTCGCGATGTCCATTTTACCGGCCAGCCTGTTAAGCACCGTCGTGGAAAAATTCGCATCGCCGCCCAGCGCGTCGGCCAGCTCCTTGAGGGTGTCCAGCGCGGCAGGTGCGCCGCCCGCAAGGGCGGTCAGCGCGGCCTGAACAAACGCCGTGGTTGCCAGCTGCGTACTGCTGTTTCCCGCTGCCGCCGTGGGGGCTTTCGGGATGCCGGTCAGGGTCGGGCTTTCCTTCGGTGCATACTGCGTATGCGGGTCAGCGGCTTTCAGGTGCGCCGTCATCAGGCTGTCAGCGTACTGGCGCACCTCTAATACTTTTTCGTCCACATACTGGCGCGTCGCCAGCACCACAGACGGATCGACTTTCAGGGTCACGGCCTCGGTACTGCTCACGATGATGAGCATACGCAGGCGCTGCGTGCGCCCGCTGCCCTCCTGCAGTTGCGGCTTATAGGTTTCTGCCGTGTTGCAGACCGCAATCAGCGAGCCGTCAGCGTCAAACAGGCCCATTTCCCTGATCCAGAAACCGCCCTCGGTTTCGGGGATAACCTGCTCGGCAATAATCTGGCTGCTGTTGGCCGCATCCACGGTCAGCGAATTAAGCGCCGCACGGCGCACCTCGTTAACCAGCTTTGTCTGCGCCGCGTTGGGCGTTGGCAGCGTGCCGCCGCCGTCGCCAACGGCCATGTGGGTGATATTCAGTTTTGTGCCGAGCGACACGGCGTTAGCAATCTTCGCCGCGCCCAGGTTGGTCACTATGGCGTAAAATTTCTGTGTCATGGTCCCACTTCCATCATGTCGATAACGTGAACCGCCGCGCCCGCATATGCCGGGCCACTGACGGAGATAAGATCGGGCGTGTAGGGATAAACGGCAAGGTCGTCGCCGTCGTAGCTGGCCGCACCGGTAAAGCACGGGCCGCCGCTCTGCAGGTTGATGCTCATTCCCAGCATGTGACGACTGCAGGGTTTGGCATCGCTGATAAGCCGCTCAAGCTCCTGATAGGTTTCCTCGGTAATCCCCTGATCCTGCACGCCAATATCCAGGCGAAACGTGCCGGGCGTCTCGCCGGTTTTCCACCACTCCAGCACGCGGATCAGAAAGCCGAACGGCTCCACCACGCGGCGCACGGCGCTGATGGTGCCTTTATGCTGATGGATGTAAAACGCATCCATCACCACGCGGCGTTTAACGGTTTCTGTCCAGGCCTCGTCCCAGCGGTCCACCGAAAATGACCAGGCAAGGTAAGGCAGAAACCACACCGGACAGGCGGCAGGGTTCCACAGGTCGCGCAGCGGGACGTCCAGCCCGCTGATGCCGCTGCACGCCTCTGCAAGCCTGCGCTCAAGCGACGAGGATGCGGGCGGTAACAGGCTCTGGCTCATCCTTTGCCCCCGTTATCGCTGGCAACGGTAACGGCTACCGCAGTGCAGTTGCCCGCCTGCGTGCGGTTCAGAATGATGTCCTGCGCCGGTTCGGTGATTTCCACCCAGTCCACGCCCGCCACGCGCAGCACCGCCCCGTAAGACTCGCGGCGCACGCTGCGGCCCAGCTTTTTCTGGTCAGTCAGGTAGGCATCCATTGCGGCCTGCGCCGCCTCCAGGCACGGGCCTGCGGCCACGCCGTCAAACAGGTGCAGCGTGGCTTTTACCTGATAATCAAATATCGCGGCCGCCTGCACCGTTACGCGGTCTGCCACAGGGCGCACTTCCTCGGCATTTAACGCGACATTCACTGCGTTCAGTAAATCCGCCGTTGCCGCCCCGCTGTTGTCCCGGCTCAGTACCGTGATCAGCACCTCCGCCGGTGCCGGACTCGTTGCCGACACGTCAGACACGCGCCCGTCGGCACTCTTGGCGTAAAACTCATACGCCGCCGTCGGCCCGGCCACGCTCAGCCCCTCAAAGGCACCCGGCACGCGCAGGCGTAAATCGTCGTCGGACTCCATCACCGCCGCCACGGGCGGCATGGCGTCGGGGTTAGCCGGGCTGATGGTCAGGCGTTTAACGTTGTTGTTAGCCGCCAGCTGATCCAGATCGGTGCCGAGCGCATAGGCCACCATGACCGCCTGCGCCGCCTCGTTGATGCGCTGGCGCAGCAGGATTTCGCGGTAGACGTTTTCCTGCAGGCACTTGACCAGCGGATCGGATTCCAGCGCCAGCACGCTGCGCATGGCGGCCTGTTCGTCAGCCGGATACAGCGCAATCAGGTTTTCTTTACGTTCGGCCAGCAGCGTTTCAAAGTCCGGCACCTCAATGACTTCCGGCGCGGGAAGCTGCGATAAATCAATCACTGCCACGGTTCACCCCCGTTGGTATGGTCATTGCCAGCGGCGAACCGTCGGCACGCTGTGCGTTTATCTCAACGACCATCGAACCGTCATAAGCCGTTGTGTAATTCACTGAAATCAGCCGGATGCGCGGCTCCCAGCGGCTCAGTGCGGTGTAGGTTGCCGCCATGACCTGTATACGGGTGACGCCGTTCTGCGGCTGATCGATGAGCGCTGAAAGCATGGAGCCGTATTCACGGCGCGCCAGGCGGCTGCCCTCCGGGGTCATCAGAATGTCGCTGACGCTCTGACGAATATGATCGAGATCGGTCAGTGCTTTGCCGGTGTCGCGGTTCATGCCGAGATACATCACGCCGGGCCTCCTGATGTGTCAGTGCCGGACTTAACGCCGCCGTGTTTATGGGTATGCACCTCGACGCCGTTAGAACTCATCGCGCCGCCGCCCTGCGTCACTGCGCCGTTAATGGCCGTTTCACTGTTGAGGGTTGTTTTACTGGCCTCAACGCCGAATGCCTCAGTCAGCAGCTGAATGCCGTCCGCCGCTTCGATGCGCACGCTTTTGATGTTCTTTATCAGCAACTGGCCGGTTGCCGGTTCGTACTGAAAAAATCCGCCGTCGCTGTACTGCGTGGCGCTGCCGTTCTCTGAATTCGCAGGCGGCGGGAATGCATCGGAATAAATGGCGGGCAGCGCAAAGGCGGTTTCAAGATTGCCGCCCATGCTCAGTAAAATGACCTGTTCGCCAACGGTGGGCTGCCACCATGTGCGCGTATTACCGGCGCGCAGGGTGAGCCAGTTAATCCAGTTGGTTTCGAGGTCGCCCGTTTTCACCCGGCACAGCCAGTTAACCGGATCGACTTGGGACACGGTGCCGGTTCGGATCAGGTTGGTGATGAGGCGCATGATTTCGGTAAGTTTTTCGTTCATTGAAAGAGGATGCCATCTATCCAATGAAACTAAGAGCATGTAAGGTTGTGCTAATGTTGGCACAATCAAATTTCATCGGATAAGACCCATGTTACAGATAAGCAATGGCAATTTTTTTACTGGCAACAGTTTTAATGAAACAACTCATAGATCCCCTCTTTATACCAACATGCAATTCTTTACAGATTCATTCAGCCTTATTATTGGGAAAATATATAAATCAAATAAATTCCACGACAGCAACATTATCATTGCAGAAGTTTTTGAGAAGCAAGAAACCCATGATGAACATGGTAATTTGAATGCACTAATATCAACTTCTGGTCATGAAATGATTGATGACTTCTCTTTATTAATATCATTCTACCTGAACACGCTTTGCACAACCTCTTTTAATAACGCCACGGAATTACTAAGAGCAAGCCCCACATCCCGCAGAAAAACCGACCCAAGAAAATACATCCATAGATTCTTTGATGAATCAGTTTTTATTCAAGATGAAGAAATGAAAGAGTTAAACGAATTCACATACAAGTTACTCAACACTAGTCGAAGTAGCTATGAAACTTCTATGAAAGCAATGCGCCGATATGTCACAGCAATGGCAAGAATTGCTGATGATTTCGATGCGGCTTATGCCTTACTAGTAGCGTCAATTGAATCGCTGGCTCAATATCACACTGATTATAAGACAAACTGGCAAGACTATGCAGATAATAAAAGAAAGCCTCTTGACAAAATCCTTAATAAAGTCGAGGAGGATGTAGCCAACCAAATTAGAGAAACAATAATATCTCAAGAGCACATTGGGATTAGCAGGAAATTTTTTTCTTTTGTAATGGATGGTTTAGAACAGGATTTTTACAATCCCATTGGCAGCAATAATTTCTCAGTAATAGGAAGAAGAGACTTAGAGATTGCCATAAAAAGTGCTTATGGGATGCGTTCGAAATACATTCATGCACTTTCATCACTGCCAAAAGAAATAACAGATCACCCAACTCATAATTACATGACTTATGTTAATGAAAAACCGTTCCTAACTTTTAACGGCCTTGCTGCAATTTCTAGAAATTTGATTAAAAATTTTGTATTGAAACAAGATGAATGTAAAAGCGAAAGAATAAATATCATATCACTCTTGCCAAATGTAGTTACTGGAAAATGGGCAGCAGAGTATTGGATGGGCAACAAGGATGAGTATGCGAAAGGAAATTACGACATGTTTTTGAACGCTTTACTTGATAAAATAGAACTAATACTTAAAGGGCATAAAGGGATAGCAATTCCTGATATGACGCCTGTTCTCAATAAGATTGAAGTTGAGATTAAAAAAACCAAGAACAATATTGAGAAGTGCAGCATGCTAACTTTTTATTGGTTATGCATCTTGTATATAATTCCAAGAGATAGAATATCTGAATCAACAATCATCAATGATAACATTCATCACCTCCAGGAAACTAACATTTACTCACTACTAATGGCTGCAATATTAAATCAAAAGGATATCGAAAATGCAGAATCAGAATGGGAATTTTTTAAAAATTACGCTCGAACCAAATACAACAAAAACACCCTAACAATTTCAGAATACTTCGAATCGCTGATCTCCATGTATTTTGTAGCAGCGTTTTCTTCTCTAGGTAACAAGGAAAAAATTGATGAAGTCAAAAATCATATTGCTATAAACCTGCCTAATGCAAAAGAAGCAAATGATTTTATGAAAAATTATGCATTTCCATCCATTGTAGAAGTAAATGACATCTATCAAAAAAAGGAGACTAAAGAACAACCTTCAAAATAATCTTCTTCCATTGATATTGCCATATCAATTAGATAGCAAACTAAGAAGACTATCTCTTACACTTTTCTCTGTTTCATTATCAATACCTAGCAACGGACGTTCGGTATATTTAACACTCAGGCCACGACGACTTACCCTGTCACGCAGGCCGTAATGGTGTACACGGGCAAGCCGTTGCACGGCAGGCACAAAAGCCACCTCTGCACTGTCGCCTGTTGCCTTTGTCTTGAGGTACTTTGCTGTTTTCAGCTTCACAAACATCTTGCGCTTGATGCGTCCCGGCTTTGTCCTGGCCGATACACGGCGCGGTTCCCATGCGCTGCCGTCGGGCGCACGCTGTGCCGTCATGTTGGCCTGCTGAATCCGCCGCACGTCGCGCGCCACCTCGCGCAGCATCTTTTTGCGCTCTGCCGGTTCCAGCTTTGCCAGCAGCGCATCCAGCCAGGCGTCAACCTCGTGCAGATTATCCACGGCTCACCGTCCAGATTTCCTCCGGTTCAAAAGGGTTGCCCGGCTCAGGCACGGCTCTGACCTTTGTTACGCCGTTGACTTCCTCGGCAATAACCCGCTCTGTCAGTTTCAGATTAATGCTGATGTCACACGCACCATTGCCGAGAATGTCCACCTCAAACGTGCATAACTGTTCGCGCTCATTGGGGTTCTGCAGCGCATCGGGCTGGTTGGTGCGCAGCCAGTACATCACCGCCGCCATCAGCAGGTTTTGATCGCCGGTGAAGTCCGTAATCACCACATTCAGCGTGTAGCGGTATTCCCATGACAGCGAGGCGGCAGAAGTGCCTACCGACGCCCCTTTGTCCACAAACAGGTGCAGCCTGTCGGGGTTCTCCTGCAGGTAGGCAACAGCGCTGTTAAGGGCTTCGCGCAAGGACTGCGGCTTGTTCATCGTCTTTATCCTGGCAGGTTACTATGGTGTCCACCTTGTCGGCGCAGGCCGCCCAGGCGGTTTCTGTCTCATCCAGCAGGACCAGCAAATCGCCGTTAGTGCGCGCCGCCGACGGCCCCAGCTGGCAGCGGGTTATTTTGGGACAGCCACTGACGGTAAGATTCGCCTCCGGTGATGGCCGGTCGCTGGCGCAGCCGGACAGCAGCATCAGGCAGAGGGGCATCAGACCAGCGGCGAAGGGCGTCATTTTCACGTTTCAGATCCTCAATCTGGCGCTGCCGCTGGCGCAGCAGTGCGTTATTTTTCTCAGCCGCCGCATACAGCTGCGTCTGTGCAAGGTTGCTGCTCTGTGCCAGGATGTTGACCGCCATCAGCTGGCTGTTTTTCTGGCTCAGCTTTTTATCCTTTGCGGCCAGCTCTGCCGCCTGCGTCCCGATAGTCCTGTTTGCGCTGTGCAGCTGCCACGACAGCTGCCCGGCCGTCACCAGCAGCAGCACAAAGCAGGTCACCACAACGGCGCGCATCATGCTGCCGCCCCTTTCAGGCACCATGACAGCTCGCGCCCGCGCCGGTTATCCAGCCCCTGATTAAACATGCCTTTCACGTACACCCAGCGCGGCAGCTGATAACAGGCATCGCGCCACCGGCTGGCCTTAATGAGTTTTACCATCGTTGAGCCGCACACGTTGCCGGTGCCGACGTTAAACGCCAGCGACACCAGCGCGTCATAAACCTGCTGCGGCATGGAAACCGCCACGCAGCGCGCCAGTGCCGCCTCAACGCGTAACACATTGGTGATAAACGTCCCGGCGGCCTGCCGCTCGGTAATGGTTTTGCCGGGCACAACCCCCTCTGTGTTGCCGATCCCGTCGGTCCACACCCCCGCATCGCACAGGTATGGCTTAAGGCGGCAGCCTTCGTAATCCGCAATAAGTTTCAGCCCCTCAACCGAGGTGTGCAGCTGCTGAAAGCCCGGCAGTGTGGCGGCGATGGCCAGCACCGCGCCGACGGCGCAGCGTTTAACGGTTTGCAGATTCATAATCCTCCCGCGTGATGCGCCCGCCTGCCAGCAGCTGGTAGGTTTTGTGCTTGTAGTACCAGCTGATTAGCGCCATGCCGATGCCGATGATCAGCCCGGCCCATGTTGAAACGTCTTTAACCGACAGGTCGCCCAGCCACGCCATAAAAACGGCCATCGACCAGGTAATAAACGTACTGATTCTTTCCCACATGATTCAGTCCCATAGCTGCACGGTCTGCGCCGTGGCTGCGGGCGCAACGTCCGGCAGCTCGACCTCTAAACCGTGGGGTAAGGTGGGGCCGTATTCCGCCAGCCCCGGATTAGCCTTTAACACCAGCTCGGACAGCCCCTGCGTGCGCCCGTAGTGACGCCAGCAAAGTGCGTCTACCGTGTCATACTGCTGCGCACGCACTTTCATCAGATAAGCTCGACGGTAATATGCGGCAGATCCTGCACGCGGCTGATGGCCCATCGCGCATCGCGCCATAAATCGCCGCTGGCATCGTCCAGCGTCTCGCCGCGCTTCGCACCGGATGCGGTGGCGTCAAAGTCGCTGTAACGCTCGTTGAGTACCGCACGCGTCCAGCACCACACGGCGTTTTCATAGTGGTGCAGGCGCACGCTCTTTCCGGCCAGCTGCTCAGCCGGTACGTCACCCAGCCCGTTGTAACCGGCCATTTCCTGACGTTCCCGCCACGGGTACAGCTCGGCGTTCACCTCTGACATGGCGGTCAGTACCACCTGCTTGAGCCGCTCCGGCGTCACGGTGCCGTCAACGCGCATCGCGCTGCGAAACTTAGCCAAATCCAGATCCGGCCAGAATGAATTGTTCGGGATAATGACCGGCGCAACCGGCGACTGCTCTGGCGCTGTAAACTGCATCCTTACTACTCCTGAATAGGTGGGCGGTGGACGGGGTTTTGATGCGGCGCTGCCTGTCGCCACCCCGTGCCGCCCCGCGCGTGGGCACGTTCGGTTATCAGCTGTCTTTGCGGAGTTTCCGCTCCAGCTGCTCTATGTCTTTTTTCACCCCGCACTTTTCGTCCAGCTGCAGGGCGTGCTTAAAGTGATTCAGCGCGGATACCGGGTTGCTTTCGGTCTGCACCCAGCCGATGGATTTATGCAGTCGCGCGCGCGACTGATCCGGCATGTCTTCCCCGTCCACCGCGTCCAGCGTCTGCAGCAGCAGGTCAGCGTCAAACGTGGTTCCGGCCAGAATGGCGGCCTTTGCGGCGTCGGCCATTTCCTCGGTCAGCACGGTGGCGGTGTTGCGCTTGCCGACCGGCATCACCCAGCCGTGTTTAAGCGCATGGCGGCCAATGGTCAGCGCACCGGCATAATCACCGGCATCGATACGCCACAGCATGACGTACATGATCACGTCGTCCTGTTGCCCCCCGTCGGCGCTCAGCACGCCCTCTGCCCAAGCGGCATATTTCGGCAGCACCTCAACCTTAATCCGCGCCTTGGTGACAGTGGACTGAATGCCCTTGAGGCGGCGGCGGTCTTCGTTAAGCTGCAGCAGCATCAGGTCATAGCCTTTCGCATGGCGGCCATTGCCGCCCGTGCGGGCGGCCTCCTGTCCCTGAATGAAGCGCGTATGCGCGCGGAAAGGATTGGTCACGGGTTACGCTCCTGCGCTGCCGGTGCCGGTGTCAGCGCCAGTACCGGTGCCAGATTCAGCCTGCGCCGTCCCCGATTCGCTCATGGACTTAATAATGCTGACTGCCATGCCAACGATTTCGGCCAGTTCTTCCTTACTTTTGCTTGTCGCCTCTTTTTCCGGCTCTGGCTCCTGCTCCAGCATTTCGATGTTTTCAATCAGGCAGGTGCAGTCGTAGTCCTCGACCACATACGCCTCGTTGACCGATTCAAGGTTTTCAACGCGATCCCGTTTCGGGTTGTCGATGATGGAGCGGCGGCGCGTGTCGTCCTGGACATAAATCGACAGGTTATCAAGGCGCGTAATCAGCAACGCGTCTGCCGGGAAGAACGGCGCACGCACCGCAGGCAGGCCGCCGATGCGCTTCTGGCTGATAATCAAATCAGCGGCCAGCGCTTCGGTGTTGGGCTGGTCTTTATTGACGATCGGGAAATACTTGTCGGCCAGCAGCTGGCGACCACAGATCACAACCAGCTCGGTGTCATCCTGATACTGCACGGCGATTTTTTCCGTTACGGCACCCATGACCACGGCATCCAGATTGCGGAAAAGCCCCGTTTTACCAATGGTAATTTTATCGGCGATAACTTTTCCGTTGCTGTCGATATGCTGGCCGACCACCTGCGACGGTTTCTCCTGGCGGATTTTTTCCAGCCAGCCGATGTTCACGTCCTGCAGCAGCGGGTTCTGTGTGCGGTTAGAGGTTTTCTCACGCTTGAGGCCGTTAAAACCGATCATGATGCGGTCAAGCGCCTGGCGTTTCACAATCATGTCGCGGATGCGTACCTGAAAGTCGGCAAACTTCGCCCACATGTCCAGCTTCGCGTAGGGCAGCGCCGTGTCAAAGTTGGTCTGCGTGCACTTATAACCTTCACCGTCAATGTAGGTCGGATCGGTTGGCTCGCGCTCTTTCTGCGTCGTGTCGGTTGTACCGGCAATCGTGCCGCCGATACCAAGCCCCAGACGTTCGCCGCTCTGCTCTGGCACCGGCACAATGTTGATGCGCGTCAGAAAGTCTGATGACTCCTGAATTTTGGTTTCCAGCGTCTGCGCGACGGATGGCTCAACGGTAAATTTGCTGTTGAGGGCCGACAGGTTGATGTTGTTGATTTCCGCCAGTACCGACATGTAGGCGTTTAACTTAAAGCGGGTGTTGTTTTTCATCTTTTCGTGTTCTCTGTTCGTTAAGAGGGTTGGCCGCGCCTGCATCAGCAGTCGGTGCGCACGTCCTGGCTGTTACTGTTGGCATTACCGGGAGTACGCGGACGGGAGTCCTGCCGCCCGTCTTCACGGCTCAGCTGCGCCTGCAACTGGCTGAAATCCGCCTGCAACTGTTCACGGGCTGCAGCTTCTGCGCTCAGCTGCACCTGCAGGCTGCTGGCCTGCTCGCTCAGGGCGGTTTCGATGCGCTGGCTGAATGCCTGCTGCTCGGTGGCGACCAGCTCGACGGCCCTGTGAACATCGCTGAAACGCGCGTCATCAGACTTCTGTTTGTTGCTGAAAAGCGCGGATACGCGGCTGAACAGGGACGGTTTTTCGTCGGCCACGTCCTCAAACTCGATCACGGTTTCGGTGGCGGCGGTAAACAGGTTGTCAGGATGCTGCTTGCGGTTTGCCAGCGGGTTTGCGCCTGCGCTGGCGCTGAACTGCAGCATTTCGGTGCCGAGGCTGGCCGGATCGTCGGTCACAGCGAGGCCAATCAGATACGCCTCGCCGGTGTCGGCGAACTCCGGGCGAATCTCCATTGAGGTGAAAAGCTTCTGCATGTTGCCGGTCATCGTGACCAGCTCATCCGTCGGGTTAATCACCGCGTACAGGCCCAGCTTGCCTTTCAGAAGGCCGTCGCTGATTTCTTCGGTGTCCAGCGCATCGACCACACCGAAACGGCGAAACGCGCTGTCAGGCGTGTAACCCTTGATGTGCTCCATGTTGATCACGGCGGTGTAGACAGCCGGATCGTAATTGACCGCCATCTGCTCCAGCCAGCTGCGTTCGATGGTGCGCCCGTCCGTGGTGGCACCTTCCACCCCGATGCGGAAACGCTTTGCTTTCTTTGCCATTGTCCATGCTCCGGTTAGATAAAAACTCTGTGAGTCCCTATGTTTGCGGCGACGGGGGTCCTGAAACAACGCGGCGACGTTGTACCGTAATTCACACAATCACGGGCGGCAGAAAAGGAAACGGGCGGGCCGTATTTTGGGGCCATGACAACGACAATCGCCCCCGCAGACCTCGATCCCCGCAGACAGGCTTTGCTGCTGTACTTTCAGGGATACCGCATCGCCCGCATTGCTGAAATGCTGGGAGAGAAACCCGCAACCGTTCACAGCTGGAAAAAGCGCGACAAGTGGGGCGACTACGGCCCGCTTGACCAGATGCAGCTCACCACCGCCGCGCGCTACTGTCAGCTGGTCATGAAAGAGGTGAAGGAAGGAAAGGACTACAAAGAAATTGACCTGCTGGCCCGGCAGTCAGAGCGCCATGCACGCATCGGGAAATTTAACAATGGCGGCAATGAGGCGGATTTAAACCCCAATGTCGAAAACCGCAACAGAGGCCCGCGCAAACCGCCTGAAAAAAACGTATTCAGCGATGCGCAGATCGAAAAGCTGCAGGACGTCTTTCACAGCACGATGTTCGGCTACCAGCGCCAGTGGTGGGAAGCGGGCAATAAATACGCCGTCCGCAACCTGCTGAAATCGCGCCAGATTGGTGCGACGTTCTTTTTTGCCCGCGAGGCGCTGCTTGATGCGCTCACCACCGGACGAAACCAGATTTTTCTCTCGGCCAGCAAGGCGCAGGCGCACGTATTCAAGCAGTACATCGTGGAGTTTGCCCGCGAGGCCGACGTAGACCTTAAAGGCGACCCGATGACGCTGGCCAACGGCGCGTGCCTGTACTTCCTCGGCACCAACGCCCGCACCGCACAGAGTTACCACGGCAACCTGTACCTGGACGAATATTTCTGGATACCGAAATTTCAGGAACTGCAGAAAGTCGCCTCGGGCATGGCGCTGCACAAGAAGTGGCGTGAAACCTACTTTTCCACGCCGTCCAGCCTCACGCACAGCGCCTATCCGTTCTGGTCTGGCGCACAGTTCAATAAGGGCCGCGCCAAAGCTGACCGCGTTGATATTGACTTAAGTCACGCATCACTTGCCGCTGGCCGCCTGTGTGCCGACGGTCAGTTTCGGCAGATTGTGACCGTTGAGGATGCTGTGCGCGGCGGCTGTGACCTGTTCGACCTGGAGCAACTGCGCACACGCTACAGCCCCGAGGACTATCAAAACCTGCTGATGTGCGTGTTTATGGATGACCTTGCTTCTGTATTCCAGCTTGCCATGCTGCAGAAATGCATGGTGGACAGCTGGGAAGTGTGGGACGACTTCGAAGCGCTGGCGCTGCGCCCCTTCGGCTGGAAAGAGGTCTGGATTGGTTACGACCCGGCGAAGGGTACGCAGAACGGCGACAGCGCGGGCTGCGTGGTGATTGCCCCGCCAGCCGTGCCGGGCGTCAAGTTCCGCATCCTTGAGCGTCACCAGTGGCGCGGCATGGATTTCCGCGCGCAGGCCGACGCCATTAAAACCCTTACGCAGCAGTACAACGTGACCTATATCGGCATCGACTCGACCGGCGTCGGCCTCGGCGTCTATGAGAACGTCAAAGCTTTTTTCCCGCAGGTGAAAGAGTTTGTTTACAACCCGACGGTGAAAAATGCTCTGGTCTTAAAAGCCTACGACACGATTGCCACCGGGCGGCTGGAATTTGACGCCAGCCACCTCGATATCGCGCAGTCGTTTATGTCCATCCGTAAGGCCACGACGGCCAGCGGCAACCGTCCGACCTATGAAACCAGCCGCAGCGAGGAAGTCAGTCACGGCGATTTAGCCTGGGCGACCATGCACGCGCTGGCAAATGAGCCGCTGCAGGGACTGGCGGCACACACGCAGAATATTGTGGAGATGTATTAATGAGCAGACGCAGGAACCGCACGCGCACGCAGCCCGTGCAGCAGCCGGAACAGATGACCAACACAGCCGCCTCGGAGGCATTTACCTTTGGCGACCCGATCCCGGTACTTGACCGGCGCGAACTGCTGGACTATGTAGAATGCGTCATCAACGATCGCTGGTATGAGCCGCCGGTAAGCGTTGACGGGCTGGCGCGCACCTTCCGCGCCGCTGTCCATCACAGCTCGCCCATCAGTGTTAAGTGCAACATTCTGGCGAGCACCTTTATCCCGCACCCACTTTTAAGTCAGCAGGCTTTTACCCGCTTCGCGATGGATTACCTGGTGTTTGCAAATGCGTACCTGGAGAAACGTACCAGCCGCCTCGGCACCACGCTGAAACTGGAGCCATCGCTTGCCAAATACACGCGGCGCGGGCTTGACCTGGACACCTACTGGTATGCGAATTACGGCCTTAACTCGGAGCCGTATGAATTTACAAAGGGTAGCGTGTTTCACCTGATGGAGCCGGACATTAATCAGGAAATCTACGGCGTGCCGGGCTACCTGTCGGCTGTCCCTTCCGCGCTGCTGAATGAATCGGCCACGCTGTTTCGCCGCAAGTATTACATCAACGGCAGCCACGCGGGCTTTATCATGTACATGACCGACCCGGCGCAGAGCCAGCAGGATGTTGATAACATCCGCAGCGCAATGAAAAGCGCAAAGGGCCCTGGCAACTTCCGCAACCTGTTTATGTACAGTCCGAACGGGAAAAAAGACGGCATTCAGATCATCCCGCTGTCAGAAGTGGCGGCCAAAGATGAGTTTCTGAATATCAAAAACGTGTCACGGGATGACATGCTGGCCGTGCATCGCGTGCCGCCTCAGTTAATGGGTATTATCCCCAACAACACCGGCGGGTTTGGTGACATTGAAAAGGCCAGCCGCGTGTTTGTGCGTAATGAACTCATGCCCCTACAAAAGCGCTTTGAAGAACTTAACGTATGGCTCGGAGAAGAGGTAGTAAAATTTAGCTTTTATGAATTAGAGTCTGAATAATATTAAGACAGGAGCATATCTTATATGCTCCTATAAATTTACCAACTAAACAATGGTTATGCGCGAATTGCAGGAACATCTGCAGCATTTCTTTTAACTGCAGGTTCCATGGCTTTTCTTTTATCAAAAGCCTGATCTATGTAAAATTCTGGATTCTTTATAAACTTAGAATATTTTACTAGTGAGCAAAAAACATCTGTATCATTGTAATGCGGGACAGTTTTTTGGTAAACATGATTTTCTTTTATTAAATAAGGTAAATAATTATTATAACCCCACCCGACTTTTCTAAGGTTAAGCCCACAACCACAATTTCCATCTAAACATGTTGCTGGAGTAAAAACAGAATCATAAATTTCGTCTCTGATGACACCAATCAATCCATTATAGTTTTCACCCCAAAGCGAAGCTTGTATTTCAGAATTAACAAAAGGCCTGTTTTTCGTTTCACTCCCGATTAAGACTATAGTGACCGTCGTATCATCTAGATAGTCTTCGCGAATCTTCCTCATGATTGACTCTTCGCTAATTGTTGTACTTATATCCCCATCACTGACAGACTTATCTATAAAATTAGCACCCCCAAAATTTTTTATTATTTCATCTTTTAAATCTTGTTCATTAGCATGATGATAGCTCAAAAAGGTCTTATGCATTACTAGCTCCATTTCTTTATATCAATATTAAACTTATTAGCAAAATCAGCACTGAAAAATTTATTCACATCAGAAAACCCATCTAGTATTTTGTTAAAATGATAATAATAGCTTTGTACTTTTCCTATGGGAGTTAAGTGGTAGGACAATGAAATAAAGTCCCCATCACTATTCTTATCTTGAGTAAGAACACTATCCTTCTCTGATACATATTTATGCCAGCGCCTGTAATTATTCTGATGTTCAGTTAAAAAAACATTCAGCACCTTCAATGCTTCACTTGCAACATTGTATAGCTCTCTATCTCTCTGCCTTTTTAAGTTTAAGATTCTTATTTCAGTCCTAATGAAGTTATAACATTCAAAATATGAGTTAAGAACTTCATCAAATGCATCATGATGAGCATCTAACTTAAATAAACTTCTTTTAGTATCAAGATAATTCTTAATTGTTTTTTTGAAAAGAATGTCAGAATTATCAAAAAGAATATTTACACCTCCAAAATTTAACTGCTCAATTTTGAATGAGTAACGTTTATAAGCAGCACCAATTATTAACAGGTAAGCAACTAAACATAAAATCAGAACTGCTAAAAATGCCTTTATGATGCCGACATTGGACATAAAGTTAGCAGTAAACCACCATTTTTCAAATGGTGAAAAGGGTATAGACCCCATGAAAATCATGAGTAATGCAAACAAACTACCCCAGACAAGCCAGTACTTTAACATAGGATTAATCCGTAAAATTTTCTTATCAATTTACAACAAAATTTTGTTTTTTAAAAGCTCTTGCGCGCGCTCGTAGCCCCGCCACGCCTGCCCGCTTTATATAGTGGTTTTCATGCACCTGCATGATCTATGAAAAAGCCCACCAGTATTGGCGGGCCAGAGGGTAAACGATCCTTTTGGGATCATGCGGATTCATGCAGCATAGACATGCACTCTCGCATCAGCGCTCAGAAAAGGGGGAAAGTATCACCGGATTCGATCACATTAGGCTTCGGCGGCGGCCTGCGTGCGTACCTGATCAGGTATTCCCAACCGTCCCAAAACTTTGTTGGGTGCGGCAGCGTGAATACAAAAACGCCATCAAACGTCTGCCCCAGCCAGTACCCGCCACCTTGTTCTTTGGCGCGCTGAAAGAAAATGAACTCACCTTGTTTGTAATGCTCAAGAACCTGGCCGTGATAGACAATCCGGTAAAAGCTGTCTTTTCCGCCCATATCCAGCCCTGCCCTTCTATTCAGATACTTCCATCAAACGGGCATATTCATGGCTTCTGACCTTTTTCATAAGCTCATCAGTCAGCTCAGACACCCATTGGATCGCGAGATTCTTTTCATCTTCACTACAATCACTCGATGCGACTAATTTTAAAAACAAATCAATGCGTTGTAATTTCACAGACTCAAAAAAACAGTCATACATAGCAAACTCCTTCTCAAAAAACTGTACATACATACAGTATATTAGAGGAGTCTGAAAGTGAAATGTTTTTTACCCAAAGGCTCATTTTTGTTGTAAAAATCTCCAAGCTAAGGAAAAAACCTCGTCATTTCATTCATTAACTACCTTCAGAATGCATAACATTTCTACTTAAGCTAATTCCCATCTTTTTATGAATTCAAATGATGCGAACGTCGTAAGTAACTCAGGTGCATCAACACTGAATTTCAGCCTGAAATATTTCGATGCTTGATAATTTCCCACAAAAGCGAAATCAGTTCTTCCTGACTAACAGTGACCATGATTCCCTCATCATAATCAGAAATCATTTGTGCTATACGCTCATCAGTAAACGGCTGCGGTTTGTGATTTTCAGAAAGCTTGCGCGGTAGAGGAGTTAAAGGATGATTTTCGTGCCATTCATTTTCAGCTTTTTCATTCATCGCCTGCCACTCAGGGTAAAGCGCAAACAGTTTTTCAGCCATCGGTGATCGAGTATCAACAGAGTTATAATGGCCACTGGCACGTAAAGATTTGCTTTCGGCCTCTGGTTTAAGGAGTCCTTTGCAAGCGAAGCAGATGGGTTCAGAAGTATAGAATTTCTCTCTATAGTTCAGTTCACAACCACATTTATCGCATCGTTTTATTTTATTATCGATGAATCTTTTAACCTCTAATTCTCGCTGTTCTTTATCAGACATACACGCCTCTCACTAATGTTTGGGCTAAACATCCATTTCCATGCAGCCGCATCTGCTTCTTTCAACATTTTTTTGTAGTTGCCGATTGGGTCGTGCCTTATTTTATTGCTGTCGACATTATGATGGTCCTTCATATGTTTCCAGAAATCAGACGTTCTTCGAGTTGAACTCTTATCTTTGTGCTGTCTCAACTCTCCGGTACCCGCTGCCGAGAATATGTACCCATCCATTCTTAAGCTACTACCTTGAAGAAGGTGGCTTAATTGGCCTATCGTAAAACTCAAACCTGCTGATTCAGCAAAATCTGCGATTCTTTTCAAAGCAAGATCTCCACCCTCGACTGCTTTTTCGCACAAACTGGACGGCATAACAACGCTTTCATTCTCTTTGCATTTGAGTCGTGCCAGCAATTGTCTTCGTTCTTTGCGACTCATCCTTTCAAAGTCGATTTTTTCGTAACTTTCCGGCGGGGTTGAATCCTCAGATCTCAAACGCCCCGTACAGTTATTGACAGAACTCCGAGAGGGCGCGGGCGCGCCCTGAAGGTCAAAACCAAAATCAACGGCACGTTTCGGGACAATCTTCCACTGTGCCAGACGGGTTAAAATCGGAGTATCTGCGCCAACATCAGTTGCGTAGACGCCCTTGATACGCACGGTTTCTTCACCGTATTCATTCAGTTCATCGCCCGACTGATACCATGTGCGCACGGCCAGCTCATCACGACGCACGAACGGGCCGCCCTGCGCGTTAACGTATGCCGCCCAGTCACCCACGTCGGCCGCGTCATGCGCAGCGGCAAACTCAACGCTGAGGCCGTGGGCGGTTTCGGTGTCATCCATGCGGCGCAACTCTCGGTAAACCGTGACCGGCGCACCACCGACAAACTGAAACTGGCGGATGTGCCAGCGGGCCGCCCAGGCAGACACAGCGGGGGCGGTTTCTTTCAGCTCTTTGCCGCTTTCGTCGTCCAGCTCGCCATCCAGCGCGTAACCATCAATATTTTTAGAGATATATTTAGCCACGTACCCCGTAGCGCTGCCTTTTTCCGGATCGATGGCCTCGGCATGAAAGCGCGCTTTACGGGCTTTATCCGTGGTCAGCTCGTTGCTGTCCTGCTGAAAGGCATAGTCACGGATTGTCTGGCGCACCTGATCCGCATCTTCGAGACGCATAAACATCAGCATATGCCAGTGTGGCGTTGCGTCGTGGTGAGGTTCGACAACGCGAATGCCAAAGATTCGAATGTCATCACGGTGCAGCTTTGCCCGGATACGCTGCCAGACGCTGCAGAGGTAACGCTGCGTGTCTGCCGGGCTGGCACCATTCCATTTACGGTTACGATGGCCGGTTTTGATTGTGGCGTGATAGCGTGAAGGCGCGGTCAGCGTGTAAAACTCCCCAACATAGCCAAGCTCATTACAGATATTTTCAAAGCCGCGAATGCGGGTCATCAGCTCGCAACGACGGATAGCCGGATTAGCCACGCTGCCGTCGTATTTCTCAATCAGGCTGATGCGGTTGCCTTCCTCGTCTTCCAGTTCCATGCCCTTCAAAAACTCACGGGTGCGGCGTTTTTGTTCCCGCCATTCTGAAACCGTCATTCTGCTGGCGTACGGCGTGTGCTTTTTGCTGACGTTAGCCAGGGCAATCTGCAGGTGCTCCCGCCATGACGCAGCCACGCGGCGCAGTCTCCCCGTCCACCATTTTTCAGTCTGCATACGCAGCACGGCGGGCGTGACTTCTTCGGGATCAAAGAAACGGGACGTCACCTTATCCCATAGTGGCGGCGTCTGATTAAATTCACGGGTGATGGCCGCCGCCGTCATGTAGACGCGGTGCGTGTATTTATAATCTGACTCATCAGCTGCCTGCGCGTGTGCCTGTACCAGCTCGGCCAGAATGAAACTGGCAATATCACCGGCCAGCAAATCCACATCGGCGCGCGACATATCAGCCAGGCGGTTAAAACGCTTCATCAGCTCCCACAGCTGGCCCCCGGCACGCGCTGCGCCAGTCTCTTTCGCGGCGTTCTGTGTCAGCAGGTTAAAAGTGCTGGCATCCATAGTCTTAACCCGGTACTGCTCGTTAACGCATTCAACACGCGGCAATGTGCGCTCAACGAAAGTTTTCGTTAAGTACGCATTGGCGCGGGCAATGCCCTGTGATTTTTCCAGCTCATTCATGCGACGTTTGAAGTCGATTTGAATTAGCGTTGGCTGCTGTTCAAGCAGCTCCTGCGCACGCACTAAAGCCGCAATCATCTGACTGCGGCTGTGCATTTCCTCATAAGTGGGATAAGGGCTGGCGATGGCTTCCCGTGGTGTATTCCACGGGTATGCGTACTGCTCCATCATGCAGCGGCCTCACCTGCTGCCCTGGCAGATGCAGGACGACGAACGGCGATGATTTCTGCCGCGCTTTTGCCGTCACCTGCAGCCACACCAACCGCGCGGGCAGCCCTGACGCTGGTCAGTTCGTAGGCATTAAAAAGCTTGCGTGTAAAGTCGGTATCGCTGTTTGAAGCGATGACCGGGCAGCGATCTGACACGCTGGTTAACATGCTCGCTAAGTCCTGCTGCGCAGCCTTATCAAATCCGCCTGCGTGGTAGTCGCTAAACGTGCCGTCATAGGGCGGATCGCAATAAACGATGTCGCCGGTCTGTATCATGCTCAGCGTCTCGCGGAAATCAGCACAGACAAAAGTTGCACGGTGGGCTTTGGCTGCGAACGTTTCTATTTCTTCCAAGGGGAAATAGGGTTCAGAATAGTTTCCGTAAGGGATATTAAATTCACTCTTACGGTTGTAACGGCAAAGTCCACGATAGCCGTGGCGGTTCAGATAAAGGAAATGTGCGGCGCGCTCAAGCAGAGGTAAAGCCGGGTCATGATTAAATGCTTCGCGAATGCGGTAATAATCCTCTGCCCTTTTGTTTTGGGTAAAAAGGCTCATCGTCACTACGATAAACGGGCGCGTATGTTCTTTTATCTGGCGGTAAAAATTAATCAGGTCGGGATTAACGTCAGCCACTAAATAAGCCGGGTAATCCGTTGCCATCATCACCGCGCAGGAACCTGCGAAGGGCTCAACGAGACGCTGCCCATGCGGCAGATGATTAAGCAGCTCAGGCATGAGGCGGGTTTTGTTGCCCGCCCATTTGAGGATCGTACTCATACAGCACCGCCTTTGTAATGGGCGCTTTTTAGCTCGATGATTTCCTGACAGGCTACGCAGTGAGTAACGCCCTGCACGGCGCGGCGACGGGCAGCCGGTATCGCCTCATCGCAGGCCAGACAAAAGAACTCACCAGCCCCGGCGGGCTGGCGACGTGCATTAGCGAGATTGCGCTGCAGTTCTTCCTCAACGCGCGCCTGGACTAAATCCATTGAATCGGCCATTAGTGCAGCTCCCGCGCCTGATGCTCAAAACGTTCTGCCTCTTTATCCAGCAGCTCAATAATTTCCGGTGCGCTCATTTCGTGCTTGCGGGCATGGATGACCAACGCCGCAATGCGGATTGACACGGCCAGCGCATCATCGCTGCGCTGTTCTGTTTTGGCCTTGCTCAGCAGTGCATTAAGTGTGTCTGCGTCGGCTTCAAAATTACGGGTTTGGGAATTTCTCATTGTTCAATTCTCCAGATTCAGTGCAAAGGAATGCCCGGCGGGTTTACGCCATTAATTTTTGAGTCTTATTTACTCAGGTAAAAAACAGTCTGCGGTAGAAAACTGTCGGGGCAGAATCTTTCCCCAGCGCGCCATTTTATTCATCGCCATGATGATTAACTCGCGGCGGTATTCGTCGAAGTATTCAAACGGTTTTCCGATTTCCTCCTGTGAAAATGTTTTAGGATTTTCGCGGTTAGCCAGGGTTAACACGCAAAATTTAAACTCGTCATTCTGACGGTTGAAATAACGCAGCGACGGGTTAGCGTTATTGTCACGCTGCTGCCGCCAGCTTTTCCGAAACTCATCAAACGACATTTTGTTAACAGCATCAGCACGATTGCCCGTTGAATGAGTTTTGGCAAAAGATGCCGGGCCTTGCTGTGCGGTTGTGTTGCCTGTGACTCGCTGCATGTTACCCCCTGAATAAACGCGCCATGAAACCGGCGGGTTTGCGCTTGCTGGTCAGCCCCTGTAGCAGTTGCTTTTGGCTGTTGCACGGATGCCAGGGCTTGCCGTTCTCACCCATGATCCAGCCGTTGCTATAGGCTACGGACGGGCTTTGACGCTTAAGGCGTGACGCCAGTGAAATCATTATCAGTCCCTCAGCTCAGACCAATGGATGCGCCGAGGCCACTGATAGCGTCTACGGTTGATGCCATAGTGGGATTGGAATGAATGCGGGTCTGCACAGCGATTGCCGCAAGCGTCAGACAGCGAATGCCGGTGTTGACGCTCTGCAAAAGACTGCGACGGCATGACGTGCTCAACGCATCGTGACGCATCGCACCTGCCGCCAGTTGCCCTACTTCTGCTGTTGCCTTCAACACATAGGCTGACAGTTTTTCTTCGGCGTGTTCGTTCATCGGTACACAAGGCAAACAATTTAGCTGCGCCAGCGCGCCATCCATTAAAGATGCATCTTCGGTCAGGTCAGTGAGCAAAAGCATTTCCGCAACGGTCAACTGGTGCGGCTGTTCAGGGTTCAGCTTGTTGCGCAGGGTCTGCACGTTCATGCCTGCAGCCTGTGCCAGCTCTTTCATGTTGTGAGACAGAGCGAACCGGCGGCAGGCTTCGTCAAAGTAGTTATGTGTGGACACACGAAAATCAAACATGATTAATCCCTTTTAATATCCCAATATGGATACATCAGCCCTGCATTGTGATTTCGCAGCCAGAAGCGGCTTCAATAGTGAGAGCAACCATGTTGATTTCGATAAGCCCGTTTAAGCCCTCCTTCTTCCTGATGGGCAAACGGTTCTCGCGGTACATCTGGCGGACGGTGCCTTCCTTGTAACCAGTGCGACGGCAGAACTCTTCGACAGTAATGTACGGTTCTGAAATCACGAGATTGATTGAAGGGCGCATTGAAAGTTTACGGGTCATGATGCACTATCCTCTGTTGAGTTCTAGCCAACTCTATTTATCTCTATTAAACATACCTCGTTACGACGAGTGAATATTAGGATCTCAAATTGGAAAGGTCAACGAAAGATTTTACGAGTCGTAAAGTCCCAATTCTGCCAGAAGGGGGGAAAGAACCCATTGAACGCATAGTTAAAGCGTATGGGCTTTCGTCAAGGCAAGCGTTATGCCGTCACCTAAACGTATCTCAGAGCACTATGGCTAACCGTATAATGCGCGGGAACTTTCCTGCTGATTGGGTGCTAATTTGCTCAATGGAAACGGGTGCATCTTTGGAATGGCTAACTTATGGTACAGGCAATCCAAACATCACAAACCAAGTTGATACCTCTACAAAAATCGAACTAAAAAAAATCACAAATGGGATTTTTTCATCATCTGATTGGGTTGAATATGATGCTCAGCTCTTACCAAGTGATGTAAAAGCCCCTTTATTAATAAATTTCGAGAAGCAGAATTACTTGGTTGATATGACCGCCTCAGAGATCACCGACGGGCTATGGCTCATCGAGATTGATAAGATCATTAGCGTTAAAGAGTTGTATCGTTTTCCAGGCGGACGAATTCGCGTAGAGAATGGCAAAGCATCATTCGAATGCAAAGCAGATGATATTAAAGTTCTTGGAAAGGTTGTTGCCAAGACTGAATTTTTTTAAAGGAAAACGACATGGAAAATAATATTGAAATAAATAAAGATCTATCTACTCCAACGTTGGTTGAAAAAACGAATTCAGAATGTCAAAAAAAATGTTTCATAATAATGCCAATTGCGGACATGAATGGATACGAAACACGCCACTTTGATCGAGTTTATAGTCATATTATTAAACCCGCGTGTGATAAGGCTGGATTCTCACCAGTCAGAGCTGATGAAATCAGCAGTTCAAACTTAATCGTTCTTGATATTCTGAGACGAATTGTTGAGTGTGACATTGCCATCTGTGATTTAAGCGGAAGAAACCCTAACGTTATGTATGAACTTGGGCTAAGGCAGGCATTTAATAAAAAGACTGTTTTAATCAAAGATGACAAAACATTAAGCCCTTTTG
Source organism: Pantoea sp. BS_8 (assembly GCF_041954965.1). Taxonomy (NCBI): domain Bacteria; kingdom Pseudomonadati; phylum Pseudomonadota; class Gammaproteobacteria; order Enterobacterales; family Erwiniaceae; genus Pantoea; species Pantoea sp. BS_8. The sequence continues at coordinate 141,865 of NZ_JAVAXU010000011.1, forward strand.
ATGTACAAGCTTTTAGATATTGTGAATATGACACAAGTCTAAGAATCGACAATGCATTTAATAACATATCATCAATCGAAAAGGCATTAAAATCCACTTATGCGGCTGATGAAAGTGATGTTAACTCAATTGTGCAACTACTAAAAATACAACCAGCGCAAGTTGGTGAAAAAACAATATTAAGTTCAACTGACACTCTAATCTTAGATGCAATTAACGATTTAAATAGTAGATTTAACAGCATGTCAGATAAAATTTCACCTGCTAAAAAATTAATAAACTTGAAAGATGGTCCCACAAAAACAGGGGAAACCTTCTTATATCAAATAAGCACTTACAAGCGAGATGCATACTATAAAAACTCATACTTTAAAGGTGGGAATTACTTGGGTGATTATGTAGGGATTGATAAAGATCCGTTAGGGAGACTGTGCCACGTTTTTAAAAATAAAAAAGAAATCACTTTTATCGATAAAGATTCTCCTGATTTAGAATTTATAACTGAAGATCTTGATTTGTAGGAAATATTATGGCGATAAGCAAATTACCCAACGGGAAATGGCAGGCACAGGTTTTCCCAAACGGCCGTGACGGCAAAAGGATTCGCCGCCAGTTTGCGACGAAGGGCGAAGCACAATCCTATGAGAAGTTCGTAAAAGAACAGGCTCAAGTTAAGCCCTGGCTAGGAGAGAAAGCGGATAAGCGGCGGGTAATTGAGCTGGTGGATTTGTGGTTCAACACGCATGGCATTACGTTGGCGGATGGTGAGAAGCGGCGAACCACAATGGCGTTCGCCTGCGAGGCTATGGGAAACCCATTAGCAACCGAGTTTAACGCGAAAATTTTTGCGTCTTATCGCGAGCAGCGGTTAAGCGGGAAGATTACCCGCTCTAGCCGGGTGAAGACGGTAACGCCACGCACGGTAAATTTAGAGCTGGCATACTTCCGGGCTATGTTTAATGAGCTGCGTCGGCTAGATGAGTGGTCCGCACCAAATCCGCTAGAGAATGTGCGCGAGTTTAAAATCAGTGAGTCGGAAATGTCATATCTTACTATTGAGGAGATTCGTACCTTACTCGCCGAATGTGATAAAAGTCGTTCTAAAGATCTGACTGCTATTGTGAAAATCTGCTTGGCAACTGGCGCACGTTGGAGTGAAGCGGAAGGTTTGAAAGGGAATCAGATTCGCGCTGGGCAAATCATCTACGTTAAAACCAAAGGCAAGAGAAACCGAGCTGTGCCCATAAATGAAAAGTTGCTGGCCGAGTTGCCATCAAGTAGGAGAGCACAGTTGCTATTTAAACCATGCTATTCAGCTTTTAGAAAAGCAATGCAGCGTGCAGGTATCGAGACACCAGCCGGACAATTAACACATGTGTTGCGGCATACTTTCGCCTCACATTTTATGATGAACGGTGGAAATATCATTGTACTTCAAAGAATACTGGGCCATACAGATATTAAGGTGACTATGAGATATGCACATTTCGCACCTGATCACTTGACGGAAGCCTTGCTTTACAACCCGCTTACTATTCATGAGAAAGTAAGCAGTAAGCCTTGAACAAGATTTTTTATTAGTTATGGCAGCCACTGAGCAACTTAAATGCTCAGTGACTTTACATACTTCTACTGATCAATGTACGTTTGTTTAAATGTTTCGGGAGATTCACAACTTGGTAAAAGCCTATCAATTATCTCTCGGCACATGGTTTCGTTATCTAATATAGCATTAATTGCTTTTTCCCTAACTTTAGGGATGTTAACAAAACCGCCATCGCGCATTGTTTGGGAATTGAAAGCACCCCAATTTGCTGCACTTGTCACTCTAACTATCAATTCAAAACACTGTTCGCCATTTAATAAAGAAGCAAGATGTTCATCAACTGAATAACATGATTTAGCAAAATTATTGGCATCATCGTAGATCGTGGATCCAGCTTGATAAAAGATTGATTCAATTACCTTTGACTTAACCCATTCATATTTCTTTGAGAACAAAATTATAAGTGGACTTAGTTTGTACTTATCAATAATTCTTTTTATTTCTACGCTAAAGTGTTTTTCAGCCGATTCCTCTCCTAATCTAACTATACTATGAAATATCTTAACCGGATGATTTAAAAAATTATGCTGATCAGAAGATTTTGTATCATTTATAGTCTTATCGATGATACTTTTAAGTCTTAAATAAACAATATCATCCAGACCATGTAGAAGATTATGATTGGCAGATAAGCATTCAACTATTAATTGTGAAAGATTTTGGTCCGAGCTTTTAGCGATAACAACTTGTTTTTTTATTTGATCTCTTACCGCTTCATTGAGAGGCGTGCTACTCAGTCCTAAGATATACTTCTTGGTATTATTCTTGACTTGCTCATTTGAATTATCTAAATGGCCTACTAACTTATTGATTAAATATGAGTAGCCATCATGATGCAGCGTAGACACATCGGCATTTACTACTGCACTATAATCTTCTAGCCTTGACGTTGGAAAAAGATAGGCATCTCCAAGCTTAGAAATTATCTGGTCTGCAATCTGTGTTGTTGAAAGAATTGGCTTGGATAAAAACCTATTTATTGTTTCTGAAAAAACATATCTAGCTTCTTCTGCTGAAGGTTTATGTCCAGACGGATGTGCAGCTTTATTTCTTAGGACTCTAAGAACGTTCAGGAAATCAGCATCAATCTCGCTAATAATTTTATTAGACTTCAACCTGTTAATTAAATCATTCTCGTAAACCTTTTGCTCATCTCTTTGTTTACTTATATCTTGGAAAATATCCCTGGCAGTTCTATTAGTAGATGAAAGTCCTTCCAGTTTCTTATATATATCTTCAAAGATCGCAATAAATGACATAACAACTGAAGCTCTGTAAGCACTAGTCATATAGCACGTTAAAGCTTCCCTCATATATTCCTTCATATTTACATCAACTATATCACCTATTAATTCTTCCATATCAAGCAATTTTGGCATAAAGTATCTCCCTATTTTTTCAGATTTCATAATCAAGAATTTATTTTCACATCCAAATACATCAACACTACTAAAAAACAGGTAAGTGTTGTTAACATATTTATACATCTTTTGGCAGCAAAATGGCAGCAGAGCTCAACGCTATGTGCCACTTTTCATCACTATTAGGCCTAAAGAAAATATAAAGATCAGTAAGTTACTGATTTTATTCATCTCGAATTGGGACTCATAATCGCTTGGTCGCTGGTTCAAGCCCAGCAGGGGCCACCAGATTTCACCTGTTGAATCAGGATATTAAGCCACTTTTAGCCGAGTGGCTTTTTTTCTATAGGCCAGCGTCACAAAAGCATCACATGACTTTATTCGTTCTTTTTGAACGCAGATACAAAAAGCATACTTTCGCGAGCTTTCAGTGAAGTAATCATTACTTTCTGTCGTTATGCGTAAAAATCGGCACCTTATTAGTCTGGCCCGGCGAGACGATCATCCCCGCTATGCTTTCGTACGTTTTGAAGGTGCACCTGCTACGCGATCCTGGCGAGCGCGATCGCCATTTCCAGCGAGTTAAGGCCCGGCACGCCGAGCTGATTCTGCGCTTAACCGGACTTTCATTACAGTGTACTGGTCGTTTTCGTAAGTGGTACCGATGATGCTTGAGATGGTTTCCGCTTCGGTCGCACCCACGGCAACGCGCACCAAGACATTAACCGATTTGGCCTGGTCGACAATCGCCTGCTAACGTGCATTTTGCCCCGGCTTTGGCGATACCACCCTACACGTTAGCAAACAATACCGGCGTATTCAGCGGTAGTGTCGGCGTCCCAGGCGGTACAGACCAGCCCAATAATCGCGGTAGAGATGATGGAAATGGTGCGAGTGCCATCCATGATTTCGACGATGCAGATACCATGACAGTAATCAGACATCTGATGCCCCCGTAAAATGGATGTGCTCAGAGTGTCAGGTCAGGCGATGCCGTTTATACAATTAGGGTTTGTTGAAGAATGATCGGGCATTTACTCGGGAATGATCGCTTTGCCTTCCTGTGGCACTATGAGCAGCCATCATCAAAAAGAGGGAACGAGAATGATCTCAGGAAGAGCAGAAAGACAGGAACCTGGACGGTATTACACTTTTGAGTCAAGATTGCCCCCCGGAGAATTTTTTGAGCTTCGGCCACAACATCTACCACGCAATGCTCAGCCGGTGCTTGATGAAACAAGCGGTATGTGTATCGGCTACACCGTGGCTCAGGCTCCCGGCCTCTGGCAAATTTATGATGCACAGGGCCATTTTGTCCGGCTTGAAGAGGCTCCGCTTGAAACGCCGTTGTTCGATCCCACTGATATTGCACTGATTGCTTTTGGTGTTTTCCGCATTCTCCGCACTGGCCGTGCTTTATTTGAAGCGGGTACGCGAACAGCCATTACAGCAAAGCTTGGCCAGGGAACGATTTCATTTTTGCGCGCCCGGTTTAAACTCGGCTTATCTGTACGCAACCTGAAAATGACCGAAACGGCTGCTAAGCACATGTATGAAACGGATCGGTATGTTCCTTTACATATTCAGGAAAAAGCTATTCGTTTTGGTAAGCGAACGGCCGATCCCCGGAAAGTTAAAGGCCTGTACAGATACGAAATTGAGATGTACAAGCTTTATCGTAAGAAGGCCACTACTGAGTATAAAAAATACACACTCGAAGTTGTGGTAAGAGAGTCCGACTGGACAATCACCCACTTTATGTATTTTTAAAAACCGACAGGAACGCATCAATGTTTGATATTAAAGACGAGAAATTTACGTTTACGGTTTCTCCTTTTGAAAGAGTGGTCGATAACGACATTGACCCTGAACATCATCGCTGGGACTGGATAAAATCTTTTGTTGAATTTTCTGTTCCTGGCCTGAAAGCACAGTTTCAAACTGAATTTACGGTAGGTGAGCTACTGGAACTACGTGAGCAATTTGCAGCGCACCATAACGCTTTAATTGCTCAACGTGAGATAAAGCCTTTCGAGTTTCAAAGCCAGTGCCATCAACTGAATATGATAATCAGGAAAGTAACCGGCGAAGAGGGTGTAATTATTGAATATAACCTTCGTCCTGAAGCGCATGCTGACAGCGCTCAGGTGAAAGGTGATTTCGGCATCAATGAGAGCTACTTCCCAGATATTTTAAAACGGCTGGATGAGATGATTGAATGGCAAAATTAAGCCTTCCCGCCTCTAAAATTTTCCTGATAGTCCCCGCTGTAACGGGGATGTTTCTGTTTAGGCTTTCCCGGCCAACTAATATCCGGTGCCGTTAAGGTCTCCACGCGGTAGGTTCTCCATTGCTCCAGTAGCGCTTTCTCGCTCTCCATGGCGATGCCCAACTCGTCCGCATCCTGCAAGGGCGGAATAACGTATTACACCTCACATTACGCTAAGAATGGCACACTTTGACCTACTCACATTTCCCCCATGAGTTTGCGCGGACCAGCCACTGTAAAACAGGTCCGCAGATCCTATACGCTTTCCTGGATTGCTTTCGCTCAACGTTTTCAGCTTTGGCAAAATTTTGCTCTCAGTGCGTTGGTAACGCATACAGAGCGTACAGCAGGTATGCTATTTTTTTAACCTGACAAAATATCGGTAGATTTTTTTTGCCAGACAGATAGCGACAATGCCCAGCAAAATCGATGTTATACCGAGAAAAAACATTAACGAAAGGAGATGGCTAAAAATCCCGCCCAGGCTTGTGAAATCGCTGAGTCTGACGAGTTGTTCTGGGGTTAGTGTACGAACCATTATTTCCGGAAGAATCAGAAAACATATAATGACTGCTAAAATATAAATCGTCTTATTTTTTCCCTTTTTCATTATTTTCCTGTCTGAGTTTGAGGGTAAGGTATTTTCTGTTTTTGATTTTTCTTCATCCGTCCAGTGACCTGCTCGGGCCGAGTCAATCAGTAATTGAATGGTCAACGCCTTTTCTGCTTTGCCATTATCTTCAGGAAAATAGCGAGTGAAATTGATTTCATCTAAATTAATCGAAAATTTCTCTGTGAATTCCTCTATTAAATCATAGGCATCTAACGGGTCCATTCGAAAATCTTCATTAAGATCGGTATTATGTTTGAGCGGATACCGCTTAAAGGTAAATATGCTTCGACCATTGTAAGTCTCAACAAGATCGAGTACTGCTTTTTCTGTCTCGTCCATTATCGTAGTCTGCTCTTCTTTCTGGCAATATTATTTTATTTGAATGTTATCTCATAGCTAATCTTGTAAGCGTACAACTTAGATTGCTCATTCATTTATAAGGACCTTACATCCTGATTATTTACTTTGAGCAAGTCAATATGGGTAAGTCCCGATTCACTGAACATCATATTACAGATAAATATTGAAACTTCATGGTGTTTTGAAAATCGCCATGAAAAAGATTATACGGTTGAGGTTAAACCCACTTACTGTATCTTACATAAAGATAAGCAACGATACCGACCCAGACAACCACAAACCCCATTGGGTAAAATGGAACGAATCGCACAATAAAATAAGCACCAACAACACTGACTATAATCGGTACAAGATAGAAAAAAGATTGCAGTAACCATACAATAAAAAGCTTCATTTACTCACAACTCCATCAAAGCCTCAGCTATTTTATCAAACTTGTAATGGCCAAATTAAAAACTTCACAATAGCGAAATTTAGCTTTTTTTCATTTACCACACATATAATTAACTCAATATTTCACGCACAAATTACCCCTCCGGCTCAATTCCCCTTGCCTTTAATGCCTCTCTCGCCAGGTTCTTCAGCCAGCTTGCCAGACTAATTCCTTCTTCAGTTGCAACCGCATCGAGCTGTTTTTTCAAGGCCGGATCAATGCGCATTTTAAATTGTGGAGACTTGCCTCCACCTTTTGGTTTTTTTTCACGCATTATTATTGACATGTGGCCACCTACTCCCTCAGTTTAACCTCATAAAAGACCACACTAACATGAGGCCTTTTGTAAGAGCAACGCCCCGGCAGTGCAGCAACACATACCGGAGCGTCTGACCACAACGTTCACTCTAAAGGAACAACGCTATGGCTAACACCGATAGTAACACAACCGCCCATCATCAAATCTTGGACATTCAGCCAGTTATCGAATCTGCGATCTCAAACCTCTTGAAAACGCCGCTTGGCACCACGCACGATCTGTTTCAGGTGCTGTATACGTGCGTGCGCTATGTGGATGCCCTGATTGAATGTCACGATATCACCGCTCGTATGGCACTATGCGGCCGTCTGCTCGCTGCACTGGAAGTCTTGAAAGTTCTGTTAGACAAGCCACTGCCAGAACACCTGATTAAACGCCTCACGCTGGAGAAAGGTAATGACAAAGCCTGTCGCCGCGGTTGTTCGATAGATTCGGAAGAGATGCGGCAATATTGCAGCGCATTGACGTTAGTGTTTCTGAATCAGCCGGCTTCTACAGACTTGCAGAAACACATCACCGGCTTGTTATTCCAGATGATTAACATCATGACTGATGACTTAACCGCGCCGCGTTTTGTGCAAACAGCGTCGGGGCTGGTGATGATCGATAGCAAACTTACAGATAGCGTTCATTAATTCCGGCCCTTTCCCTTCTTCCCTTTGGAAGAAGGGAATTCGCATACCGAATTCAAATCCCAGCGCGGACTTACTCTTAGTACCAAAATACTTTATCACCCCTGCGTTTTCTTCTGGCGAAAATCGCCACGCTTTTTCTCTCTTCACCGGAAGCCTGTTTTGCCTGACTCATATCAGTAAAATCTTTTTATTCCGTACAGTAATTGCCAGTGTCCCCAAGGGCCCCGGCCCTCACCACCGTACAGTTATTAACAGAACTCCCAGAGGCCGCTGTCGCGCCCTTAAACGTCAACGGCTCGCTGGCCTTCAGCCTGATCTCCCAGCGATCCCATCCGGGCCGCAGCCATAAAAAAACCCGCTTTCGCGGGTTGGGCTTACAGCAACTGCGGTGACGGGTTATTGCTGCCTTTCGCCATCACCGGCACGGTATTAATCTGCGCCGGTTCGACGATAATCCCGGATACGCTCTCCAGGGTTTTAAAGGTACAACTGCAGTTAATGTTCTGGCACTGGTGATAACGTTCTTTCGTCTCTTTCGAAACGTAACGGCTGCTTTTCGTATGGGCGGCGGTCTGACATTTTGGGCAATGCATCATAGTTGTTCTCCTCTCTGGCATAGTGCAACATTAGCCAAAGACTAAACAAAAAGCAACAATAATTAGACTTAATCTAACCCGCTTGATTTTCTACTAAGATGTAGTCCACGTTTTCAGTCATCAGCTCCAGGTTCAACTGGGTGGTAAAGCCACTTTTATCGAGGGTATGCACGATATTGGTAATCAGCCATTTTTGATTATCGATGACCGATTTAAAACCTTGAGCTTTGACCGGCGTTTCAGGAATCAACTCCGCAGCACCCAGCGCCAGTAGGATCTTCAGCGTAGCCCGATTGCGTTGCAGTTCCTGCCACTTTGCCTTAGCCGCCTCCTCTGCTTCCTCCTGGCTACTGAAGTGCGTATTCAGTACATACAGCTTCTTATTGCTGCCAAAAACATAGGTTTTTCCCGGGTCTTGTTGCCCGATTGTGGGGATGTTTTTGGCCGCGGGATGGACAGGGTTCACCGCCGGTGTTGCTGGCGGTATCGTGTTGACGGTTACCCCTTTCTGCTGCGCCTTTTTCTGATCGTACCATTTTGCTTCTACGCCACTGTAATCGTCGCGCTTAAACAATTTGTACTCATACTTATCGCCATCCTGTCGGTTCAGATTCAGGAGTGAAATCGGCTTTCCGCTCACGGTCACGCCCTGCCCGGGGGCAAAGAACTGCAGCATTTCTTTTTTAATTGTCGCCACCGCGCCAACCAGCATAGCCAGACGAGTAATAAATGTGCCGTCCGTTTCCTGTGTTTGATCGAGGTGCTTAATCTTTTTCTTAGCTATCTCCTGCGAAACTTTCCACTTGAGGTTATTACGTTTCGCGATTTTTTCCACGGCCTCGCCAACCGTCATGTCTGGATATGAATCAGTGATTTTAACATCGAGCGAACCGCTAAAATCGGCGCTTCGGGCGACCACCGTTATCGTGTCCGGCGCGCCCCGGTAGGTGACCTCATCAATGAGGTAGATGCCTTTATTTGCAAGCGGCTGTCCTTTCCAGCCAATCTCCAGGGCGACTTTTGCGCCAAAAGGCGGCATGACCAACTGGCCGTCGCTGTCGTCCAGCGTCAGCTCCAGTTGATCGGCCTGTAAGCCACGGTTATCCGTTAACTTCAGAGAAATCAGCCGTGGGCGAATATCTTCCGTTTTATCCTTCGTCTCAATTTTGATATTGAAGTCCGGCGTCGGCGCAACGCGCAGAGGCACCGGAATCGGGGCGATATCGCTCATCTCAGCGCCCTCCGCTCAGCGCAGAGGTAACGCTGTTGATGACAGAACCCACCCGTTGCGCTGCGTCACTGGCCCGGTTTTGCAGTTCTTCCGCCTGCCTTTTTAAGTCGCCGAACATGCTGGTCAATGAATCGTCTACCCGCAACAGGTTGAGGGTAAAGCCTATCTTGCGCGCGCTGCCGTCGCTGTAGAATTCGGTATGCGTGGCCGAGAAATCTGTTACGACAAACATGCCGTAAATAATGCCATTGCCGCCAATCAGCGGCCACGCCAGGCCTTCATCGGCCATCGCCTTCAGTGCCAGCAACGTGACATTGCCGCCGGTGATTTCAGGCCGGAGCTCGCCAGACAGGGTGATTTTATCGTCACCGGCACCCAAAAACTGGGTCGACTCACGTCGCCCTACGCGACTGTTTTTTGCCCAGCGATAGCCCACGTCATGCTTCAGATTGTCGAAGGGAAGGGTTTGCCGTACAAACGGCATCATGCCTAATATCATCATCATGGTGAATTAATCCCGGCTAAACATGGAGTTATAGCTGCTATCAGCCGTGGACCACGGCGATGCCGTGGAATACTGTGCAACGGCCTGTCCAATCGCCTGGGGGTCTCCTGTCGCATAGATGTTGTTGGTTACGGTGTGCTGACGGTTATCCACGTTTGAATTGTTAACCGAAGGCAAAGGCTGATTGAGCGTGCTGTTAAGGCTGGCGCGCGATGCGGCCGGACGGGCATCCGCGTTATCCTCATCCTCGTCATCCTGCTCGCGCATTTTGGGCGGTGGCAGCTTGTCTTTCACCTTGTCAGATTTCTCATCGATGATGCCAAGTTTGCCCAGTACCCAGTCAATGCCGCCCCGCAGTTGGTTAAGGGCTTCACCAGGCAATTTCAGTGCTGTCGCCAGCATGTTGCCAAAGCGCTGTCCCATCTCACCTGCTGAAGCCAGTTCCTGCTGAGAAAACTTCACGGGTTCCAGCAGCTTCGAGAACCAGGCGCCCAGCTCGGACACTTTGTTACTGAACCAGTCAAATACCGGCTTCAGCGGCGCGAACGCGTCGCTGATCGGTCCCATCGCCGCGCTGAAACCTTCAGCAACGCCGCTGATAAAAGCGCTAATCGGTTCCCAGTACTGGTAAACCAACATGGCGCCCGCCGCGATAGCCGCGCCAAGCAAGACCACCGGTAGCGTAATCGCCCCCAGCGTGGCCGTAATCGCGCCACCGATGATGGCAAACGCGCTGCCCAGCAGCTCCACACCCGCCATGATGGTGCTCAGCCCGCTAATGACGGGCCAGGCAATGTTCCCCACGCTGGCCAGTGAATCCACCAACGTCAGCCCACCGGCCGCCAGCGTCAGCAGGCTGTCCGAGAGCTGGGGATTGATATTCATGACGCCGGTCAGGACGGACTGTACGGACAAGCCATCCTGAGTGATAGCCTGCAGGCTGGTATCAACCGACGCGTCTGCGGCTGGCGGCTGGGCAGCGGGCGCCTGAGACAGCTGATCCAGTCGGCCACTGGCTGCGCCCTTCATCAGCACTGCGGCAGGGGCGGCACCCTGTTCACCAAAAATGGCCTGCAGATAAGCGGCTTGTTGAGCTGCGTCGAGTTTATTTTTCTCAAACGCCGCCTGTACCTGACCGAGCACCGCGAAAATGGGCTGGTTGTTGCCCTGTTCGTCAGCGGTTTGCACATTCAACGCTTTCAGAGCGCTGTCTGCGCTGGCGTCCGGTGCCTGAACATGCGTCAACATGGCGCTGACGCCAGCACCGGCCTGGCTGCCCGTCATGCCGTTTTCTGCCAGAACGCCCATCATGGCCGCGGTCTGACCGACGCTAAGCCCCGCCTGTTTTGCCACCGGGCCTATACTCGCCATCGCCTTGTTGAGTTCAGTGATATCGCCTGCGCCCTGCCCACCCGATTTTTCCTTGCCGTTATTCGCGTCGCCAGGGGATAAGTCATCAATGACTTTTCGGCCCTTCTCAACAAAGTCTTTGGCCTTCGAACTGGCACTTTGCACGTTATCTGCCAGCGCCATGCCGGCACGGTAGCGATCGCGTATGCGGTTGAGCTTGTCCTGACGTTGATTCAGCCGATCCATGGACTGACCCTGCGCATTGAGGGTGGATGTCGTCTGCTCGGCTTGTTGGTTCAGCTTCCGGCGCTCACTGCTCAACCGGCGCGTGGAAATCCCGGCGTCATTCAGCGCCTGGCGTTGCTCCTGTACCGACTGACGCAGCTGGATGTTTTTTTGCTGCAGCGCGTTAGCCGACTGACGCAGCTTATCCAGCGCCTGCGTTTGTTCCGCGGTGGGGTTTTGGGTGTTTTTTAGTTGAATGGCGAGTGCTGCCGCTTCTGCCCGGGTATTTTTAAGATTTTGCTGGGTCAGCGTCAGTTCTTTGCGCGTCGCACGGAACCCTTCAATCTGCGCGGATTTAGCGTTGAGCGCATCCAGGTGGTCCTGCGTTTCCTGGATATCCGCAGACAGTTTTTCTGTTTCTTTACGCACGGCACTGAACGGGCGCGTCGCCCGATCAACCGCTTCCAGCAGCACTTGCAGCTTGAGCGTGTTACTCATCTGAGGTTACTCCACTGCGGATCATCACTCTATGCCGCCAGTCGAGTAACTCTTCCAGCGACATGGGATACATTTCTGAGGGGGGCCAGTGAAAAACGCTGGCAATATCGGCCATCAGATCATTGACCGTCATATCGCGGGGCCAGCTTACGTGGCCGATTTCGCTGACAAAAAACCAATCACCTTGCCGCCCAGGGCAATCAGGTCAACCGGGTCCAGCGCATTGCATTCCGCTTTGGTCAGCGAAGGCATCGTGATGCGAGGCAGCACCATCAACAGCGCATCCACATCGGACGAGGCCAGCTCGGCCAGTCGTACACCGCGCAGTGCGCCGGCGTTCGGTTTGACCAGCTCGATCTGGGCGATCACTACATCACCGCGTGAAATCGGGCTTTCCAGCACCACCAGGTTGTCTTTCTGTTCCGGCTTATCCAGCTGTTCCATTTTTTCTCCATCTCAATCAAGAGGGACCAGCGCAGAACGCGCTGGCCTTTGTTATTACACCAGGCCGAGATTTTTACGGCGCTGTTCCAGACGATCGACGCCGTTGACCTTCTCCACCATGTTGACGGTGTCGATTTCAATCAGCTCTTTGCCATTCCAGGTCAGTTTGAAATAGGTATTTTTGCTGGTGACTTTGGTTTCGGCGTTTTCACCCTGCTTGGCTTCACCGAAGTCAAACGCCTGGTGCTTACCGCGCACTTCAATTTCAACGGCAATCTCTTCGCCGGTGTCATCGCGCTGATAAGAACCGGTAAAACGTAACGGAACGTTGGCCGTTGCGCCCCACTGGCTGAGTACCAGCTCATCCATACCGCCCAGCGTCCACTCCATATCGAGCGCCGCATCGTCCAGGCCGTTATCGATAAACGCGGCGCCGTTCATGCCGCCTGCTCGATAGGTATCCAGCTTGCGTGACAGCTTCGGCAACGTAACGGCGGTTACAATGCCCTGATAGCTGTTTGAATCATTAAAGAGGTTTAACCCCTTGAGTTTACGTGGCAGTGCCATTTATCCGGCTCCTTAGCTGTTTACGGATGCGGCGAAGTTCGCCAGATAGGTATCAGTGATGCGCTGACGCAGCGTCAGATCTTCCAGCGGGGGCACCGGTGTGTAGTCGTAATCGATAAACAGTTTGCCCGCCTTCAGGCTCTCTTTATCGTTCGCGCTTTCGTCGTACCAGCAGTTCGCACCCAGCAGATAACCAGCGCTGACCAGTTCACGGAACTTCGCGTTGATGCCGGCGATGATTTCGCGTACCAGCACTGGCGTCAGCGGTTTATCGTTGGCCCACATGTGCGCTTCCGCCATGGTATCGGCCAGCACCTGCGCTGAACGGGTGTAGTTCTCAAACGCGAAAAGCGGATCGTCGCTACAGGTACGGTTGCCCCAGAAACGGAAGCCGTCTTTGCGGATTAGCGTGGTGACGCACTTCTCATTCAGCAGATCGGCATCGGTGCCAGTCTGTTGCAGATCCCAGAAAACGTCTGCAGAGATGCCGGTTACGCCATTGACGCCCACGTTGGACAAGGTTTTATGCCAGCCCATATCGTTGTCAATTTTGGCGCGCAGGCCCAGCGCACGTGCGGTGGCATAAGCCATTTCAGATTTGCTGGTCGCGGTGTTCCAGGCAATAAAGTCTGGCCAGATGACCATCAGCTCACGCTGGCTGAAGTTTTCGCGGTACTTCATGGCATCAGAGATGGTTTTGCTGTTCCAGGCGGACACGTAAGCAAAGCCACGCAGCTGCTGCGCAATGCTGGCCAGCGCGGTCGCCACTTCCAGCGAATCCAGCCCTGGCACGCCCAGAATACGTGGCTTAACACCCAGCTGAGTTTGCGCGCTGAGCAGCGCCTTCATGCCGGTGTATTTACCGTTCGCGTCTGTCGAGCCAATCAGGTTAGAGGTGGTTTCCGCCTGACTCGCGCCTTCTGCTACGCGAACCACGACAGTTACCGGCTTCGCCTGGTCAGCAATCGCCTGCAGCGCGGCCGCCAGGGTGCCCTGGGTACCGGCTTTGCCGATGGCCGCCTGCACGTTGGTCAGCAGAACAGGTGTGTTAAGAGGGAACGCCGTTGCATCAGCATCTTCTGCGGTGCAGATCATGCCAACAATGGCGGTTGAAACAGTCGAGATGGTGCGTGTGCCGTCATTAATTTCGACGACGCGGACACCGTGATGAAAATCAGACATCTGTAGCACTCCGTGTTGAGGGTGTGCTCAGAGTGTCAGGTCAGCAGAAAGGATGCATGCGATTGCGGTTTGCTGGCGCGTGGCTAAACAACGGCGATAATTTACAAGGTAACAGGGCTGTCAAAAGCCTTGCTCCAGAGCCGGATATCCACGTTTTGACGCAGCCCCTCTTGCCATAACGGGTCCTGCTTCAGGAGGGTTTCAACGGCTTCTTTGGATGCGGCTTCCACAATCCATAACGCATCATCGGGATGGGCCGTGGCATGCTCTCTGAGGGAGCCCGCAATCAGTACGCCTGACCTGACGCTTTCCAGCCACTGTAGATGAGCGTCCATATAGATTTTACGGATATCAGCCCGGTCGGCACGATCGTAAAAGCGCACGGCAAATAACATCGCTTATTCCTGTTAGTTACTACTGTGATCGGTGGGTTTAGCGGCGTTGACTGGAAGATAGCGATACAGGGTTTTGACAGAAATATCCAGCACCAGCGCCACCTGGTAACGTGTGGCGCCGTTCGTCAGCATTCTTTTTGCCCGCTCCACGACGTCCGGCGTCATAATGCGCCGCCGCCCACCAATGCGTCCTTTCTCTCGCGCAGCGGAGAGGCCCGCTCGCGTGCGTTCAACGATCAATTCACGCTCCATCTCCGCCAGGGCGCCCATCACATGAAAGAAAAAACGCCCCATCGGCGTGCTGGTGTCGATGCTGTCCGTCAGGCTACGGAAATTGACTCCACGTTCACGCAGCTCCTCAGTGAGCATGACCAGATGACGCATGCTGCGGCCAAGCCGATCCAGCTTCCACACCACCAGAGTATCGCCTTCTTTTAACGTCCTGAGCGCCCGCTTTAGGCCTGGTCGTTCGCTGGTCTTACCGCTGATTTTATCCTCAAAAATCTGTTCACAATTTGCACTCTGCAAGGCATTCCGTTGTAAATCGGTGTTTTGGTCATTTGTTGACACCCTGACATAGCCAATCAGCATCATTTTTCCTCTGGTAAAAGGTGGGGAGTTTGCCATTGCGTAGGTTACAGGGGCCAGGGGTTTGTTTCGCG
>NZ_JAVAXU010000012.1:0-126349 GCF_041954965.1 Pantoea sp. BS_8
TCAGGTGAAGAAGCCCCGTACGGAAGTACGGGGCTTTTTTACGTCCGTCGTCCGGGGAGGGCGTGGCCTGCCGGGCCTCTGCGGGCTTCAGGGCAGATCTCTGCCGTCGCCTGCCGGTCATCCTCCCTGGCCCTGACCGTTTACCTTGCCTCTGCATGTATGCGGCCGTCATGACGTTTATCTTCCGACGCCGCCCTCGTACAACCCCATACGACGTCTCAGCCAATACCTGTCAGAGATAACGCGCCATGTATCTCGTTCCCTTAACTGGCCTTTTCCAGCCATGTCATGATAAACGCAGCAACCTCTCCGGGCTGGTTCATATCCACGGTAGGCACATCCGGCTTACGCGAAAGGTCGTCAGTGACAACCGCCACGACATGCTCATCCAGCAGATCGACCAACTCCCCTTTAACACCCGATCGCCAAAGCACGATTTTGGGCACGGGCTCATCTTTGAAGCCTTCCACTAGCACCAAATCCAGTTGCGTACTATCCATTCGTGAGGCTAACGCTCTTAGACTAACGGGCTGCTCTGGCGTTTCACACATCATCGCCCAGCGCCGATCGCTGGCGACAATAACCTGATCGGCACCGGCTTTTCGCAGCCGATAGCTGTCCTTACCTGGCGTATCAACATCCATCTGATGATGCGTATGTTTGATCAGTCCTGCTCGTATTCCCTGCGCTTTCAACAGCGGTATAACCTGCTCAAGCAGCGTGGTTTTACCGGTTCCGCTCCAGGCGACAATTGCTAATAAGGGGACGGGCATGATGATTTCTCCCGATTAACCAGATCGTCAGGCGTATTAATATTGCGGAAAGCTGATTCCGCATCACTGAAAAGTACGGGATGTCCACCCTGTTCACGCATAAATTGCATAAGCCTGCGTTCACCACGTAACAGGCCCGCTTCAAGATCGCCAATCAGCGCCCGATTCATCAGCGCCAGAGTCGGATGATCACGTTCGGATGACTGCACCCAGACAACAGGTGCGCTGTTACGCTGCTGCCAAAGACGCGCAACAAAATCGCCGGGAATATCAGGTGTATCGCACGCGCAAAACGCAACCCACTCAGTAGGACTGTTTCGCAAACCGCTCAGCATACCTGCCAGTGGTCCGGGATAGTCCTGCATGGTGTCAGCCACGACCTGACAACCACTTATCTGATAACGATCAATGTTACGGTTGGCGCTTATTAACACAATGTCTACCTGCGGCTTTAACCGCTGAAGAACATGCT
The DNA here is from genome assembly GCF_041954965.1 of Pantoea sp. BS_8. Lineage (NCBI taxonomy): Bacteria > Pseudomonadati > Pseudomonadota > Gammaproteobacteria > Enterobacterales > Erwiniaceae > Pantoea > Pantoea sp. BS_8. The sequence continues at coordinate 1,246 of NZ_JAVAXU010000012.1, forward strand.
GATAAAGTGGTTTACCTTGCAGCATTATTAACCCTTTATCCTGTCCTCCCATACGGCGACCTTGTCCACCTGCAAGGATTACCCCGGTAATTGCTGTCATTTTCGTCTCCTGACTCAAATCTGGACGATACTCACATTGCGGCAGCGGACCACCTGCATAAAGGAATCATCATGAAAACGCATCGGCTGAGTGAACTGCTCGAACTCCTGCAACCAGCCTGGGAAAAAGAACCTGATCTTAACCTGCTGGCATTTTTACAAAAACTGGCTCAGGCGTCCGGTTTCGTTGGCCCATTAAGTGAATTAAGCGATGACATATTGATTTATCATCTAAAAATGCGTGATTCTGCCAGCCATGATCAGATTCCCGGACTGAAAAAAGATTATGAAGTTGATTTTAAAACGGCGCTGCTGCGTGCACGTGGAGTCATTAAAAATGATGAGTAGTGTTATCCTTAGCCGTTCACAGTAAAGATAAGCACAGGGATAACCATGAGTGATGCCGCCTTTAATTTTCAAACGCTCAATCCAGATGTCCTGCTTGATGCGCTTTGGGAAACAGGTATTCGGGTAGACTCCGGTCTTACTGCCCTGAACAGCTACGAAAACCGCGTTTATCAGTTTAGCGATGATAACAGGCAGCGCTATGTGGCCAAGTTTTACCGACCACAGCGTTGGTCTGCTGAGCAGATTACTGAGGAGCATCAGTTCTCTCACGCTTTACTCGGCGATGAAGTGCCCATTGCTGCGCCCCTGGTTCTTAAGGGTAATACGTTGCAACAGCATGCGGGTTTTTACTTTGCGGTTTTCCCCAGCCTCGGGGGCCGACAATATGAAACCGATAACGACGATCAGATGGAATGGGTTGGGCGCTTCCTGGGCCGCATGCATCAAACTGGCCGAAAAAATCTGTTCCGGCACCGCCCCTCAATGGGGCTTGATGAATATCTGGATCAGCCCCGGGATGTGCTGGCAAACGCTGAACTTGTGCCCGCGTCGCTGCGCAGTGCACTGTCAGAGGCCGTTGATAAGCTGGGTATGACACTCCGTCAATGCTGGCACGACAACTGGCAGCCGTTACGATTACATGGTGATTGCCACCCAGGCAATATCCTGTGGCGGGACGGCCCCCTGTTTGTCGATCTCGACGATGCCCGCAATGGCCCGGCCGTTCAGGATCTGTGGATGTTGATCAGCGGCGATAAGCAGGAGCAGCGGATCCAGTGGGATATTCTGCTGGAAGCCTATAGTGAATTCAGTGATTTCGATATTAACGAATTGTCACTGATTGAACCTTTACGTGCGATGCGCATGATTTATTATCTGGCCTGGGTTGTTCGCCGCTGGCAGGACCCCGCCTTTCCGCGCGCGTTTCCCTGGATGACCGATGAGGATTTTTGGCGCAGGCAAATTTTGCAGTTTATCGAGCAGGAAAAGGTGTTGCGGGAACCCCCGTTGCAGCTGACCCCGCAATTTTAATGACAAGTCAGGAGAGTTTTCCCCAATGAAGAAAATATTTTTTGCACTGATGGGTTTGGTGCTGGCCTTCAGCGCATCTGCTGCACAATTCTCTGAAGGTAAACAATATGTCAGCCTGCCTAAGCCGGTTGCCGGTGAACCGCAGGTCATGGAGTTTTTCTCTTTTTTCTGTCCTCACTGCTACCAGTTTGAAGAAATCTATCATGTCAGTGATGCGGTGAAAAAGAACCTGCCAGCGGATACCAAAATGGTTAAATACCATGTTGATTTCCTGGGCGGCGAGCTGGGGCCGGTTGTCACGCACGCATGGGCTGTGGCCATGGCGCTGGGGGTTGAAGATAAAGTCACGGCACCTATTTTCGACGGTATTCAGAAAACCCAGACCATTACCGATCCCGCCAGTCTGAAAGACGTTTTCATCAAAGCCGCAGGCATTACCTCTGAGCAATATGATTCGGCCTGGAACAGCTTTGCAGTAAAAGCGCTGGTTGCCCAGCAGCAAAAAGCGGCCGCTGATGTGGATCTGCGCGGTGTTCCCGCTATCTTTATTAACGGCAAATACATGGTTAATAACGGTGGACTGGATACGAGCTCAATGGAAAACTTCGTGGCGGATTATGCCAACGTTGTTAAATTCCTGGTCGAAAAGAAATAAGCGTTTTTTGCTATCATCTTCCGCAAAACGCCAGCATTCGCTGGCGTTTTCTTTTGCCATCACTCACCTTATCTCTGCTGGAGTGGAGAAGCACAGTTTTTCTATCCACACAAGCAGACATGCCGTCAAAAATCACGATCACATCACGGTTTTGTTTTAAGTTACTAATTTTAAACAAGTATCATTGCTGGCCGGGATCGCTATGATATAAATAAATGATTGATATGATTTTTACGCACAAAGTTATCCACAGGAAGATCGTTACGATCCAAAAGGCTACAGCACCAAAAAAACAACTTCCCGTTTGTCTTGATTAACCCTTTTCGCCAAGGTGTGGCATCCTTATAGACCAATCCATGGCAACGAAGAATACACAGACATATGGCGCAAATAGCAGAAAACCCCCTGATTTTGGTTGATGGCTCATCCTATCTTTATCGCGCGTACCACGCTTTCCCGCCGCTGACGAACAGTGCAGGAGAGCCTACCGGTGCTATGTATGGCGTGCTGAACATGCTTAAAAGCCTGTTGGTTCAATACAGCCCTACACATGTTGCTGTGGTGTTTGATGCTAAAGGCAAAACCTTCAGGGATGAGCTGTTTGAACATTACAAATCTCATCGCCCGCCCATGCCCGACGATCTGCGGTCACAGATTGAGCCGTTACACGAAATGGTGCGTGCGATGGGATTGCCTCTGCTGGCCGTCAGCGGTGTCGAAGCGGATGATGTGATTGGTACGCTGGCGTTAGAAGCGGAAAAAAAGGGTTACTCTGTCCTTATCAGTACGGGCGACAAAGATATGGCGCAGCTGGTGACGCCAGCGATAACGTTAATCAATACGATGAATAACACCATTCTTGGGCCGGAAGAAGTTGAGCAAAAGTATGGTGTGCCACCCGCCTTGATCATCGATTTTCTGGCGATGATGGGCGACAGCTCAGATAACATTCCAGGCGTACCAGGCGTGGGTGAAAAAACGGCTCAGGCCCTGCTACAGGGACTGGGAGGGATGCAGTCGATCTACGATAATCTCGATAAAGTTGCCGATCTTTCATTCCGTGGTGCCAAAACTATGGCCACAAAGCTGGAACAAAACCGCGAGGTGGCGTTTCTCTCCTATCAACTTGCGACCATTAAAACGGATGTGGCGCTGGATCAGCCTTGTGAGGCGCTTACCGTCGGTGAACCGGATATTCAGGCCTTGCAGGCGCTGTTTAGCCGTTACGAGTTCAGGCGCTGGTTGACCGACCTGCAAGAGGGAAAATGGCTGCAGGGTAAGAAAAGCAACCGACAGGCCCAACAGGTTCTTGTCGATGAGCCTGTAAAGGCGGAAGCCACAAGCGTCTTGTCTGCCGAGGGTTATGTCACCATCCTGGATCAGCAAACACTGGACAACTGGGTTGAGAAGCTGAAAAAAAGCGACGTTTTCGCGTTTGACCTTGAAACCGATGCGCTGGACACGTTAACAGCCAACATTGTGGGTCTCAGTTTCGCCATCGCGCCAGGCGAAGCGGCCTATCTTCCTGTCGCGCATGATTATCTTGATGCGCCCGAGCAGCTTGATCGCGATGCGGTGCTCGCACAGCTCAAACCGCTGCTGGAAGATCCTGATGTGAGCAAAGTGGGGCAAAACCTCAAGTACGATCGCGGTGTCCTTAAGAACTACGATATTGAGTTAGCAGGCATTAAATATGACACCATGCTTGAGTCGTACATCCTGAACAGTGTGGTGGGCAAGCATGATATGGACAGCCTGTCGGCACGCTGGTTGAATCATAAAACGGTCACCTTCGAAGAGATCGCCGGTAAGGGTAAAAATCAGCTTACGTTTAATCAGATTGCCCTTGAGCAGGCTGCGCATTATGCGGCAGAAGATGCTGACGTCACGTTGCAGTTGCACCTGAAGATGTGGCCTGAGCTTGAAAAAGAAGCCGGCCCGAAAAAGGTGTTCGAACAGATCGAGATGCCGTTGCTCAGGGTCATTTCGCGCATTGAGCGTAATGGCGTGTTGATCGATCAGGCCATCTTAGCGCAGCACTCAAAAGAGCTGACAGCGCGCCTGGCTGAACTGGAACGTGAAGCGCATGAACTGGCGGGCGAGCCGTTTAATCTCTCTTCCACGAAGCAGCTGCAGGTCATCCTGTTTGAAAAGCAGGGCATCAAGCCCACCAAGAAAACGCCGGGTGGTGCGCCGTCGACCAGCGAAGAAGTGCTGGCAGAGCTGGCGCTGGACTATCCATTACCGAAAGTCATTCTGGAGCACCGTGGGCTGTCAAAACTCAAGTCCACGTACACCGATAAGCTGCCGTTGATGATCAATCCTGTAACCGGCCGTGTGCATACGTCTTACCATCAGGCCGTCACCGCGACCGGACGTTTATCATCTACCGATCCTAATCTGCAAAACATCCCGGTGCGGAATGACGAAGGACGGCGCATTCGCCAGGCCTTCGTAGCAGGCAAGGGCAACCGCATCGTCGCGGCGGACTACTCGCAGATTGAACTGCGTATCATGGCCCATCTGTCGCAGGATAAAGGCCTGCTGGACGCGTTCTCGCAGGGAGAAGATATCCACCGGGCTACCGCAGCGGAAGTGTTTGGCGTACCGCTCAGTAAGGTGACGGGTGAACAACGTCGCAGCGCGAAGGCCATCAACTTTGGTCTCATCTACGGTATGAGTGCATTTGGCTTATCCCGCCAGCTGAATATCGGTGCAGGTGAGGCGAAGAAATATATGGATCTGTACTTCGAGCGCTATCCAGGCGTCCTGCGCTACATGGAAAATACGCGTCAGCTCGCCGCGAGTAACGGTTATGTCGAAACGCTGGACGGGCGTCGCCTGTGGTTGCCTGACATCAAGTCCAGCAATGCGATACGACGTAAAGCGGCAGAACGCGCCGCAATCAATGCCCCCATGCAAGGAACGGCGGCCGATATCATTAAACGCGCGATGATCGCGGTTGATAACTGGTTACAGGAACAGCGAAGCGACGCAGTGAAGATGATTATGCAGGTGCACGATGAACTGGTGTTCGAAATCAAAGAGGAGGCCGTTGAAGCGGCCAGTAAGCAGATTCGTACGCTAATGGAAGGCAGTATGGCGCTGGATGTGCCCTTACTGGTTGAAGTTGGGGTAGGGGATAACTGGGAGCAGGCACACTAGGTAAGCAACCGGCGCTGACGTGATGCGTTAGCGCCCGGTGAGAAACGTTGCCCGTTCAACCATTCAGGTTTTCTCAGCATCATGAAGGAATGACTGACTCTGCCTCCACCATTTTTTTGATAATTTAACTACATGTCATCTTCATTTTTGTGACGAGCATAGTAAAAAAAGTGGCGGAAAATGAATGGGAGTAACAAAAAAACCTTTGTTGCTCACAAAAAATCAGGTAAAGTTCGAGGCGTAGGGTACAGAGGTAAGATGTTCTATCTTTCAGACCTTTTACTTCACGTAATCGGATTTGGCTGAATTTAGCCGCCCCAGTCATTCTGTGACTGGGGCGTTTTTTATTGGGCTTTTTGCCCGGCCTTATGCGTCACTGTCCTGATCGTCCACTGCGGGTTCCAGTTCACTAAACCAGCTATTCAGCTTGTGGCGCACTTTATCAACGCCAATCTTTTTCAGCGATGAGAAAACCTCCACCTGCACATCTCCCATGAAAGCCAGCGAGGCTTCCTTCACCATATTAAGCTGGGCCTTACGTGCGCCAGATGCGAGCTTGTCGGCTTTCGTCAGCAGCAGCAAAACAGGAATACCGCTGTCAACGGCCCACTGAATCATTTGCTGATCCAAATCTTTAAGAGGGTGACGAATATCCATCAGTACTACCAGGCCTTTTAATGCCTGGCGTTTTTGCAGATATTCTCCCAGTGCCCGCTGCCACTTGAGTTTCATCTCTTCCGGTACTTCGGCATAGCCATAACCGGGTAGATCGACGAGGCGCTTACCTTCGGCCACCTCAAACAGGTTAATCAACTGCGTACGACCGGGCGTTTTACTGGTACGCGCCAGGCTTTTTTGGTTGGTTAACGTGTTTAAAGCGCTGGATTTCCCCGCATTAGAACGGCCAGCGAACGCCACTTCAATGCCGGTATCAGAAGGTAAATGGCGGATATCAGGCGCGCTAAGGATGAAGCGGGTGACATGGTAATTCAGTTCAGACAAGGTAGTACTCCAGAAACGCATTAGGGCAATGGCGCTGATTATACGCATTATGGCGGGAAAGTGCTCAATACCATTGTTCAGGGCTCCCTGTAAGACATTTGCCATAAATCTTGCAGGTTATGTCGCTTTTTAATTAAAAAATTAAAAAAATAAATGATTAAAATTCAGTGAATTATACTAAAGTACAGGTTTTTCGCTCAAACACCATACAAGTATTACTTGAGCCTTTTACCAATTGGTCTACATTATTCAGCAGTGCAGGACAGCATTCATCAGGATGATGCGCTCAGGAACGTTGGGATAACGAAGAGCGACAGGAAAGGAAATGGTCAGGGATTGCGGACCAGAAAAGGAAAAGGATGAGCTCCGGAGTTGAGCAGGCGCAGGATTAACCGGGATGTTGTGAGCCGAAACGGATTTGAAACATGATTCCTTCTGCCGAAGGTATGAAATAAGGCGACAGCTTGAGCTGTCGCCTTTTTTCTTTGTCTGGTTTCTGCTAGATTTCGCCGCAATTCTATACTGAATAAAAAACACCGGAACCCAAGATTATGAAGCAACCTGCAAGCGCGGCGAAGGGCAAGCCTGTCGCCAAAGCAAAACGTAAATCGCGTGAAGAGATCAATAACGAAGCGCGCGATCGTAAACGCGATAAAAAGCATCGTGGCCATGCGTCAGGCAGCCGTGCTAACCCGCAAGCGCAGAGCAGCAACGGTAAGCAAGCGGCCCCGGCAAAAGATCCGCGTATCGGCAGTAAAAAGCCGGTGTCGTTAATCGTTGCCGACAACGCTGCACCCGCAAAAACCAAAAAAGTGACGGCAAAACCGGCGAAGCAGAAAGTGGTGCTGACACCGGAAGAAGAGCTGGCGCAGTTAGAGAACAGCGAGCGTCTTGATGCGCTACTGGACCGCCTTGAGAAAGGCGAAACGCTGTCATCTGAGGATCAGGGCTGGCTTGATGTCACGCTGGATCGCATTGATGAACTGATGGAACAGCTCGGCATCGCGATGGACGAGGAAGACGATCCGGAGGCGGAAGAAGATATGTACCGCCTGCTTAAAGGGCATTAAGCCGTCTTTGATCGGCATGCGTAAATGCGCATGCCTGGTTTAACAGGTAAACGACAATGTTTTGGCCTGGATCAATTTTCGTGCTTTTGATGACATGTTATCTCCTGTGGTTATTGTTTAAACTACAACGACTGTCGCGTCTGAAGCAGCGTTTACGGCGGGTTTCCTCCCGCACTCCTCTCTTTCCTTCTGCATCGCGGCCTTTCCCACAGCGAGGTAAACGGAAGGAGTCAGCATGTCAGCGACACAAATCGACTGGGACCAGGCATTAATTGAAAAATACAATGCGGCGGGTCCGCGCTATACCTCTTATCCCACCGCGTTAGCGTTCAGCGAGACCTTTACAGACGCTGATTTTCAACGTGCCACTGAACGTTATCCGCAACGCGCGCTGTCGCTCTATGTTCATATCCCGTTCTGTCATCGCCTGTGCTATTTCTGTGGCTGCAATAAGGTTGTCACGCGTCACTTACATAAAGCCGACCGCTATCTGAACGCGCTGGAACAGGAGATTGTCGCCCGCGCGCCACTGTTTCGTGATCGTCGCGTCACTCAACTGCACTGGGGCGGCGGCACGCCGACATTTTTGAATAAGCAGCAGGTTAGCCGGCTGATGGCGCTGCTGAAACAGCATTTCACCTTCGAGGATGACGCGGAGATGTCGATCGAGGTCGATCCGCGTGAAATTGAACTGGAGATGATCGATCATCTCCGGACGTGCGGTTTTAATCGCCTGAGCATGGGCGTACAGGACTTTAACAAGGCGGTGCAGGAACGAGTTAACCGGGTGCAGGATGAGGACGTGATTTTTGCCCTGATGGCACGGGCACGTGAGCAGGGGTTTCGTTCAACCAGCATCGACCTGATTTACGGTCTGCCGCTGCAAACACCGGAAAGCTTTGCTTTTACGCTGCAGCGGGTTATCGCGCTGGATCCCGATCGACTGAGCGTTTTTAACTATGCGCATCTTCCGTCACTCTTTGCCGCACAGCGAAAAATTAAAGAAAATGAACTGCCCTCGGCGCAACAGAAGCTGGCTATCCTGCAGCAGAGCATTACAACGCTCACCCGGCATGGCTACCAGTTCATCGGTATGGACCACTTTGCTAAACCGCAGGACGAGCTGGCGGTGGCTCAGCGCGAGGGGAACCTGCACCGCAATTTTCAGGGTTATACCACCCAGGGCGACTGCGATTTACTCGGTCTGGGCGTCTCCGCCATTAGCATGATCGGCGACCGCTACGCGCAAAACCAGAAAAGCCTGAATGAATGGTACAGCCAGGTTGAAAAACAGGGCCATGCCTTGTGGCGGGGATTCACGCTCAGTCAGGACGATTGCCTGCGCCGCGATGTGATCAAAACGCTTATCTGCAACTTTGCGCTCGATTTCAGCGCGACAGAAACGCAGTGGAATATCACCTTCGACAGCTATTTTGCCGAAGAGCTGGCGCGGTTAAAACCGCTGATTGCGGATGGGCTGGTGGTGCAAAACGCGACAGGCCTGAAAGTGACAGGAACAGGACGACTGCTGATTCGCCATATTTGTATGTGTTTTGATGCTTACCTGCGACAAAAGACGCAACCGCAGCCCTATTCGCGTGTGATTTAACCGCCGGAACAGCACAGGCTGTTCCGGCGGAATGGCTTATTCCATGCCCAGTTCTTTCAGCTTACGTGTCAGCGTATTCCTTCCCCAACCCAGCAAACGCGCGGCTTCCTGTTTGTGACCCTGCGTGTGGCGCAGTGCAGTCGTCAGAAGCGTGCGTTCCATTTCCGGCTGTGCTTCTGACAGCAGGTTTTGATGACCGGAACGCAAGGCACGATCGGCCCATTGTGCCAGCAGGGTTGCCCAGCTGTCGGGAAGCGACTGCGTGGGGCTTTCCGGCGTACTGGATTCGAATAGCTCCGGTGGTAAATCCTGAATCAGCACTTCCTGACCGGCGGCCATCACCGTTAACCAACGGCAGGTATTCTCCAACTGACGCACGTTACCCGACCAGTGCAAACGGGTCAGCGCGGTCTCGGTCTCCGCATGCAGGATCTTGGCTTCCACACCAAGCTCGCGTGCGGCCACCTGCAGGAAATAACGGGCCAGACGGGGGATATCTTCACGACGCTCACGCAGCGGCGGCAAATGCACGCGGATGACATTCAGGCGGTGAAACAAGTCTTCACGGAACTTGCCTTCCTGTACCCGCAGTTCAAGGTTCTGGTGCGTAGCGGCAATGATGCGCACGTCCACTTTGACCGGTGCATAGCCACCGACGCGGTAAAACTGCCCGTCTGCCAGTACGCGCAGCAGGCGCGTCTGAACATCCAGCGGCATATCACCAATTTCATCTAAAAACAGCGTCCCACCGTCGGCCTGTTCAAAACGTCCCTGACGAATCTGATTCGCACCGGTAAAGGCCCCTTTTTCATGGCCAAACAGTTCCGACTCAATTAAATCCTTAGGGATCGCCGCCATGTTGAGGGCAATAAACGGCGCTTTACTGCGAGGACTGTGGCGGTGCAGTGCGTGCGCTACCAACTCTTTACCTGTACCCGATTCCCCGTTGATCAGCACGCTAATCGACGAACGGGAGAGACGGCCGATAATACGGAACACGTCCTGCATGGCGGGCGCTTCACCGATAATATCGGTGGTGGGGCCGCTTACCGGTTGATTACGTGGCTGCTGTTGCTCCTGATAGTGACTGATGGCACGTTCAACCAGCGCGACCGCTTCGTCGATATCGAACGGTTTGGGCAGGTAATCGAACGCGCCTTGCTGATAGGCGCTTACCGCGGCATCCAGGTCGGAATGCGCTGTCATGATGATAACCGGAAGCATGGGATGGCGCTGTTTGATTTGTTTTAGCAGAGCCAGCCCGTCCATACCCGGCATACGGATATCAGACAATAAAACGTCCGGGGTTTTTGTTGCGAGTGCATTGAGCACGTCGTTCGCGCTGTCAAAAGTGGCACAGCTTAAACCGGCTCCAGTGAGCGCGCGTTCAAGCACCCAGCGGATGGAGCTATCGTCATCGACGATCCAGACTATCCCTCGTTGCATAGAAACCTCACTGGCGAATAGGCAGGTAAACCGAAAACTCGGTATGACCCGGCCAACTGTTGAACTCAATTTTTCCCGAATGCTGATCAATCAGGCTACGGGCAATAGAAAGGCCTAAGCCGGTACCGCCTTCCCGTCCGCTTACCATTGGATAGAACAGCGTATCCTGCAGCTGGGCTGGAATACCGGGGCCGTCATCTTCGATATCAATGCGGGCAACCAGACGATAACGTGTGCCATGCAGTGTTAACTGGAAGGCTGTACGGGTTCGAATCACGATTGTGCCGCCGTCTTCGCCTAACGCCTGCAGCGCATTGCGCACGACGTTCAGCAATACCTGCTCAATCTGATCGGGATCGTGCGGTAATTCCGGCAGGCTGGGATCGTAATCGCGAACCAGCGATACATTTTCTGGCAACTCCATCGAAACCAGGTTAACGACACGTTCCGCTACCTGATGAATACTCTGGGTAATATGCATACCGGGCTGTTGCGGCCCCAGTAAGCGATCGACCAGATTTCGCAGGCGATCTGCCTGTTCAATAATGACTTTGGTATATTCATTCAGGGCAGGGTCCGGCAGGGCGCGTGACAAAAGCTGCGCCGCGCCGCGCAATCCACCTAGCGGATTTTTAATCTCATGGGCCAGCCCGCGGACCAGATCGCGTGCGGCCACCTGCTGAGCATGCTGCAGCTGTTCCTGACTCAGGCGACGCTGATTATCCATCGGTGCCATTTCCAGCAGAATCAACCCATCAGGCAGGCGCTGTGCCGTGAGCGACATAATGTGCGCCCGGCCATCCACGACCAGAGTAACTTCGCTGTCAGTAAAGCCCTGGCCCGCCTCAAGACTTTCGCGCATGACCTCGACATTCAGCGAAAAGTAGCCGGTTAATTCAGGTAACGGCGTGCCGAACAATTTACGTGAGCTTTGCGCCAGTAATTGCTGTGCCGCCGGGTTGGCATAATGGATCGCCAAATCGGTATCCACCAACAAAATACTGTTGATTAAGGTATTGAGAATCTGCCCGGCGTCGGGCAGGGAGGCAGTTGCCATACAGCGTTCCTCTGCACTAATTTAGTGCATTGTAGTCTTTAAGCCGGAATTAAAGCGAATGAACGATGAATTCGCGGAGAAAAAAGCCCATCCGAAGATGGGCTAAAGTTTCCACGGCAACAAAAAAACGTTTCAGGTTAAGCGTGCCGCAATTGCAATCTTTCAATGCGGCACCCATTTTGCTGACTCTGAAATTAGACGCTGTAGTACAGTTCGAACTCAACCGGATGTGGCGTCATGCGCACACGGTCGTTCTCTGATTTACGCAGCTCGATGTAAGCATCGATCGCGTCGTCAGTGAAGACGCCGCCACGGGTCAGGAACTCGCGGTCTTCGTTCAGTGCATTCAGCGCTTCTTCCAGTGAACCTGCAACTTTTGGAATCTCAGCTTCTTCTTCCGGTGGCAGGTCATACAGGTTTTTATCCATCGCATCACCAGGATGGATTTTGTTGATGATGCCATCCAGGCCAGCCATCAGCAGTGCAGTAAACGCCAGGTACGGGTTAGCCGCTGGGTCCGGGAAGCGCGCTTCAATACGACGTGCTTTCGGGCTGGCAACAACCGGGATACGGATTGATGCAGAACGGTTACGGGCAGAGTAAGCCAGCATAACCGGTGCTTCATAACCCGGAACCAGACGCTTGTAAGAGTTGGTGGTTGGGTTGGCCAGGGCGTTGATTGCTTTTGCGTGCTTGATGATACCGCCGATGTAGAACAGCGCGGTTTCAGACAGGCCGCCGTATTTGTCACCAGAGAACAGGTTTTGTCCGCCTTTAGACAGAGACATGTGGCAGTGCATACCTGAACCGTTGTCACCAAACATTGGCTTCGGCATAAAGGTTGCCGTTTTGCCGTAAGCATGCGCCACGTTGTGCACAACATATTTGTAGATCTGAATTTCGTCAGCTTTTTTGGTCATGGTATTGAAGCGGGTTGCCACTTCGTTCTGACCCGCTGTCGCAACTTCGTGGTGATGAGCTTCAACAACCAGACCCATTTGCTCCATTGTCAGACACATAGCAGAACGGATGTCCTGTGATGAATCGACCGGTGGAACCGGGAAGTAGCCGCCTTTCAGACCTGGACGGTGACCTTTGTTACCGCCTTCGTATTCTTTGCCGGTGTTCCAGGCCGCTTCGATATCATCGATAGCGACGTGTGAACCAGAGGTTGACGAACCGAAACGGATATCGTCGAACAGGAAGAATTCTGGCTCGGGTCCAAACAGAACGGTATCAGCGATGCCTGAAGAACGCAGATAGTCTTCAGCGCGCTTTGCGATAGAGCGTGGATCGCGGTCATAGCCTTGCATGGTGCCAGGCTCAAGGATGTCACAGCGAATGATCAGTGTTGAATCTTCAAAGAACGGATCCATAACTGCCGTGGTTGCATCCGGCATCAGTACCATGTCTGATTCGTTAATGCCTTTCCAGCCGCCGATGGAAGAGCCATCGAACATTTTGCCTTCTTCGAAGAAGTCAGCGTTAACCTGGTGAGCCGGAATAGTAACGTGCTGTTCTTTACCTTTGGTATCGGTAAAACGCAGGTCAACAAACTTAACTTCGTGCTCGTTCATCATCGAGAGAACGTGTTCAGCGGACATACTCAACTCTCCTGGAAATGGTCATTGTCTACATGGTGAGAACCGGGTGAGGAAATGTGCGACATGTGTCAGCCATACCTCAGTCTGATCCCGACCAGCTCTGCAACCGTTGTCTTACGTCGTTTTCATCTGGATAATACAAAGCGAATTCTGTGCCAACTTTATTTCTTTGCACAAAATCGCGCTGTCATGCACCTTTTTGTCATAAAAGACGTGCACCATGATAGTTGCACTGCACTTTTTATGTGCATTGGCGTTGAAAATGAGCACCATTGTGGTGCGAAACATCATTGCAGTGCAATTTTTGCACGGCTATTAGTGCGATTTTGCGACAATGCAATAAACTTTCAGTGAAAAGTGTGATCGTGTTCAGTCTCCCGCTTAATCCGTGTACAATACCGCGTTATTTCTAATGCCTGAGGCAAAAAAGCTGTGATCGAAAATTTGCGTAACATCGCCATCATCGCGCACGTTGACCATGGAAAGACCACCCTGGTTGATAAACTGCTGCAACAGTCTGGTACTTTTGATGCCCGTACTGAAGCCACCGAGCGCGTGATGGACTCCAATGATTTGGAGAAAGAGCGTGGGATTACCATCCTCGCAAAAAATACCGCCATTAAATGGAACGACTACCGTATCAACATCGTTGATACCCCAGGACACGCCGACTTCGGTGGTGAAGTTGAACGCGTAATGTCTATGGTGGATTCGGTACTGTTGGTTGTAGATGCGATGGATGGCCCTATGCCGCAAACCCGCTTCGTTACCAAAAAAGCGTTCGCGCATGGTTTGAAGCCGATTGTGGTTATCAACAAAGTTGACCGCCCTGGCGCACGTCCTGACTGGGTTGTTGATCAGGTGTTTGACCTGTTCGTTAACCTGGATGCAACGGACGAGCAGCTCGATTTCCCTATCATTTTCGCCTCTGCGCTGAATGGTATTGCCGGTCTGGATCACACCGACATGGCTGACGATATGACCCCGCTGTATCAGGCAATCGTTGACCACGTTTCACCTCCACAGGTTGAAGTAGAAGCGCCGCTGCAGATGCAAATTTCTCAGCTGGACTACAACAACTATCTGGGCGTGATCGGTATCGGCCGCATCAAGCGCGGTAAAGTGAAGCCTAACCAGCAAGTCACCATCGTAGACAGCGAAGGCAAAACCCGTAACGGTAAAGTGGGTAAAGTGCTGACTCACCTGGGGCTGGAGCGTATTGACAGCGACCTGGCAGAAGCGGGCGACATCATTGCGATCACCGGTCTGGGTGAACTGAACATTTCTGACACCATTTGCGATCCGCAGAATGTGCAGGCGCTGCCAGCCCTGAGCGTGGATGAGCCAACGGTAACCATGTTCTTCAACGTCAACACCTCACCGTTCTGCGGTAAAGAAGGTAAGTACGTGACCTCACGTCAGATCCTTGAGCGTCTGAACAAAGAACTGGTTCACAACGTGGCACTGCGTGTGGAAGAGACCGAAGATGCTGACGCGTTCCGCGTATCGGGCCGTGGTGAGCTGCATCTGTCTGTACTGATCGAGAACATGCGTCGTGAAGGTTTCGAACTGGCGGTATCCCGTCCGAAAGTTATCTTCCGCGAATTCGAAGGCCGTAAACAAGAGCCATTCGAGAACGTGACGCTGGATATCGAAGAAACGCATCAGGGTTCCGTTATGCAGGCCATGGGCGAGCGTAAAGGCGACCTGAAAAATATGGATCCAGATGGCAAAGGCCGCGTACGTCTTGACTACGTCATCCCAAGCCGTGGTCTGATCGGTTTCCGTAACGAATTTATGACCATGACATCAGGTACAGGTCTGCTGTACTCCACCTTCAGCCACTACGACGATATTCGTCCGGGCGAAGTGGGTCAGCGTCAGAACGGCGTTCTGATCTCTAACGGCCAGGGTAAAGCGGTAGCGTTCGCCCTGTTCGGTCTGCAGGATCGCGGTAAGCTGTTCCTGGGCCATGGCGCGGAAGTTTATGAAGGCCAGATCATCGGTATTCACAGCCGTTCTAACGACCTGACCGTGAACTGCCTGACCGGTAAGAAGCTGACTAACATGCGTGCCTCCGGTACTGACGAAGCCACCACACTGGTTCCACCGCAGAAAATGACGCTGGAACAGGCGATCGAGTTCATTGATGATGACGAACTGGTCGAAGTTACGCCTCTGTCAGTGCGTATCCGTAAACGTCACCTGACTGAGAACGACCGTAAGCGTGCTTCACGCGGCGGTAAAGACGCCTAATCGCGTAATAATAAAGCCCCGTTTTAACGGGGCTTTTTTTTGTCCGGGGTTTTGCCAGCTCAGTTAAATCCAGTCTAAACCAGCCTGTAACTTCTTCTTTGTCCCCTTCCCACTTTGTCCTGTCGTACCTTAATTTAAAGTGTGTAATTTTCTCGTCCGGGCCGCCTGTTCAGGCCGCACTTTTACCGCTAGAGTGAATGATCCAGGGAACCAAAGGAGGCACCATGCTGTATATCTTTGATTTGGGCAATGTGATTATCGATATCGACTTTAACCGCGTGTTGGGCGTCTGGAGTGACCTCAGCCGCGTACCGCTGGCATCGCTTCAAAGTCATTTTCAAATGGATGCGGCTTTTGAGCAGCATGAGCGCGGTGAAATCAGCGATGAAGCCTTTGCAGAAGCCTTATGTGAAAAACTGGAGATTGCGCTGAGCTATGAACAGTTTGCTGCGGGCTGGCAGGCTATCTTTGTGGGGGTGCGTCCGGATACGCTGGCGCTGATGAATCAGCTACGCCAGGCGGGACATCGGGTGGTGATATTGTCGAACACCAATGCACTGCATTGCACCTTCTGGCCGACCCAGTATCCTGATGTGCAGCAGGCGGCTGACAAGATTTATCTGTCCCAGGAACTGGGCATGCGTAAACCTGAAGCCCGCATTTATCAGCACGTACTGGATGCGGAAGGATTCAGTGCCGATCAGGCCGTCTTCTTCGACGACAATGCCGCCAATATTGAAGGGGCACGCGCATTAGGCATTACCAGCGTGCTGGTGACCGACAGTAAAACCGTGCCCGACTGGTTCGCGGGTCAGCCTTAAGCCATGAAGTTACATCGTTTTCGCCCCAGGTTTCATGCCTTTTGGCTGTGGCTTAAGCTGCTCTGGAAGCGTATTGATAATGATGCCATGACGACACAGGCGGGCAATCTGGCCTTTGTGTCGCTACTGGCGCTGGTGCCGCTGATCGCCGTAGTTTTTGCGCTGTTTGCCGCGTTTCCTGTGTTTTCTGATATCAGCGTCCAGCTTAAAAACTTTATTTTTGCCAACTTTATGCCTGCTGCGGGAAACACGTTGCAGCGTTACCTTGAGCAGTTTGTGGCTAACGTGCACCGCATGACCGCAGTGGGCGCCGTGGGGCTGATTGTCACGGCGCTGCTGTTGATGCATTCTGTCGATTCGGCTCTGAATGCTATCTGGCGCAGTCATAAAAAGCGCCCGCTGGTCTATTCCTTTGCCGTCTACTGGATGATATTGACGCTTGGGCCGTTGCTGGCTGGTGCCAGTTTAGCCATCAGCTCTTACCTGCTGTCGCTGAAATGGATAAACGTGACGGGAGTGACCAGCCTGGTCGATCAGACGCTGCGTTTCTTTCCCTTGCTTCTGTCGTGGCTGTCATTTTGGTTGCTGTACAGTATTGTCCCGACGCAGCGGGTGCCTTCTCGCGATGCGCTGACGGGGGCGCTGGTCGCCGGGTTACTGTTTGAACTGGGGAAAAAGGGGTTTGCGCTGTATGTTACGATGTTCCCGACGTATCAGTTAATCTATGGCGTGCTGGCGGTGATCCCCATTCTTTTCCTGTGGGTGTACTGGACCTGGTGCATCGTTTTGCTCGGTGCCGAAATTACGGTTACCTTAGATGACTATCGCCAGTTCAAACGGCAGGAAAGAGAAAAAGAACGAGAGGACGGATGATTGCTTTAATTCAACGCGTTCAGCGTGCCAGCGTCAGCATTGATCATGCGGTCGTGGGTGAGATCGGGCAGGGATTATTAATTCTGTTAGGCGTTGAAAAAGGTGATGACGAAAAGCGCGCTGAACGACTGGCGGAGCGCGTACTGGGCTACCGTATTTTTAGCGATGAACAGGGCAAGATGAACCTGAACGTCAAACAGGCAGGCGGAAGCGTGCTGGTGGTATCACAGTTCACCCTGGCTGCCGATACGCAAAAGGGCATGCGGCCCTCTTTTTCCGGTGGCGCCGCGCCGCAGGAAGCGGAGCGGTTATATGAGTATTTCAGCGCGTGTTGTCGCCGTCATGATGTCACGACCGCCAATGGCCGTTTTGCTGCCGACATGCAGGTTGCTCTGGTCAACGACGGTCCGGTGACGTTCTGGTTACAGGTATGACGCCTCATTTCGCACGGCTTAGCCTCGGCAACCCCGCATCAGAACGAGAGAACCATTTTATGTATCATCTTCGTGTGCCACAAACGGCGGAAGAGCTGGATATGTATTATCAGTTCCGCTGGGAAATGTTACGAAAGCCGCTGCATCAGCCTCAGGGTTCTGAACGCGATGCCTGGGATGCATTAGCGCATCATCAAATGGTGGTGGATGAACAGGGCAATCCGGTTGCGGTAGGACGGCTCTATATCAATGCTGATAACGAAGCGGCTATCCGTTTTTTGGCCGTTCATCCCACCGTACAGGGCAAAGGCCTCGGCACGCTGGTGGCGATGACGCTGGAGTCCGTTGCGCGTCAGGAAGGTGTGAAGCGCGTGACCTGTAGCGCACGAGAAGATGCGGTGGCGTTCTTCGCTAAACTTGGCTACCTGAATCAGGGCGAGATTACCGCACCGCAGACGACGCCGGTGCGCCACTTTCTGATGATCAAGCCGGTCGTCACACTGGACGATATTCTGCACCGTGCGGACTGGTGCGGGCAGTTACAACAGGCCTGGTATGAGCACATTCCTCTGAGTGAAAAAATGGGCGTGCGCATCCTGCAATATACCGGGCAGAAGTTTATTACCACCATGCCGGAAACCGGCAACCAAAATCCGCACCATACGTTGTTTGCCGGAAGCCTGTTTTCACTGGCTACGCTCACCGGCTGGGGGCTGATCTGGCTGTTACTGCGGGAGCGCCATCTGGGCGGCACCATTATTCTGGCCGACGCGCACATACGCTACAGTCGTCCGATTACCGGTAAACCCGGTGCTATTGCCGATCTTGGCTCACTGAGTGGCGATCTTGATCGCCTGGCGCGCGGACGCAAAGCCCGTGTTCAGCTTGAAGTGCAGCTGTTTGGCGATGATGAGTGTGGCGCGGTATTTGAAGCGGTTTACATCGTGTTGCCGGTGGATCCCGACGGACCACTGGAAGAGGGCGGCTCCGGCGCGCGTATCAATTAAATCACAGGGCCGCTATTGCGGCCCTGTGTGCGTTAGCGGACCTGTCCGGCCTGCATGCTCTGCTGTAGCTGCTGGCTGTCTGTGGTTACGGACAGTGTCGCGTTAACCGACGGGGCCAGCGGCTGATTCGCTTTCAGTGAGGCGTTCAGGCGCAGCTGCAAATTGCTGTCACCCTGCAAGGGAAGCGCCGGCCAGCCCCAGTTTTGCAGAACATTAACGGGCACGCCGCGTCCCGTCAGGTTCAGGCTGACAGGTCGATCAGCCTGCTGCCCTATGGTCGCCGTGCCTTCCAGCAACCCTTTACCACTAAACGCACTGAGCTCTGTCACCTTAATTTGTTGTTCATCAGCCTCCAGTGCGACAGAAGGATGACGTAAATCGGTACGATTGAAGGTCGACTCCGCCGCGTTCAGACTCAGCTTACCTGACCAGATTCCCCATTGATGCTGACGGGCCAACTGCAGATTTTCGCCGCTGCCATCCAGTGAAGTGAGCTGGAAAGGGAAGGCCGGATTAATATCGATCAGTAAATTGCGGTTCGAGGTAAAGCGCGTCACGGTTACGGCATCCAGCCAGTCAGGCAGGGCATCCTGCCATAACGCCCGCCAGTTCTGAGGCAAGGTATATTCCAGCCCGGCCACCGCCAGATTATTCAGCGTTAACCGTTTATCCTGACGTGACCAGTTGCCGTCAGCCCGGATAACGCCATTGGCCCAGCGCGAGCTGAACTGCGTCAGGGCAATCCCCTGAGGCGAGAAATCCATGTTGATGATGGGATCGTTAAGTTCGAAGCGCCCGTTAATAAAGTTACCGGCATTCATGGCCAGCGATCCGTCCTGGCTCTGCCAGTCCCGGCCCTTCCAGCTCAGATTTTTCAGCGTCAGATCGAGATCGGTCACCGCCCAGTCAGGGCCCTGGAGCCGGGCATCGGTAATATCAACCCGGTTGAGCGTAACTGAGGGTACTTCTTCAAACGGTTTCAGGAAATCGACAAGCGTATGCGCCGTTTGCAGACGGATATCGTTCAGACGCAGTTGATTAATCTTCCAGTTACCCTGCGCGTCGCGCTCACCGTTACCGGTCATTGAACCGCGTGCTAAGTCCGCCCCAATGTTGCTAAATACCATGCGGCCCTGGGACACATTACCCTGAATCAGCACGTTTTCACCGTCAACGCTGTTGAGCGTCATCCTGGCCGCGCTCATCTGGAACTGCGCATCACGACCCAGCAAATCACCGGCCTGCGGATGCCAGGGCACAATGCCGCCATTCACCTGCTGTGCCGCCAGCGGTAGCGCTGAGGCAGGGCTGTCGATGCGCATGTTGTTTAACTGCAGGCGGTTTGCCTGCATGGGCAGTGCGCTTTTGTTCGCCAGGTTAGCAAGGTTTACCTCGCCGTCGCGTAATTCTATGCTGGCAAAATGAAACGGATCGCTGAACTGTAACAGGGCGATGCCAAGGTCGACGCGTTTGGCCACCAGTACGGCAGGTTGGCCGTCATGACCAAAGCTGAAGTCATCCAGAATAATGTGCGTAGGTGAAGAAAAATTGTGCTCAATTTTGCTCAGCGACAGATGCCATTCTGTTTTATCACTCACCCAACGGCTAAACCAGCCCGCGCCCCACTGAGTTTGCAGCAGAACATAGACGACGATCAGCGCAAACAGCAGCAGTAACAATAAGGTGAGGAAAAACTTTCCTATAAATTTCATCGTATCCTTCCCGGGTTCAGTCCGCTGAAAGGTTGTTATGCCTGAATTATCGTTATAGCTCAACCGCCTGGATGTAAATCAGCCGAAATAGCAGGCGGGTTGCCGCCTGCCTTGAACGTTACTTTTCGGGTGGGAAGATAAGATTCAGCACAATCGCGGTAATCCCACCCGCAGCGATACCGGAAGAGAGTAACGTTTTCAGCCAGTCGGGTGCAAATTGCAGAATCAGGGGCTGCTGGGAAACACCGAGTCCTGCTGCCAGCGACAGCGCGATAATCATGATAGCCCGGCGATTCAGCTGCTCCCGGGAAACGATACGGACACCGGATGCGGCGATTGTGCCAAACATCACAATCGTAGCGCCGCCCAGCACGGGCTCAGGAATGTGCTGTACCAGTCCGCTCACTGCCGGGAACAGTCCCAGCAGGATCAGCATCAGCGCGACAACAAATCCCACGTAGCGGCTGGCAACGCCTGTCAGCTGAATCACGCCATTATTCTGGCCAAAGCAGGAGTTAGGAAAGGTATTAAACAGGGCAGATACAAAAGAGTTCAGGCCGTTTGCCAGCACACCGCCTTTCAGGCGCTTCATGTATAACGGGCCGCTGACCGGCTGTTCAGAGACATCCGAAGTGGCGGTGATGTCCCCAATGGTTTCCAGCGAGGTCACCATAAAGACCAGCATCAGCGGGATCAGCAGATTCCAGTCAAATCCCAGGCCGTAATAGAGCGGAGTGGGGAACGCCACGATCGGCTGTCCGGCAGGCGTGCTGATGGTGGGTAGCATGCCCATTGCCCAGGCCAGCAGGTAGCCTACCGCCATCGCAATCACCAGCGACGCAACGCGCAGATAGGGGTTTTTCTGGCGATTCAGCAGGATAATCACCACCAGCACGGCACCGGCTAACAGCAGATTTTTCGGCGCGCCGAAGCTGTGATCGTTCATCGCAGCAAACCCGCCGCCGATGGAGGTAAGGCCGACCTGAATCAGGGATAAGCCGATAATCATCACTACAATACCTGAGACTAACGGCGTGATGATGCGGCGTGCCAGATGCAGCACGCGCGACAGCACCATTTCCGTACAGGAGGCTACCATCAATGTACCAAACAGCGCCGCCATCATTGTGGGTACGTCCGCGCCACCATTTTTCAGCGCCATTCCCCCCATAATCAGCGGCGTGACAAAGTTAAAGCTGGTGCCCTGAATGGAGAGTAACCCTGAACCGATCGGTCCCCAGGTTTTGATTTGCAGTACCGATGCCACACCGGACGCGAACAGGGACATGCTGATAATGTGCTGTGTATCCTGCGCCGGTAAACCGAGCGCCTGGCAGATGAGCAGCGCGGGCGTGATCACCGCAACAAACATCGCCAGAAGGTGTTGTCCGGCTGCAAACAAGGTTTGCGTTAGCGGCGGACGATCTTCCAGGCGATAGATCAGTTCACTTTTACTGGCGGTGGTGGGGGCTGGTTGCTGTGTGGTCGACATCGTCATGGTTCCCAAAAAAAGTGAGGCGATTGTAATCGTCCCCGGATCAAAAGCAAACGTTTGCTCACGGTTGCAAAAAAAGGTCAGGCGTTGCTGTAGCGGCCGGTTTCGGGCAGCCAACGCTCAATCAGCGCCTGCGCCTGCTCAGGATAATGTTCGTGAATATGACGAGCGACGCGCTGGACTTCAGGGATCATGGCCTGATCGCGCAGCAGATCGGCAACTTTAAACTCCGCATTACCGGTCTGGCGCGTTCCCAGTAGCTCCCCCGGACCGCGAATCTCTAAATCATGCTGAGCAATCACGAAACCGTCATTGCTGTCACGCAACACCTGCAAACGCTTCTGGGCCGTCTTGCTCAGCGGCGCTTTGTACAGCAGAACACAATGAGAGGCGACCGCGCCACGTCCTACGCGGCCACGTAGCTGGTGCAGTTGCGCCAGGCCAAGTCGCTCCGGATTTTCAATAATCATCAGGCTGGCGTTCGGCACGTCCACACCGACTTCAATGACGGTTGTGGCAACTAACAGCTGGATTTCGTTGGCTTTGAAAGCCTGCATGACCGCCAGCTTCTCCGCTGGCTTCATACGGCCATGAACCAGCCCGACCTGCAAATCAGGCAGCGCCACTTTGAGTTCTTCCCATGTGGCTTCCGCAGCCTGAGCTTCCAGCAGGTCTGACTCTTCAATTAACGTACAGACCCAGTAAGCCTGACGGCCCTCGTGACAGGCCTTTTGCACACGCTCAATGATCTCATTACGACGACTGTCAGGGATCGCTACGGTGGTCACTGGTGTTCTGCCTGGCGGCAGCTCATCAATGGTTGAGGTATCAAGATCGGCGTAGGCGGTCATGGCCAGCGTGCGCGGGATCGGCGTCGCTGTCATGATGAGCTGGTGGGGATGAAAACCCTGCTCTTCTCCTTTTTCCCATAATGCCAGTCGCTGATGCACGCCAAAGCGGTGTTGCTCATCAATGATGACCAGCGCCAGCCCGTTAAACTTCACCTGCTCCTGGAACAGGGCATGCGTGCCGACCACCATCGCAACCTGCCCGCTGGCAATCGCCTCTTGCTGGGCCTGTCGCGCTTTGCCCTTTTGTTTGCCCGCCAGCCAGCCGACCTCAAGGCCAAGCGGTGCCAGCCACTGGCGAAAATTATTGGCGTGTTGTTCAGCCAGTAACTCTGTAGGTGCCATCAGGGCCACCTGCTTACCGTGGGCGATAACGTTCAGCGCGGCGAGCGCGGCAACCATGGTTTTACCTGAACCGACGTCTCCCTGTACCAGGCGCAGCATGGGGAAGTCATTCGCTAAGTCTTTTTCGATCTCTGCGACAACGCGTTTTTGGGCTGCCGTGGGGGAAAACGGCAGGGCGGCCAGTAACCGGTCACTTAATGTATGCCGGGCAGGCATCGGCAGGGCGTAATGGCGCTGTGCGCCGGCCCTGACGGCCAGCATACTGAGGTTATGCGCCAGCAGTTCTTCCAGAATCAGCCTGCGCTGTGCGGGATGCTGCCCACTCTCGAGCTCGCTGAGTTTGAGGTCCGGCGGCGGGCGGTGCAGCGTGCGAAGGGCTTCAGGCAGGCTTAACAGCCCGCCGCTTAACGCCTGCGGCAAAAGTTCTGTGATGGCACAGCTATCCAGCAGGGTTAAAGCCTGATCGGTCAGGCTGCGCAGGGTCGCCTGACGAATGCCCTCGGTCGTGGAATACACGGGCGTCAGCGTTTCTTCCAGCGTGACATGGCTGTGCTCGCCCTGTACGCGGTATTCCGGATGGATGATTTCTGCGCCGCGCTGACCGCGTTTGATTTCGCCGTAAGCGGTGACGCGTCGGCCCGGTGCGAGGCTGTTTTTCATGCCGGCATTGAAGTTGAAAAAGCGCAGCGTTAAAACGCCACTGCCATCACCGATCTGACAGACCATCATGCGCCGACGGCCAAAGGTGATATCGGTATGCAGGACTTCGCCTTCCACTGTCGCCCAAATGCCGGGCAACAGGTCGTTAATGGCATATAACTGCGTACGATCTTCATAACGCAGAGGAAGGTGAAGCAGTAAATCCTGAATGGTGTGCAGGCCGATTTTAGCCAGCTTTGCTGCCTGACTGGCGCCGACGCCGGTCAGGGTACTGAGCGGGATGGCATCCAGCAGACGGCCTTTCATTTCTGACGTCTGCCCGTTGACTGCATGGCGGCCCACCAACTCTCATCGGCTTCAATGTCACCCTGCGCGTTAATATGGGGATAAGGCATCCGCTTATGTTTTGCCACGCGCGCCAGAACGGGATAGCCGCCCTCAAACAGCAGACGCTGTTGCTCTTTCTCTGCCAGGAGGCTGGACTGACGACGGTACATGCCAGCATTCTGCCGCTGGCGCTGGGCTTCATACAGAATCAGGGCAGAGGCAACGGAAACGTTAAGCGACTGTACCATACCCACCATCGGGATAATGATATGGTGGTCGGCCAGCGCCAGGGCTTCATCGGTAATGCCCGTTTTTTCCTGACCCATCAAAATGCAGGTAGGTTTGGTGTAGTCAATCTCACGAAAATCCACAGCATCCGCCGACAGGTTCGTCGCCAGTATCTGCATGTCTTGCGTTTTGAGGTGGCTAATCGCGTCGCTGATTGAGCGGTGCGTTACTACGTTTACCCAACTGTTGCTGCCAGCCGAGGCTGAGGCCTGCGTTCGCATGCGTTGGCCTGGCCATACGGCATGGACTTCATGGATACCGACAGCATCCGCGGTGCGAATGACAGCAGAAACATTGTGCGGCTTATGTACCTGCTCCATGCAGACGGTAAGGTCGTGCTGGCGCAAGGCCAGCATTTCCTGAATTCGGGCAAAACGTTGAGGATTCATGCACTAGTTACGGTTGCGGTGAACTTTAATCACATCCGGCATCACACGGATTTTACGCATGATATTGGCCAGGTGGACGCGATCGCGTGCGGTCAGACGAATAAAAGCACTGTAAACACGGCCATCGCGTTCTTCCGTATTCAGGCTCTGAATATTGGAGCCCGCCGTATTGATGGCGGCCGTCAGGTTGGCCAGTGCGCCCTGGTGGTTAAACATATCCACCTTTATCTCTGCGACAAACTCCTGCTCTGTAACTTTATCCCACTCCACAGGCATGAATTTTTCGGGCTCTTTTTGGTAGCCACGAATATTGCGACAGGATTCATGGTGAACGACCAGGCCCTTGCCCGGGCTGACGTGGGCAACGATAGGATCGCCTGGAATGGGGCGGCAGCATTTTGCAAAGGTAATGAGGACGCCGTCTGCCCCTTTAATCGGCAGCTTGCCTTGTTTTTTGTTGTTGAGCGCGCTGGTGTCGGTCTGCAACAGGTTCTTGGCGACGACCACGCTCATGGCATTACCCAAGCCGATTTCGGCTAACAGATCGTCCAGTGAGGTCAGCTTCATCCGATCAAGCTCCTGCTTGATGTTTTCGGCTGGCACCTCCGCCAGTTTACGACTGCCACCCAACGCATGGCTGAGCAGGCGACGCCCCAGATTTACCGAGTCTTCGCGCTTCAGGTTTTTCAGCAACTGACGAATCTTCGCGCGGGCTTTGGAACTGACGACAAAGTTGAGCCAGGCCGCGTTAGGACGCGCACCAGGCGCTGTGATGATCTCGATGGTCTGGCCGCTGGTAAGCGGCTGCGACAGCGGATAAGGCTGGCGATCAACGCGCGCGCCAACGCAGGCATGACCGATATCGGTATGGACCGCGTAGGCAAAATCGACAGGCGTTGCCCCGGTTGGCAGCTCGACGATGCGGCCTTCCGGTGTAAAGACATAGATTTCATCCGGGAAGAGATCGGATTTGACGCTTTCGATGAATTCAAATGAGCTACCGGCACTTTGTTGCAGCTCCAGCAGGCTTTGCAGCCAGCGTTGCGCACGCACCTGCGCGGTTGTGCCGCTTTCACCGGCCTGTTTATAGGCCCAGTGTGCCGCCACCCCCATTTCGGCCATCTGATCCATATCTTCGGTACGGATTTGCACCTCAACCGGCACGCCATGCGGCCCGATCATAGAGGTATGCAGCGATTGATAGCCATTAGCCTTGGGGATAGCAATGTAATCTTTGACCCGGCCCGGACGCGGCTTATATAAGCTGTGCATCTGGCCCAGTACGCGATAACAGGTATCCAGATCTTTCACGATGACGCGAAAGGCATAGATATCCATGATCGAGTGAAAACGCTGCTCTTTCAGCGTCATTTTTCGGTAAATCGAGTAAAGGTGCTTTTCGCGACCACTTACCCGGCAGGGAATACCGGCTTCCTGCAAACGACCGTCGATTTCAGAGAGGATTTTTTGAATCATCTCTTTACGGTTGCCGCGGGCCGCTTTCACGACCTCTTTAATTACCCGAAAACGGTTCGGATAGAGCGCTTCAAAACCCAGCTCTTCCAGTTCCGTTTTAAGGTGATGAATACCCAGGCGGTGCGCCAGTGGGCTGTATATTTCCAGCGTTTCCAGCGCGATGCGACGACGTTTATCAGGGCGTAAGGACCCGAGCGTACGCATGTTGTGGGTGCGGTCAGCCAGCTTGATGAGAATAACGCGGATGTCCTGCACCATCGCCATAATCATCTTGCGGAAGTTTTCTGCCTGCGCCTCTTTCTTATCACGGAACTTCAGCTTATCCAGCTTCGAAACGCCTTCAACCAGTTCAGCTACGCTTTTGCCAAACAGTTGTTCCATGTCCTGATAGGTCGCTGGCGTATCTTCAATAACGTCGTGCAAAAGCGCGGCCATGAGGGTTTCATGGTCGAGCTTCATTTCCGCCAGAATGCACGCCACCGCAACAGGATGGGTAATGTAAGGCTCACCGCTGGAGCGTGTCTGTCCCTCGTGGGCATCACGTGATACGAGATAGGCTTGCTTGAGGCGCTTGATCTGGTCCTCAGGCAAGTATTGTTCAATCAGTTGATTGAGACTTTCAAACAGATACAAGGTTGACCTGCAGTTCGCGGTTAACGACGACCTTCAGCGATAGCGGTAACGGCCTGTAACTCAGCGGCTTCCTGCTCTTGCTGCTCCTGACGATCACGCACATCTAAAATCTGATTGGTGACCAGACCTTCTTCGATTTCGCGCAATGCGATAACGGTCGGTTTATCGTTCTCTTCCGGAACCAGCGGATCTTTGCCGCCTACCTGCATCTGACGTGCACGACGTGCAGCGACCAACACCAGGTCAAAACGATTACCAACTTTTTCTACTGCGTCCTGAACGGTTACGCGTGCCATAGGTGTGCTACTCCACAGATGAAGAAATGACTCGGCATCATACTGAAACTGGGTTCAGACTGCCAACAGTTTGCTGATTAAAGCATCATGGCGCGCTTTCTGGCGGGCCATGCGCAGACGTTCTGCACGAATAATGGTCTTCAGATCGGATAAGGCCAGATCAAAATCATCATTCACAATTAAATAATCGTATTCGCCATAGTGGCTCATTTCGGCCACGGCTTGTGCCATACGACGGGCAATCACCTCTTCGCTGTCCTGACCGCGGCCGCGCAGGCGACGATCCAGCTCTTCTTTAGAAGGAGGCAAGACAAATATACTGCGCGCGTCGGGCATTTTAGCGCGAATTTGCTGTGCGCCCTGCCAGTCAATATCAAGGAAAACATCGACGCCGGTTGCCAGCACCTGTTCGATCGCCTTGCGCGACGTGCCGTAGTAGTTATCGAAAACTTTCGCGTGTTCAAGGAAAGCATCTTCCGCAATCATTTTTTCAAACTCATGCTTTTGCACAAAGAAGTAATGCTCACCGTGCGCTTCACCGGGGCGCATGCCGCGAGTGGTGTGCGAAACAGACACTTGCGTATCGTACAGCGGCTGCGTTTTTAACAGTGCCTGAATAAGGCTGGATTTTCCTGCGCCGCTAGGAGCAGAAACAATATAGAGCGTACCTTGGGCCATGATGTTCTTGAATTGATTAATTGCGGAGTCGATTTCCTGCACAGTATACACGGCTTCCCCGCGCCACGCAGCGTTTGCACCGCCCTCATCACGAAAAGTTTATGCGGGGTGCGCCGCAACCACTGTTTCGCAGGCTGTAAAGACGTATTCAATTTCCAGGAGGCGTTCCAGAACCGGGAAGCGGGGCTGGCTGAACCGGCTGTTTTGGCGGTTGAATATCCTAAACATCAGGAGGTCAGGGATGAAAGGATGCTTAGCCGCCGGGCTGCTCATAACAGCCAGCACATTTTCCGCGTTTGGGGCGCTGTGCCCGACCTGGACGCCGGGTCGAGCGGCAAAGGAGATTGACCATTTACAACAACAGCTCCGGCAGTGGGACGCGGCGTATTATCAGCAAGGCCATTCACCCGTGGCCGATGCCGACTACGATAGCCTGCAGACGCGGCTCAATCACTGGCAACGCTGCTTCAGGACGGGTGAGAAAGAGGATGTACCGGTATTGCCCAACGATGGCACGCGCTGGCATCCCGTTGCGCATACTGGTGTCAAAAAGGTTTGGGATAAGCGTGCTTTAGGCTATTGGATGCAGCCACGCCGGGATCTCTGGGTGCAGCCCAAAGTCGATGGCGTGGCCGTTTCGCTGGTCTATCGGCACGGGAAACTGGTGTCATTCATCAGTCGTGGCGACGGCTTACACGGTGAGGAGTGGGTCGAAAAAGCCAGGCTGATCCCTGCTATTCCGCTGGAGATTGACAGCGATGAAGAGAGCGTGGTTTTACAGGGCGAACTCTTTTTGCAGATGACCGGTCATCACCAGGCGGTTGACGGCGGGAAGAATGCCAGGGCTCTGGTCGCAGGCGCAATGTTGCGTAATGACGCCACAACGCTTTTGACACAACTGGGCATTTTTATCTGGGGATGGCCTGACGGACCAGATGCCATGCGGGAAAGACTGACGCGTTTATCGGATTGGGGGTTTAGCCTTGCCCGTCAATGGAGTCAGCCTGTTCAGGATGAAGAGGACGCGGCTGAATGGCGCGAGCGCTGGTTTCACGCGCCACTGCCTTTTGTAACCGATGGCATTGTTGTGCATCAGACGGCCCGGCCTGCAGGCAAATACTGGCGGCCCGGTGAAGGCGAGTGGGCTGTCGCCTGGAAATACCCGCCTCCTGAGGTCAGCACTGAGGTCCGTTCCGTTGATTTCTCAATCGGGCGAACGGGAAAAATCGCGGTCGTACTCAACCTGCAACCCGTTCAACTGGATGACAAAATCGTCCGGCGAGTCAGCATCGGCTCACTAAAACGCTGGCGAGAGCGGGACATTATTGCGGGCGACCAGGTGACGGTCAGCCTTGCCGGACAAGGCATTCCACGTCTGGATCGCGTTATCTGGCGCGTTGCGCAACGTGACTATCCTGAGCCGCCTCAGACGGATCGTTTCACGTCGCTGAGTTGTTATATTTTGGCACCGCAGTGCCATCGTCAGTTACTGGCGCGCCTCAGTTGGTTGAGTCAAAAATCGGTGCTGAATATTGCGGGTGTGCAACGCAGCACCTGGCAACGGTTACTGGAAACGGGTTTGATTACACATCTGTTTGCGTGGCTGGCCTTAACCCCCGAACAGATCGCGACAGCAGCGAGTATTTCACCCGAAAGAGCGCAGCAAATCTGGCATCAATTCAGTTTGACCCGTCAACAGCCTTTGCGCCGCTGGGTTAGCGCGTTAGGGGTGGCGTTGCCGCAAAAGGCGCTACTGTCATTGGCCGACGGCGACTGGGAGAGTGTTCTTGCCCGGGATAAACAGGCCTGGCAATCTCTGCCGGGCGTTGGCGCACGCCGGGCAGAGCAGATTACGGCGCAGTTTCAGGATGCCGGGCTCAGAGCGTTAATCCACTTTTTGCAGCAGCAGGGCATTCCTTCTTCATCAATGCTCAGGATGAGGGTAATTGAAGATGGGCAGCCCGAGACGGAATCTCAGCGCCAGCAGACGCGCAAAGAAGCCGAAGAGTAAGGTGATAATCACCACTGCTTCATGCGGCAGCGGCGTTTTCAGGAGCAGGATATACATCCAGCCTGCTGCAAAAGCGATGCCGGCATACAGCTCTTTTTGGAATACCAGTGGGATGCGGTTACAAAACATATCGCGTAAAACGCCGCCAAAGACGCCTGTGATCACGGCGCTGATTGCGGCGATGATCATGGCGTGGCCTGAGTCCAGTGCCACCTGCGCGCCAATAATCGAAAATACCACCAGGCCCAGCGCATCCAATACCAGAAACACCTTGCGCAGGTGCGTCATTAGCGGTGCCAAAAAAGTCGTTACTACAGCGGCAGCGGCCACGATCATGATGTACTCAGGATGTTTGACCCAGCCAAGCGGATAGTGCCCCAGCAATATATCGCGCACGGAGCCTCCGCCTATCGCGGTAACGGAAGCAATGATAATGACGCCGAACAGATCCATTTTACGGCGACCTGCGGCAAGCGCACCCGTCATCGCCTCGGCGGTGATCCCAATAATATAAAGAACAGTAAGTAACATAGCAGGCTCCAGGAAGACGGCGGCAAGGCTACGCCACTGACAAAAACGGCGCGACTGAGTTTTTCTGTTATTAAGAGTTAAAGTATTAGTAAAAATTATGCGGGCAAGAGTAATGCCTTTATTATCAAAAGGCTGTATCGGTTTTTACACGGAGACGAATTAAAAAACGTCGTGATGCGAATTTTTCGCCGATATGACGCCAGCCTGTTTACAACGTTGAACCCTTGCCCGTCGGCGACATTATGTGGTGACAGACAGAGAAAGCAAACCACGCAAAGCAGAGCATGGGGACCTGTCCGTGGGCTAAATGCGGGGGGAAGTAAGGTGAGAATAAGGATAAAGAGGACAACAACGCACACAGAAGGTGTCTGAAATGAAAAGTGGTGGGGTTTTATTGAGGAAAACGTACCGGTTAACAGCACGTTTTCCTGCTTTTACCGTCGGGCTGATTCCAGCCAATAGCGGTTTGTCAGTGCTTCATATGAAGCTGAAAGAACGCTTTCAGGTTGAAGTCATAGTCGGGTCGAAAACATTTACGACCATAAAAGCAATACGTCAGCATTCTCACTGATGCCATTGCCAGATAGCCCCATAAAGCACATAAAACGGAAGGCGCCAGCCATAGGGTCAATAGTGTAAT
The DNA here is from genome assembly GCF_041954965.1 of Pantoea sp. BS_8. Lineage (NCBI taxonomy): Bacteria > Pseudomonadati > Pseudomonadota > Gammaproteobacteria > Enterobacterales > Erwiniaceae > Pantoea > Pantoea sp. BS_8. Next base: position 32,053 of record NZ_JAVAXU010000012.1, read on the forward strand.
GATCAGGCCGATAAATACAGAGGCGATCTCGCAAAAAGCGATATCAGAGAATTGCTTTTCACGCTGCATCAGGGCGCGATAAGACTGGCCCTGAGGAATAATAATAAAGATGACCGATGCGATTTCAACAACCCTGGCCACCTCGGGTAGCCCAAACATATGTTCAAGCATAAGACCGCAAGTAAAAAGGGCAGAAAAAATGACCAGGCCCATGAATATATTGCCCCAGTAAAGCACGGACAGCGTTTTTACTGGCAGCGGTGCATATCGAATCAACGTATTGGAAAAACCACGATCGGCCAGTGTGTCAATAACCATCAAGCCTGTAATGACGACCGCCAGCAGATTATAGGTATCGGCCTGCAGGACTTTTCCCAATACTGAAAGTTGTAACACACCCATACTCAGCATTTTGACCGATGAAAGAAAAGGCCACTTGACGTTTTCCAGATTTATTTTTCGTGTTGTCATTTTTTTCTCGCCGGGCAGAGTAGTAGGGCGCTGCGCCGATGAGTATTCATCAGGACCGCGCTGGCATTACTATAATTTAATAAAGTAAATTTTTATCTTTATAATGAGCTGTGTGTTAAAGCATACTGCTAATAATGAACGTTCCCCTGGTGATGAATTTCCCCTGTTGTCATTATTATTATCCGTTCATTTTAAATTGCTTAAATTTTCCGGCGGAAATAATGTTCGCCGGAAATGTCATGCTGTTATGTTTTGAATAGCTTTGCTGTGTGCAGATGATTTATAGCGCGTTTTATGAAAGTTAACATCATAAGGAAAATCTGATATGTGATTTGACTAAGGAAATAATATTCATCATTTACAGCATTATTTGCACAGGCCTTATCACAGCGTTCTCTTTTTTTGTTTTTTCGTTAAGTCTGGAAACTGAAGCAATACATGAAAAAAATAAAAAAACGTTAAATAAGCCGTACATACACGGGTTCGCCCGTCATTCTCCAGGATTTTTCCCATACAGCATGCTTAAGCAAGGGCAAATAATAACCGAAGGGTAAGCATTCAGACCCGATATACTGCTAATGCATGTTGACTGCGAAAATATTTGTAATGCGTACGATTTATGGCTCAGTCTGGATCTGAGTTCGGGCTAAGAAGGCGAACAGAGCCCGTGGCAGGGAGGCAGGATTATCGCGGTAATAGTGAAAACAGGCCGTCAGAAGGAAGCCTCCAAATTAACAGAGAGGTCTGTCACACGAAAAAGCAGGCCGAAACCTGCTTTATGTCTGTCTATACGTAAAGAGAGGCTTCGCCAGGCGGACGCGTTTTGAAGCGGCGATGTAGCCAGAGGTATTGCTCAGGCGCTCGCATGATTTGGTTCTCAATCACTTTATTCATATAAGCTGCGGCTGCGGCTTCATCCGCATGCGGGTAATTTTCCAGAATCGGTTCAATAATCAGCTTATAGCCATCATTGCCAGGATTACGAATCAGCATAATTGGAACCATAGCGGGCTTAGCCAACCGGGACAACACATAGGTACCGTTGGTCGTCGCGGCTTTTTCTACAGCAAACAAGGGGGCAAACGTACTGCCTTTGGGACCGTAATCCTGGTCTGGCGCAAACCAGACAGATTCACCTTGTTTCAGCGCCTGCACCATCCCTCTCAGATCGCGACGGTCTATCATCGCTTTATTCGAACGCATACGGCCTCTGGTCTGTACGTACTCCATCGCGTGGTTATTATGGGGACGGTACATTGCCATCATCGGCTGACACAACCCGCTGATGCGACCACCCAGCTCCAGCGACATGAAATGGATGCCGATGAGCATTACGCCACGACGCTCATTCTGGGCTGAGTAGAGGTTCGACAGGCCCGAGACGTTGAACAGACGTTTAACGGCATGGTCTGGCCAGAACCAGGCGATACCCGTTTCCATCAGTGCCATGCCGAGAGAGGCAAAATTTCCCGCAATCATGATTTCTTTATCTTCGTCGCTGATATCCGGAAAGCAGAGTTCAATATTACGGCGCGTAATGCGCTCTCTGCGCTGAAGAAAATGGCGGGAAAGCCGGCCGGCACCTGCGCCAAGTCGCATCAGCACAGGATAGGGGAGTTGAACCAACAGCCAAAGAATGCCAAGACCAAACCATGTAAACCAATAGCGGGGATATAAAAGGGAACGACTAAACTGCCTGGTGTTTTTCATTATAAACCTTAAGGAAGTAATGGATGTAGCGCAAAAAGACCCATTCCTTAAGTTCTCAAGCGGTACAGCTGTACTGACTACGACCCACACTTTATCAAAAAGTGCCTTAAAGCACAGGAAGCGTCAGTTACAGCGAGGAATAAAATGAGGGATTGACAGCGTCATAATCAGAAGAAAGATAGCGCTTTTTTTATTTAAATTATCTATAAAACAATAGATTGTATTTTTATGCTTTTAACAGGCGATGCAAAGAGAGCAATAAAAATTAGGACGGTTCTGCAATAAAAAAATGTACTCTTTTCGAAAAACTTACATTCCATTGGGGCGAAAGTTGAAAAATTGAACAGGAATTTGGCTGTCATTGGTAAAAGGTAAAATAACGGAGATGACAATCGCTTCTGCGCCAGTCATCTCACCTTATGAGAGGCATCCTGTCCTAATCATGTTATTTGACCTTATCCAGAGGCGGGTTTAGCCGATAAGCCGTACCCATTAAAATAACGATAAAGCAGCGTTAATTGTAGCTGACCGTCATCATTTTAACGTTACCAGTTTGCCTGACCTGCACCGTGCCAAGTTTATAAGGCATGGGTTGCTGGGCATTGTTCAGACTGACCTTATTAATAACGGTCTTTCCTCCTCGTGTGCAGCTTTGCTGTATCTGGTTGGGCGCAATCAGCGTGTCGCAAGGACTTTCGACAATAGCGCCCCTGAAGTTAATTTGTCCACTTGTGGCAAATGAAAGGGGTGATAGCATGAGTAATGCGAGTAAAACGGCTGATTTTTTCATAATGGCGATCTCAGGTGGGGGTTACTTAAATAACGGCAATCCTTATTAAAACTTTAGTCGAATAGGTGTATTTGTTTCCTTTCTGTTGTTATTTTATTCACAATTGTGATCGCGCCGCGATTTGAGAAAGACGTCCACGCATCGCCTGAAATAGTGGCACGGTTATTTTTTTAACGGACTGGGCCTTTTATTTGCCTGAGCAGGCTGTGACGGAGAGGGGGAAAACGGGTAGATATATAGCCTGCTATTTTTTTCAAAGTGAAATATTTAAACCAGCTATAGAAAAATCAACGCCTCGGTAGTTTTGTTAAAAAATGCCTGACATCATCTGACTGGCAATGTTTTCATCCTTATAAAACGGGCTAATTTCAATAAAGACTGACAACGTTAACCGAATCAAGCGATTATTGTTATGTACCTGTTTAATGGCTAAAAAAATAAAAGAAGTCCGCATCTACGCGGACTTTTTCTGGTAAGGTTGCCAAATGACGACAGATAGCCTGATTACTCAATATTCTGAATCTGAGTGGTGTTATTTTTATATTTGTTTGATTTTTATGTTTTTTTTAGTTTGTTTCTTTTTTTGGTACAGAATTTGGTACATTTTGTTAACTCCTCCTCAATTTAAATTTGTGTGATCTTGCATTATGAAGATTGTTAAACTCATCTAATTGATAGTATGATTTACGTACACCAAAAAATTAAAAATATTAGTTATCTCTTCTGGAGGGACGGATGCCTTTAGACATAGCCTATTCAATTGAAGTTGAGGATTTTATAGATCCTGATAAAGCCTATGATTTGTATTGGTCAGGTGTTATTAGGGATAATAAAGCTTTTGTTTGCCCCGGTACCGACTGTTTAGCTCAAGTTACGTGTGCAAATTTATACGTTGAGTCGCAAAATATGAAGGTGGTACCTCACTTTAGAATTTATGGTGCACATAGCCAAGATTGTGAGATTTTTAATCAAAAAAACGTTTCATTTATACAAGAACCTTTAGCTACTCAGAAAAAAGAAAGAAATCCTATCAGTTCAGCAACAGTAGATAAGTTTATATTAGCAAGGCCTGAATCTTATTATGACTTGGATACTAAAAATAAAAGTGTAAATCTTGCTGAAAAACAAAAACGAGTAAGAGCAAGAAAAGTTGTTAAGTCTGCTGAATTAAGGAAAACTGGATTCATTGGGAATATCTACTCTGTACGAATGATTGTTAGTAGATACATTAGATATTCTAAGGATGGGACCATTGATCATAGATTTATAAATATAAAAGGAAAGGATGTTTCTTTTAAAAGTTTTTTAAAGCTAATAGCTAAGCAGAAAATACCCTCTCTTCCTTCATATGAGTTGGTTTATCATGGCTGGGCATACATAGATAAATATGAACTTGGCTATAGAGTTAAGTTTATAAACTCTTTAAAAAATGACAATGGAGAAGATTTGATCACTTCTTTTTTTATTTATGATGACCTTATTGAAAAATATGAGATAAAAAACTTAGTAATTAGCAGGATAAGGAAAATCGTAGGTTTGCCAAGACCAAAGGCGTATGTTTTTATTTATGGAAAACCTCAAGTGGTTCAGTCTAAAAAGCATGGAAAATACTATGCTAACTTTAAAGTTAGTAATTTAGATTATATAGATGTAAATATATCTGCTCCATTCTAATATATAAGGAAAGCTTATTTAAGAAGCTTTCCTTCATTAACTCATTTTCTTTTTCTTGCTATAACGATACCATGTTTATGGTTAGGGGTTTTATCATCAATATGTAAACGTGCGGCATCAGAACCGTTTTTTTTCCACTCAGGCCATCCTGAAACTATCTGGCTAGCTTCGTTTAAATATTTGAGTAATCCAGTAGTGTTGTTTTGACTCATATTTTTAGTCCTCCAAACTGAGACATCATACGATTTAATGTATCTGCAGTTTTCAACTCTTTGTCAATATAAGAAGATGGTAGCATCTGAATTCGGAGTCTACCATTTCTTCTTTCCCATTTCACTACATTTCCTTCAGAATCTTTTCTTTTAATTTTATAACCTATTCCAAGTGTCATCGAAAATAAATTCATAAAACACCTAGGGCCTACCCCCACGAAAGGCTCAAATATTACCTTGTTCTTTTTGTTTTCTTTTTTTTCTGAAGAAGTAATTGAGTCTTTGTGAAAATCAAACGCTTTACTTTTAGGATAGGGTTCGATATAAATTACCCTTTCAATGCCGCTTGCCACAATATGCTTAGCGCAATTGTGACAAGGGAATGTTGTACAATAGATACTCGACCTGCTGGTGTTAATCTCACTTCTTGCACATGATAATATGGCTTCCATTTCAGCATGGACCACTCTACCATATTCTGTTATGTCTTTTATTTTACTTTTCTTTAAAGATTTAGTGACTATTTCTAAAATCTTTTCCTGTTGATTTATTATGTCTTGATTATCACATTCATTTATGTTGTCCTTGGTTTTACTCAAGACATCTTCTATTATATTTTGTTTTTCTCGAGCATTTGAATCATATCCTAAAGTATAGTCTTTCCCACCAATCACATCCTCTATATTATCATTTATTTCTACGGGCCAGTATAATCCTCCACCAAAAGAGGGAATGTCATTCGCGCCAGTTGTCAGGATCATTTTATTTTTTGTTAATACGGCACCTACTTGTCGCGATAGGTCTGAGGATCTCAACGAGGCTGAGTAAGCCATAGACATAGCATATTCATCAAATGTGGGGCTTATATTCGGTTTCCCAAATATAAGATCAAAAAATCGCCATAAGTGATTGGTTGTTCTATCATAATTATTATCAAAGTTTACAAAAAAATCTGATAGCTCATATGTATCGCGGGTGTGTTGACCCCATTTTTCATCTTCATCGGCGTCGCGAGATATTAACTTTCTAGCCTCATCATCTGCCATGTAACGATGGTCAACTAAATATTTTATTCTACGTTCCTCATTGGCATATACACCAATTAAGTAAAAACCATTCGTGTACACCTCGCGTAGAAGATTTACCTCATCTGGGTGTTTCAATGAGTGTATTATATAGGCTGTGCGAGGGTTAGGTGTAGGTGTTTTATTCACATCTTTTGCTCGCGTACTACTAATCTCTGCTGATACTGCCATGGAAAGAATTGCGTTGTTTTGAGTTTTTTGACGCAATACATTGCCTGCGGTCATTAATGCGTTTGCTTTCTTATAATTATCATCAGTATCTGGAATTTTGCAAAATTGGCTAATGAAGTCTGTGGATATTCTTATAACCTTGACTTCGTAGCTGTAAGCTTTAAGCATTTCTGTAATTGATATCTTCAATAAATCAAGATTGGTTCCAACTGCTCCTACTAAACCAATAACTAGTTCAGATGAATTTTCGATGTCTGGATCAGTTATTCTTGTAGAGGTATCTTCATTTTCTCGCCCTAAGAACGATAAGCTTTTGATGTCCATTGCCATTCCCTCGCCAATTAGTATCTATTAATGCTATATACCATTAATGTACAAAAAACAAACTTTTTGGTGTGAAGATGCTTATCAGCGCTCATTAGGATTATTCTTTTATTTTTTTAACGTTACATGTGGATTTTAGAGAAAGTGGTTTTATGAGCTAACCTCTAGTGATTGGTTGACCTTCTAAAGTTTATACCTCTGCGCGCGCTCGTAGCCCCGCCACGCCTGCGCACTTCATGTAGCGGTTTTCATGCACCTGCATGAGTGGCTCCGGGCCGCGCCGCTGCTGGCCTTTGCTGCCGCTTTTGGGTGCCTGAGACTCATGCGTTTTCATGCAGCATAGACATGCACCCGCACAGCAGACGTAAAAAACCCGGCAGGTGCCGGGCTGTGGGGTGTTATTTCTGGCCGGGGAACCGTTTACGCTTACGCCGGTCAGTTCCGGCACCCCTGAAGGGGTAGGGACCGGCAAGGCTGATAACATCATCACGGAACATCAGCGGCAGCTTTGTATTCGTCCAGCTCAGCATCAGATTCATAATATATCCACGGTAGAGCGTGTCTGCGTCGTTTGCCCCTTCAAGCACACCCGGCGCATGGGGTGAGCCATCGCGCTTAAACTGGCTGTACTTCATTCTCAGCAGGCTGGTCAGCTCAATGGCGTGGAAGATAAAGAATTCGTCAATGAGCGCATCAATGCGCTCGTCCATAATGCGTTCATGGCAGGTGATGTAAGCGTGAGCCTTTTGCCCGGTCACGTCGGCCAGCCCCGGCAGCTGCTTTTCCCTCTGGGTAATCAGTCCGGCCAGCTCGGTCGCCGTTTCCTGCTGCTCCAGATACTCCGCACGCAGCGCCTTCATCTCCGGCGTGACGGTGCCGCCGTTCTGCTCCAGCAGCTCACGAAAGCGCGCCCGGTTGTCCTGGCCTGCCTGCTCCGTCTGTGCCTGGCTCTGGCGCAGCGCCTCAACGCTCTCCCTGGCGGCGGCTTCGGCCTTTTTGGCCTTCAGCCATTCCATCATTTTTTTCTGGAGTTCCTGAATGCGGGGCAGCCAGCCAGCCGGAAGACTTTTCGCCAGCGCGGCGCTCTGTTCTGCTAACTCAGCTTCGGGCAGCTTCATGAGCCAGCCCGCATCCTTAAGCGGCTTCTGACTCCGTGCCACAAGCTGGCCCACGTACTGGCCGGTTGCCTTAATCTCTTCGTCGGTCATCTGCTTCTGTGTCATGTCTTTTCCTCTCTGTCAGGGCTGTGCGTGGCGGTCTTTACGGGTGCAGGCCGAGCCGTAGCGGCCCAGCGTCTGCGGCTGGCGCACAGGCGCATCATTTTCCGGCTCCGGCTCTGCCGCCACGGGCCTGTGGGGCTTCATGATGATTTTCTCGACGCTCTCCAGCGCGGTGAACGTGCAGGAGCAGTCGAGGTTCTGGCACTGATACCAGGTGCGCTTGACGGACGGGGCCTCGTAGGCGCTGGTGCGGGTGTGGGCCACCTGGCCGCATTCGGGACATTTCAGGGCCATTTCTTTTTCCTGTGTGGTCGTTTTCAGTAAGTCAATTGTGCCGGGGCTGGCACAGGTGAGCCATGTGCGGGCCGTGTGCCGTGCCTGACACAAACGCCTGCCAGAAAAGGGCGGCTGGCTGACTTACCTTCTGTTTGCGGTGTAACACGGGTAACAGGTGTTACAGCGATGAATTAAAAGCACTTTTTCTTGTTCTTCCGGTGTAACACGACGGGTAACACGGTGTAACAGCGCGGGCGGGTGCGTTACACCTGTTACACCTCATATGAGAAAGAGGTGTAACAGGCTGACGCCTTACTGCATGCGGCTGTTACACCCGTTACACCTGTTACCCTTTAAAAATAAGACTCACGCAAAGGCATCTGCATCAGCCCGGCACCTCGCTGTTGAAGACGTACAGCCTGCGCACGTTCATCTCTGGCGGGCGGATGCTGGTCTGCAGCTTGCCGTCGGCGGAGGCCATCAGGTAGCCCCGGTCGGCGCAGAGACGCGCCACCTTGCGCGGGTCAAACCCCCTGCAGATTTCCTTCCACCCGGACGGCATGACGTAAAACGTCGTGGCCGCCTCGGTGCCCTGCGCGGTGTTGCCTTTTTCCACCCTGCGCCAGCCCACCATGTTGCCGGGGCGGTTGCGCTCGTCGTTCCAGTCGGCAAAGCGGCTGTACTGGTTGGCCGTGAAGAAGCTGCGCACCTGCTCCAGCGCCGCGATGTCTTCCTGGTTGGCCGTGTGGCCGCGGTCTTTCAGCCAGGCATTCAGGCACACGCGGGTTGCGCGCAGCGCTTCCCCCTCCTGCCAGCCGGTGATGCCGAGCCGGGTTGCCAGCTCGCCCGCCATCGCCACCAGGGCAAAGCGGTTGACCGCGCGGCCCACCTGATTGCCCGCATCCTGCGGCGTCAGGGCGGCGGTGTACTCCTTCATCAGCGCCTTTGCCTGCGCCGTCAGCCCGCTGAGGTCAGCGGTCAGCGCCCTGAGCCACTCGCGGAACGGCGCGCCGTAGTAGCTGGAGGTTGCCCACTCCAGATGTTCGGCCAGCGCCTTTCCGCTGTCGAAGCCGTGCAGCTCCTCAAACACGCCAAACTTCCCGGAGTCGCTGGGTATCTGGATCATCCTCACCTCCATCCCGGCAAACGTTCGCTCACCCGCCTTTGCGGCGTGCTCGGTCAGCGACAGCTCCCCGGTGGAGAAAAACAACAGCCTCCACTGTTTCCGGGTGCGCAGCTCCCCGTCCGTTCCGGCGCGGCCCTTGCCCTGGCCGTTTGCCAGCATGTAGGCGATGTTGCCCGCCTCGCGGCCGTCCACCTCGCGAATTTCGTCGAGCATCATGGCGGCGTCGTTGCGGCGGCTGGCGCAGCCCTCCAGCGCGTTGCCGGTGGCGCGCCACGTCTGCCAGTAGTCCGGCCCGCCGCACACTGAGGTGGCCGCCTTCATGGTGGTGGTCTTGCCGTCCGTGGATTCGCCTTTGAGGTGATAGCCGCCGCCGTCCATCCCGACCAGCCGCAGCAGCGGGGCGGCAAAGGCCAGGCTGACGGCAAACGCCACGCGGGAATTGCCGGTGCAGAAGCGCGCCACGTGCTCGCGCCACTCCTCCACGGTGCCGGACACGCGAAAGTCGCGGCCCTGCACGGAGGTGGTCTGGAGAATGACGCCGTCCGCGCCGTCGCCGCTCACCTCGTCCTGGAGGACGTAAACCTGCCCGTGCCAGCCGGTGCGGCTCACGCAGGTCACGCGGCGCTCCGGCTTGCACAGCGAGATGTACTCCATCAGGCGCGCGCGGGCCTCGCCGGTGGTGCTGATGTACGACAGGCCGTTCACCAGCAGCACCCGGCGCAGCTCCTCACCGCTGCCGCTCAGCATCTCCATCGGCATCGCCCAGCGCCTGCGCTCGCCCCAGGTGTCCTCCCACTCCAGCAGGCGGCCGAAGTTGCCGCCGTCGGCGTCGCAGGTGATGGCCGTGACGCGCAGCGGGTTGCAGATTTTCACGTTCTGGATTTCGGTTTCGCCGTTGCGCTGCACCTGCTTTTCGTACCAGAGATACTCCTGCGTCAGCCGGAACCCGTGTGGCAGCTGCGTGCGGCCCTCACCGCACAGCACCAGACCGTTACGGAAGGCTTCACGGGCGCGGGTCACGCCGTGCTCGCGGTGAAAGTCGTTCCAGTCGGCCTTTATCTCGCCCGGCGGCAGGCTCACCCAGCCGCCGACCGCTCTGGCCGCCTTTTCCGCGAACGCCTTACCGGGGTTTTCGCCGCCGTCCTGAAAGTCGTTGTCACCGGCGATGACGATTTTCACCTCCGGCCAGCGCGCCCGCAGCGCCTGCGCCACGTTCGGCAGGTTGCCCGCCGAGATGGCCGCCACCACGCAACCGGTGGTCAGCTGGCTCACCGTCAGCGCCGTGGCGTAGCCCTCCGTGATGACCGCCTGCACCGGCGGTTCTGACGGCAGGGGGCTGAGCGCCACGAATGCGCCCTTCATGACGCTGCCCGGCAGCAGGCTTTTCTCCCCCGTGGGGGCAATCAGCTGCGCGCCGGTCACCGCGCCCTCCATTGTGGTCAGCGGCAGCAGCAGGGAATCCGCCGGGAAGGCCGTGCCGCTGATGCGCTGTGCGCTGCCGGTGAGGCAGGCCGGATAACCGGCAAAGCCTTTGCCTGCAAGATAGGCGCTTTCGCCGCTGCGACCGGCCTTCACCAGCGCGTCAACGACCGGAGCTATGTCGCGTTTCGGGGCTTTTTCTCTGGCAGGCTTAACCGGCACGCTCTGCACCTCGCGCAAATCCAGCAGCTCTGCCACCGCCTGCGCGGCCGCCTTAACGCCTTTGTCTTTGACCCGCTTCACCAGGTCAAGCCCGTCACCCCGGCCGCACTGGCTGCAAATCCACGTCCCGCGCCCCTCAAGGTCATCCATTCGGAAGCGGTCTTTACCGCCGCACGCCGGGCAGGGGCCGTGCCTGCCGCCGTCCGGCACGCTGATGCCGAGCTGCTGAAAAATCACCGGCCAGCGGCCGCGCGCAGCCGTCGTGATGTGTGATACTGACTGTACTGTCATAACTCCCCCTTAATGCCGGTACAGCGACGCGCCGGTGTCGCAGAAGGATTCAAACGCCGCCGGAAGCGTGGCGTACAGCCCGGCCATCACCTCACACCCGCGCGCCGTCAGCACGGGCGGAGCGGTCAGGAGCGTCGGCTCCACCATATCGGTGAGCAGCGCCAGCGCCGCCGCCGCGCCCTGAGCCTCGCCGTACTCGTTCACCATCGTGCCCTCCAGATGCAGGGCGATGGCCATCTCGATGCGCTCCACCGTCATGCGGTGCGGGCCGCGCATTTCGCTGCCGGTGTCGGCCAGATGCTTTGCCCGCCAGGCGGAGGCTATGGCGCGGCGGTAAAGGGCGGTCGTCAGCTCCGCCGGAAAAACGGAAACCTGTGGCTTTTTCATGCGTGAGCCTCCCCGATGAGCGCGCAGCAGCGGGTGACGTCGGTCAGGTCGGCGCGCAGGTACTCCATCACCGCCGCCATGCCGGGAACGGTGTGGCCCGCCACCGAACCCGCATCGCCGGGATGCTCTGACAGCAGCAGCTGGAGCAGGTCGCAGGCGTGCATGGCCCGGTTGAGCTTCTCGAAGGCGTCGGCAGGAAGGCCGTATTCAAAGGCGCTGAAAACGCCGGATTCAGGCAAGGGGATGCCCTGAGCACCGTTGTGCCCGTGTGAAATATTCATGGTTTACTCCGTTAAAGCTGGCTGCGTGTCAGAGATAGTTTGAGTAGTGGTCGTCGTCCGGCTCAGCGGGCTGGCGCATCACCGGCTCCCGCCAGCGGCTGAAGGTTACCGAGGGAGGCAGGTCAAGCGGGCTGAACCCGTCACGGTCGCCGTCAGCAGACATATCAGTGCGCGGCGATGCCGCTTTAAAGGTGTAGCTCTCCAGAAACCACGTCAGCGGGGCCGAGGTGGCCTGCCCGTCACTGTCATAACGGTAGAGCACCTCGTGACCGAACTCAGGGTTAGCACACGCAACGGAGAAGGGCGCAGCAGAAAGACGCATCACCGTTACCGTCCAGCCCTGCGAATGCTGCCAGCGTTCGCCATGCTGAGGATAATCAGGCATAACGACCTCCGTTGCAGCGACGGGGAGTGTTGAAAAGTTGAATGTGTTCTGCGGTCTGACTGTTGCTTGCGCAAAATATCCAAGTAGACTTTGATGCAGCCATATAAAGACCCTCTGGTTTAATTATGGTCAGGCTTTGTGAGGTATTGCGAGTACCTCGCATAGCCGCTTGTTTTCGGTCATCTGTTTGTATAAGGTACGTACCTTATGCCAATCATTAAAATAGAAGGTACGTACAATGTCAAGGGTTAAAGATCGCACTCCGAAAACAGGCGGAAAGTCACCAACCTTCCAAATCCGCATCAATCCAGAACTTCGAGAACAACTAGACCAGGAAGCCGCTAAAGACCAAACTACCCTTGCAAACTGGTTTAAAGAACTTGCAAGAAATGAGCTCAAACGACGTGGAGTTGAGCCAAAAGGTTGAAGGATGGCGATCTGCGTATTGGTTAGTGGGCGCATTGTTTGCAGATCCATTCTTTTACTTCCTCCACTCTCCAGGCGGTAATACGCGCAGAAATTTTTATAGGTTTAGGGAATTCTCCGGCAGCAATACGCCTCCAAAGCGTCGCAGAAGAAAAAGGCAAACACGGCATAAGTTGTTTTTGCCTAATAAATCCGTTTTCTGGGATTTTTCCATAAGGTGTTTGGTTCATGAGGGATCTCCTATCTCGTTGATTAAAAATGACATGTACTGAGATTAAAGGAGATGAGATGATGTATTCCACTAAAAATGGAATTCCAACGTAATGAAAGTAATTCCATCAAAAAAACGCTATTCCAAAGAATCGCAATATTTTATTAACTCAATAGAATCAATGAGTTAGTTTTTATCATAAGCTTATGATTTTATATGTTTTTATCCGATTTTATGCAGTTTTAAATTCCTGCTTATTTTCGAGGGGAATTTTTGTTTGGCAATCATTGGCAACTATAGGCAACTAAATGGTAATCAATGGCAATTGAAGGCAAACTGCGCGACTTCTTAGTTCATGCTGTTTACCAACATTTGGCGTTATCAAAGTTGTAATTTCACTCATCATGTACAGATGAAAGTGAAATTTTTAATTTTTCATAAAATGAAGATTTACCTAATCCCTTTTTATTGATGCCTTTAGCATCGGCATAAGCAGTCAGAAGTTTAAAAAGAGGATCAATTGTTGGTGTGCCAGAATTGTTAATCCATTTTGTAGAGCCGCTTGAAGATTTTTCGAGTGCTAAGTTAATAGCAAGAAGTCCAATTATTTTATGTAAAGAAGCGCTTTCCTCATCTTTTTTATGAAAACCACGTCTGTCTTGAGATTTATCTTTAGCAACCAGAACTCCCTCTGTACCTGCGCACTGAAAAATAATTGACTCACCATGCTTTTTATAAATGCTAACTAAAGATTCAATGCATTTTTCTATGATGATTTTAGGTGTTATCCCTTCCTCAATAAGTTTAAAGCATGATGCGAAAAGAATTCCTGATTCAATAGGGCAGTTGGTTGCAATGAGTTTTGGGTAAAAAACATCCAACTCTTTTGTTTTTCCTTGTGATTTTAGGAAGCTGAATAAGTATCTATGTATTCTAACTAAATAATCGGAGTAGGCGCTTATAATACCAATTTTATCTTCTGGAAGTTCATCATTACGGATATGCGGGTCAACACTAGCCAATGCTCTTGCTAATTCTTTTATTTCAATTTGAGGATAGTAGGCCAACCTCTCAATGGCACTTCCTTTTGAAAAACTAAATTCCATTATGATTCCTCCTCAATCTTAGCAAAAAAGTCAGATAGCTTTTGCATAGCAATTTTTCTTTCATCGAAATAATGATGTCGGTTATAGATTCCTTCAACACCTTTAATGCGATGATTTAAGCACCTCTCAGCAACCACGGGATCAACCCCTAATGAAGCCAGATATGTTCTAGCTGTGCGACGAAAGTCATGGATTGTGAAATTTTCTATATTTCCCATGTGGGGTTTGAGTTTGGCAAGAGCTACAGGTAGCGTGCTTTCTGCAATGTGGGGTATCATTCGATCTTGTATTTTTCTTGCAGGAAGCACCCAATCACTATTTAGAGATAGGTCTTTTAATTCTTGTAACCATTTAATTGCTAATGATGAAAGTGGAATGTCTAAATTATCTCCATTCTTTGTGTTCTTCAGGTGCCAAATACAAGCGTCTAAATCGAAATCCTCCCACCGCGCGGCACATAACTCCATCTTTCTGCAACAAAGTATTAAAAGTAATTTAAAAGTGATTTCATTCTGACGGCTAAATCCTTTAGCTATTTTCATCGCGCGAAAAAGTAGCTTAATTTCCTCTTTTGAAAGAAAGCGATCTCTGGATTTCTCCTGGCCACCTGCATCATTATTATCAAAAGATGCCGCTGGGTTAACACTCAAATAATGACGTTTTATACCATAGTTAAATATGCGCTTTATCCAACGTAACACATCATTAGCGATAGTTGGCGCGCCGCGTTGAACAATGCTCTGCAACATTCTATCAATATCACCAGGCTTAACGTCTTCAACCTTTAAGTTGCCTAAGTGAGGTTTGATATCTTTTTCAATGCGCCTACGAAGAATATCGGGGTGTTTCCAGCGTCCAACAATTTGTTTCTCGTAGTACTCAAGCGCAAGGTCAGAAACACGACGAGCGTTCTTTTCTTTCTCGATTTTGGCAAGTGTAGAGGCTTTACGCTCCTGTTTCTCTCCGGCGACGTCATAGCCTAAAGCTACTCTTGCCGATAGCTCTCTGGCCCGTTCGCGCGCTTTTGCTAAGGACAGATCCCCGTACGAACCGATCCACATCGCACGGGCTTTGCCTCCATAGCTGTAGCGAAAGCGCCATTTGGGTATTGAGAACTCTTTGCGGTAGCAAAGGTACAATCCGTTTCCGTCAGAGCGTCCTTCAAATCGTTCCTGAGACCTGAGCCAAGTTTTTATTTGAATATCTGATAGCTTTCCCATTCTTCCTACTTGTACCAAAACAATAACGGCTTGAAGTGTGGTTGGTACACTAGATGGTACAGTAAATGATAGAGATTTTGCGAGAGGGGATGATTCTTTATGAGAAAGTAAAACCCGTAAGTTACGGGTTTTACTGGTTTTATGAAGTTATATGATAGTTATTGAGAAATTACTCAATATTCTGAATCTGCTCTCGCATCTGTTCAATCAACACTTTTAGCTCAATCGCTGAATTCGTAATTTCTGCATTAATGGATTTTGAAGCCAGTGTGTTTGACTCGCGGTTGAACTCCTGCATCATAAAGTCAAGACGACGGCCTACCGCCTCTTTTTTCTTCAGAATGTTATAGGTCTCTTTAACGTGCGCATCCAGACGATCCAGCTCTTCTGCGACATCGACACGTTGTGCCATCATCACCAATTCCTGCTCAAGGCGATTATTTTCAAGCTGCACCTCAGCATCTTCCAGTTTGGCGATCAGGCGCTCCCGCTGCCACTTAATCACATCGGGCAGTTGAGCGCGGACTTTGCTGACCTCATGCGTTACCGCTTCCAGCCGCTGCTCGATCAGTGCCTTCAGAGCGCTGCCTTCGCTTTCACGTGCGGCGATGAAATCATCCAGCGCGCCATCCAGCGCCTGAATCAGCTGAGTATTAATTGCATCCAAATCCTGTTCAGGTGCTGCCATGACGCCCGGCCAGCGCAGAATATCCAGCGGATTGATAACGCCCTCATCGGTCTGCAGTTTGACCCAGTTAGCCGCCTGAACCAGTTGTTTGGCCAGTGACTCATTGAGCATCAGTTCGCCCTGCGCGCCAGGATCGGCCTCGAAGCGCAGATTACATTCGATTTTTCCACGCGTCAGTCGCTGGCGAATGCGCTCCCTGATCATCGGTTCCAGTCCGCGAAACTGTTCAGGCAGACGAATATAGGTTTCAAGATAACGTTGATTGACAGAACGCAACTCCCAGGCGGCGCTGCCCCAGTCGCCCTTAATTTCACGGCGGGCATAGGCGGTCATACTGCGGATCATAAGCGTTACTCTTTTTTTAAATAAGGTTGAGGCCAGTATAACGAGGCAAGGCTGACCAGAACAGGTGTAAGCGTGTACAGGATGCGATAACAAAATGTTTCCGCTTTTCTCAACAGCCACTTATGCTAATTACTGGTTTACTCGTTGAGGCCCTCTTTTTATGTCGCGCGTATCGTCTCTTCCACTCATACTCAGCCTGCTGCTTGTGGGCTGTCAGGCGCCGTCTCCATCATCACCATCATATCCGCCTTCTACCCGACCCGTTCCGGTGTGCGCCGGCGGTGAGGTCATGATGCAAACCACATTGTGGTTTGGTCTCAGTAAGCCGCAGGGCGGCAATGTGAGCGCACTGGACTGGATGAATTTTGTCGATAAAGAGGTAACACCGCGCTTCAGGTCTGGCTTGTCTGTTTATGATGCGCAGGGCCAATGGCTGGGCGAAAACGGTCAGTTAGCACGTGAGAAAAGCAAGGCGTTAGTGCTTATCTATCAGTTCGACAGCGACAGCAACAGTCGTGTCGAAGCGCTGCGTGCTCGCTATAAAAAACAGTTTGGTCAGGAATCGGTTATGCGCGTGGATACGCCAGCCTGCATTAGTTTTTAGGGACAAACGGCGGCCAGTGCCGCCGTTGAGTCCATCAGATAAACAGTCCGGCAAATGCAGCGGAAAGCAGGCTGACCAGGGTGGAACCATAGACCAGTTTCCAGCCAAACCTTGAGACGACATTGCCTTGTTGTTCGTTCAGGCCTTTTATCGCGCCCGCAACAATTCCAATAGAAGCAAAGTTCGCGAAGGAAACCAGGAAAACAGACAGGATGCCCAATCCGCGTGGCGTCATGCCTGCCGCTATCTTTTTCAGTTCAATCATGGCGACGAATTCATTCGCCACCAGCTTCGTGGCCATAATACTGCCAGCCTGTAATGCATCGGTAGCGGGAATGCCAATCAGCCAGGCAAAAGGATAAAAAACATAGCCAAGAAGCTGCTGGAAACTGTACCCAAACAGGGTGGCAAACAGGGCGTTGATGGCCGCGATTAAGGCAATAAAACCAATCAGCATGGCCAGAATAATCATCGCGACTTTGAAACCAGCGAGGATGTATTCCCCCAGCATTTCAAAGAAACTCTGATCTTCGTGTAATTTATCCAGCGGAATAGCCTGCTCATTGCTGCCTTTGCCGGGGTTAATAATCGACAGGATGATAAACGTGCTGAACATGTTAAGCAGGAGAGCCGCAACGACATATTTGGCCTCGATCATCGACATATACGCACCAACAATCGACAGCGAAACGGTAGACATCGCGGTGGCCGCCATTGTGTAAAGTCGGCGTGGTGGGATATCGGCCAAAATACCTTTATAGGCAATGAAGTTCTCTGACTGGCCCAGTACCAGCGTGCTTACCGCATTAAAGGACTCCAGTTTTCCCATGCCGTTAACTTTTGATAACAGCGTGCCAACAACCCGAATCAGTAACGGCAGAATGCGCCAGTGTTGCAAAATACCAATCAGTGCGGAAATAAAAATAATAGGGCAGAGCACGCCAAGGAAGATAAAGGCCAGTCCCTGCTGACTCATGCCACCAAACACAAATTCCGTGCCCTGTGCAGCAAAACGCAGCAGCGTTTCAAAGAAATGCCCCACCGTGCCTACCAGCGCCAGTCCACTGGCTGAGTGAAGAAAGAACCAGCCCAGTGCGGCTTCTACAACAATCAGTTGAATGATAAAGCGCAGGCGAATGCGTTTTCGGTCATGACTGACCAGTAGCGCAAGGGCAAAAATTACCACCAGCGCCAGAAGGAAATGAAGAAGAGCGGTCATAGTTTAGTCAGTTAGCGGATATGCAGGAAAAGGTAAGGCATTTAGCCATACTCCGGCATGAATTTCATCCCAGGCTGCACTGACCACTGCAAGAGACAGCAGGCCAGGAAGTCCGTATAATACGCAGCCAATCATTAGCAAGCCGGAGATAACCATGCGTCCAGCAGGCCGTAGCGCACATCAGGTGCGTCCAGTCACATTGACCCGCAATTACACTAAACACGCAGAGGGCTCCGTTCTGGTGGAATTCGGTGAAACCAAAGTGCTCTGCACTGCAACGGTGGATGAAGGAGTTCCGCGCTTTCTCAAAGGGCAGGGCCAGGGCTGGGTCACTGCCGAATATGGCATGTTGCCGCGTTCCACTCACAGCCGTATGGCACGTGAAGCCGCGAAAGGCAAACAGGGTGGTCGCACGCTTGAAATTCAGCGCCTGATCGCCCGTTCACTGCGTGCTGCGGTCGATCTCACCATGCTCGGTGAATACACGATTACGCTCGATTGTGACGTCATTCAGGCCGATGGCGGTACACGTACGGCTTCCATTACTGGCGCCTGTGTAGCCCTGGCAGATGCGCTTAATTCCCTGGTCGCGAGTGGTAAGCTGAAAGCGAATCCGATGAAAGGCATGGTTGCCGCCGTGTCAGTGGGGATTGTCAATGGTGAAGCGTTGTGTGACCTTGAATACGTTGAGGACTCTGCCGCTGAAACGGATATGAATGTCGTCATGATGGAAGATGGCCGCATGATTGAGGTGCAGGGCACCGCTGAAGGTGAACCCTTTAGCCACGAAGAACTGCTGGCATTACTGGCGTTAGCGCGTGGCGGTATTGAAGAATTGATTCAGGCGCAGAAAGCGGCGCTGGAAAGTTAAGGTAACAGGCGACCACAGAGTCGCCTTTTTTTTATCTGAGGAGTAAGACATGAAAGCCTGGCAGCGGCAGTTTATTGAATTTGCACTGAATAAGCAGGTGCTCAAATTTGGTGAGTTCACATTAAAGTCGGGTCGTAAAAGCCCCTATTTTTTTAATGCCGGTTTATTTAACACGGGCCGGGATTTAGCGCTGCTGGGACGGTTTTATGCGCAGGCGTTAGTCGACAGCGGAATCGATTTTGATTTGTTATTTGGTCCGGCCTACAAAGGCATCCCTATCGCCACCACCACAGCCGTTGCGTTAGCCGATCATCACGATCGTGACGTACCTTACTGCTTCAATCGTAAAGAAGCGAAAGATCATGGTGAGGGCGGTTTGCTGGTGGGAAGCCCGCTGCAGGGTAAAGTGATGCTGGTCGATGATGTCATCACGGCCGGCACGGCGATTCGCGAATCCATGGATATTATCAATGCACATGATGCCAGCCTGGCGGGCGTGCTGATTTCACTGGACCGTCAGGAACGCGGCCGGGGTGAACTCTCCGCTATTCAGGAAGTGGAACGGGATTATTCCTGCAAAGTTACCGCGATAATTACGCTTAACGACCTGATTGATTACCTGGCTGAAAAAACGCACATGGCCGATCATTTAGCGCAGGTTCGGGCGTACCAAAAGGCGTACGGCGTCTGATAACTGGCGGGCATTGCGCCCGCCTTTGTATTACACCAGTTGTGCCGCAATCAGCGGCCAGCGGGTGTCAAAGTCGGCCGTTGGGCTAAACCGGAACTCGGAACGGACGTACCGCGATAACAGCCCTTCACACAGGGCCAGCAGCTGGCTGGCCAGTAAGGTTTCATCCGTTTGAAAGCCTTCACCTTCGCGCATTTTGCGTTCGCGCATCACCTGGCGTAGCTGCACTTCAATGCGCTCAAACAGCTGATTAATGCGCCCCTGCAGACGGTCCTGTTCAAACATTAACGCGTGACCTGTCAAAATCCGCGTCAGCCCCGGATTACGCTCACCAAATCCCAGAATCAGTTGCACAATAAGACGCAGGCGCGCCATTGTTTCTTTTTCATCTTTCAGGATCAGATTGATGCGGGTAATCAGACTGTCTTCAATAAATTCGATCAGGCTGTCAAACATCCGCGTTTTACTGGGAAAGTGACGATAAAGCGCCGCCTCCGATACACCGACGTTAGCCGCCAGTTTTGCAGTAGTAATGCGTTGGCTGCCATCACTTGACTCAAGCATCTGCGCCAGCGCCTGCAAAATCTCCTCGCGGCGATTCCGCTTTACGACTTTTTTCTCTGCCATGCCCTTAAAAACCCCTGAATTTCACCATATACAGGCAACACCTACGCATCTGCCACAAGAGAAAGCCTTGGGGCGATGAGAAATAATAAGATTGGCGTAAGTGAAAATCGGTCGTGCTGGTTACTGACGGCCTGAGTGACCGAAGCCACCTTCACCGCGCAAGCTGGCGTCAAACTCGTCTACCAGATTGAATTCGGCCTGGACGACAGGGACAAAAACCATCTGGGCCATGCGGTCGCCCGGCTGAAGCGTAAAGCTTTCCTGCCCGCGATTCCATACCGATACCATAAGTTGTCCCTGATAGTCGGCATCAATCAGACCAACCAGATTACCCAGGACAATACCATGTTTGTGGCCCAGGCCAGAGCGCGGAAGAATCACGGCGGCAAGGTTCGGATCGGCGATGTGAATAGCCAGACCGGTAGGAATTAATGTGGTTGTGCCGGGTGCGATTTCCATCACATCATCAATACAGGCACGAAGGTCTAACCCAGCGGAACCCGGTGTCGCATAGGTCGGCAAGGGAAACGCTTTGCCGACGCGCGCATCAAGAATTTTAACGTCTATTTTTTTCATCATAACGGCTGACAATCTCGTCTATTAAAAGTTGACCAAGGAGTGACTTATCGCTGAGCGGTAAGGTTTTTTCTCCTTCCTGCCAAAAAAGGTGAAGAGCATTGGTGTCGCTATTGAACCCGTGGCCTGCTTTTGACACATCGTTAGCACAAATCAGGTCCAGGTTTTTACGCGCGCGTTTTTTTCGGGCGTATTCTTCCACATTCTGGGTTTCAGCCGCAAATCCAACCACAAATGGCCGGCTCTGCGTTAAGGCCGCCACCCCCGCGACAATATCGGGATTTTTAATGAGCTGCAGGCTGACTTTCTCATCGTCATCCTGTTTCTTTATTTTTTCATCCGCGATCTCAATTGCCCGGTAGTCTGCCACGGCTGCGCTTGCAATGAAAATATGTTGTGCGTTTATCTCCCCCATTACCGCCGCCTGCATTTCCAGGGCCGAGGTCACATCCACTCGTTTAACGCCGGCGGGCGTTGGCAGGGCAACCGGACCGCTTACCAGCGTAACGCGGGCGCCGCGCTTTGCCGCCGCCGCCGCAATCGCAAACCCCATTTTTCCCGAACTGTGGTTGCTGATATAACGCACGGGGTCGATCGCTTCCCGGGTGGGACCCGCGGTAATCATAATATTGAGATGTTGCAGGTCGTTGACGGGCGCGGCCCACTGTACGGCGTGGTCAACGATAGCTAAAGGGTCAAGCATGCGACCGGGGCCAATATCCCCGCAGGCCTGGCTGCCGCTGTCTGGCCCCCAAATTAACAGGCCGCGCGCCTGAAGCCTGACCAGGTTTTCCTGCGTTACGGCAGCGCGATACATCTGCTGATTCATCGCCGGCACAATCGCGACAGGCGCTGCTGTTGCCAGCACGGCAGTGGTGACTAAATCATTGGCCATCCCTGCCGTAATGCGCGCAATCAGGTCGGCCGTGGCCGGGGCCAGCACGATCAGGTCAGCCCATTTGGCCAGCTCAATGTGTCCCATTGCGGCCTCGGCTGCCGGGTCAAGCAGATCATCAAAAACAGGATAACCGGAGACGGCCTGCAGGCTGAGTGGTGTGATAAAAGCCTTTGCGCCCTCAGTCATCATCACGCGGACATCGGCACCGCGATCGCGCAGACGACGGACCAGCTCGGGGGTTTTATAGGCAGCAATTCCACCACTGACGCCCAGAAGAACTTTTTTACCGGCTAATCCCATCATGCTGTTGACCTCATTTTCGATTGCCGTCGCAGGGACGGTGTAATGGCCGAATTTTATCACAAAACGTGGCATGCACCTTTTCAATGGCTGCGTTTGCGAGACATGCCGGAGAATCACAATCACGCGCTGGTGGCGGATAGGTTCGCACGCGATGATACAGGGGGCGACAGGGAGAGCAGCAATGAAAAATTTGCCACCACGAGAAAAACTTCAGCAATGGGGTGCGGATGCGTTAAGTGACGTAGAGCTGTTAGCGATTTTCTTACGAACAGGTTCAAAAGGCGTTCCTGTCATGATGCTGGCGCAGCAGATGCTGCAGGAGCTGGGGTCGCTTTATAATATCGTTAATGCGACGGCTGCAGACTTTAAGGGCATTAAAGGCGCTGGCGAAATCAAGTTGATTCAGATGCGCGCAGTGGCAGAACTGGCCAAACGGTTTTTCGCCAGCCAGCTGGCGCGTGAGAGCACAATTGACAGTCCCGCAGCGACGCGTCAGTACCTGCAGACATTATTGGCCAGGCAGGAGCGTGAGGTGTTTGTCGTGCTGTTTTTGGATAATCAACATCGGGTATTAATGGCCAGAGAAATGTTTTCCGGATCCATCAACAGCGTCGAAGTCCATCCTCGTGAAATTGTGCGTGAAGCCCTGAAAATCAACGCGGCTGCGCTCATCGTGGCGCATAACCATCCGTCAGGAATTGCTGAACCCAGCCAGGCTGACCGCGACATTACACTAAAAATCTGCGAAGCTTGTCGCTTATTGAATATCCGGTTGCTTGATCATCTGGTGATTGGACACGGTCAATCTGTCTCATTTGTCGAACGCGGATGGCTCTGAGCCTGAAAATCTGGTCCAGGTGGCGGCTTTTTACACGATCATTCGGGATCTTTATCTGTTCGGGACTTGAGCACTTGGGCCGAGCGGCGTATACTACGCCACCTTTGAGAATCTCGGGTTTGGCGGTTAGGCCAGCTTAGCGGGTTCCATGGAACTCGCCTGGCGGGCTGCAAGCCTGACGAGGCGGCCAAAACCTAATTTTTAAAGCTCGAGCTGATTTGATTTTTGGAGAATAGACATGTCACGAGTCTGCCAGGTAACTGGAAAGCGTCCGGTAACCGGTAACAACCGTTCCCACGCAATGAACGCGACGAAACGCCGTTTCCTTCCGAACCTGCACTCACACCGTTTTTGGGTTGAGAGCGAGAAGCGCTTCGTTACTCTGCGTGTATCTGTAAAAGGTATGCGTATTATTGATAAAAAGGGCATTGATACGGTGTTAGCCGACATGCGTGCCCGTGGTGAGAAGTACTAAGAGTACTAAGGAACTGAATCATGGCTAAAGGTATTCGTGAGAAGATCAAGCTGGTTTCCTCTGCTGGTACAGGTCACTTCTATACCACCACGAAGAACAAACGTACTAAACCAGAAAAACTTGAACTGAAAAAGTTCGATCCGGTTGTACGTCAGCATGTGATCTACAAAGAAGCCAAAATTAAATAATTTTGGTGTTCTGCTAAAAACCCGGCTCCGGCCGGGTTTTTTGTTTGTGTAATGCGCAGGGGAGAGGTTATGCCAGAGTTGCCAGAGGTAGAAACCAGCCGACGCGGCATTGAGCCACATCTGGTTGGTCAAACAATTCTTCACGCCGTCGTTCGCAACGCACGCTTGCGTTGGCCGGTATCCAATGAAATCCTCGCATTAAGCGATCAGCCAGTACTGAGTGTTCAGCGGCGCGCTAAATACCTTTTGCTTGAGCTGCCACACGGCTGGATCATTATCCATCTTGGTATGTCTGGCAGTCTGCGCGTTCTGCCCGAAGAATTGCCTGCCGCCAAACACGATCATGTTGACCTGGTGATGAGCAACGGGAAGGTCCTGCGCTACACCGATCCCCGACGTTTTGGTGCCTGGTTGTGGAGCAGCGATCTGGACGGAAGCAGCGTACTTGCCCATTTAGGTCCAGAACCACTGAGTGAAATATTCAGTGGCGACTATTTGTTTGAAAAATCCCGCGGTAAGCGAACGGTGATCAAGCAGTGGTTGATGGACAATAAAGTCGTGGTGGGCGTGGGCAATATTTATGCGAGCGAGTCACTGTTTACAGCAGGGATCCTGCCTGATCGAGCAGCGATGAGCTTGTCTCACGATGAAGCGGCGTTTTTGGCTAACACTATTAAAGCGGTACTGCTCCGCTCTATCGAGCAGGGTGGAACGACATTGCGTGACTTTTTACAAAGCGATGGCAAGCCAGGCTATTTTGCTCAGGAGTTACAGGTTTACGGCCGGGCTGGCGAACCCTGCAGGGCATGCGGCACGCCGATTGTGAGTGGGAAGCACGGGCAGCGCAGCACCTACTGGTGCCCCAACTGCCAGCATTAAGGCAGCTTTGCGAGTAAGGCCTGATGGACAGGTGCGGACAGGAAGGCAGAGACATCGCCACCATGCCGCGCCACTTCTTTGACCAGTGACGATGAGATAAAAGAAAAGCCTTCTGAAGGCATTAAAAATACGCTTTCCAGCGTTGGCAACAGGTGTCGGTTCATACGCGCGAGCTGCATTTCATATTCAAAATCGGACACGGCACGTAATCCACGAACCAGCACATTTGCCTGCTGCGCCCGGGCGAAGTTTGCCATCAGATCGCTAAAACCGACCACGTCGACATTGGGCAGATGTGCAGTGGCCTGTTGCGCCAGCGCCACTCTTTCGTCCAGCGTAAACAGCGGTTTTTTACTCGGGCTGGCGGCAATCGCCACAACAAGCCGATCAAACATCTGTGCTGCACGAGTGACGATATCAATATGGCCCAGGGTAATGGGATCGAAGGTGCCAGGATAAATCGCTTTTGTCGTCATGTGCGCCCTTCCGCCGAAGTCTTATTTAGCGCCCAAAGCGCTGCATATTTATTGAATGTGTACTGGGCATTAACGACTGCCAGTAGCCAGCCCTGTTTGCCATCAAGGAATCCGGCACGCAGCAGCAGCGTTTTTACAAAGGCACCCGCTGTATGACTGAAGACAGAAAACAGGCTGCACGTTTTTCCATGCTGGAATCTTTCCTGCGCCCAGGCTTCAGCATAAGCCAGTTGTTTTCGCTGGAAAACCATCAGGTCACGGCAGGTCAGATGCTGTAAATCCCCTTTCAGTACCTTAACGGGCGCACCTTCGGTCTTGAGTGACTCATGGACCTGATTATCGTTATAACCCAGTGTACGAGGATACAGACGCATCACTCTGTCAGGATACCAGCCGCTGTGACGCATAAAACGGCCCAGGAACAGGTTGCTACGACTGAGGCTGTAAACGGTTGGCCCCGGCGGCGCTTCCAGAACCTGTTCAATCGCCTGACGCAATTCTGGCGTCACGCGCTCGTCGGCATCGATCATCAAAATCATATCGCCACTGGCAAAACTTTGCGCCCTCTGGCGTTGTTTTCCATAACCCTGCCATTCCGTTGCCTGAAAAACCTGTGCGCCGGCCTGTTGAGCCAGCGAGAAGGTGTCATCGGTACTTCCGGAATCCAGCACGATAATTTCATCGGCCCAGCTGACTGACGCAAGACAGTCAGGCAGCAAGGCGGCTTCATTTTTGGCAATCATCACCACTGAAAGGCGTTGGCGCGTAGCGGTCATCAATGAGCCCGTGGCGGTAAATGAGGTTCAAGTAACTGTAGCAGGCGCTGCAGCGCACCCTGATTTTGGTGCAGCACCTCGACGGCGTGGCGACCGTAATAACGACGATAGTCGTCATCCTGTAGCAAATTCGTCACTTCTTTTTCCAGCGACGCCGCGTCAGTCACAGTGATCAATCCCTGTGCCTCCTGCAGTTTGCTGCAAATATCTTTGAAGTTCCAGGTATGCGGGCCCATCAGTACCGGGATAGCATGGGCTGCCGGTTCCAGCGGATTATGACCGCCACGCTCAACCAGGCTGCCTCCTACGAAAGCCAGGTCGGCTATACCGTAGAGCAGCATCAGTTCGCCCATTGAGTCACCAATGACAACCTGTGTTGAACTGGAGGGGATCTCTCCGCTACTGCGTAAGGTAAAGCTGAAGTGACGTTTTTGAGTAAGTTCGCGCGCATCGTTGAAGCGCTCAGGATGGCGTGGTACCAAAATCAGAAGCAGATCGGGAAAGGTCTCCAGTAAACGGCGATGCGTATCCAACAGAATCGCTTCTTCACCTTCATGTGTACTGGTCGCGATCCAGACCGGACGGCGCGGAGCCCATTGGCGACGCAGCGTGACGGCGCGTGCCGCCAGCTCGGGAGTAACTGAAATATCGAATTTCAGGCTGCCGGTGATCGACAGGTGAGAGCGTTTCAGCCCAAGCTGGATAAAACGCTCACCATCCTCGGCATTTTGCGCAGCGATCAGCGTGATGCTCTGCAGGAGATTGCGCATAAACTTGCCCAGCTTGCGATAGCCTTTGGCTGAGCGTTCTGACAGGCGAGCATTGGCGATCACCAGCGGAATATGGCGCTGATGCAGAATACGGATGATATTAGGCCACAGCTCCGTTTCCATAATGATGACCAAACGTGGATTCACCGTATCAAGAAAACGATTAATGGCGCCGGGTAAGTCGTAAGGCAAATAGACATGGTGTACATCTTTGCCAAAAGCGGACTGCGCGCGCTCCGAACCGGTTGGCGTCATGGTGGTCACGGTAATGGGCAGGGTAGGATAGCGATGACGCAGCGCGCGTACCAACGGCACCGCCGCCAGCGTTTCCCCCACAGAAACCGAATGCAGGACAATGCCGTCCGGCTTCACTTTTCCGGCGCAGTAGCCATAACGCTCTGCCCAGCGTTTGCGATAGGCCGGGGCTTTACGACCGCGCAGCCACAGGCGCAGCCAGATGAGTGGCTGAATGAAATAGAGCAATGCGGTGTAAATGGTCGTCATAGTTACCGTTATGACACGTTGGCGTCAAAAAAGCAGTTTAAAGTCAGATTACTGCATATTATCAGAAACAGCATGATCACTCATCTCACATCATGATTGGGTACGCAGCACCTGCTCATAGAGGGAGGTAAGGGAATGCGCCAGGTGCTGTGGGCTGTATGGCTCAACCCTGCGCCGCGCCGCTTCTCCCATTCGCGCGTCGACGGTCAGACTCGACAGGGCGTTTATCGCCTGGTTCAGGCCTTTAATATCCAGCGCATCGCGAACAAATCCTTCCTGGCCTTCGCGAATAAACTCAGCGCCGCCACAGCCGGTGCTGGTAATGACCGGTAAACCACAGGCCATCGCCTCCAGTACGACGTTGGGGAAGGGATCATATAAGGTCGGCAGCAGCAAACCATCGGCAGCATGATAGAAAGGCTGTACGTCCTGCTGCACGCCGACAAAACGCAAGCGGTCAAGGCAGTTCAGTTGATTAGCCAACTGCTGATAACGTTTTACCTGTTTGTCCTGGCCTACCACAATCAGATAACGATGACTGTTGGCCAGCGCTTCAATGGCCGCTTTCAGGCCTTTGCGTTCAAAACCCGATCCCACGTAAATCAGCACTGTCGCGTTGGTGGGCAGATTCAGTTGGGTCCGCATGGCATGGCGCGTGGCCTCGGTCGCAGGCTGAAAGCGCGTGGCATCAATCGCATTGTAGATAACGTGTATTTTGTCTGCCTGCAGCGTAAAACAGCGCAAAATGTCTTGTTTTACCATCTCAGAATTGCAGATCACCGCTTTCAGTGAGGGAGACTGGAACATGTCCGCTTCCGCCCGCAAAACGTAACGATGGTAAGGACTCAGGCTGGCACTCAGGCGCTGTAGTGGTGATACAATGCGGGCACGTTGCTCAAGCCAGACACGGTGAACGCCATCGCCGGCCCGAAAAATATCACAGCCTGCGATGCGCTCATGGCTTTGTACGATATCAAACTTCTCCCGCTCCCAGCAGGCCCGCGCAGCCTGTGCAAATCCTCGCTCGCGTGAAACCCGCCCCAGTTTGCCTGGATTACAGATGTGCAGATGCCAGTCTGGGTTGGGTTTGCCCTGCCAGCTGCGGGTAATGATATTGAGATCCAGTTGCTCACTTCCCAGCGCTTCCAGCGCGCGTGAGATAAACCGTTCTGCGCCGCCATCAGGACGATATTTTTGCCGGACAATGGCCAGACGTAACTTACGCATTCAGATAGCTCCTTGCGGCATTCACGACATCCTCAACCGGGATGGCCGATAAATAACGCTGATCGGTCCGGGTATCAATAGAATCCGGATGGGGCAGAGATCCATAGTCGCCCGCCCAGATCACCCGATTGTTATCTCCCCACGGACGCCAGTGCTGCAGCTTGGTCGGTCCGAAAAGGGCGATGCAGGGTGTATCCAGCGCCGCCGCCATATGCATGGGCGCGGAGTCGACACCGATAAAGAGTTGCGCGCCCGCGATAAGCGCCGCCAACTGAGGTAAAGAGAGTTGACCCGCAAACGAGATAACGTGAGGGGAATGGCATTGTGCCAGAATACGTTCGACCATCTCCCGTTCATTTGCATCGGGGCCTGCCGTCAGTATCACTTTGCGATCGGCTTGGGCTAACTGATCGATGGTGGCCGCGACCTTGTCCTCTTCCCAACATTTAAACTGCCAGCGTGAAGTGGGCTGTAAAACAATATAGCCCCCGGCAACCTGCTGCTGACGGAGCTTGTCCTGCACTTTTTGCGCATCGTCGGGGCTGAAATGCATTGAGGCACCGATGCCTTCCGCTGGAATAGTCAATGGAGAAAGTGCGGACAGATTTTGTTCCACTGTGTGTAATTGCTCATGATTTTCAGTGGTAACCAAATGCGTGTGGCACCAGCGCCAGATGGCCTTGTCACGTTTTGTGAAGGCAAAGCCAATACGTACTGGTGCACCAGATAAACCGGTGATAATGGCGCTGCGCCACTGATCGGCAAGGTTAATGACCAGGTCATACTGACAGTTGCGGACGGCAGCGACCAGCGCCATTTCATGGCGGAATTTTTGCCAGCCACCTTCCTTTTTCCAGCCGCGGTCAATGACATGCAGATGGCGGATGGCAGGATGTGCTTCCAGCATAGGACGGGTTTCTTTATAGAGCAGAACATCAATCACGGCCTGTGGGTAATGCCGATGCAAAGCATTGATGACAGGCGTGGTCAGCAGCATGTCGCCATGATGACGCAGTTTGATTATCAGTATTTTTTTCGGTGCAAACTGGACTGGAATCGGGCTTGTCATACTCAAATGCTCTCAAAATTCAGTGAGCTGATTGTAGGGCAAACCCTTTAGGGGTTAAAGCAAGTGACGGCGCTTATTTCCTGCGCCAGTAATAAATCCGTCCCAGCCACAGCAGCAGGTGATACCACTGCTTAATACCACGTGCATTGCGCAACATACGTTTGTGCGTCCCGGTCGCGAACACATCTGCAATCATCGCCTGACGCGCAGCCTCATCGGGCTCACGTCGAATACTGTGACAAACGCTCAGGGCTTCGTGCGTTACCTGATAATGGAACGTCGGGTATATTTTAACTTTATCGCGGTAGCGCGCATTAATCTCTTCCAGCATTCTGGCAATTTTCAGGTAATGGCGCTGATATTCGACATTGGCCTGTCCGGTGCGCTTGCGGTTACTGATTGAAGCGTCATGCGTATGATAACGGTACAGTTGTCTGTCGGTGTAGCGCACGCGCTGCACATTGAGCATAAGTTCTGTCGTCCACGGAATGTCCTGATGGTGTAGTCCGGGTTCGAACGCCAGTTTTGTTTTTTCAATCAGTTCACGGCGATAAATGCCCAGCCAGACAACATGCTTATAGCGATGTGTTTTCAGCGCCTTGTTAAGCCACTCTGGGCCGCTGAGAACTGTCGTGCCAGAAAGGCGCTCCAGCGGTATTAGCGGTTGAATCGCATTGTCGGCCGGAAAAAACCATTCAGCGTTACATTGCGCTACATCCAGATTATCCGCTTCTGCCATATCTGTCAGCGTCTGGTACATGTCGGGCTTCATGGTGTCATCAGCATCAGGAAAGGTCACGTACTTGCCGCGAGCCACTGCCAGGCCAGCATTGCGCGCACGGGATACGCCACCGTTTGGTTGGTGAATGACCCGAATGTGAGGATAGCGTTGCGCGTAGTTGTCAGCCTGTTTACCGGAGTCATCGGTGGAACCATCATCAACGATGATGATTTCAAGTGATGTGAGCGTCTGCGCCAGTAAAGACTGGATAAAGCTTTCAAAACCGGCACCAGCATTAAACATCGGCGTGATAATGGACAATAAAGGCGAATTCTGTATCACGGCATTATGCATTTTAGTGAAATCTAGGCGGAACTTTGCCCGCATTATTACGAAAGCATTCAGAACTTTTTGTGCATTTAGGGTCAAATAAACGAGTAGCAGAAATTATTTTTTATGCAACTTTTGCGTGCGGGTGATCAAAAGCCCGGCTATGACTGTTTTAACCTGGGCACAGTATGAAAAATATTCTCGTCATCAGGCGCGATAACATCGGGGATATGGTGTGTACCACCCCGCTGCTGGAAGGTATTAAAAAGGTTTTTCCCGAGGCAAAACTGACATTATTGGTTAACAAAGTCGCGCAGGATGTGGTGCTGAATAATCCCCACATTGATTCGCTACATGTCTATAAAAAAGCCAAACACCGTAGTAAAAACGAGAGCGCAATGGGTGTCTACTGGCATCGTTTGAAAATTTTCTGGATGTTGCGTCAGACTCGTTTTGATGCGGTAGTGCTGGCCAATCCGGTGCCCTGCAGGTACAGCCTGCGTCTCGCACGTTTAGCGGGAGCAACAAATATCATTGGCGCGGGCCAGCCTAATCAAGGGTTTACCCGAAGTTTCAGTAGCGCAGATTTTTCTGGAAATCATCAGGTTGAACACACCTACTCTTACCTCTCATCGTTAACCGCTCATTTACCCGACGTTCCCCCCGTAAGAGTTTATCTGACAAAGTCAGAGCGGGAGGAGGCAGAATCGCGTGTACATGCGTTGTTTCCCGTTGAGGGCCAGACTTATGGCGTGCATATCAGCAGTCGCTGTGCAAAGCGCCGCTGGGCAATAGATAATTATGCTGCGTTTATCCATCACCTCTTAAAGGATGAAAAGGCTCGCGTATTACTGTTTTGGTCACCTCAGGGTGCGCTGGGGCCTGAGGATATGGGAGATAACGCGCGTGCTGAAAAGCTCCTACAGTTAGTTAATTCTTCACGAATAGCAGCCTATCCTACAGGGTCAGTGCGTGATCTGATGGCGGGTTTTCATTGCTGTGATCAGATTTTGTGTAGTGACGGCGGTCAAATGCATATCGCAGCGGGTTTGCACAAAAAACAGGTCGTGTTTTTTGGTGATACGGATGCCCTTGGCTGGCATCCGTGGTCAGGTGAATACAAAATTTTGCAGTCACCTTCTGGTGAAAGCAATGATTTCACCCCGGAATACGTTATCCACGCCTGGCGAGAACTCGAGGGGATCTCGCAAAAAGGAGAATACAGGCAGTCAACCTTCTGTGAGTCGCCTGTTTTTTTTCAGACGTCCTGAATAAGACATAGCCCCTCTCGAACATGCCGTTCCTGTCATCTGTTAAGGCGATGACAGAACGGCTAACGAGCAAAAAAATTAAGTAACGGCGAGCGCGAGGGTTCAGGTCTCCGCTAACTGCAGATATTGGTGACAAATCGTGGAAAGACTATAGATGCTTAAGTCCACCTGGTTCAAATCGGGCGGATTAGCGTAGATGTCACGCATTTTTTCAGCCAGCGAGGCGGCATTCATTTCAGAAAGACCGCGTGCTAAATCGCCGGTTAAAATACTTGCAGGTCCACCGGGGCATCGCGTGCTGACCACCGGCGTTCCACAGCTCATGGCTTCAATCAGCACATTGCCAAATCCTTCACTGTCCGAACTCAAAATCAGCATTCGCGCATGCTGTAGCCAGGGATAAGGATTCGACTGAAAGCCTGCAAATTGTACGCGGTCTGAAATACCCAATTGTTGAGCCAGACGATATAACTTTTCTTTTGCCCCTTCGTTGCCTTGACCCAGTAGAACTAAAGGTGCGTGAATCCCACTTTGCGCATAAGCATCCAGCAAACGGTCGTGGCGTTTAGTTTCATGAAAGCGCCCGATATGTAGAAGAAATTCAGTGCCTGCGAGTGGGCACGGTTCTGATGCGCGTTGTCTGATTTCATCAAAATCAAAAGGATTGAAAATCACACCGGTCCGGGAAGGTTTCACGCCAACGCGTGTAATTAGATCATCAAGCGCATACTGAGAAACGGCTATCACCTGGCGATTACGATAGACGTGACGGATTTTCTGACGTTTAAGCCACAACGAAAAGCCGGATTTGCGCGCCAGATAAGAGGCTGAAAAGACGCCGTGGATGCAGTACCAGGTCTTAAGGGCGTTAAGTGCACGCGAAGCGCTTACAATGCGGTCAGTTTTATGAAGATGTGAGAGCACTAAATCAAATTTGCCCTCCCGGGCCTCGCTGAGTCGGACGGCATTGTCCAGCAGAGTGGCACGGCGAGCTGTTTCTGTGAGCTTCCGCCAGGGGCGACGACATGTGTCGCGAATGACCTGATAATCAAGCCCTGCCGGAAGGGCATAATCGCAAACGTCCCGCAGTGAAAAAAGCGATACGCGATGTCCTTCATTGATCATACCCTGAGCCAGCGTCAGCACCACTTTTTCAGCGCCGCCGCCGGGTAACCCATCAATTATCATCAAAATACGCTTGGACAACTTACCACCTCATCAACGCCGACAATTTATGCATGATCTCAACGCTGACATTTCCCGTCATAAAAGGGATACCAAAAAACGGACCGGACTGTTCTGAGGTATCTCACTGAATATCAAGAAAACATCGCCATACTTCTACCGTATTTTTACGATGAAGACATCCTGATTAAACGCATTATTCTAGGATATCACTTAGCGGATGACCACGGATAAAGATCGTGCTGTGGACAATTATAGTTTTGCTTGCGTCGGTTGCCCTGCGTAACATAGCAGGATGATCTCTACCGCTTGTTGGATAAGTTATGGACAAACCCGCGTTTTTAATCACCCTGGATACTGAAGGCGATAATATCTGGCGCAATCGCAGTGGCAATGTCACTACGCACAATGTTCGGTTTTTGCCACGTTTTCAGTCTCTGTGCGAAAAATACGCGTTCAAACCTACCTGGCTTACCAACTATGAAATGGTTAGCGATCCGGCTTATGTTGAATTCGGGCGTGACCTTCTTTCACGGGGTCAGGGTGAAATCGGTATGCATCTGCACGCCTGGTATAGTCCTCCTAATTATGCGCTGACTGAAGATGACTGGCGTTATAAACCTTACCTGATTGAATATCCTGAAAACATCCTGCGGGATAAAGTCGCCCGTATGACGGATTTGCTTGAGACCGCCTTTGAGACAAAAATGCGCAGTCATCGGGCCGGTCGCTGGGCCTTTAATGAAATATACGCACGCGCACTAATTGAGCATGGTTATCTGGTGGACTGCTCCGTCACACCACGTGTTGACTGGCGCAATTCGTTGGGGGCACCTCAGGGAACGGGCGGTACCGATTACAGTGGTTTCCCTGACCAGGCTTATTATGTCGATATCAACGACATTTCGAAACCTGGCGACTCGACCTTATTAGAATTACCGATGAGCATTCAGTACCGGCATGGCGCATTGAAAAATACGCTAAAAAAAGCCTGGGATAATGTTCGGGGTAAATCAAGAGGAGCAAGGGTAAACTGGTTGAGGCCCGTGGGTGGAAATCTGGCACAAATGAAACAGGTGGTTGAACAAACCCTGGCGCAGGGTAATGATTATGTTGAGTTCATGCTGCATTCGTCTGAATTTATGCCAGACGGGAGCCCGACCTTCAAAAACCACGCTGATATAGACCGTCTGTATGATGATTTGGAACAGCTGTTTAGCTGGCTTCAGGTACGCACTCAGGGCATGACGCTGACTGAATACGCCCTAAAGAAAAAACATTCCCCGGTGTCATGACCGGGGGAACGTTAAAGGCCCGCTATTGGCTTTTGTAGCGAAGCCATGAAAAAAACGTGTCGACTTCCGGGTAGCGCATTTGCATGTGTTTTTTTGTTTTGCAACTGCCCTTGCAAATACGTGCCGCAGACTTGATTGCGTGTTTAGTCTGATTGTCATAATGATAAAAGCCATAAACTTTTTTCGACATGCTTTTGACTTCATTAAAGCAATTAACGATCATGCCCGCCGCAAGATCGCGCAGTTCATTATTTGACTGCGCCATCGTGCACATTTTGTTCATCGCGAACAGCATATCCTGAATATCACTCTTGCGTACATTCCGCGTAATACTGTGGTTGTTATCACGGTAGTAATAGAGGGTGTTCTCAAGATGAGCGATTTTTTGTGTTTTCAGGTATTGAAAGGGAGTGAACATCACGTCCTCGTAACGTCTCCCTACTTCAAAGCGCTCACCTTCCAGCAAAGTGCGTCTGTAAATGCGATTCCACAGGTGCCACATGGATCGGGTAAAGAGTGAATTCAGGCAATTCAACCCCTGACCTGAAAAATCGTACGCGATGCGTTGGGGCAGTTCGTCATCTGTGGCTTCCGGAATACTGTGCTCAAATCGGGCATAATTAAAATCAATCAGGTCATCCACATCGGCTAACAATAGCGGCCGGATAATTGAGAGATAGTTCCTGCTGAGCAAATCATCAGCATCCAGAAAGGTAATGAATTTTCCTTTGGCTTCCTGAAGGCCTGCATTGCGGGCCGCAGAAACGCCCTGATTAGTTTGCTGGATAAATTCAACTGAACAGGGTGGATTTGTGCTCAGCAATTCTTTAACACGCAGCGCAGAGTCATCTGTCGAACCATCATCGATAATGATGACCTGGATATCCTCACCTGCCTGAATGAACAGCGACGTCAGGCAAGAATGAATATATTGTTGACTATTATATAGAGGGATGATGATGCTTAATAGCCAGTCCCGGTGTTGACTCATTCCGTTTCCTGTAATCCATCGGATGTTTTTATGAGTAAGATACTCATGATGACAGCCAGGCAATAGATCAATGTGCCTTCAGTACTGAAAAAGATGACGTCGCTCAGACCATAGGTTATGAGCGAAATGGTCACGGCCAACAACGCTGGATTACGATAAGGCAGCAGAGCATTATATAATAAACAGAAATACAGGCCAATCAGCGCCAGCACGCCCAGAATGCCTTTAATCGAAAAGGTTTCCATTACTTCGTTATGCATGTGAACCGTGAGATAAGTAAGCGCGCCATAAAGTGCGGGTTCTTTTGCCACAATGGCTTTTGCTTCCTCCGCTCTTTGCTCAGCGGACTCTCCCCAAATGGCTTCTGAGCCTGTCCGAAATGCCACAGTTTGCATACTTAAGCGCGAAATAATCGAGTTTTCACCTTTTTGCTCATGCTTATGCGCAATATCTTCATTAAATTGTTGAATGCGCAAAGCAATAACGTTATGGAAGATGGCTGCACTTAGCGCAATCATCACAGGGACCAGCGTGAACAGAATGATTTTATGTCGGCGGCTGATGATGTGAGTACTCATCAGCACAATGATCAAGGTCAGGACTGGATAAGCAAGCATCGCGGCCCGCGTTCCGGTCAGCACGATCGAAGCATAGCTAAAGGTAAAGGCAGCAAGGAAAAGCAGGACTCTGTGTCTTGATTTTAAGAGTAAGACCGCTTTAATGAAAACCAGGTTAACCGCCGTAATAATATAGGCGGCAACCGTCGCCCTGTCGAAATTCAGCTCTACACGATGAATATGCATGTCAATGCCCTGGTAAATCGCATAGCCGTTCACAACCAGCCCACAAAGAATGGCAGCAATGATTGTATTTTTTTGCAGGGCTGCTTTTTCATTGAGCGTCACAAGTAAAATAAATGCGGCAGCAATCTGTAGTCGCCCTGTCGACTGGTACTGTCTATAAAGACTAATAAAATCACCGGGCTGTTTATACATTACTGTCCAGATTATGCTGATAATCCCAACAGCAAAAAATGCCCCAGGTAATATTAGGTTACGTTTGTTAACGAGATAAGTTTTTAGATTGAAAACGACCAATAAAAAAGAGAGATAACTCGTCAGATAAAACGCATTTCTGCCAAGAGAACCACCGAACGGCGAAGTAATAAAGGAAAAGATACACCCTATAAAAATAAGTATTTTTATAGTGCGAGATAAGGCCTCTTTTTTAATAATTAAATGGTCAGTTTTCATTTTTTTCTTATAACGTCCATTAAAGCATCGTTAAATTCTGTCTTAAACAGCGCATAATCAAAATGTTCTGCTGTCCAGTTTTTTGCTGTGTCACTGTATTGCTGATAGGTTTCATGCTGAGATAAAACGTCAACGGCATCGGCGCAATCAATATGAGAAACCAGTTTGGCGTCTTGCATTACATCCCGCACAGGATCGTAAATCTTATAAGGGAAATCCACATGAATTCCTGTTAATTTTTCATGTTCATCAATCGTTACTGAAGGAATCAACCCCAGGCCACATTGTTGATGCCTGACCACTTCAGGTTGTCCATCGATCATCGGGAATATCACGGGGACGCCGAAATAGAGTGCTTCCATACAGGAAAGACCAAAGGGTTCAGTGACAGGTGTGCTGAGATAAATATCAATACGATTGAAAAATGCACCAATGTCATGCTGAAAACCGCTGAAAGTAACGAATTCGCTGATATCTAAACGTTTAGCGAGTGCAACAAAAGCATCATGATCGGGCCCTTTTCCCGCAATTTCCAGTACGACATTCCGGCCGCGCTGGCGTAATTCCTTTAAAGCTAACAGCGCGACGCTAATACCCTTCAGGCTAACCTGACGAGCAGCAGTGCCGAGACGGATCGGGTTATTTAGCGTCCGGATGCCAGAATGGATTCCCTGAGGCACCATGATGCGGTTAATCACTACGTGATGTGGACAGGGCAGATTAAAACGAAGCTGCATCACGCGATTAGAGGCATAAGAAGCAGAAATGACACCATCCAGCATGGCCATAAAGCCCAGCGTTTTTTTATTTTTGGGATATCGCCATGAGCAGCCATGATCGTAATAAACCAGACTTGCCCGCTCAGGTTTTGCGCTTAATCCCGGAATCAAATCCCAGACGACGATTACATCGGCATCGCTCGACTCTACGCGCTTTTGTAGCAAATATTTCCGAAGAAATTGTGGGACTTTTATTTTCAGGTTATTTAACCATCGATTGGCGAAGATGATTTTTTGTTGAGGGATGTGACGGCGAATGTCATCATCGATCTCGTTACTGATGCAAATAACATCGTCACGCCCGTCAGAAAAATCGTTGATGTACTGTAGGAAAAGACGCTCAACGCCACCCATTTTGCCGAGATTAATGATATGAAGTTTCTTCATGCGGTAATCTCAAAAACCATATCTGCCACGTCCTTAGCGCTAATATCTGCCAATTTGCTGCCCTCTGCAGGACGCAAAACATGCTGATTTTGTCCGTAACCACCAATCAAGCCGGGATCGGTCGGACCGTATAACGTTATATTGGGTCTGTCCAGTGCTGCTGCCATATGGCTCAAACCTGTGTCTACTGAGACAACAGCTTTCGCACCTGCCAGCTGCTGAGCAACCGCTTCAAGAGTGAGCCTGGGCAATACCTCTACATGCTCAAAACCCTCAGCCAGCCGGATCGCACGCTGATGCTCATGCTCAGCGCCCCAGGGCAGTTTTACGCGCAAACCTGTCGGCTGGAGCCGTTCAATTAACTCGCGCCAGTGGGATTCCGGCCAGTGCTTGTTATCACGGGTCGTGGCATGCAGGAAGACCAGATAAGCGTTTTCACCCTGTAATGCCACATTGCGGAAATGGCCAGCAATAGCATAGTCTCCCTGCGTTTGCGGCTTCTCATAACCCAGGCTTTTCGCGAACAGTTCCCGGGTCCTCTCTACTGCGTGTTGCTGCTTACTGACCTCGTGCTTTTTGTCGTACCACCAACTGGCAAAGGGTTCACGCGCACTGCGGCTGTCCAGACCGTGCTTGACACCTTTAGCCAGACGCGTCACGAGTGCGGCACTCTTAATCAGCCCCTGAGCATCAATCACCACATCATAGTGGCGAGACTGTAAATCGCGTTTAAATCGAACACGTTCTTCACGCTGCTCGCTGCCGAACCAGTGCTTACGCCAGCGACGGATTGCAACGGGCAGAACCTTATCAACGGCGGGATGCCATGCAGGAATCTGGGCAAAATTTTCTTCTACCACCCAATCAAAACGAATACCGGGAAGGGCATGCATAGCATCAGTCAGGGCAGGTAACGTATGGAGCACATCCCCCATTGACGAGGTTTTAACAATCAGGACGTGCATGAACTCTCCTGGGCTTCACGCAACAAACTGCGTAATGTTTCATGGACTTGTGAAGGCTGGATGTCAATCAGGCTTTGATGGTAGCCCTGCTCAGCATCCCCTTTACGGACGCGATGGTAACCGCTGATTAAACGGATGATACGCGCCTGATCCGACAGCGGCGGGGTGAAGTCCGGGCTACTGGGACCATATAAAGCCACCAGTGGGCGGTTCAACGCGGCGGCAATGTGCATAAGACCAGAGTCATTGCTCACTACCGCCCGGCACTGGGCCAGCAGAGTGACAGCCTGTTCCAGCTGGGTTTGACCTGCCAGATTGCGGCAATGCTCACGACTTTTCTCGGGCAGCGACGCGATGATTTCTTCGCCAGTAGGGCCATCTTTTACTGAACCGAACAGCAGGATCTGAAACCCTTCGCGAATTAACTGTTCTGCCAGTGCGGCGTAGTGAAAATGCGGCCAGCGTTTTGCCGGACCAAATTCGGCGCCGGGGCAAAAGCCAATAGCCGGGCGCTCAGAGGAAAGTTGAAACTGCGCAGCCATTACGCTTTTTTCCGCTTCGCTGACCTGTAACTGCGGTTTCAGCAAGGGTTGTGGCAGTTGACGGGCTGAACGGAAAGGCGTGTCATAGGCCAGCGCAACATAACGCTCTACCATTAAAGGAAACGCGGCCTTATCCAGTACCCGCACATCATTCAACAGACCATAGCGCATTTCTCCGCGCCAGCCGACGCGGCGAGGAATACCCGCAAAAAAGGGCACCAATGCCGATTTGAATGAGTTGGGCAACACGTAAGCGCGATCATAACCCTGATCGCGCAGTGATTTACCCAAACGGCGGCGCTCGCCTATCGCCAGCGCACCATGGCCGAGTGGCATGGCCAGCGCCTGATTCACTTCAGGCATTCGGGAAAGTAAAGGACGGCACCATTCAGGTGCCATCACATCAATCACCGCATCAGGATGTTCGGCCTTGAGCGTACGATAGAGACTTTGCGACATCATCATATCGCCGACCCACGACGGGCCGATCACCAGAATTTTCATTACCGGTATCCGTTCCTTAGACGTTGCGGTTTAACCAGGCCATATATTCAGACACGCCCTGTGCCACGGTTTTAAAAGGCTTGTCGTAGCCTGCCTCACGCAGTTTCGTCAGATCAGCCTGGGTATAAGCCTGATAACGGCCTTTCAGTTTTTCCGGGAAAGGAATGTATTCAATTTCACCTTTCTGATGGAAATTAAGCACGGCGTCCGCAACTTCCTGGAACGATTCGGCGCGGCCTGTGCCGCAGTTATAAATCCCGGAAATGCCGTTCTCCCAGCACCACAGATTGACTGACACAACATCATCAACATGAATAAAATCGCGTTTAAAGCTGTCGCTGCCCTCGAACAGTTTTGGATTTTCGTCATTACTGATCTGCGTATTCAGATGGAAGGCAACGCTCGCCATACTGCCTTTGTGGCCTTCGCGCGGTCCGTAAACGTTGAAGTAACGGAAACCACAGACTGGCGACGTTGCTTCTGGCAGAATCTGGCGTACATAGTGGTCAAACAGCATCTTTGAGTAGCCGTAAACGTTTAGCGGCTGCTCGTACTGACGCTCTTCGATGAAATTCTCATTGCGTCCACCATAGGTGGCTGCCGAAGAGGCATACAGAAAGGGGATTTCACGCTCAAGGCAAAAGTGCAGCAGGTCTTTTGAGTACTGATAGTTATTATCCATCATGTACTTACCATCCCACTCCGTTGTGGCTGAGCAGGCACCTTCATGGAACACCGCTTCAATCGGACCCAGATCTTCACCCGACATGATGTAGGTTAAGAACTCTTCTTTATCCATGTAATCTGTGATGTCCAGATCGGCAAGATTCACGAACTTGGTGCCATCTTTCAGATTATCTACGACCAGAATATCTGTATGGCCACGATCGTTCAGCGTCTTAACGATATTGCTGCCGATCATACCTGCGCCACCGGTTACGATAATCATATTGCTACCTTTAACGTTTTGTGGTGAAACGGGACGTCTCACGCGTAATGTCACCATCATAACATTTCATCCCGCCACAGACAGCCAGATGACTCCGTAAGGTCAGGACCCAAAATGCCTGTGACGTGAACTGTGCTACATAATTCACATTATTTTGGTCGATTAGGCGTTAAAAGGCGATATGTTCAGTCGTATTTGCCCCTTCCTACCTTTTCAGGAGTGTAATAATGTCAGCGCATTTTTATCAGCATATTCGTCAGCAACTGGCTATCGCCCAGCAAGAAGGGCTGTTCAAAAAAGAACGTATTATCACTTCCGCGCAGCAGGCTGAAATCGACGTTGGGCATCATCACGCTGTCATTAATTTCTGTGCAAATAATTACCTTGGGCTGGCTAACCATCCTGCTTTGATTCAGGCCGCGAAAGAGGGAATGGATTCGCACGGTTTTGGGATGGCATCGGTGCGCTTTATCTGTGGCACGCAGGATAAGCACAAACAACTGGAAAGAAAACTGGCTGATTTTCTGGGTATGGAAGACGCCATACTTTACTCCTCCTGCTTCGATGCGAATGGCGGATTATTTGAAACACTGCTGGGGGCTGAGGATGCCATCATTTCTGACGCACTTAATCACGCGTCGATTATTGATGGTGTGCGTCTGTGTAAAGCACAACGCTACCGTTACGCCAATAATGACATGAACGAGTTACGTGCCCGCCTGCAGGAAGCCAAAGATAACGGCGCAAAGACCATCATGATTGCAACCGATGGCGTCTTCTCTATGGATGGCGTAATTGCCAATCTGAAAGGCATTTGCGATTTGGCAGACGAATACTCTGCCCTGGTCATGGTCGATGATTCCCATGCGGTGGGTTTTGTGGGAAAGGCAGGGCGGGGAACGCATGAGTATTGTGATGTCATGGGGCGGGTAGACATCATCACCGGCACCCTGGGTAAGGCGCTGGGGGGTGCTTCCGGTGGCTATACGGCAGCCAAAACCGAGGTTATAGAATGGCTACGTCAGCGTTCAAGACCTTATCTGTTCTCTAATTCACTGGCACCCGCAATCGTGGCTGCCTCATTGCGCGTTCTGGATCTGTTAAGCGAAGGCGACGGACTGCGTCAGCGCCTCTGGGAAAACGCACGCCTGTTCCGCGAAAAAATGACGGCAGCGGGCTTTACGCTGGCGGGGGCCGATCACGCCATCATTCCGGTCATGCTGGGCGAAGCCAGCGTAGCGCAGGCGTTTTCACATCTGCTTCAGCAGGAGGGGATTTATGTGACCGGATTTTTCTATCCGGTAGTGCCAAAAGGTCAGGCACGTATTCGCACACAAATTTCAGCCGCGCACAGCCAGCAGCAGCTCGATACCGCTGTGGCCGCTTTCACGCGGATTGGTAAGCAACTTGGCGTGATCGCCTGAGGACAGACCATGAAAGCACTTGCGAAACTGAAAAAAGAGCAGGGTATCTGGATGGTTAACGATGCGCCCATGCCGGAGCCTGGCCACAACGATTTGCTGATCAAAATCCGCAAAACCGCGATCTGCGGCACCGATGTACATATTTACAACTGGGACGACTGGTCCCGTAAAACGATCCCCGTGCCCATGATTGTTGGCCATGAATATGTAGGCGAAGTGGTGGCTGTGGGGCAGGAAGTGAAAGGGTTTCAGATTGGCGATCGCGTTTCGGGTGAAGGTCACATTACCTGCGGGCACTGCCGTAACTGCCGGGCAGGGCGGACACATTTATGCCGCAATACGCAAGGTGTAGGTGTCAACCGGCAGGGATGCTTTGCTGAATATCTGGTGATCCCTGCCTTTAATGCCTTCAAAATTCCTGA
The DNA here is from genome assembly GCF_041954965.1 of Pantoea sp. BS_8. Classification (NCBI taxonomy): domain Bacteria; kingdom Pseudomonadati; phylum Pseudomonadota; class Gammaproteobacteria; order Enterobacterales; family Erwiniaceae; genus Pantoea; species Pantoea sp. BS_8. The sequence continues at coordinate 74,102 of NZ_JAVAXU010000012.1, forward strand.
CAATATTTCAGACGAACTGGCGTCGATTTTTGACCCGTTTGGCAACGCAGTTCATACCGCTTTGTCCTTCGATCTGGTGGGAGAAGACGTTCTGATTTCTGGGGCAGGGCCGATTGGAATCATGGCGGCGGCGGTATGTCGTCATGTGGGTGCACGAAATGTCGTCATCACAGACATTAATGATTATCGCCTTGAACTGGCCCGTAAAATGGGCGTGATCTGTGCGGTCAATGTGGCGAAACAGGACTTGCGTGAGGTCATGCATACGCTCGATATGCGAGAGGGCTTTGACGTGGGCTTAGAAATGTCGGGCGCACCGCCTGCTTTTCGGACCCTGCTTGACGTCATGAATCACGGCGGTCGTATTGCCTTACTGGGCATTCCGCCCGGTGAAATGGCCATCGACTGGAATCAGGTGATTTTTAAAGGGCTGTTTATTAAGGGCATTTACGGGCGGGAGATGTTTGAAACCTGGTACAAGATGGCCGCACTGATACAGTCAGGTCTGGATCTCACCCCGATCATTACACATCGCTACGATATAGATGACTTTCAGCGAGGTTTTGATGATATGCGGTCGGGGCAATCAGGAAAGGTGATTCTGAGCTGGACGTAATGTTGCCCTTTGTTTTTTTAACGTTGACGCTCAGCATCGGGTTTAAGGCCGATGCTGAGTGTGTCAAAAAAGTGCATTAATACGGCGATACAGCGGGCTCTCAGCGATGCTCTCACCAATCACGCCCAGTGCACGCGTAGCAGGCACAGGTGACAGTGGTTGCTTCACTTTACATTCGCCTGGCGCCTGGAAGCCTTGCGCAGGTTTATTGCGCGGCAGGGTTTTTGCCGGCGAAGCACTGCCGTTACGCAGCGGCTCATTTAATAACTGACCCGGTGTCACCAGCGTAATATCCGCAGGCAAAGTGGGCAGCATTTGTTGCAACACGCGCACAGTGTTCGGGTGCGGGTGACCAATCGCAATCGCATAGCCATCCCGCTCGGCCAGTTTCACTGCCCGACTAAATTGCTGACGGATGGCGTTGATGTCCTGGCTGTCGTCCAGAAAGACCCTGCGCTTTAGCACTCTGACATGCGTGCCCTGGGCGGCGGGTACAGACTGGCTGTTGCCAATCGTCATGCTGTCAAGGAAGTACAGATTGTACTGGTTAAGAGCCTGCATGACTTTTTGCATACCCGGCAGACTGGACGTCATTTTGCTGCCCATATGGTTATTCAACCCCACCGCATAAGGCACGTTATTTACTGCACTCCGGATGATGCGATCAATCTCGGCGCTGCTCATCTCGGGCGTTAACGTGTTTTTTTCAAGGGGTTGCTTACTGAGAGGGGCCATGGGCAGATGGATCAGGACTTCGTGTCCGCCCTGATGCGCTTTGATTGCCATTTGACGTGCATAGGGCGCATCGGGGAGGACGGCAACCGATATCGCCTGCGGCATCTGCAACACTTTATTCTCTTCTGTAGGCCGGTAGCCGACATCATCAATAACAATGGCGAGTTTACCGGCCTGGGCTGCGAAACTGAGCAGCAATCCACTCAGCAGCGCAACCAGGGTCTTTCGCTGACGTAACACTTATTTTCCTAACCACGGAAGTGGATTAACCGCTTTACCCTGACGCCGGATTTCAAAGTAGAGCGAAGGTGTACCACGGCCACCGCTGGTGCCGACCAGGGCAATAGGCTGACCTGCTTTTACCTGAGCGCCGACGCTGACCAGTGCGCTTTGGTTGTAACCATAGAGGCTCATATCCCCTTTGCCATGTTCAATCACGACGACGAGGCCATAACCCTGTAACCAGTCAGCCATCAACACGCGACCATCGGCAATGGCTTTAACTTCTGTGCCCTCAGGCGCGTTAATGACCAGCCCTTTCCAGCGTAATTCGCCCTGAAGCTCCTCACCGAAGCGATGCTCAATCCGTCCTCTTACTGGCCAGATGTCCTGACCATTTGGCCGCCCAAGCCCGCCTGTGCGCGCCATCAGTTCGCGTTCACTCTGGGTTGGCTGATAGCTGGAGCCTTTCGCTTTTGCCTGCACCTGACGCTGGCGGACTTTTTCAGCCTCACGCGCTTCCCGTGCGGCGCGTTCACGCGCTTCTCGCTCGGCACGGGCAATTTTGTCTTGCAGGCGGCTTTCGTTCTGCCGCATCTCGACCAAATCAGCCTGATCTTTCTGCAGCGCACTTTCCAGAGAGGTTAGCGTTTTTTTGCGGGCGGCACTGGCTTGCTGAAGTTTGTCTTGCTGTGCTTGCTGCTGAGTTAACAACGATTTTTGCTGCTGCTGTTTTTGTTCCAGCGATGCGCGCTGTTGAGCCAGTTCCTTGCGGGTAGTTTGCAGGGCGGTGATATTTTCCTGACGTGCCGTGTTCAGGTAACCAAAGTAGGCCAGGATGCGCTCGCTGCGCTGACTTTCTTCACCACCTAACAGCAGTTGCAGGCCCTTGTGCTGGCCCTGACGAAAAGCGGCATCCAGTTGCTCTGCCAGCAGTTTTTCCTGCTGAGCCTGTTGTTTCTCAAGGTGGGCAACGGAGGCGGTGACCTGCGCGATGTCATTGTTTAAGGCGGACAGACTATTGCGCGTTTCACGCAACTGCCGGCTGGCCTGCGCAATGATTTTTTCCTGACTTTGCAGCTGATTAAGCAACTGGCTGCGCTGGGCTTTTTGCGCCTTAACGCTTTTTTCTTTTTCAGCAATTTCCTGCTGAATGGATTTCAGTTGCGCTTTGTTATCATCAGCGGCCAGCCCGGGTAAGGGCAATGACAACAGGCCCGCATAAAGCAGGCTAAAAGACAGAACGGACAAGCGTGTAAACAGCGGCACGGTAACGCCGTTGTGACGGGTCCATGTTGGCAGAGCAGTTGTCTTTCCCTTCATAGGTCGATGATTATTCCACGATGAACAGTTGCTTACCAGCATTGCCGACCGGCTTTTGCTTCCCTAAATGTGACCATTTTCAACAGTACAAGGCATAAGCGTCACGACATTTTTGCCATTCGGTGAATTTTTTTGGAAAATGACGCACAAATTATCACTCTGCCCGCTTAGCGTCTGTACATGCGAAGTGGCGCAGGTATACTCAGAAGCCTTGTTTTAGCTTATTAGCCCGGTCTGGAGTCGTTACCCCTCATGCAAGAAATTATGCAGTTTGCAAGCAATCACCCCATCCTGAGTCTGGCATGGGTCGTTTTACTTATACTGGTGATTGTGACCACCGTTAAAGGGATGTTCTCTAAAGTAAAAACGATCAGTCGAGGCGAAGCAACCCGACTTATTAACAAAGAGGATGCGGTGGTGGTAGACGTGCGTTCGCGCGACGATTACCGCAAGGGGCATATTTCGGGCGCGGTCAACGTCGCTGCAGCTGATATCAAGAAAGGCAGTTTTGGCGAGCTGGAAAAGCATAAAACACAGCCCATAATTGTGGTATGCGCTACCGGGCAGAGCGCGGCCGATCCTGCTGCACATCTGAGCGCGGCAGGTTTCAATCAGGTGAGCGTGCTCAAAGACGGTATTAGCGGTTGGAGCGGCGAAAATCTGCCGTTAGTTCGCGGTAAATAACCATCCTGAGGTCCCTATGGCAAACGTTGAGATTTATACCAAACCAACCTGTCCGTATTGTCATCGCGCAAAAGCGCTGCTGAATGAGAAAGGCGCGGCGTTCCAGGAGATCCCCATTGATGAGGACATGGCAAAACGTGAAGAGATGATTAAGCGCAGCGGCCGCACGACAGTGCCTCAGATCTTTATTGATGGGCAGCATATTGGTGGCTGCGACGATTTGATGGCACTTAACGATCGTCAGGGTTTAGATCCGTTACTTCAGGCGTAGTTTTACGCCAGACATTTTAACTTACAGGACTTAGTCACATGTCAGAACATAACACTAACGAAATGCAATTCCAGATTCAGCGCGTTTACACGAAGGATATTTCTTTTGAAGCGCCCAATGCGCCGCAGGTGTTTCAGAAAGAGTGGGAGCCAGACGTTAAGCTGGATCTGGATACTGCCTCTTCGCAGCTGGCTGATGAAGTGTATGAAGTGGTGCTGCGTGTGACCGTTACGGCAACCGTTGGCGAAGATACCGCTTTCCTGTGTGAAGTTCAGCAGGCAGGTATTTTCACCATCGGTGGCATTGAAGGTACCCAGATGGCGCATTGCCTTGGCGCTTACTGCCCAAATATCCTGTTCCCTTATGCCCGCGAATGCATCACCAGCCTGGTTTCACGTGGTACCTTCCCGCAGCTTAACCTTGCGCCAGTGAACTTTGATGCGCTGTTTATGAATTATCTGCAGCAGCAGCAAGGCGAAGAAGCGCAACATCAGGATGCCTGATGACCACTCACGCTTCGATTAGCGTCATCGGTGCCGGTTCATACGGCACCGCTTTGGCGATTACGCTGGCCCGCAATGGCCACCCGGTGCTGCTGTGGGGGCACAATCCTGCCCATATGGCACAACTTCAGTCCGACCGCTGCAACCGTGCGTTCCTGCCAGATGTAACGTTTCCCGATAATCTGACTGTTGAACCTGATCTGAATACCGTTATAGCCGCCAGCCGCGATTTGTTGGTTGTTGTACCGAGTCATGTTTTCGGCGATGTGCTGACGCAGATAAAGCCCGGTTTACGTGATGACTCACGCATCGTCTGGGCAACGAAAGGACTGGAGAAGGAAACGGGTCGTCTGCTGCAGGATGTTGCCCGCGACATTTTGGGCGAAACGATTCCACTGGCCGTCATCTCCGGCCCCACTTTTGCAAAAGAACTGGCAGCGGGTTTACCGACAGCGATTGCGCTGGCGGCTACTGACGCGCAGTTCGCAGACGATTTACAACAGCGACTGCACTGCGGCAAAAGCTTTCGCGTCTATAACAATCCCGATTTTATCGGGGTTCAACTGGGCGGCGCGGTGAAAAACGTCATTGCTATCGGTGCTGGCATGTCTGATGGTATCGGCTTTGGTGCGAATGCACGCACGGCGTTAATTACGCGCGGGCTGGCCGAGATGAGTCGTCTGGGTGCGGCATTAGGCGCAGATGCCACAACATTTATGGGCATGGCCGGTTTGGGCGATCTGGTGCTGACCTGTACTGATAACCAATCGCGCAATCGTCGTTTTGGCATGATGCTCGGGCAGGGTGAAGATGTCGATAGCGCACAACGCATTATCGGACAAGTTGTAGAAGGCTACAGAAATACCAAAGAAGTCAAAGCGCTGGCGGCACGCACAGGGGTTGAAATGCCTATCACCGAACAGATTTATCAGGTGCTCTATTGCGGAAAACCGGCACGAGATGCAGCATTAAGCCTGCTGGGGCGTTCACGGAAGGACGAAAACAGCACAAACTAAAGCAGGAAGCCAAGCGTCATCACCTGTAGCGCCGGTCAAGGCGCTTTTTTTATCGGGAGAAAACAGCATGTCGTCTGATGAGTTAGAACTGGTCTGGAACAACATTAAGGCAGAAGCACGCGCGCTGGCAGACTGCGAGCCAATGCTGGCCAGCTTTTATCATGCGACATTGCTTAAGCATGAGAATCTGGGCAGCGCCCTGAGCTATATGCTGGCCAATAAGCTGGCGAATCCAATCATGCCTGCTATCGCGATTCGTGAAGTTGTCGAAGAGGCCTACCGAAAAGATCCCTCAATGATTGCTTCCGCTGCCTGCGATATTCAGGCCGTACGCCAGCGCGATCCTGCGGTTGATAAATATTCGACGCCGCTGCTGTATCTGAAAGGTTTTCATGCGCTTCAGGCGCATCGTATCGGGCACTGGCTTTGGAATGAAGGCCGGCGCGCTTTAGCCGTTTACCTGCAAAATGAAGTGTCCGTTTCCTTTGCTGTGGACATTCATCCGGCCGCAAAAATTGGACACGGGATCATGCTGGATCACGCTACTGGTATTGTGATCGGTGAAACGGCTGTCGTGGAAAACGATGTGTCCATCCTGCAGTCGGTGACGCTCGGCGGGACCGGTAAAACCAGCGGCGACCGTCATCCGAAAATTCGCGAAGGTGTCATGATTGGCGCAGGTGCAAAAATTCTGGGCAATATTGAAGTTGGTCGCGGTGCCAAGATTGGTGCTGGCTCTGTTGTGCTGCAACCCATTCCGCCTCACACCACCGCCGCTGGCGTGCCTGCGCGCATCGTTGGCAAGCCCGGCAGTGAAAAGCCATCCATGGATATGGACCAGCATTTCAGCGGCAATGGCGCAGGCTTTCAGTTTGGTGACGGAATTTAGGACTTAATCAACGCGCCAGCGTAGTCGAGTTGGCGCCAGGCTTCGTATACCACCACAGATACCGCATTTGATAAATTCATACTGCGGCTTTCCGCCCGCATGGGAATCCGTATTTTTTGCTCTGCAGGCAGCGTCTGTAGCACCTCTGCGGGCAAGCCCCGGCTCTCTGGACCAAACAGCAGATAATCTCCCTGCTGCCAGGCGACGGCACTGTGCGCGGGCGTCCCCTTCGTTGTCAACGCAAACAGCCGCGCAGGTTGCTCGGTCGTCATGAACGTTTGAAAATCAGCATGGAACTTAATGGCGGTGAACTCGTGGTAATCCAGTCCCGCGCGACGAAGGCGCTTGTCGTCCCAGGCAAAACCCAGCGGTTCGATAAGGTGAAGCTGGAAGCCGGTATTGGCGCACAGGCGAATAATATTACCTGTATTGGGTGGAATTTCTGGTTCAAAGAGTACGATGTTAAGCATAAGGCCCCCGGTAACGAGGGCCGAAGCATAGCAAATTATTGTCTGCCAGAGGAGTAAAGTGGCAGCCAGATTGTCAGACGCAGACCACCCAGTGGGCTGTCATCTGCTTTTACCCAGCCACGGTGCTGCTGAATGGCCGTTTCCACAATGGCCAGCCCCAGGCCGGTGCCGCCGGACTCTCGGTCGCGCGCCTCGTCAGTGCGGTAAAATGGTCGGAATATCTGCTCACGATCTTCCGGGCTCACGCCGGGGCCATCGTCGTCAACGTGAACGGTAATGCCTGAAATATCAACGGAAAAACTGACGCTGATATGAGTATGAGAGTAGCGCAACGCATTCCGCACGATATTCTCCAGCGCACTTTCAAGCGCATGGGGGTTACCATACAAAGGCCATGGCCCTGGAGGATAAGGGATCTCCAGTGTCTTACCCATTTGTTCCGCTTCAAATCGGGCGTCTTCCAGCACGCCGTTCCACAGCTGATTTGCCTTCATGGCTTCGCTGACCAGCGCGTTCTTATGCTGGGTCCTCGACAGCACCAGTAGGTCATTAATCATGCCATCGAGGCGTTGTGCTTCCGTCTCTATACGTTCCAGCTCTTTGCCTTCACCATGACGACGGCGCAGCAGGGCGGTCGCCAGCTGTAATCGCGTTAGCGGCGTGCGTAATTCGTGGCTAATATCAGACAGTAAGCGCTGCTGACCGTTCATCATCCGTTCCAGCGCACTGACCATCTGGTTAAAGCTGGAACCTGCCGCCAGAAATTCCTGTGGGCCTGATTCCAGTTCAGGATGCTGGCGCAGATTACCGCTGGCGACTTCGTCCGCGGCATATTTAAGTTTCCGTGCAGGACGCGCCAGGCTCCATGCCAGCCACAACAGAAGCGGTGAGCTAATCAGCATGGTAACAATGAGCAGCAGCAAAGGGCGATCAAACAACAGATTAATAAAATCCAGCTGAGAGCTGCTGGCGGGGCGGATCAGATACAGCTGATAGTTATCCTCTCCATCCCGGACGGCGAAAGGACCTACCATCTCTACCCGGCCATATTTCTTCTTCTGTGGGTGATCGGCGTTATCTGACTGACCGATGAAGTTACGAATGACCTGCATTTCATTATGCTGTGCGCCGATGACCCGGCCTTCACTGGTGACCAGGAGCAAACGTTGGCCGGGTGGAGCCCACTTCTCAATAGCGCGAAATAAGCGCCGCCACCACATCAAATCATTAGGCGGATCGCGTGACAGCTCGGCTTCAACGTGCTGCTCGATCATTGTGCCCTGGCGCTGCTCGCTTTCCAGCAGCGCCGTCATCTGGCGTGAATCAAGCTTGGGTACCATGAGCACCAGCATCAATACCAGTGCCAGCGTCAGCCAGAAAATAGCAAAGATGCGGGTAGTCAAACTGCCTATCATGATGCCGAAACCATCAAATAGCCGCGGCCACGTAAGGTCTTGAACCACGGATGCCCATCGCGACGTTCAGGGAGTTTACGGCGCAGGTTCGAGATGTGCATGTCGATGGCACGGTCAAAAGGCGTCAGGCGTTTGCCCAGCACCTCCTGGCTAAGATGCTCGCGCGAGACAACCTGACCTAAATGCTGAGCCAAAAGGTACAACAGGGTGAATTCTGTGCCGGTGAGATCCAGCGTTTCGTTATCGAAACTGGCTTCCTGACGGCCCGGGTTCAGGCGCAGGCAGTCCACTTCCAGCGTAGGTGAGCTGTTATCGTGCTGCTGCTGTTGTTCGCTCCAGTTCGAACGGCGCAGGATAGCGCGTATGCGCGCAACCAGCTCCCGATCGTTAAAGGGCTTAGGCAGATAGTCATCGGCGCCCAGCTCAAGGCCCAGCACACGATCAAGCTCGCTTCCGCGGGCGGTAAGCATAATCACAGGTGTTTGATACTGCTGGCGTAATTCTTTCAGGGTGTCGATACCGTTTTTCTTGGGCATCATGACATCCAGTAAAAGCAAATCAATTGAGTTATCGAGCAGATTCAGTGCTTGCTCACCATCGCTGGCAACCACCACTTCAAACCCTTCCATTTCTAACAGTTCTTTTAAAAGCGAAGTCAATTCGCGGTCATCATCTACCAACAGGATTTTATTCATTTTTGTAGCCCTCCGCAGGCAAAATAGCGTGTTCCTATGATACCAATCCATCGCTTTACGTACTTTTACACCCCCTGACGGATGTTTGCAGCTATCGCCGTACACTGGCTATCGTTGAATCGCAAAACAGAACGAACTGGAGTAAACGATGCGCAAATTAACCGCCGTCGTTCTTGCCTCAGCGATGGTTCTCAGTCACGCCAGCGCAGGAGCAGCAGAGTCGATGGCGCTTGACGAGGTGCATCACGGCGGATTTACGACAGGCAGTATGACGCAAAATTCGCAAAGTCACATGTTCGACGGCATTGAGTTGACGGAACATCAACGACAACAAATGCGTGACCTTATGCAGCAAGCCCGACATGACCGTCCGGCAACGAATATTGATGATATCGCAGCTATGCACGATTTGGTGACGGCAGATAAATTTAACGAAGCGGCCATACGTGACAAGGCAGAGGCCATCGCCAAAGTTCAGGTTGAACAGCAAGTTGAGATGGCGAGAGTGCGTAATCAGATGTACCACCTGTTAACGCGCGAGCAGCAGGCCGCGTTACAGAAGAATTATGAGCAGCGCCTGAATGCCATGCGTAAGCTCTCAAGTTTGCAGCCAGCTTCGACGCTGCAACCCGTAAGTCGTACCAGTAGTAACCAGTAGTAAATAGTATCCCTGTTTTCCTTGCCATAGACACATCCCTGTCTTCCCCCTCATGATGAGGGGGTTTTTTTTATCTGTTTTTCGCCATTATTTACTGTAGTTTTACAGTGCGCGAAAAAATGATCTGGACGATTGAATGGCAACGTTTTTTTATTTTTCTTACGCACGCTTTCCTGTCTGTTATTACTGTCTTGCCGATCTGTTTTACAGGACGTGAGTTATTTTCAATCGATTGATAAATATAAAGATTACATTAATTTATTTGTGCATTTTCCTTTCTTTTCAAGGGGCTGTAAATATCCCGCTCCGCTTGCACCTTATCCGGCCTCGCCTACACTTATATTGTCTCAGCAAGGAAGCCGATGCACTTCTGAAATTAACGGAGAGCAGCAACCACATCATGTAGTCCGAATTAATCTATTAATGGAGTAAATTATGGCAGAGCATCGTGGTGGTTCAGGTAATTTCGCAGACAACCCGCAAAAAGCCTCTGAAGCCGGTAAAAAAGGCGGAAAGAGCAGCGGCAACGGCGGCGGCGGTAATTTCAAAAATAACCCCGAAAAAGCCTCCGAAGCGGGCAAGAAAGGTGGCAAAAAATAATTTTGCTGAGCACTGAACCAAATCTGCACGTTGATTTGGCGCTTACTTAGGTAAGCAATTCTTCGCCCCATCGTTACCCGATGGGGCGAAGTCGTATTATCTCTTCCCATCTTATCCCTCATCACGCTGTCCGAACGGTATCAGTCGGGCGCATCGCCTGCGTCAGTGTTAAACTTAGCCCTTCTCTGCGGTTATTTTATCTCTTCAGTCATGATGTTCATGGAGTGTGGCATGCAGGCTTCGTATGGAAAGTGGGTTAAATCTGCGGCGATTGCGGCGATGCTGCTGGCGACAACCTTGTTAATTATCAAGATTTTTGCCTGGTGGTATACCGGATCGGTTAGCCTGCTGGCTGCCATGGTTGATTCGCTGGTGGACATTGCCGCTTCCCTGACAAACCTGCTGGTGGTGCGCTATTCCCTTCAGCCCGCTGACGCCGATCACACCTTTGGCCACGGTAAAGCGGAATCGCTGGCCGCCCTGGCGCAAAGCATGTTCATTTCAGGTTCGGCACTTTTCCTCTTTCTGACGGGTATTCAGCATCTCGCTTCCCCGAATGAACTGCGATCGCCCGGTATGGGCATTATCGTGACGGTGCTGGCTCTCATTTCGACATTACTGCTGGTGGCTTTCCAGCGCTGGGTCGTACGAAAAACACGCAGTCAGGCGATTCGCGCCGATATGCTGCATTATCAATCCGATGTTTTCATGAACGGGGCAATTTTGGTCGCGCTGGTGTTAACCAGCTACGGATTCGCTCGCGCCGATGCCCTGTTTGCGCTGGGCATTGGCGTGTATATTCTCGTCAGCGCACTTCGGATGGGCTATGAAGCCGTTCAGTCCCTGTTGGACAGAGCCTTACCCGATGAAGAACGACAACATATTATTGCGATTTCATCAAACTGGCCCGGTGTGCAAGGCGTTCATGATGTGCGGACGCGTCAGTCTGGCCCGACGAAATTTATTCAGCTTCACGTAGAGCTGGAAGATCAATTACCGTTAGTGCAGGCACACCGAATCGCCGATCAGGTTGAAAAAGCATTACGCGAGGCCTTTCCCGGGTCGGACGTCATTATTCATCAGGATCCCTGTTCTGTGGTACCGTCAGAGAAACAGGATGCATTCAATTTCTGACGCACAGGAAAGACGTTAGAAAGATGAAAATGACATGCAGCTAACATTGCTAAAAAAATTAGTGAAAAGTTGTCTGACCTGAATCAATTCAGCATCAGGCCTTTGATATACTATCTGCCATCATATGTCGCGCTTACCACATCAGTGTTCATCAGCGTTGCACAGGCCGGATTAACCCTTAGTTTTGAACAATCCAGAGGTTGTCATGATCAAAAAAATTGGTGTACTGACCAGCGGCGGTGACGCCCCAGGCATGAACGCAGCCATTCGCGGTGTAGTTCGCTCCGCATTAAGCGAAGGGCTGGAAGTTTTTGGTATCTATGACGGCTATCAGGGTTTATATGAAGATCGCATGATCAACCTCGACCGCTACAGTGTGTCAGATATGATCAATCGCGGCGGCACGTTCCTGGGTTCTGCACGTTTTCCTGAATTTCGTAATGATGATGTCCGCCAGGTAGCAATCGAGAACCTGAAAAAGCGGGGCATTGATGCCTTAGTGGTGATCGGTGGCGACGGTTCGTATATGGGTGCCAAGCGGCTCACCGAAATGGGCTTTCCGTGTATCGGTCTGCCAGGCACGATTGACAACGACGTGGCCGGGACAGATTACACCATTGGCTACTTTACGGCGCTGGAAACGGTCGTCGAAGCCATTGACCGCCTGCGTGATACGTCGTCATCGCATCAGCGCATCTCGATTGTTGAAGTCATGGGTCGTTATTGTGGCGACCTGACGCTGGCTGCGGCTATTGCCGGGGGATGTGAATTTATCGTGTTACCTGAGATTCCTTACACTCGTGAGGAGCTGGTGGCAGAGATTAAAGCCGGTATTGCGAAAGGTAAAAAGCACGCGATCGTAGCTATTACAGAGCACATCTGTGATATCGACGACCTGGCGCGTTTCATCGAAACAGAAACCAAACGCGAAACGCGTGCCACGGTACTTGGTCACATTCAGCGCGGCGGCGCGCCCTGCGCTTATGACCGCATTCTTGCTTCGCGCATGGGTGCCTATTCGATTGAGTTGCTGATGCAGGGCTACGGTGGCCGGTGTGTAGGTATCCAGAATGACAAGATGGTCCATCACGATATCATTGATGCCATTGAAAATATGAAACGTCCATTTAAGCGTGACTGGATGGATACGGCTAAGCAGCTGTACTAAGTATTACCGGGCATGCTTAACGGCATGCCCTTATGCCTTCCTCATATTCCCCAAAGTTATAACCGCTTATTTTTAATTCTTTTAGCTATAATCACGTTTATGTCACGCTTGTCTCATCATGAATGGGGAGAGTGCGCAATGAATAAATGGGCCGTGGGTTTAGGGTTGTTACTGGCATCTGGCAGTGTTCTGGCGAAGGATATTCAGCTGCTAAACGTTTCTTATGATCCTACCCGGGAACTCTACGAGCAGTACAACAAGGCCTTTAGCGCGCACTACAAACAGGAAACGGGCGACAACGTGGTCATCCGCCAGTCGCACGGCGGCTCAGGTAAACAGGCGACTTCTGTCATCAACGGTATTCGTGCTGATGTGGTGACGCTGGCGCTGCAGTCGGACGTTGATGCAATTGCTGATCGCGGTCGTATTGATAAAGACTGGATTAAACGTCTGCCCGACAACTCCGCGCCTTATACCTCCACGATTGTCTTTTTGGTGCGTAAAGGCAATCCTAAAGGCATCCATGACTGGAGCGATCTTATCAAGCCCGGCGTTTCGGTGATTACCCCAAATCCTAAAACATCAGGCGGCGCTCGCTGGAATTACCTGGCTGCCTGGGGCTGGGCACTGGATCATAACAACGGCGATCAGGCAAAAGCACAGCGTTACGTGAAAGATCTGTTTAAGCATGTTGAAGTGCAGGATTCCGGTGCGCGCGGCGCAACCAATACCTTTGTAGAGCGCGGTATTGGTGATGTCCTGATCGCCTGGGAAAACGAAGCCTACCTGGCGGTCAATAAACTGGGTAAAGACAAATTTGAAATTGTGACGCCAAGTGAATCGATTCTCGCGGAGCCAACTGTGTCCGTCGTGGATAAGGTGGTCGATGAGAAGGGAACGCGTCAGGTGGCGGAAGCCTATCTGAAATATCTCTACTCGACGGAAGGGCAGACGATTGCGGCTGAAAACTATTATCGTCCGCGCAATGAAGAGGTCGCGAAGAAGTTCGCCAGCACGTTTGCGCCGGTAAAACTGTTTACCATCGACGACAAGTTTGGCGGCTGGGCGAAGGCGCAAAAAACGCACTTCGCTGATGGCGGCACCTATGATCAGATCATGAAGCCGTAATCCTTACCGGTTATTCTTGAAACCAGCGGAAACGCTGGTTTTTTTATGCGTGACATTTACGCGCTGTCAGGTGAGGATGCGAATGAAAACAGTCAGGGGAAGATAACAATGCAGGCAAATCGTCGGGCCTTCATCATCATTGCGCTTCTGCTGGTATTGATCGGCGCAGGGATCCTGGTTGCGGCTACGCATGTTAAAACGAATGCGGATGCGCTTTGGCAAATCGTCAGTGAAAAGTGTCTGCCCGATCAGCTCACGCATGGTCAACCCGCGCCGTGTCAGCGCGTTGATCTGCAGCACCGCTACGCGCTGTTGAAAGATCGAAACGGCCCCCTTCAGTATCTGCTCATCCCCATTGATAAAATCACCGGAATCGAAAGCCCACAGTTGCTCCGTTCAGACACGCCGAATTATTTTGACCTGTCCTGGCAGGACAGAGGCGTCGTGGCGCAAAAATATGGCAAGCCCATCAACGATAGTGTGCTGTCACTGGCCATCAATTCCCAGTACGGCCGTACCCAGAATCAGCTTCATATTCATCTTTCATGCCTTCGGCCTGATGTGAGAAAGCAACTGGATGCGCTGACACCCACGTTCACACCGGAATGGAAAGCCGTCACCTTTCTCAGTCATCCTTATCACGTGCGTACGCTGAGTGAAGCCGAGCTGGCAGAGCAAAGCGTATTTATCCGTCTGGCCGCTGAGATACCGCATGCACGCGATGAGATGGACCGCTACGGTCTCGCATTGGCGCGCTTGTCTGATGGGCGGTTGATACTGATGGCGGTGGAGCGCAACTGGCTGTTGTTAAATAAAGGTTCCGCTGAGGAAGTGCAGGATCACGACTGCGCGTTACTGCAACCCATAAAAAAAGCGGCCTGATTTGGCCGCTCAGAATGGACTAAGCGCCAGGTCAGCCTTGTTTGGCTGCCGCGGCTGCTTTAACGATGACCGCAAATGCATCGGCTTTCAGTGACGCACCGCCAACCAGGGCACCGTCAATGTCCGGCTGCGTAAACAGCTCGGCTGCATTTTTATCGTTGACTGAACCACCGTACTGAATAATCACTTGCTCAGCGACAGCAGCATCTTTTTTCGCGATATGGTCACGAATGAATTTGTGAACGGCCTGCGCCTGCGCTGGGGTGGCTGATTTACCCGTGCCAATCGCCCAGACGGGTTCGTAAGCGATAACCGCATCTTTAAATGCTTCGGCACCCTGAGTGGTCAGTACAGCATCAAGCTGACGTGCACACACTTCTTCGGTTTTGCCTGCTTCATTTTCGGCTTCGGTTTCGCCGATGCACAGAACCGGCACCAGACCCGCTGCTTTTAAGACGGCAAATTTTTTCGCAATGAATTCATCGCTTTCTTTATGGTAAGTGCGGCGTTCTGAGTGACCAATGATGATGTACTTCGCGCCAATATCTTTCAGCATCTCAGCGGAAATCTCGCCGGTAAATGCGCCAGACAGGTTTACATCAACGTTTTGAGCACCCAGTGCAATATGGCTACCGGAGACAGCATGTTTAGCCTGATCAAGATAGAGCGCAGGGGGGGCAATAGCAACGCCACAGCCTTCCACGCCCGACAGTTCTTTGCGCAGACCGTCGATCAGTTCGGCTGTCATATGCTTGCTGCCATTCAACTTCCAGTTACCCATAACCAGTGGATGTCGCATTCTATCCTCCGCATAACGCGATACATGAAATGGCGCTGCCCTGGGGCAACGTTGTCTGCCAGACAGTATAGAGATCAAATAATGCCATGGCTTTGCTTTTCGTCATTTTTGCCCCGTCCATCAGGGCGTAGCCAGCGCCAGTTTTACCGGCTCAATGGCAAAGGTGAGTCCTTTATCCCCGTTATCTGAAACCACGAAACGCAGTGCGCCTTCAACGTGCTCATAGTATCGTGAGCCTTTACCGGCTTTAAGCAGCGTTTCCAGCTTTTTTCGCCCTTCTTCCTGCGTGAGTCCCGGCACAAAAAAACGTAACATGGCGGTCATATAATCAAGCGCCTTAGCCTGCGAGGCACTCTGGTCAGGCCCCGGAATCGGCAGCCACGTGATCTGCAACGTTTTGATTTTGCCCGTGCCCGGCTCAAGCGCCGTAGAAGAATAAAGGGTTTCATTAATTTTGGTGGCGGCGCGTGTCAGATCGCTCTTTTCATCGCGCGTATCAATGGCACTGTATTCCCTGAGCGGCAATTGGGGATTGGCCAGGTTGTATTTTTCACGAAACTGGCCAATGGTCATGTCCAGCGTGGGTGCGCCCGGTAACAGATAGGGTGCGGTTGGCATGTGTTCAGCCTTGTCGAGGGGTTGCGGATCGGCGGCAAATACCGGAACCGTCAGCGCGACGCTCAGCAACAGTACGCCTGGCAAATTCTTCATTTTGTCGGCTCTGACCAATAAACTCGATGCCAAATTAGAACGGTTTTTATCTTCAAGGTCAAAAGTGTGCAGCGTAAAATTTTGTCTAAGGAAAGTGCATGATAATCCAGCAATGGTTTTTCTCTTTTCGCGGGCGCGTAGGGCGTCGGGATTTTTTGCTCTGGCAGGCAATCTGGGTACTGCTAACCAGCCTGCTGTTTTTCCTGGCAGGTAACGATCTGCTGGACACACAGATGGCTGCGTTTGGCATCGTCTGCTTATTGTGGCCTGCCAGCGCGATTGTGGTTAAACGCCTGCACGATCGCGATCGCCGGGGCTACTGGGCCCTGCTGCTGATTGCCGCCTGGCTACTGATGGCGGGCAACTGGAGCATGACGGGAGAGGTGTTACAGTGGCTCATCGGGCGCGTACTGCCCTTTATTATCCTGGCCGGATTGATTCTGGATCTGGGGGTGTTTCGTGGCACCGCCGGCGACAACCGCTTTGGTGCCGCGCCGGTGCCCTTGCGTCTGAAACGCGCGCCTTACCAGTAGTTTTCGCTGGTGATATGGCCGGGTTTGCGCTTAAGGTGCTTGCGCATACCGCGCGTCTCTTTCAGTAACTGCTGCGTATCACGTACCATCTGTGGATTACCACAAACCATGACATGGCTGGTCTCTGCGTCAATGGCTAACCCTGCTGCCTGCTCCAGCTTGCCATTCTCAATCAGGGCCGGAATGCGTCCCGTCAGCGACCCCAGACTTTCCTCACGGCTGACAACCGTGATGATCTGCAACTTACCGTTATAGATTTGCTGGAGTTGCTGCATCAGCGGTAAAAAGCTCAGGTCGGCGGCATAACGGGCGGCATGGACCA
Source organism: Pantoea sp. BS_8 (assembly GCF_041954965.1). Lineage (NCBI taxonomy): Bacteria > Pseudomonadati > Pseudomonadota > Gammaproteobacteria > Enterobacterales > Erwiniaceae > Pantoea > Pantoea sp. BS_8. The sequence goes on from NZ_JAVAXU010000012.1 coordinate 90,873, forward strand.
GGACGATATTATCGAAGCGATCCAGGCCTTCGCCCTGTTGCAGGATCGACAGGTAAGGGCCCACGGCGGTACCGGTCGCCAGCATCCATAATGTTTGACACTCAGGGACTTCATCCAGAATAAAAAAGCCCGCCGCATCTTTGGTGATCATCACCTGATCACCGGGGCGCAGCGCCTGCAGATGCGGGCTTAATTTGCCGTCGGGTACGGTGACTAAGTAGAACTCAAGCAGGTCGTCATTGGGTGCATTGACGTAAGAGTAAGCTCGCTGCACACGTTCGCCCTCAATTTCGAGTGCCAGTTTTGCGTACTGTCCGGCATGGAAGGGGGCAATCGGTGCCTTAACCCGCAGGCTAAACAGCGCATCGGTCCAGTTTTTCACTTCCTTCACTTGCGCATTGATCCACTCGGCCATAGTGACTCCTTAAGCGTTGATAGTCAGGCGGATAAACATCTTCGCTACTGCTCTGACAGATTACCAGTCGGTAACGGGGCAAAGGCTCTAATCGACAAACTGTAATATTAAGTTTACATCCTGGTTGCATTTATTGACGTGAATGGCGCACCCACTTTGTGTGAATCACTCGCTTTGTCACGTAATCCTGATATTTTCCTGCCACAACCTGTTTCAGCCGTTAGTTGTGCTGTTTAAACGTTCCTTTTCATACAGAATTTTTGTTCAATGATGATGAAGAAGATAGAAAATCGCCCGTTGTTGATCATGCTCATCGCATTGGTCGCAGTAGGGCAGATGGCTCAGACCATTTATGTGCCGGCAATGGCGGCAATGGCGGACGCACTGCAGGTGCGTAACGGCATGATGCAACATGTCATGGCGGCCTATTTAATGACCTATGGTGGATCGCAGCTGATCTATGGCCCGTTGTCTGACAGCGTGGGACGCCGTCCGGTGATCCTGGCGGGCATGGCGATCTTTATGATCGGATCAATAATTGCCTTACTGGCCTCATCACTGGATATGCTGGTCATTGGCAGTGCGATTCAGGGCGCGGGCACTGGCGTGGCCGGGGTGATGGCGCGGACCATGCCGCGCGACCTCTATAATGGCCATGCGTTACGTCAGGCGAACAGCTGGCTCAACATGGGCGTGCTTGCCAGCCCGTTAGTCGCGCCAGTGATTGGCGCAGCGTTGACACAACTGTTTGGCTGGCATGCCTGTTTCGCTTTTTTACTGCTGTTATGCATGATCGTGACGGTGACTATGGCGTGCTGGTTGCCGGAAACACGCCCGGTCAGCGCCGAAGTAACGCCGTTCCTTAAACGTTACATTCGTCTGTTACGCGATGCGAATTTTGTCCGCTATCTGGTACTGCTGATTGGTGCGCTGTCAGGCATTGCCGTCTTTGAGGCCAGCTGTGGTGTGCTGCTGGGCGGCGTACTGGGTCTGAACAGTTTTACCGTCAGTATCTTGTTCATTCTGCCCATCCCGGCCGCCTTCTTTGGGGCATGGTTTGCCGGGCGTGAGCAGCGTTCCTGGCACAGCCTGATGTGGTTTGGCGTCAACAGTTGCCTGCTGGCAGCAGTGCTGATGTGGGTGCCTGCCTGGTTTGGCATCATGACTATCTGGACGTTATTGATACCGGCATCGCTGTTCTTCTTTGGCGCGGGGATGCTGTTTCCCCTGGCGACATCGGGTGCCATGGAACCCTATGCCTGGCTGGCAGGAAGCGCGGGTGCATTGATTGGTGGTATGCAGAACCTGGGGTCCGGGCTGGTCGCTTCTTTGTCGGCGTTGATGCCACAGCGCGATCAGTTCAGTCTTGGCATGCTGATGTTCGTCACGGCGCTGGTGATGCTGCTCTGCTGGCTACCGCTTTCGCGCCAGCCAGCAGGTGACAATCAGGCGGTTACAGGATAAAAGGGTGCAGAGCTGGATCTTTACGGTCGAGATAATGTACAGACTGAATGCGGCGAATCGTGCGCGATTTGCCGCGTATTAACAGCGTTTCGCTGGTGGCCATATTGCCCTGACGAGTAATACCTTTCAGCAGGTCGCCGCTGGTGATGCCGGTAGCCGCAAAAACGACATTATCATTGCGCGCCATCGTCTGAAGTGGCAGAATCTTTCCGGCTTCGATTCCCATACCAGCACACCGTTTCAGCTCATATTCGCCAATGCGGCGGTTTTCCTCCGTGTCACCTTTCACATGGTGACGTGCCAGTAATCTGCCTTGCATATCACCATCCAGCGCACGGATAACGGCGGCTGAAACCACGCCTTCAGGCGCGCCGCCAATCCCGTACATCACGTCAACTTCACTGTCCGGCATACAGGTCAGTATGGATGCCGCAACGTCGCCATCGGGAAAGGCAAAAATGCGTACGCCCAGCGCTTTAAGCTGCTGAATGACAGCGTCATGGCGCGGCTTGGCCAGAATTGATACGGTGAGCTGTGACAACGGTTTATTCATGGCGATCGCGATATTACGCAGGTTAAGCTCAAGCGGTTGATCCAGATTTATATGGCCGCGCGCCGCCGGACCCACGATAAGCTTCTCCATATACATGTCAGGCGCATGAAGAAAGGTGCCTTTATCGCCTACGGCCATGACGGCAAGCGCATTGGCTTGTCCCATCGCCGTCATGCGTGTGCCTTCAATGGGATCGACCGCAATATCTACCGCGTCACCCTGGCCGGTTCCCACTTTCTCGCCGATATAAAGCATCGGGGCTTCGTCGATTTCCCCTTCGCCAATCACAATCTGGCCATCGATCTGGATGGTATTTAAGACGTGACGCATGGCATGGACCGCCGCACCGTCGGCCGCGTTTTTGTCGCCGCGTCCTAACCATTTATAGCCTGCCAGCGCGGCAGCTTCGGTTACGCGGGAAAATTCAATGGCAAGTTCTCGTTTCATTGTAGGCACCTGACAAAAAACAGGCAGGCAGTGTAGCGGAGGGAGAAGGCGGGGAAAAGGCCCGTGACAGCCGAGGTCACGGGCATAGGGCAGATTACTCTTTTTCTTCCCACGCTTGCGCGCGCGCAACGGCTTTTTTCCAGCCGGCGTAGCGGAAGTTACGCTCTGTGGTTTCAAGCGTTGGACGGAATTCGCGCTCAACGACAGCCTTAGCACGGACTTCATCCAGGTCTTTCCAGAAGCCAACGGCCAGACCCGCCAGATACGCGGCACCCAGTGCTGTGACTTCGCGCACTTCAGGACGCTCAACGCGCGTACCCAGAATGTCAGACTGGAACTGCATCAGGAAGTTATTGGCAACCGCACCACCGTCGACACGGAGTGACTGAAGACGTGTGTTAGCATCGTTTTGCATGGCTTCCAGGACGTCACGCGTCTGGTAAGCGATGGACTCCAGCGTTGCACGGATGATGTGGTTTGCATTCGCACCACGTGTCAGACCGAACAGCGCACCACGCGCATAGGGATCCCAGTAAGGTGCGCCCAGACCGGTAAAGGCTGGCACCATATATACGCCGTTAGAATCTTTCACTTTCATCGCGAAGTATTCAGAGTCAGCTGCATCGCTAATCAACTTCATCTCATCGCGTAACCACTGAATGGCTGCGCCACCGATAAAGACGGCACCTTCCAGCGCGTAGTTCACTTCTCCACGCGGGCCGCAGGCAATAGTCGTCAGCAGACCGTGCGTTGAAGTCACCGCTTCGGTACCGGTGTTCATCAGCATAAAGCAGCCGGTGCCGTAGGTGTTTTTCGCCATTCCCGGCTGCACGCACATTTGACCGTAAAGCGCAGCCTGCTGGTCGCCTGCAATACCGGCGATAGGAATACGCGTACCGCCTTTACCACCGATGTTAGTCTGTCCGTATACTTCAGACGAAGATTTCACTTCTGGTAACATTTCACGCGGGATATCAAGAACATCCAACAGGCGTTGATCCCACTCAAGTGTGTGGATGTTGAACAACATGGTACGTGAGGCATTCGTGTAATCGGAGATATGCACACGTCCCTGAGTCATTTTCCAGACCAGCCAGGTATCCACAGTACCGAACAGCAATTCGCCACGTTTTGCACGCTCACGCGCACCTTCAACGTTATCAAGAATCCATTTCACTTTGGTGCCGGAGAAGTAGGGGTTAATCACCAGACCCGTGGTGTGCTGAATGTATTCTTCCAGCCCCTCACTCTTCAGCTTGTGACAGTAGTCAGCGGTACGGGGATCCTGCCAGACAATGGCATTATAAACCGGTTTGCCCGTTTCTTTATCCCAGACGATGGTCGTTTCACGCTGGTTCGTAATGCCGATAGCGGCGATTTCATCAGAACGAATATCAGCATGGGCCAGCACTTCTACGAGCGTTGAACTCTGGGACGCCCAAATATCCATAGGGTCATGTTCTACCCAGCCCGCTTTGGGATAGATTTGAGTAAATTCGCGTTGCGATACCGCCACAATGTTAGCGTCATGATCCAGCACAACAGCGCGTGAACTGGTTGTGCCCTGATCCAGAGCGACGATGTATTTTTTATCGGTGGTAGTCATAAATTCATTCCTGATGATAAAAGTGGAACTTACGCTTTACGTTCATGCGCGGACGCAATCGGTTTGTCAGTGCTGGGTGAGGCAATCACCGCGCCGGGTAAATGGCGACCAATCAGGGCGCGATAACCAAAGGCACCCAGGCAAGCACCGACCAGTGGACCAAAAATTGGCACTAGGAAATAAGGGATCTGATGGCCGCCCGTAAAGGCAACGGAGCCCCAGCCAGCCAGCCATTCGAAAACTTTAGGTCCGAAATCACGAGCCGGGTTCAGCGCAAAACCGGTCAGTGGACCCATTGAACCGCCAATCACCGCTACCAGCAGGCCAATCAACAGGGGTGCCATTGGACCACGTGGAACGCCGTTGCCGTCATCCGTCAGCGCCATAATCACAGACATCAATACCGCGGTGATGACCATTTCTACCAGGAACGCCTGGCCCACGGAAATCTGTGGATTTGGATAGGTAGAGAAAATGCCGGCCAGACTCAGGCTTTCAACTGAACCGCGCACTATGTTATGACTTTGTTCGAAATTGATAAACAAGCTGTAGTAAAGACCATATACCAGCGCTGCGCCACAGAATGCGCCTGCGACCTGAGACAGGATATAAGGCACGACTTTACGGCCTTCAAAATTAGCGAAAAGACAAAGTGCAATCGTAACGGCTGGATTGAGGTGGGCGCCTGATACGCCAGCACTGAGGTAGACCGCCATTGAAACGGCTAAACCCCAGACGATACAGATTTCCCATTGGCCAAAAGAGGCGCCAGCCAGCTTAAGCGCGGCAACACAACCCGCGCCGAAAAACAGGATCAAACCGGTACCCAGAAATTCGGCAATACACTGACCTTTGAGTGTGGTTGTAGTCTGACTCATGATAGTTGTTCCTGAAGCGAGGTTAAATTTTATCAGTTTTTGTTCTCAGTCCGTGAGTCACCCATCTTCGTTGTAGGGCTGATGTTAATTTATCGTTAACGAGCATAAACGAGAAATAGCGAAATTGATTTTTGTGTGGCGCGTCAAAAAAATGCGCGTTTTCGCGTGTTTCAGTTTTCTTTAAGCACCATTGAGTGCCTTTCTGCGGGCTTTCTTCAGGCTCTGACAGTAATGCGCGCAGCAAAAAGTGGTTTTTAGGGATAGGCTGAAAAGTGGTACTGACAGTGGACTGCAGGCCTGCGTTGCTGGACTTGCGGGATGAGGCTACATACAATCGGGACAACGTTGCTGGTAAACGCCTTGTGTGCGAAAGCTGGCATCATCAACGCCTTGCAGGATTTTAGGAGAGGTCAGAAAGATGTCATTTGAAGTGTTTGAGAAACTGGAAGCGAAAGTACAGCAGGCGATTGATACTATCACCTTGCTGCAAATGGAAATTGAAGAGCTGAAAGAGCAGAACAACAACCTGCGCAATGAGGCGCAGAACGCAGCCGGCAACCACGAAGCTCTGATGCGTGAAAATCAGCATCTGAAAGAGGAGCAGCATGTCTGGCAAGAACGCCTGCGTGCCTTGTTGGGAAAAATGGAAGAGGTTTAAGCCTCTGCTGATACAAAAACGGGTGCCACTGGCACCCGTTTTCGTTTGCAGACATTATTCAATATCAAGCGGGTCTTCCGACAAAATCATACCGGTGTTGTCTGCATACAGGTGATCGCCGGAGAAAAAAGTGACACCACCAAAATTCACGCGCACATCGCTTTCACCAATCCCTTCGCCCGCTGCGCCCACCGGAATGGCTGCAATGGCCTGGATACCAATTTCCAGCTCTTCCAGTTCGTCAACCTGACGAACTGAACCGTAAACGACGATGCCTTCCCACTCATTCTGTGCTGCCAGACGCGCAAGTTGTGCATCCACTAACGCACGGCGCACTGAACCGCCGCCATCAATTAACAGTACGCGACCCCGGCCATTCTCTTCCAACAGATCGTAAAGCAGGCCGTTATCTTCAAAGCATTTCACTGTGGTTATCTGACCGCCGAATGAGGTCCGCCCACCGAAATTTGAGAAAAGCGGTTCAACAACATTCACTTCTTCGTGGTAGATGTCGCAGAGTTCAGAAGTATCGTATTTCATAAGGGTTTCGTCTGTTTGCCACAGGAGCGCTAAGTATATCGCTTTATGCTAATTGTTGGCAAAATCATCAACCGTAAAAAACGGTACGGCATCAAGCGCATGCAGAAAAAAGCCCAGACGTAATGTCTGGGCTTTGATACAACGCATGGACACGAAGTGTTACAGAATAAAGCGGCTTAAATCTTCATCTGCAACCAGTTCATCCAGATGCTTGCCGACGTAATCAGCATCGATGGTTACGGACTCTCCACTGCGATCGCTGGCATCGTAAGAAATATCTTCCATCAGGCGCTCCAGCACGGTATGCAGACGACGCGCACCGATGTTTTCGGTCGTTTCGTTGACCTGCCAGGCCGCTTCCGCGATACGGCGAATACCATCGTCGGTGAAGTGAATGTTCACGCCTTCGGTATTCATCAGCGCTTTGTACTGTACGGTGACGGAGGCATTCGGTTCAGTCAGAATGCGCTCGAAATCATTGACCGTCAGCGCCTGCAGTTCAACGCGAATCGGTAAACGGCCCTGTAGCTCAGGAATCAAATCAGACGGGCTGGCCACCTGGAATGCGCCCGAGGCGATAAACAGGATATGGTCAGTTTTAACCATGCCATGCTTTGTCGACACGGTACAGCCCTCTACCAGTGGCAGCAGGTCGCGCTGGACACCTTCGCGCGAAACATCGGGGCCACCGGCGTTCTGGCCGCCGCGTTTACAGATCTTATCGATCTCATCGATGAAGACGATGCCGTGCTGTTCAACCGCGTCGATGGCATCCTGTTTCAGTTCTTCCGGGTTAACCAGCTTAGCCGCTTCCTCTTCAATCAACAGCTTCATCGCTTCTTTGATTTTGAGTTTGCGTGGCTTTTGCTTTTGACCACCCAGATTCTGGAACATGGACTGTAGCTGGCTGGTCATCTCTTCCATGCCCGGCGGTGCCATGATTTCTACACCCGGCCCTGTTACAGCTAAGTCGATCTCGATTTCTTTATCATCGAGCTGGCCTTCACGCAACTTCTTACGGAAAGACTGACGCGCAGATGAGGGCTCACTGGTGTGTTCAGCCTGTCCCCAGTTATTTTTTGCCGGCGGGATGAGGACATCCAGGATACGCTCTTCCGCCATTTCTTCTGCGCGGTATTTGTTCTTCTCAATGGCCTGGCTGCGCACCATTTTAATCGCGGAGTCCGTCAGGTCGCGAATGATGGAGTCGACTTCTTTACCGACATAACCCACTTCGGTGAACTTGGTGGCTTCCACCTTGATGAAGGGAGCGTTAGCCAGTTTTGCCAGTCGGCGAGCAATTTCCGTTTTACCTACACCGGTCGGGCCGATCATGAGAATGTTTTTCGGTGTCACTTCGTGACGCAACTCTTCATCAAGCTGCATACGGCGCCAGCGATTACGCAGCGCGATGGCCACGGCGCGCTTGGCGCTGTCCTGACCAATGATAAAGCGGTTCAGTTCGCTGACGATTTCGCGTGGAGTCATTTCAGACATGGTTAAATCCTTACGACTTAGACGTTAATTCTTCAAAATTAACGTTGTGGTTAGTGTAGATGCAAATATCGCCAGCGATATTCAGCGATTTCTCAACGATGTCACGTGCGCCCAGCTCTGTATTCTCCAGGAGTGCGCGCGCCGCCGCCTGGGCGAAGGGACCGCCTGAACCGATGGCAATAAGATCGTTTTCAGGCTGAATGACGTCACCATTACCACTGATAATCAGCGAGGCGGATTCATCGGCCACCGCCAGTAGCGCTTCAAGACGGCGCAACATCCGATCGGTGCGCCAGTCTTTCGCCAGCTCAACGGCCGCTTTCACCAGATGGCCCTGATGCATTTCAAGTTTACGTTCGAAGAGTTCAAACAGGGTAAAGGCATCGGCGGTACCGCCAGCGAAGCCAGCAATGACTTTATCGTTGTAAAGACGACGCACTTTTTTAACGTTGCCTTTCATTACGGTATTACCGAGCGTAGCCTGGCCATCACCGCCAATCACTACCTGGCCGTTGCGTCGAACACTTACTATTGTTGTCACGGGCAGACCCCTTTTACTGTCGGAAAAAAGCTCCGCGCACAAGGCGCGGAGGATCATGCAGACAGATATGGGGCGGGTTTGACGGGTTTCAACCCCCAATGGCGAGCGGAATGCAGCCGGAATGGCCTGACGCACGCAGACGTTTCAGCGTACTGTCGGCACTGGCCCGATCTTTAAAGGGCCCGACCACCACACGGTTCCAGCCGCCGCCGGAGGTGAGGCGACTTTCAAAACCTTCGAACGCCAGGGCAGCACGTACGGATTCAGCCTGTTCTGTTCCCTTGAACGAACCGCACTGCACCATCCAGCGTTGCGATGCCGCTTTTTCAGCAGGTTTCGTTTTCGCCGTATCCTGTGTCTTAGGCTGGGCGGTAGGTTCGCGTGTCACCGGCGCAGGTTGTGACTGCTGCTGAGTATTCTGCTGTTGCTGGCGCTGTGTATGTTGTTCCTGAATCTGCTGGCGCGGCTGTTGTACCTGCTGCTGACGTTGCTGCACCTGCTGTTGCTGACGCTGGAATTGTTGCACCTGCTGTTGCTGACGCTGGAATTGTTGCACCTGTTGTTGATGCTGGTATTGCTGAACCTGTTGTTGATGTTGCAGCGTTTGCTGCCGCTGTGCCGGGGTTTGCTCGTTCCACGGGACTTCGTTCAACTGGGTAGGCTGCTGGCGCATATCTGCCTGCATTTGTTCCAGCAACTGACGTTGCTCATCCGTCAACTGAGTATGTGACTGGACTTCGCCACCCGAGGTTGGTTCGCTGGGCGTTGGAACGGTAACCTGACGATTTTCAAGCTCTTTTATGTATTTCCAGCGTTCTTCAGGCTTGGGCGGCAAGCCATTACCGTTGGCTTTATGATCCGTAATGACCGGCACATCTTCCTTCTTATGATGCGCAAGGAACCATAAACCACCGGCAAAGGTCACTAATACAGCCACCGCCAGTACAATCATAAGTTTAGAGGTGCCTGAACCGCTTTTCGTTTTTTTACCACGGCTGGGGCTTTTCTTGCGACGCGTCCCTGTTGAACGCTCGCGGCCTACATAATCTTTTTGTGCCACTCTCGTCCTGATACCCTTCAAAATATGATGCCATTTGGGCGAATCCGTTGTTACCACACGCCCGGCAAGGAGCCCGCCATGTTACTTAAGGGCTGGAACTTTGACCAGCAATGATAGCCCTAAGAATCTCCTGAAAATAGCGGAACATTTTCTGTATCAACGCCCCATTTTTGCCAATGTTGTGCTACCGCGTATCACTAATTCTGCGTCGAGTAACTTTGACCCGCTCCGCGTGCCTTTCCCCTGAAGTTCGTTCAGCAGTAGCAGCAACGCTTCGCGGCCAATGTCAAAACAGGGTTGTTTCACCGTGGTCAGCGGCGGTTCGCAGTAGCGCGACAGCTCGATGTCATCGAATCCCACCACGGACAGGTCTTCCGGCACACGTAAGCCCAGTTTTTTTGCCTGACTGATGGCACCGATGGCCATGATATCGCTGTGACAAAACAGGGCCTGCGGGGGCTCGGCTAAGGTCATGAGCTGATTGATCGCGGCCACACCTGATTCGAAAGTGAAATCTCCCCGAACAATACAGGTCGGATCGACGCTAATCCCGCTGCGTCGTAACGCCTGTACGTAGCCCTGCAGACGATACTGACACAGGGCGACATCTTCCGGACCGGCCAGGCAGGCGATGCGTTTATGGCCTAACTCCAGCAGATGGTTAACGGCAACAAATGAGGCGGTAAGATTGTCGATATTCACCGTCGGCAACGACATCTCGGGATCGAACTCAATCGCCATCACCATGGGCGGAAGATTACGTTGTTCGTCCGGGCTGACGTCAAAAGGCAACTGCGCGCCCAGCAGCACCATGCCATCAATCTGACGTGTCAGTATCAGGTTGAGAAATGTCCACGCCTGCGGTTTCTGATGCGCACAATCGCCGATAAGCACGAGATAACCGGCTTCTGAGGCGGCGACTTCAACGCCGCGAATAATGTCGCTGAAAAAGGGATCGCAGATATTGGGGACGATCAACAAAATCGTTTGTGTGTCGTTGCGCCGGGAATGTCGTGTCATGCTTTGCGACGCATAGCCTACGGCCGCGACGGCCTGTTCCACCTTTTGGCGAGTGGCCGAAGAGACTTTTTCGGGATTCATCAGCGCACGCGACACGGTAGCAGTGGAGACGCCGGCTTTTTCTGCGACGTCTTTCATGGTGGCGGCGGCCGGCGGTTGATTCTGATCCAACACATGCTCCTGATGCGTAATCGCGCATTCAACGTTCGTATCGACGGGTATAAAAACAAGCCGGGCACTATTGTTATCGATTGGCCAACAAGGCTGTTACTTAATTTGCATAAAAATTGTGACTTATGCGACGTATTTCGATCCCGCTCGCAACCTGGCCGGCCTTAACTTTCGGTAGGATCGACATCCAGCGTCCACTTCACCTTTCGTGAGGCGGGCAAGGTTGTGACCAGCGGCAACGAACTGCTCAGCAACTGTTGCAGGCGTTTACGCGAGGGATGCTGAACCAGTAACTGCCAGCGCCAGCGGCCACTGCGTTTGGGCTGTAAGGCAGGTAACGGGCCCATAAACCACATTGACGCATCGTTATGCGGGCTGGCTTCCAGCATATTGCGTAGCTGTTGCAGAAATTCTGCAGCCTGATGATTATCCATGTCTTCTGCCCGGAACAAGGCATGGTGCGTCCAGGGAGGTAAAAAGACCGACTGGCGTTCCAGCAACGTTTGTTGTGCGAAAGCGAAGTAGCCCTGATGCAGCAGCGTTTGCAGCAGGGGATGATCAGGATGATGGGTTTGCAGTAAAACCTCACCTTGCTTACCGGCACGTCCGGCACGTCCGGCCACCTGGGTATACAGTTGAGCAAAGCGCTCCGCAGCACGGAAATCGGCTGAGAACAAGGCACCGTCTACATCCAGCAGCGACACTAAGGTGACATCCGGGAAATGATGACCTTTTGCCAGCATCTGCGTGCCAACCAGAATACGCGCGCCCCCGCGATGAACGTCGGCGAGGTGCTGTTCAAGAGCGCCTTTTCGGCTGGTGGTATCACGGTCAATGCGTGAGACAGGGACGCCGGGAAAAAGGGTGCCGAGCTGTTGCTCCAGCTGTTCCGTGCCCACACCGACCGGCAGTAAATGTGTTGAACCACATTGCGGGCACTGATGCGGCAACGGTCGTTGACTGTCACAGTGGTGGCAACGCAACTGGCGGTGATGCTGATGCAGCGTGTAATAACGGTCGCAGCGCTGGCATTCGGCGATCCAGCCGCAATCGTGACAGAGCAGAGCCGGCGAAAAACCGCGGCGGTTCAGAAACAGCAGAACCTGGTTATCGGCTTTCAGGTGCTGACGCATTTTGAAGATCAGGGCGGGTGCCAGGCCACCAGTAAGTTGTGCCCCTTTCAGGTCGATCAACTGCTGCAGTGCCGGTTTAGCATTGCCGGCACGCTTCATCAGATCAAGCTGGCGATATTTACCGTTACGCACGTTATGAAGGGTTTCCAGTGCCGGCGTTGCGGATCCCATGACTACAGGAATGTTTTCTTCATGCGCGCGGAAGACAGCCAGATCCCGTGCCTGATAGCGCCAGCCTTCCTGTTGCTTATAGGAACTGTCGTGCTCTTCATCAATAATGATCACGCCCGGTCGCGCCATGGGGGTAAAGAGCGCGGAACGCGTACCAATAATGATGGCGTTTTCCCCCCGTCGCGCCCGCAGCCACACGGACAGACGCTCGCTGTCATTAAGTCCCGAATGCAGGACATCCACCGGCGCGTCAAAACGTTCACGGAAACGGGCAATGGTTTGTGGCGTCAGGCCAATTTCCGGTACCAGCACCAGTGCCTGTTTCCCCCGCGCCAGCACATTTTCCAGTACGCTGAGATACACCTCGGTTTTACCGGAACCTGTAATTCCTGCCAGCAGCCAGGCGGCATAGTGCTCATCTTCTCCCCGGATGGCGCCCACCGCAGTCGCCTGATCGGTGTTCAGGCGCAGACGCTCACCCTTTACCGCAAACGCGGTTCGCCAGTCATGCATTTGCGGCTGGTGCTCGTGCAATTCGCACAGCCCTTTCGCGCGCAACGCCTGCATAGCCGCCTCGGTCAGGTCATGTTCACTGACTTCATGACGATAGAGCGGTTGCTGGCGCAGCACCGCCAGACCTTGTTGTTGTCTGGGCGCGCGTTTAAGACTTTCCGGGGACGTCGCGCGGCCCTGTTCCGTGATTTCCCAGCGCCACAGGGGATCATCCTGAGCCGGTTTACCTTGTCTGAGGAGTATCGGAATGGCATGGCTGAGCACCTCACCCAGCGGAGAGTGATAATAGTCGGCTGCCCAGTGAAGAATGCGCCACAGAGAGGACGGAAACAGGGATTCCCTGTCCAGGACGGTAAGCACCTGTTTAAGCTGTGAGGTCGCCAGATCGCTGCTGTCAGAGAACGCCACCACAATGCCGATCATTTTCCGGTTACCAAACGGCACGATCACGCGACCGCCAGTCACCGGCTGCACACCCTCAGGCGGCAGATAGTCAAAAAGGCGGGGAAGGGGAACGGGCAGGGCAACCTGAACAACGGGCATAACTTTCTCTTTCCGGTTCATCTGACAGGGCGATTAGTGTACACGCTGGCGCACAGGACGGGTATCTCAGGCGACATTTGCAGCAGCAAACATTAGCCTGTATAATATGCCGCCTTCGGTAGGAAAGACCTTACCGGAGTACACCATTAATGTTCAATCGCGTGTGGTGCTGCGCAGGTTTCGTCCTGGCGCGGAGAGCGACACGGCCTTCTATGAGGTTTCCCATGAAACAAGGTATTCACCCTAAATACGAAGCAGTTACCATCAACTGTACTTGCGGTAACGTGATTCACACTCGCTCTACGCTGACTCACGAACTGAACCTGGACGTTTGTGGTAAGTGCCACCCGTTCTACACCGGTAAGCAGCGTGAAGTTGCCACTGGTGGCCGCGTTGACCGCTTCAACAAGCGTTTCAGCGTGCCAGGCACCAAAAAATAAGAAACGGCATTCGAACATTTGTTCGGCGGCAAGAAAAACCCAGCTCAGGCTGGGTTTTTTTATGTCTGGCTGACTCAGTATTCCCAGGTGTCCGGGTCAATGCCCATCTCGCGCATAATTTTCTTCGCTTCTTCCGGGATTTCGTCGTTACGTTCTTTACGCAAATCGACATCATTTGGTAACGGTTGCCCGGTAAAAGCATGCAAGAAGGCTTCGCACAGGAGCTCACTGTTGGTCGCATGGCGCAGGTTATTCACCTGACGACGTGTCCGTTCGTCAGTCAAAATCTTTAACACGCTCAACGGAATAGAAACCGTGATTTTTTTAACCTGTTCGCTCTTCTTGCCGTGCTCAGCGTACGGGCTGATATATTCGCCGTTCCATTCAGCCATGGGATACCTTAATCAATAAAAGTTAAAAGTTACGAAATCAGCCGATTATGCCTGATTTTCTTCTACCGGACCCCTTCTCTGGCGGGTTTCTTCGTCCAACACAGGAAGAAAATGGGTTGAACGCCAGCATGGGCGCATAATTTTAGCGGTTATTGCGGCCATGCTCAATCTATACGCAAAGACATTTGGATGTCCAGATGTATTGACGTCTAAATGTAAGCTGATATCCTGTGGTCAGTTTATTTCTCACTTCAGGAACAGTTAGCCCTATGACGCGTAAACAGGCAACCATCGCAGTGCGCAGCGGTTTGAATGACGACGAGCAATATGGCTGCGTTGTCCCGCCCATCCACCTTTCCAGCACCTATAACTTCCATGATTTCAATGAGCCGCGAGCCCACGATTATTCTCGTCGTGGTAATCCTACGCGCGACGTTGTGCAACGCGCGCTGGCAGAGCTGGAAGGCGGGGCGGGCGCGGTATTGACTAATACCGGCATGTCCGCCATTCATCTGGTCACAACGGTTTTCCTGAAGCCTGGCGATTTGCTGGTGGCACCGCACGACTGCTATGGCGGCAGCTACCGTCTGTTCGATAGTTTAAGCAAGCGCGGTGCTTATCGGGTGAAGTTTGTCGATCAAGGCGACAGTGCCGCGCTACAGGCTGCGCTGGACGAGAAACCTCAGCTCGTATTAGTAGAAAGCCCCAGCAACCCGCTGCTGCGTGTCGTCGATATCGCGGCCATCTGCGACGCCGCGCGCAAAGTAGGCGCAGTAAGCGTTGTGGACAACACCTTTATGAGTCCGACGCTGCAAAACCCGCTGGCGCTGGGCGCAGATCTGGTTATTCACTCCTGTACCAAATATTTAAACGGGCACTCCGATGTCGTGGCTGGCGCTGTCATTGCCAAAGATCCTCAGGTCGCGACCGATCTGGCGTGGTGGGCGAATAATATTGGCGTGACCGGTTCCGCTTTTGACAGCTACCTGCTGTTACGTGGTATGCGTACGCTGGGGCCGCGTATGGCCGCTGCTCAGCGTAATGCGTTAGAAATTGTTGCTTATCTGAAGCAGCAGCCCCTGGTGAAAAAGTTGTATCATCCTTCTCTGCCAGAAAATGCCGGGCATGAAGTCGCTGCGCGTCAGCAGCGTGGGTTTGGCGCCATGCTCAGTTTCGAACTGGATGGCGATGAAGCGCGCTTGCGTCGTTTCCTGAAAGCGCTTGAACTGTTTACGCTGGCTGAATCACTGGGTGGCGTTGAGAGCTTAATCTCGCATACCGCGACCATGACACACGCTGGCATGTCTGCAGAAGCCCGTGCCGCAGCAGGTATTTCTGAAACATTGCTCCGTATTTCTGTGGGGATTGAAGACCACGAAGATTTAATTGCCGATTTGGATAATGCATTCCGGATCGCAGCAGAGGATTAACCATGACGATTTCAGCAGGCGCAGGAACGCCAAACAACAGACAGCTCCACAAGTTTGGTGGCAGCAGCCTTGCCGATGCACGCTGCTACCAGCGTGTTGCCAGCATCATGGCGGATTACAGCCAGCCAGGCGACATGATGGTGGTCTCAGCCGCAGGTTCAACGACCAATCAGCTGATTAGCTGGCTGAAACTGAGCCAGAGTGACCGCTTGTCCGCGCATCAGGTGCAGCAGACATTACGTCGTTATCAGAGTGAGCTCATCAGTGCCCTGTTGCCTGCCGAAATCGCCGAACCTTTAATATCGGCCTTTATTCGCGATCTTGAGAAGCTTGCCGGATTACTCGATGGTACCGTTACCGACGCGGTTTATGCGGAAGTCGTGGGCCATGGTGAAGTCTGGTCGGCACGTTTAATGTCCGCCGTGCTGAATCAACACGATCTGCAGGCCTGCTGGCTGGACGCGCGCGATTTTCTGCGTGCAGAACGTGCCGCGCAGCCTCAGGTTGATGAAGGAAAATCCTGGCCGTTGTTACAAACGCTGCTGGCCCAGCATCCCCATAA
Organism: Pantoea sp. BS_8; assembly: GCF_041954965.1. NCBI lineage: Bacteria > Pseudomonadati > Pseudomonadota > Gammaproteobacteria > Enterobacterales > Erwiniaceae > Pantoea > Pantoea sp. BS_8. The sequence continues at coordinate 106,907 of NZ_JAVAXU010000012.1, forward strand.
ACGTATCGTGGTGACGGGCTTTATCTGCGCCAACGATGCGGGTGAAACCGTGTTGCTGGGGCGTAATGGCTCTGATTACTCCGCCACACAAATTGGTGCGCTGGCCGGTGTGGGACGCGTCACTATCTGGAGTGATGTGGCGGGTGTTTACAGTGCCGATCCACGTAAAGTTTCTGATGCCTGTCTGCTGCCGCTGTTGCGTCTTGATGAGGCCAGTGAACTGGCGCGTCTCGCCGCACCGGTGCTGCATACCCGCACCTTACAGCCCGTTTCCGGCAGCGACATCGATTTGCAGTTGCGCTGTAGCTATCAGCCAGAACAGGGCTCAACCCGTATTGAGCGCGTCCTCGCTTCCGGAACGGGCGCACGCATTGTGACCAGTCACGATGATGTGTGTCTGGTCGAAATCCAGCTTCCCGGGCAGCACGATTTTACGCTCCTGCGCAAAGAGATCGATCAGTTGCTCACGCGCGCGCAGATGCGCCCACTGGCAATGGGCGTTCATCCTGATCGTCAGCTGCTGCAACTCTGTTACACCTCTGAAGTGGTTAACAGCGCCTTCACATTGTTACAGGACGCAGGCTTACCCGGGCATTTACAGTTACGTGATGGCTTAGCGCTGGTAGCGCTGGTCGGAGCAGGCGTGACTCGTAATCCGTTGCATACGCACCGTTTCTGGCAGCAATTGAAAGATCAGCCGGTTGAGTTTGTTTGTCAGTCGCCAGAACATATCAGCGTGGTGGCGGTCCTGCGCGTGGGGCCGACGCAGCATTTAATTCAGGGCTTACACAGCTCCCTGTTCCGTGCCGAAAAGCGAATTGGCCTGATGCTGTTTGGCAAAGGCAATATCGGCTCACGCTGGCTGGAACTGTTTGCGCGTGAGCAGGAAACCTTGTCAGCACGAACCGGTTTTGAATTTGTGCTCGCGGGTGTGGTCGACAGTCAACGCAGCCTGCTGAACTATGACGGGCTTGATGCCAGCCGCGCGCTGGCCTTCTTTGACGATGAAGCGGAAACACGTGATGAAGAATCGCTGTTTCTGTGGATGCGGGCGCATCCTTACGATGATCTTGTGGTGCTGGACGTCACCGCCAGTAAACCACTGGCACAGCAGTATCTGGATTTTGCCAGTCATGGCTTCCACGTGATTAGCGCTAATAAGATTGCGGGCGCGTCCGACACGCAAACCTGGCGTGAGATTCGCGATGCCTTCGAAAAAACCGGGCGTCACTGGTTATATAACGCCACCGTAGGCGCAGGTTTACCCATCAACCATACGGTGCGGGATCTGCGTGAAAGTGGCGATACCATTCTGTCGATTAGCGGTATTTTCTCTGGCACATTGTCCTGGCTGTTCCTGCAGTTTGACGGGTCGGTGCCCTTTACCGAACTGGTGGATCAGGCATGGCAGCAGGGCTTAACCGAGCCGGATCCGCGAGTTGATCTGTCTGGCGAGGATGTGATGCGTAAGCTGGTCATTTTGGCCCGTGAAGCGGGCTATAACATTGAACCCGATCAGGTACGCGTCGAGTCACTGGTGCCCCAGAACTGTGATGAATCCGTCGACCATTTCTTCGAGAACGGTGACGAACTTAATGAGCAGATGCTGCAACGGTTTGAAGCCGCTCAGGAAATGGGGCTGGTCCTGCGTTACGTGGCACGGTTTGATGCCAATGGCAAAGCACGTGTGGGTGTGGAAGCCGTTCGTCCTGAGCATCCTCTGGCAGCCTTACTGCCCTGCGATAATGTGTTTGCCATCGACAGCCGCTGGTATCGCGATAATCCTCTGGTGATTCGCGGACCTGGCGCGGGTCGTGACGTCACGGCAGGCGCCATACAGTCTGATATCAATCGCCTCGCGCAACTCCTCTAAACAGGTTTCAACACAGGTGCTCCGGCACCTGTTTTTTTGCCCTGTTTCTGCTCGCCGATGTCATAACGTGCGGTAACGTTTGCCTGCCTGTGGCGCCATTTTGACTGGCGCTGAGGGGAGCATCGATCACGTTGAATGTCTGAACGTCTCACTATGTTGGGGGGAAGCGTTGGGTGGTGGTGGCAGGATGCGTTTTTTTGCCGCTCAGCGCTAAACAGACAGATTACTCTTCATTCTTCCCGCCCCGGATCAGCGAAATGGCAGAGAAGCTATGGCATGCCATTGGTCACCTGAGCCTGCTACGAACAGGGTGAATATTCTGTCACGCGAAAGGGTAAAAGACCGGTATTTCTACAATCTGAAATGTGCGATACCTTTTGCCCCCGCGTCAGTTGGGCGACCTGTAATGGCGATATGAGGATGACGTTAACTGATACGAAACAGGGCGGTATCAACCGCCCTGTTTCTGTGAGTTAACCTGTATTACGCATCCCTGCAGCGACACCGGCAATCGTCACCATCAGCGCCTGTTCGACGCGCGCATCCGGTTCTTCACCACGGGCTTCCTGTGCACGTGAACGGTGAAGCAGCTCTGCCTGGAGTACGTTCAGGGGATCGGTATAAACGTTACGCAGGGCAATCGATTCGGCAATCCACGGCTGGTCCGCCATCAGATGGGAATCGTTGGCGATGGTCAGCACCGCTTTAATATCGGCATCCAGCTGGTCACGCAGCTGTTTACCTAATGGCCATAACGATTTATCAACCAGCCGCTGATCGTAATACTCCGCCAGCCACAGGTCTGCTTTCGAAAACACCATTTCCAGCATACCAAGGCGGGTTGAGAAAAAGGGCCAGTCGCGGCACATGGCCTCAAGCTGATCCTGATGGCCTGCCAGCATCGCCTGCTGCAGGGCGGCGCCCGCGCCCAGCCAGGCGGGTAACATCAGGCGGTTTTGCGTCCAGGCAAAAATCCAGGGAATGGCGCGCAGGGATTCCACACCGCCCGTCGGACGACGCTTCGCCGGACGAGAGCCCAGGGGCAGCTTGCCCAGTTCCTGCTCAGGGGTTGCGGAACGGAAGTAAGGCACAAAATCCTTATTCTCACGCACATAACCCCGGTACATGGCGCAGGAGTCGGCAGAAAGCTGGTTCATGATATTACGCCATTCCGGTTTGGGTTCCGGCGGCGGCATCAGGTTGGCTTCCAGAATCGCGCCGGTATAAAGCGACAGGCTGGCGATAGTGACTTCCGGCAAGCCGTACTTGAAGCGAATCATTTCGCCCTGTTCCGTCACGCGCAGGCCGCCTTTGAGGCTGCCTGGCGGCTGGGACAGCAGTGCGGCATGCGCGGGTGCACCACCGCGGCCGATGGTGCCGCCGCGTCCGTGGAATAGCGTGAGGGAAACGCCCGCCTTTTCGCAGGTTTTAATCAGTGCATCCTGTGCCTGGTATTGTGCCCAGCTGGCGGCCATCACGCCGGCATCTTTCGCCGAGTCGGAATAGCCAATCATGACCATTTGTTTGCCCTGAATAAAACCACGGTACCAGTCGATGTTAAGCAGTTTGCTCATCACATCATTGGCATTGTTCAGGTCATCCAGGGTTTCAAACAGGGGAGCAACCGGCATAGCGAACGGAATGCCAGCCTCTTTCAGTAACAGATGGACGGCAAGGACATCAGACGGCGTTTTCGCCATCGAAATGACATAGGCTGCGATAGAGCCCTGGGGCGCTTCTGCCACTACTTTGCAGGTTTCCAGCACTTCGCGGGTTTCGTCACTCGGTTCCCAACTGCGAGGAAGTAAAGGGCGCTTGGAGTTCAGCTCACGGATAAGAAAAGCCTGCTTGTCGGCTTCCGACCAGCTTTCATAATCGCCCAGGCCCAGATAGCGGGTAATTTCAGCGATAGCTTCAGTGTGACGTGTGCTTTCCTGACGGACGTCGATGCGAACCAGCGGCACGCCAAAGCATTTCACGCGGCGCAGCGTATCCAGTAACTGACCGTTGGCAATAATGCCCATGCCGCACTGCTGCAGGGACTGATAGATAGCGAAAAGCGGATCCCACAACTGCGCGTTGGAGACCAGCAGGTCTGCCGGGCGGGGCAAGCGCTCGCCTTTCAGGCGGCGCTCCAGGTAAGCCTGGGTAGACATTAGCTGACTGCGCAGACGCTTTAAGATCACGCGATACGGCTCCAGCGCCTCAGGATCGCCGCTCAGCTCGGCAACTTCCTGACTGCATTCGGACATCGACAGTTCCGAAATCAACACGCCAATATCGCGCAGAAACAGATCGGTGGCTTTCCAGCGGCTGAGCTGCATAACATGGCGGGTAATGGCGGCGGTGACGTTCGGGTTACCGTCACGGTCTCCGCCCATCCAGGAGGTGAACTGCACCGGCACAAAATCAACCGGTAACTTAATGCCAAACGTCTCTTCTACCTGCTCATTCAGCTCACGCAAAAATGCAGGTACACCTTCCCACAGGCTGTTTTCAACGACGGCAAATCCCCACTTGGCTTCATCAACCGGCGTGGGACGGTATTTACGGATCTCATCCGTATGCCAGGCCTGCGCGACCAGTTGGCGCAGGCGGCGCATAATCTGGTTGCGTTCGTATTCAGAGATATCGCTGTGGTCGAGTTGTTCAAGACAGCTGTTGACCTCGCCCAGTTTGTGAATCAGCGTGCGGCGTGTAATTTCAGTAGGGTGCGCGGTTAAAACCAGTTCCAGGGAAAGTGATTCAATGGCTTTATGAATCGCACTTTCACTGAGATTATTTTGCTTGAGGGTTTCAAATGTTTTTTTCAATAGTTCAGGGTGGTTTGCGCCATCGCCGCTGCGGGAAATCGTTTGATACTGCTCAGCCACGTTAGTGAGGTTGAGGAACTGACTAAAGGCACGCGCCACGGGCAATAACTCGTCATTTGACAGGTTTTGCAGCGTATTCAGCAATTCCTTACGATGAGTGTCATTTCCTGCACGGGATGACTTAGAAAGCTTACGGATGGTTTCCACCTGGCCCAGGATATTCTCTCCCAGCGCATCCTTAATCGTATCCCCGAGCAGTTTGCCGAGCATACTGACATTACTTCGCATTGCGGAATATTGTTCGTTCATGTGACCCTGACACCCTTATCGTCTTGATAAACCTCTATACCCGGCCTTTTCAGGCAGCAGAAAAGCCAGCAACGTCGTCCTCCCGGCTCTGACCGGGGTTCTTCAGTTGCTGCCCGTCGCAAGCTGAATAAAGTGGGATGATTGCCCAGTGGGTATAACATCGTCTTTTATCTAGCCACGTAATCAGGCGTTCGTCAAATGACTTAAAGTGAGGGAAACGTGCAGCTAACTGACGGAAATTCATGGAATTTGATAGCGGCGAAGCGGGATAAGTTATTCTTATTATCAAATCCCACAGATTGGCAGGGCATATTGCTGTTAATACAGTGAAATGCCCCGTTTGATGATAATTAGTGACAGAAATGCTGCACAACCTGAGCGATTAAGGCGCGCGTAGGCTGAATAAATGCGGTATCGATAAATTCGTCCGGCTGATGCGCCTGGTTGATAGAACCCGGGCCCAGCACCAGCGTTGGACAAAGTTGCTGGATAAACGGGGCTTCAGTGCAATAATTCACCACTTCTGTCGGTGTACCCAGCAGTTTTTCCACCACCTTGACCAGCTCGTGGTCAACCGGACATTCATAGCCCGGAATCGGCGGATGCAATTCTTCGATGGTAATCCGTCCCGGCCAGCGTTCGCTCACCGGCGCTAGTGCCTCATTCAGCAGCGCGTCAAGATCGCTCAGCGTCAGCCCCGGCAAAGGGCGGATGTCCATGTGCAATTCGCAGCAGGCGCAGATACGGTTTGCTGCATCACCGCCATGAATATGACCAAAGTTCATTGTGGGATAAGGAATTGCAAAACCATCATGGTTGTAACGGGATTTCAGCGTATTGCGCAGTTGCATGAGTTCGGTAATCGACTCATGCATCAGCTCAATGGCATTGACGCCGCGACCCGGATCGCTGGAATGGCCGGATTGACCCTGAATACGAATCGCATTCGAGATATGTCCTTTGTGCGCACGGACAGGTTTCAGCGACGTCGGTTCGCCAATAATGGCGCAGTCAGGGCGAAGCTGTGTGGATGCGGCAAAATATGACGCGCCCGCCATGGTGGTTTCTTCATCAGCGGTGGCCAGAATATAAAGCGGCTTACTCAGGGCTGTCACATCCACATCACGGAGCGTGTCCAGAATAAAAGCGAAGAAGCCTTTCATATCGGCGGTACCCAGACCGTACAACTTGTTGTCGTGCTCGGTCAGGGTAAAGGGATCGCGAGTCCAGCGACCATCATCAAACGGAACGGTATCGGTGTGCCCGGCAAGCAGCAGACCGCCCGCACCGCTTCCGGTGCGCGCCAGCATATTAAATTTATGCCGCGTGCCCGGCACGGGTTGGACTTCCACGATAAAACCCAGGTCACGGAACCAGCCAGCCAGTAAATTGATTAAAGTTTCATTGCTCTGATCGAGAGCGGCATCGGTTGCGCTGATAGACGGTGTTGCGATCAACTGGCGGTAGAGTTCGATAAAAGGCGGTAATTTTGTCTTCACTGTTGACGGTCCTTGAGTTAGGATGTATCAATATTCATGCATTAATAGTGAATAAAAATACATTAACGTCGTGTGCATGTGAACCTTAAATCGCTGCAAACGACATCGTGGGCAACGGGGCAAGGCCGCGACCCGGAACGTGTGACTGTAATAAAGGTATACAGCCTGATGTTGAATACGCTGATCGTTGGTGCCAGTGGTTACGCTGGCGTAGAGCTTGCCACCTTCCTTAATCGCCATCCACATATCAACATAACCGCTTTGGCGGTGTCTGCGCAAAGTCCCGATGCGGGTAAGCGCTTGTCCGATCTTCATCCACAGCTGAAAGGCGTGGTGGATCTGCCGCTGCAGCCACTGAGCCGCGCCGACGAATGGGCAGATAAAGTTGATGTGGTGTTTCTGGCGACGGCCCACGAAGTCAGCCACGACCTGGCGCCTGAATTTCTGAAAGCTGGCTGCGTCGTGTTCGATCTGTCCGGCGCTTTCCGCGTCAACGACGGCGAGTTTTACACGCAGTTTTATGGCTTCACGCACCAGCATGGGGACTGGCTGGATAAAGCCGTTTACGGTCTGGCGGAGTTCCAGCAGGAAAAAATCAAAGAAGCACAGCTGATTGCCGTCCCTGGCTGCTATCCCACCGCCTCTCAGTTGGCACTCAAGCCGTTGGTGGATGCCGGTTTACTGAATGAGGCGCAGTGGCCGGTCATCAATGCCACCAGTGGCGTCAGTGGAGCAGGGCGCAAAGCGAATGTTGGTACCAGCTTCTGTGAAGTCAGTCTGCAGCCTTACGGTATTTTTAATCATCGTCATCATCCTGAAATTGTGGCGCACCTGGGCACACCGGTAATTTTTACGCCGCACCTGGGCAGTTTCCCGCGTGGCATCCTGGCCACGATCACCTGCCGTCTTAATGCCGGCGTCAGCCGTGATGATGTCGCTGAGGTCTTTCACAATGCCTACCACGATAAGCCGCTGGTACGCGTTTACGAGCAAGGCGTACCGGCATTGAAAGCCGTGGTCGGTCTGCCTTACTGCGATATTGGCTTTGCCGTACAGGGCGAACACCTGATTGTGGTGGCTGCTGAAGATAACCTGCTTAAAGGGGCAGCCTCTCAGGCAGTACAGTGTCTTAATATTCGTTTCGGTTTCCCTGAAACGCAGTCACTGATTTAACGGACGACTAAACCATGACTAATCCATTAATTATCAAGCTGGGCGGTGTGCTGTTAGACAGCGAAGAAGCACTGGCCCGTTTATTTGACGCGTTGCTGGCCTACCGTTCTGCTCATCAGCGCCCCCTGATTATCGTTCACGGTGGCGGTTGCCTGGTCGATGAACTGATGAAAAAACTGGCGCTGCCGGTGCAAAAGAAGAACGGTTTGCGTGTTACGCCTGCCGATCAGATTGACATCATCACCGGCGCACTGGCTGGTACCGCCAATAAAACGCTGTTGGCCTGGGCGAAAAAATACGGCATTCAGGCCGTCGGTCTGTGCCTGGGCGATGCGGGCCTGGTCAATGTCACCCAGTTAGATGAAGCGCTGGGCCATGTGGGCAACGCAACGCCGGGCAATCCTGCATTAATTAACACGCTGCTGGGTGCAGGTTACATGCCCGTTGTCAGTTCAATCGGCATCACCGACAGCGGTGAGCTTATGAACGTCAATGCCGATCAGGCTGCCACAGCGCTGGCCTCAACGCTGGGTGCTGACTTAGTCTTGTTATCGGACGTCAGCGGCATTCTTGATGGCAAAGGTCAGCGCATCGAAGAAATGACGGCAGATAAAGCAGAACAGCTGATCGCTCAGGGCATCATCACCGATGGCATGATTGTCAAAGTGAACGCTGCGCTGGATGCGGCACGCACGCTGGGCCGTCCGGTCGATATTGCCAGCTGGCGTCATGCCGAGCAGTTACCTACCCTTTTTAACGGCGTGTCCATTGGCACCCGGATTCTCGCTTAACGACTCAGATTCAAGGATTACGAAATGCAAACGCAAAACATCAAAAAAATCGTACTGGCTTACTCCGGTGGTCTGGATACTTCGGCCATTATTCCCTGGCTGAAAGAAAACTATGGCGGCTGTGAAGTGGTCGCGTTCGTGGCGGATATCGGTCAGGAACGTAGCGATCTGGAAGGCGTTGAGAAGAAAGCGCTGCAGTCAGGTGCATCAGAATGTCACGTTGTCGATCTGCGTGAAGAGTTTATCAGTGACTACGTTTATCCGGTGCTGCAGACCGGGGCCCTGTATGAAGGGACGTATCTGCTGGGTACCTCAATGGCGCGTCCTATCATCGCGAAAGCCCAGGTTGAGCTGGCGCTGAAAGTGGGTGCTGATGCGCTGTGCCACGGTGCCACGGGTAAAGGTAATGACCAGGTGCGTTTCGAAACCACTTACACCGCACTGGCGCCGCAGCTGAAAGTGGTGGCGCCATGGCGCGAGTGGGATCTGCGTTCGCGTGAAGCGCTGCTGGATTATCTGAAAGCGCGCAACATCCCTACCACCGCGTCGCTGGAAAAAATCTACAGCCGTGATGAAAACGCCTGGCACATTTCTACCGAAGGCGGCGTGCTGGAAAGCCCGTCTAACGCACCTAACAAAGATTGCTGGGTCTGGACTGTCGATCCGCTGGAAGCGCCCGATCAGCCAGAAGACGTGACAGTAACCGTTGAAAAAGGCCGCGTGGTGGCGGTGAACGGTGAAAGACTGAGCCCGTTCCAGTGTCTGGAAAAACTGAATGTGCTGGGTGCAAAACATGGCGTGGGCCGTATCGATATCGTTGAAAACCGTCTGGTAGGCATTAAATCACGCGGCTGTTACGAAACCCCTGGCGGCACCATTATGGTTAACGCGCTGCGTGCGGTAGAGCAACTGGTTCTGGATCGCGACAGCTTCAAATGGCGTGAGCAGCTGGGCCATGAAATGTCTTATGTGGTTTACGATGGTCGCTGGTTTGCACCGCTGCGTAAGTCTATCCAGGCGGCTGCAGAGTCGCTGGCGGAAGAGGTTAACGGCGAAGTGGTTCTGCAACTCTACAAAGGTCAGGCCACGGCGACGCAGAAGCGTTCAGCTAACAGCCTGTATTCCGAAGAGTTCGCGACCTTCGGCGAAGACGAAGTTTACGATCATCGTCATGCAGGCGGCTTTATTCGTCTGTTCTCACTCTCTTCACGTATCCGTGCGCTGAACGAGCAGAAAAAGTAATCGCAGGCGGGGATTGCCTCGCCTCTCAGTATGACATCAGGGGCGGCTTTCAGGCCGCCCCTGGTTTAACGACTTGAAGGAGATTCACATGGCACTTTGGGGTGGACGCTTTACCCAGGCAGCAGATCAACGTTTCAAACAGTTCAACGACTCGCTGCGTTTTGATTACCGCCTGGCAGAGCAGGACATCATTGGCTCAGTGGCCTGGTCCAAAGCGCTGGTGACGGTAAATGTCCTGAGCAGTGATGAGCAGCAACAGCTTGAAGCCGCACTGAACGCACTGCTGGAGGAGGTTCGTGCCAATCCTGAGCAAATCCTGCAAAGCGATGCCGAAGATATTCACAGCTGGGTTGAAGGCCAGTTGATTGAGAAAGTCGGTGCGCTGGGCAAAAAACTGCACACCGGCCGTAGCCGCAATGATCAGGTGGCGACCGACCTGAAACTCTGGTGTAAAGAGCAGGTTGCCGCACTGCTGGATGCCACACGTGAGCTGCAGCAGGCGCTGGTGGCGACTGCCGAAGTCAATCAGGACGCGGTGATGCCGGGCTATACACATTTACAGCGTGCACAGCCGGTGACGTTTGCACACTGGTGCCTCGCTTACGTTGAAATGCTGGCGCGCGATGAAAGCCGTTTGCAGGATACGTTAAAGCGTCTTGATGTCAGCCCGTTAGGTTGTGGTGCACTGGCCGGAACGGCTTATGCTATTGACCGTGAGCAACTGGCAGGCTGGTTAGGCTTCGCGTCTGCAACGCGTAACAGCCTGGATACCGTATCCGACCGTGATCATGTGCTGGAGCTGCTTTCCGATGCGTCAATCGGCATGGTGCACCTTTCACGTTTTGCGGAAGACATGATTTTCTTCAATACCGGCGAAGCCGGCTTTATCGAACTCTCGGATAAAGTCACCTCAGGTTCGTCCCTGATGCCACAGAAGAAAAATCCGGATGCACTGGAGCTGATCCGTGGAAAATGCGGGCGGGTTCAGGGCGCGTTAACCGGCATGATGATGACGCTGAAAGGCCTGCCGCTTGCCTATAACAAAGACATGCAGGAAGACAAAGAAGGGCTGTTTGATGCGCTTGATACCTGGCTGGACTGCCTGCATATGTCCGTGCTGGTGCTGGAAGGTTTGCAGGTAAAACGTCCTCGCTGCCAGGAAGCGGCCGAACAGGGTTACGCAAACTCAACGGAACTGGCCGATTATCTCGTGGCAAAAGGCGTTCCCTTCCGTGAAGCGCACCATATCGTGGGAGAAACGGTCGTTGCAGCGATCGCGCAAGGTGTGGCACTGGAAGCCTTGTCGTTATCTCAGCTTAAGCAGTTCAGTGCTGTTATCGAAGACGATGTCTATCCGGTGCTGGCCCTGTCATCCTGCCTGGATAAGCGCAATGCGCAGGGAGGCGTTTCACCGTCTCAGGTTGCTCGTGCCATTGCGGATGCCAAAGCGCGCTTAGCCTGAGTCGCAGATAAAAAAAGAGCGGGCATACCATGCCCGCCAACCTCTAGCTTCAGAAACTACTTTTATTTTAGGCACATCATCAGACCATCGGTGCTCCCGACCGATGTTCAGATTCGTTACGCTTGTCGTCTGGCCTTCGCCTGTTCAGTTTTTTGTTTTATCAGCGTCGCCAGAAGATTTGCGTCAGCTAAAAACAGCGGATAACGCTGTCTTTATGATTCAGAAAACATTTCCCTGGGTGGCGATGAGTCTGAATTTGATGTGGGCATTATTCCCATCCGCTCTTGATAGGGCCAATCGTTGGTTGCTATTCTATCTATCGCCACGAGCTATCGTGGAATGGAGGGTAATAATGAATATCCGTGATCTTGAATATTTGGTTTCGCTTGCTGAACATCGTCACTTCCGACGTGCGGCGGATGCCTGTCATGTCAGTCAGCCGACCTTAAGCGGGCAGATTCGCAAATTAGAAGATGAGTTAGGTGTCATGCTGCTGGAACGTACCAGCCGCAAAGTACTGTTTACGCAGGCCGGTTTGCTGCTGGTCGACCAGGCGCGTACTGTCCTTCGTGAAGTCAAAGTGCTGAAAGAGATGGCCAGTCAGCAGGGCGAAGCGATGTCAGGACCACTGCATATTGGGCTGATTCCTACCACCGGTCCGTATTTACTGCCGCAAATTATTCCTATGCTGCATCAGACTTTTCCAAAGCTGGAAATGTACCTGCATGAAGCACAGACCCAGCAATTGCTGGCTCAGCTCGACAGCGGCAAACTGGACTGCGCGATTCTGGCGCTGGTCAAAGAAAGCGAAGCCTTTATTGAAGTCCCGCTGTTCGATGAGCCGATGAAGCTGGCAGTTTATGAGGATCATCCGTGGCGCGAACGCGATCGTGTGCCAATGTCCGATCTGGCCGGTGAAAAACTGCTGATGCTGGAAGACGGCCACTGCCTGCGCGATCAGGCCATGGGTTTTTGTTTTGAAGCGGGTGCAGACGAAGATACCCATTTCCGTGCGACAAGCCTGGAAACGTTGCGCAATATGGTCGCGGCAGGAAGCGGTATTACGTTACTGCCTGCTCTGGCTGTCCCGCCACAGCGTGTGCGTGATGGGGTTTGTTATCTGCCCTGTTATAAGCCGGTACCACAGCGTACAATTGCGCTGGTTTACCGTCCCGGCTCACCTCTGCGCAGCCGTTATGAACAACTGGCAGAGGCAATCCGCACACATATGCAAGGCTATTTCGATACCACGCTAAAACAGGCGGTTTAAACCGTTTAGCGCGGCGACGCGATACGCTTCTGCCATGGTCGGGTAGTTAAAGGTGGTATTCACAAAGTACTCAATTGTGTTGCCACCATTTTTTTGCTCCATGATCGCCTGACCGATATGGATAATCTCCGCAGCACGTTCCCCAAAGCAGTGAATGCCCAGAATCTCTTTGGTTTCACGGTGGAACAGGATCTTCAGACTACCGACGTTCATCCCCACAATCTGCGCACGCGCCAGATGTTTAAACTGCGCACGTCCTACTTCGTAAGGCACTTTCATCGCCGTGAGCTGCTGTTCGGTTTTGCCTACAGAGCTGATTTCCGGAATGGTATAAATCCCGGTCGGAATGTCTTCGATCAGGTGCGCTGAGGCTTCGCCTTTAATGATGGCCTGTGCGGCAATACGGCCCTGATCGTAAGCAGCGGAGGCCAGGCTGGGGTAACCAATGACGTCGCCCACTGCATAAATGTGCGGCTGCGCTGTCTGATACATGCTGTTCACTTTCAACAGCCCACGGCCATCCGCTTCCAGACCGACATTTTCCAGCGACAGTGAATCGGTGTTACCTGTACGGCCGTTCGCATACAGCAGGCAGTCCGCTTTGACTTTCTTGCCGGATTTCAGGTGCATGATAACGCCGTCATCCACGCCTTCAATCTTCTCAAACTCTTCGTTGTGACGAATCACCACGCCGCTGTTCCAGAAGTGATAAGACAGCGAGTCAGACATCTCCTGATCAAGGAACGCCAGCAGGCGGTCACGGGTGTTGATCAGATCAACCTTGACATTGAGCCCACGGAAAATGGAAGCATATTCACAGCCAATCACGCCCGCGCCATAAATGATGACGTGGCCGGGTTCATGATGCAGGTTGAGAATAGAATCGGAATCGTAAATACGTGGATGGGTAAAGTCGACATCATGCGGATGATAAGGGCGCGAACCACAGGCAATAATAAATTTCCCGGCGGTCAGCTGTTCGCGCGTGCCATCATGATGTTCCACTTCAACCGTGTTGGCATCCACGAAATGCGCATCGCCCTGAAACAGCTCACAGCGATTGCGCTCGTAAAAACCCTGACGCATTGCGGTTTGTTGGCTGATCACGCTTTCCGTGTGATTGAGAATATCGGCAAACGATGAGCGGAGAAGGCGGGTATGGTCACTGTAGAGGGGATTCTGGTTGAACTCGATGATGCGGCTCACAGCATGACGAAGGGCTTTCGAGGGGATCGTACCCCAGTGTGTACAGCCGCCGCCTATGTTGTGATAGCGTTCGATAACCGCGATTCGGGCGCCTTGCTTCACCAGCCCCATCGCCGCACCTTCACCGCCTGGTCCTGATCCAATCACAATGACATCGTAATCGTAAGACTTTTGCATACCGGTACGTCCTATTATTTATACATTTTTACAACGAGATTCTAACATCTCGCCGCGCACTTCTGAATTCTAACAGCGATTTTCATCACGTTTTGGCTTTCAGTGAGGTTTAACACGTCGTCACAAAGTTTGCCGGACTGTACGCTGAATATTTTGTTATAGTGCTGTTTCAGAACCTCACAAGGCAGAGAGAATGGGCGTCAGAGCGCAACAAAAAGAACGTACACGACGTACACTGATTGAAGCTGCCTTCAGTCAGCTCAGCGCCGAACGCAGTTTTGCCAGTCTGAGTTTACGTGAGGTTGCCCGCGAGGCGGGCATCGCGCCAACCTCTTTTTATCGGCACTTTAAAGATGTCGATGAGCTGGGTTTAACCATGGTGGATGAAAGCGGGCTGATGCTGCGGCAGTTGATGCGACAGGCACGTCAACGTATTGCGAAAGGCGGCAGCATCATTAAAACCTCTATCGCCACCTTTATGGAGTTCATCGAAAATAACCCCAATGCGTTTCGGCTGCTGTTACGCGAACGTTCGGGGACGTCTGCGGCTTTCCGTGCGGCGGTTGCGCGTGAAATCCAACATTTTATTGCTGAACTGGCTGATTATCTTGAGGTCGAAAACCGCATGCCGCGCAGCTTCACCGAAGCGCAGGCTGAAGCGATGGTGACTATTGTCTTCAGTGCCGGTGCCGAGGCGCTGGATATTGATATAGCGCAGCGTCGTAAGCTGGAAGATCGTCTGGTATTGCAGTTACGTATGATCGCGAAGGGCGCGTATTACTGGTATCGCCGGGAACAAGAACGCCTGGCGGTAACCCTGGATAAACCTGAAGAGCTATGAATAAGGACCCTGCCATGACCCACCCAAGCTCCCGTGATAAAGGCACGATGTTACTGGCTTTTATTACCGGCCTTGCTATGAACGGCTCGTTCTCTGTGCTGTTTAGTGCTTTCGTTCCTTTTTCTATTTTCCCGTTGATTGCGTTGGGGCTGGCGGCATGGTGCCTGCATCAACGCTACCTGAATAAAAGTATGCCCGATGGGGTTCCGGGGCTGGCTGCGGCCTTCTTCCTGCTGGGAATCCTGGTGTACAGCGCATTAGTGCGTGCCGAATATCCGGATATCGGATCTAACTTTATCCCCACGATTCTTATGGTCGGGCTGGTGTTCTGGATTGCCCTGCGTTACAAGCGCAATCGCAACCGGTAATCACAAAAACGGGAACCCCTGGGTTCCCGTTTTTTTACGCTTTGCGTGTCAGTAGCACACCGCATTCCATATGATGGGTATACGGGAACTGGTCAAACAGGGCCAGTCGCGTGACATCATGGGTTTGCGCCAGCTCCAGCAGATTGTCACACAGGGTTTGCGGGTTGCAGGAAATATACAGGATCGTGCGATAAGCCTGCACCATCCTGACGGTTTCCTCATCCAGCCCACTGCGCGGCGGATCCACAAAGATCGTCTCGCAGTCATAACTCTTCAGGTCGATCCCCTCCAGCCGGTTAAAGCTGCGCACGCCGTTCATTGCCTGGGTAAACTCTTCGGCCGCCATGCGAATAATCTGGACATTATCAATCTGGTTGACGGCAATATTGTACTGGGCCGACGCGACGGATGGCTTGGCAATTTCCGTGGCCAGCACGCGGCGGAAATTTCTGGCCAGCGCCAGCGAGAAGTTGCCATTACCACAGTAGAGTTCCAGTAAATCGCCACGGGAACCCGTTGTCACATCCAGCGCCCATTCCAGCATATGAATGTTCATCGCCGCGTTGGGTTGCGTGAAGCTGTTCTCCACCTGTCGATAAATCATCTCTTTACCGGCGACCGGCAAACGCTCTTCCACGTAATCCCGATCAAGGCAAATTTTGGTCTTAGTGGCGCGACCAATCAGCTGCACATCGACGCCTTCCGCCCGCAACTGATCGCGTAACGTTGTGGCGGCCTGCTGCCATTCCTCATCCAGCTTGCGGTGATAGAGCAGGGAGATGACGATTTGGTTACTTAGCGTCGACAGATAATCAATCTGGAACAGCTTATGGCGCAGGATGCGATTATCGCGAATGACCGCCATCATTTTCGGCATCATCTGGTTAATCAGGGCACTGGCCGCCGGGAACTGGTCAACGCGAATGCGCTGTTTCGTCTCCTGATCGAAAATGATGTGATAAATGTCGTCGCCATCATGCCAGATGCGGAATTCTGCACGCATGCGATAGTGGCTGATCGGTGAACGGAACACCTCCACGGCGGGGGCAGCGAAAGGCGTCATCATCGTTTCTAACCGACTGACTTTTTCCGCCAGCTGCGCGTCATACTGTTCAACAGGGAGATGTTCGGGTGTCATGTTTAATCCTGGTTAATAGCCTGCTTGCCGGGCGATTGTAGGGATTCACCTGCTGATGTCCAGTCCTGCGCGCGCGAGCAGAGCGTCGGGGTGTGCAGATCTGGACTTGCCCGTGCGCGCTTCGTAGACTGCGGGCACCGGCCTCAACCTTGAGTTAACAGGGAATCCAGTGTGAATCTGGAGCTGACGCGCAGCGGTAAGGAATGTCAGGGTGATTGCGATTGCAGACACTGTCCTGCGGGATGGGAAGTCATCACCTGCTATGATTCCCAGCCCGAAGACCTGCCGGTGTGACGTCGCCACGCGTACAGTCATCGCGTGCTATCGACTGTATGCCTGCGGCATCCTTTTTCTTTTGGATGCGATAAAAATGAGTAAAACAACAACCCCGCTGTTTGCCTTCAGTGCAACGGCGATTTTCCTCTGGGCGCAAAATGGCTTTGCACAGAGAAGTGATGATGCGCTCATCGTGACGGCTAATCGTTTTCAACAGCCGGTTTCGTCGGTGCTGGCTTCAACCTCGGTGGTGACACGGGATGAGATTGACCTGTGGCAGGCAAAAAATCTGGTAGACGTGCTTCGTCGCCTGCCCGGCGTGGATATTGCGCAGAATGGTGGGATTGGGCAAAGTGCGTCAATGTTTGTGCGAGGCGCTGAAGCGCGCCAGACATTGATTCTTGTGGATGGCGTGCCCTTTGCCAGACCGGGCATCACCGGTGCAGCGGACTTCAATCTGATTCCGATCTCCCTTATACAACGCGTTGAATTCATTCGCGGGCCGCGCTCCTCCGTCTATGGCGCTGATGCCATTGGCGGAGTGGTAAACGTGATTACTCAAAATCCACAAAATCACAATGTGCTTTCTGCAGGCATGGGGTCAAAGGGATATCAGGAATACAGCGGTGGCATAAACCAGAATGTGACCGACCAAACCCGCCTTACCGTCGCCGGTTCTTATCAGGCAACCAATGGCTATAACATCCAGCCTGATTCGATGTCTCCAGCCGATCGCGATCGTGATGGCTGGCGCAACAAAGCGTTCTGGGCAGGGGTTGAGCATAAGTTCAATGACATGTTTTCCGGTTTCTTTCGTGGTTATGGTTATGCGGCGAATACTGACTACGATGCTGGCTTTCCGGGCGGATCGGATGAGCAGCAGATTTATAACCACGCCTTTGATACCGGCCTGCGCTTAACTAAAGGTGATTATTCTTCTCAACTGGTCGCCAGCTACCAAAAGTACAAAATATATAATTATGTTGGCGCTGAGGAACGTTACGCAGACTCCAATACGCTGGATGATATGGATCAGCGCAATCTTCAATGGGGTAACGCCTTCGCAGTCGGTTATGGCACGGTGAGTACCGGGATTGACTGGCAGCGGCAAGCGTTGAGCTCAGTAGGCCAACTCTTTTCTGGCCAGCCCAGAGAAACGGACCGCTATAAGCAGGATAATACCGGGGCATATCTGACGACGCAGCAGCAATTGGGCACTGTTACGCTTGAAGGGGCTGTCCGGGGAGACGATAACCAGGATTATGGCCGTCATGGTACCTGGCAAACGGCGGCTGGATGGGAGTTTGTGCCGGGTTATAAGGCATCGCTCTCCTATGGCACCGGTTTCCAGGCACCGACGCTGGGGCAGCTTTATGGCCAAAAGCATTTTGGCATTAGCGCCAATCCCGATTTGCAGCCTGAGAAATCAAAACAATGGGAAGCTGCGCTCGAAGGGTTAAGTGGCCCCGTTAACTGGCGGCTGGCGGCCTACCGTAATCATGTCACGAACCTGATTGACTATGCGTCCGATCCGGTGACACTCCAGGGCGGCTATTTCAATCAGAAAGCGGTGACAATGAAAGGTATTGAAGCCACCGCGGACTTTGATACGTCCTTCCTGCATCATCAAATCACCTTAGGCTATCTTGAGGCCCGACGCGATTCGGATGATGAAGTCCTGGCTCGCCGGTCTCGTCAACAGATGAAATATCAGTTGGGTGTAACGGTTTATGAAGCTGATATAGATGTTATTTACCAGTATTTTGGCAAGCGTTATGACAATAACACGAGCCAGTACACGAGTGAGCAGCGCCGTTTGCCGGCCTACAGCACCGTTGATCTCGCCGTATCGTATCCTGTCACATCACATCTGACCGTTCGTGGTAGAATTGCCAACCTGTTCGATAAAGATTACGAGACAGCGTATGGCTACCAGACTCCAGGAAGAGAGTATTACCTTAACGGAAGCTACAGCTTCTGACCTGCGCCCGACTGTGCTGGTGTTTGATTCCGGCGTAGGCGGGCTTTCTGTCTATGATGAGGTTCGGCAACTCCTGCCGGACCTGCATTATCTTTATGCGTTCGATAATGCCGGTTTTCCTTATGGTGAGAAAACCGAGACCTTTATTGTCGAGCGCGTTGTTGCGATGGTTGATGCCATTACTCGCCGTCATCCCATTTCTCTCGTCATTATTGCCTGTAATACCGCCAGCACCGTCACTTTGCCTGCATTACGTGAGCGATTTGCCTTTCCGGTTGTCGGCGTTGTACCGGCAATCAAACCGGCTGCACGCCTTACACGTAACGGTGTGGTCGGGCTGCTGGCGACGCGCGCAACGGTCCGGCGTTCGTACACGCATGATCTGGTGTCGCAGTTTGCTAAAACCTGCAAGATTGAAATGCTGGGCTCAGCCGAGCTGGTGGAGTTAGCCGAAGCCAAGCTTCATGGCGATAAGGTTTCACTGGATGACGTCAGGCGCATTGTGCAACCCTGGTTACGTATGACGGAGCCACCGGATACTGTCGTATTAGGCTGCACGCACTTTCCTTTACTTCGCGATGAGCTTCAGCATGTCCTGCCTGAAGGTACGCGTTTGATTGACTCCGGTGCCGCAATAGCCAGACGTACTGCCTGGCTACTGGACAATGAAGCACCCGAAGTCCGCTCGCCGGATCAAAACATGGCGTTTTGCACTGAGCTGGATGAAGAGGCGGCGCAATTATCGCCGGTTTTACAGCGTTATGGCTTCCCGTTGCTTGAAAAACTGGCGCTTTAGCGGGTTTTCGCTGAAAAAAACAGCACTCGGAAAATTAATTGAAATTAGCCCTTGTCAGCTTCGAAGAACTCCCTATAATGCGCCTCCACTGACACGGCACAACGGAATACGAAGCGCCGGGTTGAGTAAGGTTCAGAATCATTCAAACCGATGAGTTTAGCAAAAATAAGTGCTTGACTCATAAAGCGGAAAGCGTAATATATGCAGCCCGCGCCACAGAGAAGTGTG
>NZ_JAVAXU010000013.1:0-124427 GCF_041954965.1 Pantoea sp. BS_8
GTTAAGATGCCCCCAATTATGCCCCCAACGGCATCCGGATTTCAACGGACAACCTCGGACAACACAGGACATAAAAATCGCTTTACCCATTGATTTTTAAGGGTTAATTGGACTTTCTCGGATGGTCTTGGAAGTACTAATGGTGCCGAAGGCCGGACTCGAACCGGCACATCTTTCGATGGTTGATTTTGAATCAACTGCGTCTACCGATTTCGCCACTTCGGCACTGAAGAGGATGCGGAAAACGTTGGCGATTATACCGTTACGTGCCCGGCGCGCAACTCTATTCCGCTGTGTTGTGCGCTAAGCGGCGAAAAAACACACGGAACCGGATAAACCCGCACTTTACCACCGCCAGAATCTTCCCAAACCGCCTTCCCCTCACCTTTCCGTCGGAACTTTCTCATCCGCACCGCCTCTTAGCAACACGAAGCACAAAACCCAACCGAGGTCGAAATGAAAAAGCGCCATATCGCCTGCGCCCTGGCAGCCCTGCTGCTGGCGGGCAATGCGTCAGCCGCAAGCTGGCAGGATCAACTGAGCAGTGCCGCCAACCAGCTCAGCCAGCAAAACAACGGTGCAGCAGGTCAGCAGAACAGCGGGCTGTCGATGTCCTCCATTACCAGCCTGCTGAACAGCAACGACAAAGCCATGAGCGCCAACAGCATGACCAATGCCGCCGGCGTGATGCAGTACTGCGTCGAGCACAACGTGGTGAAAAACAACGTGCAGTCGGTAAAAGACCAGGTGCTGAGCAAGCTGGGCCTGAATACCACGGCGGCACAGGAACAGAAACCGGATTACACCCAGGGCGTGGCCGGGCTGCTGAACACCGGCAATGGCCAGCAGCTGAACCTGCAAAGCCTCAGCAACTCGCCGATGGGCGAGAAGCTGAAAACCAAAGCCTGTGACGTGGTGCTGAAGCAGGGTAAAAACTTTATCTCCTGACCGTCGCCTGCCAGCCCCGCGCTGGCAGGTTTATCGCCCTTCCCTTCCGCCTGTTTACCGCCTGTCAGCACCCCGCCCGCTGTCTGTATCATCTTGTATCGCAACACGTTAAGTCATAAGTTTTCCTTCCTAATGCGTTGAGCGTTATAGTGATGTTTTGGATTTGAACAGGACGGCACGCATGAAAGGTATCAACATCGCAATTTACTTCGATCCAGACCTGATCACAGCCTGCGTAAATGCGTCAGAAGGGAGCTATGTAAACAAAAAGTTCGAGTACGACGACGGGGTGATCGAAGAGATCTACCAGTGGCTCGAAGAGTACGATCCCAACCGCACGCATATCTGCCTGATTGAAAACGAAAGCGCTGAGCTGCTGGCCGACGAACTGGTGGATAACGGTTATCACGTCCATCAGGTCACCATCCACCAGTTGCTGACCTGGTTCGCCGCCGAACCACCTAAGTCCCCCGATGGTACGCCAATGCGCCTGATGCTGCGCTACATGGCCGAAGAGCATCCGCGAGAATATGAATCCCGCACGCCGCAAACCGAAGCGTTAATGGAGATGTTCGACGAGCTGGATGCGCTGGAGATGGTGGAAGACAACGAAGACGAAGACAATCTGCCCGCCGACCTGCTGCGCAGCATGAAGAAGCATAAAATCAGCGCCAGCGATGCGGCACAGCGCCTGATCCCGGACGTGAACGAACGCATCCGCGAGCACCTGATGCAGTACCCAGAGCTGATGACGCCGGAAATCCTGCAAGACTTCTTCCCGGAGCTGCTGGAAGCGCTGGAACGGCCTAAACACTAAGCGGAATAAGGCATGCTGGAGTTAATCAAAGCAATCGGGTTGGGACTGGTAGTAATCCTGCCGCTCGCCAACCCGCTCACCACCGTGGCGCTATTTTTGGGCCTGGCCGGTGAGATGAATTTTCGGGAGCGCAACCGTCAGGCCCTGCAGGCGAGCATCTATGTGTTCGCCATCATGATGGTGGCCTGGTATGCAGGCAGCGCGGTGCTGCACACGTTCGGCATCTCCATTCCGGGGCTGCGCATCGCGGGCGGGCTGATCGTGGCGTTTATAGGTTTTCGGATGCTGTTTCCGGCGAAGCCGGTGGGCCATTCGGTCGAAGCCAAACACAAGCACGATGAGCTGGAAACCGCGCAGGAGCCGGTGAACATCGCCTTTGTGCCGCTGGCGATGCCCAGCACCGCCGGGCCGGGGACGATCGCGATGATCATCTCCTCGGCGTCTACCGTGCGCAGCGGGGTGGATTTTCCGGCCTGGGTCATTAACGTCGCGCCGGTGCTGACGTTCCTGGTGGTGAGCGTGATTTTATGGATTTCCCTGCGCAGTTCAGGGGCGATTATGCGCCTGGTGGGCAAAGGCGGCATCGAGGCGATCTCGCGTCTGATGGGCTTTCTGCTGGTGTGCATGGGCGTGCAGTTCATTATCAACGGCGTGCTGGAAGTGATTCATAACTTCCACTGACGATCTGAGCCGCCCTTAACGGGCGGCTTATCAGCTAAGACGAAACTGGCATAGCTCAGAACAAACCGGCATTTTGACCTGCTCTGGTGCGGGTTACAGTAGGGTTATCAATCATTAAGGATAACCGCCATGCGCAAACCGCTGCTCCTGCTTACCGCCCTTGCTCTCTCCTCTGCCGCCCACGCGGCAATGCCGAAAGATACGTTCGTGGTCGCCGTGCCGCTGGACGGCATTATCAGTTTTGACCCGGCGGAAAGCTTTGAAACCGTCAGCAACAGCAGCCTGCGCAACATCTACCAGACGTTACTGGAGCCGGACCATCAGGATCCGCAGAAGCTGTCCCCGCTGGCGGCGCTGCGCTGGCAGCCGGGTAAAACCCCAAACAGTCTGGTGTTTGACCTGAATCAGCAGGCGCGTTTTGCCAGGGGCAATCCGTTAACAGCGCAGGATGTGGTGTTCTCCTTTACCCGCGCGGTGAAGCTGAACAAAGCGCCCTCATTTATCCTGAGTGAATTTGGCTGGACGCCGGAAAACATCGACCAGCAGTTCACCGTGATCAACGATCATCAACTGGAGCTGCGCTGGCCGGCACAAATCGGCCAGGATCTGGCCCTGCGCCTGTTGACTGCGCCGGTCTCCTCCATTGTCGACAGCAAGCTGGCGCAGTCGCATGCCGTCAGTAACGACTACGGCAACGGCTGGCTGAAAACCCACTCGGCGGGCAGCGCGGCCTATGCGATCAAACAGTTCGTGCCCCTGCAGGCGCTGGTGCTGGAGGCCAATCCCAACAGCACGCAGAAAGCGCACCTGAAACGGGTGCTGCTGAAAGGCGTGGCCGATCCGGGCACCCGTCGGCTGTTGATCCAGCAGGGCGATGTGGATGCGGCGTACCAGTTGGGGCCGGATCAGCTGGCCTCGCTGAAAAGCGATCCCAATGTGCACATCGCGGCCTTTCCCTCCAGCCTGATCTACTACCTGGGCTTTAACACCAAAAGCACGCAGCAGCCTGCGCTGGGCAATCCGGCCTTATGGCAGGCGGCGCGCTGGCTGGTGGACTACGACAGCCTGGCGAATCAGCTGCTGAAGGGGCAATATCGCGTGCACCAGAGCTTCCTGCCGCAGGGCTTTGACGGCGCGCTGGAGACCAAACCGTTCCACTACGATGTCGAGAAGGCCAAAGCGATTTTAGCCAAAGGCGGCATTAAGCCTGGCGCGCATATCGCGCTGTCGGTGGTGAATCAGCCGCCGTATATCGATATTGCCCAGGCGCTGCAGTCGAGCTTTGCCAAGGCGGACGTGAATCTTGATATCCAGCCGGTGGCGGAATCCGAGCTGTGGAGCAAGATGCGCAGCCGTCAGTTCGAATCCATCTTTACCTACTGGGGCGCGGACTATATCGACCCGAACACTAACGCCAGCACCTTCGCTTATAACGTGCCAAACGGCAGCAAAACGCTGGCCTGGCGCGTGGGCTGGGATATTCCAGAGCTGAGCGCCCTGACCCGCAAAGCCGCCGGAGAAAGCGATGCCGCGAAGCGCCGGGCCGATTACGTCTCGCTGCAACAGCAGCTTCAGCAGAACTCGCCTTACGTGGTGATGCTGCAGGGCGAGGTACAGGTCGCGCTGCGCAAGAACGTGACGCACGCCCAGCAGGGCATTGGCGTGACGCTGCTGAATTTTGAAGAGGTGCAGAAGTAAATTTCCGGGCGGCAACACGCAATCTTTACTGACGGCTGCCGCCCCGCTGGCTATGCTTGACGCATGACTGACTATTTGTGAGTACTGCGCTATGACCGCTCCCCTGCTTATCGCCCAAACCCCTGACGTTCAACTGCACCTGCTGCCGCAGATGGCAAACCGCCACGGCCTGATCACCGGTGCGACCGGCACGGGAAAAACCGTGACGCTGCAAAAGCTGGCGGAATCCTTTTCGTCTATTGGCGTGCCGGTATTTATGGCGGATGTGAAAGGCGATCTAACCGGTGTGGCGATGGCAGGCCAGAGCAGTGAAAAGCTGCAGGCGCGGCTGGCCAACATCGGCGTGACCGACTGGCAACCGCAGCGCAATCCGGTGGTGCTGTGGGACATTTTTGCGGAGAAAGGCCATCCGGTGCGCACGACCGTGTCGGATCTGGGCCCGCTGATGCTGGCACGGCTGCTGAACCTGAACGAGGTACAGAGCGGCGTGCTGCAGATCATCTTCCGTATTGCCGACGATCAGGGCCTGCTGCTGCTGGATTTTAAAGACCTGCGCGCCATGACGCAGTACATAGGCGATAACGCGAAAAGCTTTCAGACGCAGTACGGCAATATCAACAGCGCCTCGGTGGGCGCGATCCAGCGCGGGCTGCTGGCGCTGGAAGAACAAGGCGCGGAGCACTTCTTTGGCGAGACGATGCTGGAAATTAGCGACTGGATGCGCGTCGACAGCGACGGCAAGGGCATCATTAACATCCTGTCGGCCGAGAAGCTGTATCAGATGCCAAAGCTTTACGCGACCAGCCTGCTGTGGATGCTGTCAGAACTGTATGAATACCTGCCGGAAGCGGGCGATCTGGACAAACCGAAGCTGGTGTTCTTCTTTGACGAGGCGCACCTGCTGTTTAACGATGCGCCGCCGGTGCTGCTGGAGAAGATTGAGCAGGTGATCCGCCTGATCCGATCCAAAGGCGTAGGGATCTGGTTCGTGACGCAGAATCCGGCGGACATTCCGGATACGGTGCTGGGCCAGTTAGGCAACCGGGTGCAGCATGCGCTGCGCGCTTTTACCCCGCGCGATCAGAAAGCGGTGAAAACCGCCGCCGAAACCCTGCGCGCCAATCCGGCCTTTACGACCGTAGAGGCGATCCAGGCGCTGGGCACCGGCGAAGCGCTGATCTCCTTTCTGGATGCCAAAGGCAGCCCGTCGGTGGTGGAACGGGCGATGGTGATCGCTCCCGGCTCACGCATGGGGCCGGTAAACACGGACGAGCGCAACGGGCTGATCAACCATTCTCCGCTGTCGGGCAAATACGACACGGAAATCGATCGGGAATCGGCTTACGAACGTCTGCAACAGGGCGTGCAGGCCGCCAGTGACAAGGCCAATGCGCCCGAAGCCAAAGGCAACACGGTGGCGGTCGATGACGGTATTCTGGGGGGATTAAAAGAGATTCTGTTTGGGAGCACCGGTCCACGCGGCGGCAAGCGGGATGGCGTGGTGCAAACCATGGCGAAAAGCGCGGGACGACAGATTACTAACCAGATTATTCGCGGCGTGCTGGGCAGCCTGTTTGGCGGTCGCCGTCGCTAAAGGTTGGTGGCAGCCTGGCTGCCACCTTAACGCTACTTGTGTTTCCAGCTGGTAGACACCGGGTTGGTGACAGTGTTCTTTTCCTGCGTGTAGGTGCCGTTCTGCTGGGCAATCGCCTCGCCGGTATCGACAATCGCGTTCTGGATAAACACGTTCTGCTTATCGCCGCGCACAAAGGTCAACTGATGGAAGGCGGTCTTGTTGCCCCAGTCGGTGGACGGCAGCGAGATAAAGCGCACCGTGAAGGTCTCATCATCGAACTTGCCCTGCATCACGTACACGCCGTAATGGTTTTCCCCCTGCGAGATGATTTTATAGGTGCCGTTGTCGTAGTAATAAATTTCGGCATCGGGGAAGGGTTTTTTGTCGTACATTTTACGGTAATGCAGAACCTGCTTAATGGTGGGCTTTCCGAAGCTGACGGTCAGATTTTTTCCATCGGCAGAGGTGGTCAGCCCTTCTGCGTGCGCGCCGATGCCACTCATTAACATCAACAGACTTGCGGTTGCCGTTGCGATTGCTTTCACGTGAATTCTCCTGGTCTGGTTCCATGGATAGGGTGCGTCAACGTACGGAGACTGCTCCCGAAATGTACACTGCTGTAACTGTTTATAAGAGTGGTAATTTTTAATGTTATTAGTTTTTAGGAACAGTCTGATGCGGGAATCGCCCACCGCGTTAAGACAGGCCGGTTTAGTGCCAGACTTAACTGCGCTTTTCGGCCTGGATCGGGCAACGTTGACTTACTCAGCAGGCAAGCTGCTAAGATCAGGATATGGATAAACAACGCGAATTAAAACGGACCAAACGCCTGGCGCTCTCGCTGCTGCTGCTGGCCGCCATCACTTTTGTTGTCACGCTGTTTCTGCCGCCCAACTTCTACGTCAGCGGTATTAAAGCCATTGCCGAAGCCGCGATGGTCGGGGCGCTGGCCGACTGGTTTGCGGTGGTGGCGCTGTTTCGCCGCGTGCCGGTGCCGTTTATTGCCCGTCATACGGCCATCATTCAGCGTAATAAAGATCGCATCGGTGAGAATCTGGGCCGCTTTGTGCAGGAAAAATTTCTGGATACCGATTCGCTGCTGAATCTGATCCGCCGCCACGATCCGTCGCACATGCTGGCGACATGGCTGAGCGCGCCCGGTAATGCCGATCGGGTAGGTCGTCATCTGTTGCAGGTGATGCGCGGCTTTCTCGATCTGACGGATGACGCACGCATCCAGCACTTTATGCGCCGGGCGGTGCACAAGGCGATCGACAAGGTGGATCTCAGCCAGACCGGCGCGCTGATGCTGGAAAGCCTGACCAAAAATAACCGCCATCAGGAGCTGCTGGATGCCGCGGTCGATCAGTTGCTGCGGCTGCTGGATAAACCCAGTACCCGGGAATTTATTGCTAACCAGCTGGTGCGCTGGCTGAAGCGCGAGCATCCCATCAAGGCCAAAATGTTACCGACCGAGTGGCTGGGCGAGCACAGCGCAGAACTGGTGGCGAATGCGGTGGATTCGCTGCTGGATGATGTGGCGCTGGATCAGGGCCATGAACTGCGGCTGGGCTTTAACCGCGCGGTGGATCGCCTGATTGAGAAGCTGAAAAACGATCCGGAAATGGCGGAACGCGCCGAGGTAATTAAAGGCTGGCTGAAAGACGATCCTACGCTGAACCGCTATATCGGCGAGCTGTGGGGCGATCTGCGCGACTGGCTGAAAGCGGATCTCAACAGCGAGGCGTCAAAAGTGCAGGACAAGGTTCGTCAGGCGGCGCTGTGGCTGGGCGAAACCCTGGCCGCTGATGAAGGGCTGCGCAGCTCGATGAATCAGCATCTGGAAGACGCTGCCCGCAGCGTTGCGCCGGAGTTCGCGGCGTTCCTGACGCGCCATATCAGCGACACGGTGAAAAGCTGGGATGCGCGGGAGATGTCGCAGCAGATTGAGCTGAACATCGGTAAGGACCTGCAGTTTATCCGCATCAACGGCACGCTGGTGGGCGGCACCATCGGGCTGGTGCTGTATCTGCTGTCGCAGATTCCGGCGCTGCTGCCGGTGGTGAAAGGCTGGCTGGCCTGATTTAACACTGCCCTGTTCTGCTTAATTCAACTACATGATTAAAGGGAGGTAAACATCACCTCCCTTAGGTGCGGCCTGAACGTGATTTACCTGAAGGACTTCACGATAATTTCAAGCAGTTGCAGTAGTGCAACCATGAGCTTCAGAAATACGCGAGCGATTTCTATCCATCTCATACGCTGGCTCCTGTGGTCAGGAGCACTTACAGCCTGCGTACCTTTCCGCTGCCTGTAACAGGCTGATTAGGTTGATAATGCATGATGTGCCCCTGGAGGTTAAGGCACTGACGGCACCACCCGTTGCAGCCAGGACTTGTCGGTCATGAAACGCATCTTTCACAGCACGGTGCGGCCTCAGAGCACATCAACATCAACCTGGAAAAGCATAACAAAAACACTGTATAAATAAACAGAAAAATACAATGATTGCGAGCGAAGCCTCAAACCAATCCAGTCAGAGCGTACAATAAAGCATCACCTGCTTGCACCATGCCGGATTAATTCGTATAGTTCAAAACGTTGATAGTGCATGATGTGCACCGCACGCAATCGTGCTGACGTAAACAAAAAACCTCGCCTCACCCGCGGGGTTTTTTGTTGTCTGCACCAGAGAATAAACGGCGGTTATGCCTGATCCAGCGCCGCCTGCGCCACGGCCATAAACTGTTTTACCCTGTCCCGGTCCACGTCGTTCCACCAGACGCCGTCCACCTTGAGCGCGCTGGCCACAATCACGCCCTGGGTGCGCCCCAGAATCTGGCAGACATTGGCGGGCGTGACGCCCGAACCCACCAGCAGCGGTAAGGCGGTGGCGGCGCGGATCTCGTCGATTTCGTCCAGCGTGGCGCTGTCGCCGGTACGCTGTCCGGTGGCGATAACCGCGTCGGCTTCAAAGAAATCAACGTCGCGGGTCAGTTCCTGAATGGAGCGGTCGGCGACTATCGCATGGCTGCCGTGTTTAACGTGGCTGTCGGCAAACACCCGAATATGTTCGGCACGTAGCTGGCTGCGGTAGCGCAGCGCTTTGGCGGCGGCCCCTTCAATAAAGCCTTCGTTGGCAATATACGCATTCGCCCACTGATTGACGCGGATAAAATCGGCCCCGCCCGCCAGCGCGGTGGCAAAAGCAGGCAGCGCGGCGTTCGCCAGCACGTTAATACCCAGCGGTACGCCGAAACGTTCGCGCACTTTTTCCGTAATTACCGCCATGAATGCCGGCGTTTCCGGGCCAATATCCTCGGGTTTTGAAAAGGGAATATCGCCATGGTTTTCCACGATCAGGCCGTGAACACCGCCGAGAATATAGTTTTCGGCATCGCGTAAGGCGCGCTCAATGATCGCGCTGACGGATTTGCCGCGATATTTTGGCGAGCCCGGAAACGGGTCACAGTGAATCACGCCAATAACGGCTTTGGGGCGGGAAAATATCGCTTGTATTGCGTCATTTTTTTCTGCTGATATAGCAACCATCGCGTCTTTATCCTGTTCAGGAAAACACTATGCGTGTTTATGTGGCTGGTAATATTACTGTCGATGAAACCTGGTCTGTCACGGATATTCCGGCTAAGGGCGCCTCTGTGCATGGTTATCATCGTTCGCAGGATATCGGCGGTAAAGGCGCGAATCAGGCGATCGTATTATCCCGCTGCGGCATCGAGACGGTTTTACTTGCCGCGACCGGTCATGACAGTAAAGGAAACTGGATCCGTCAGCAGCTTATACACGAGCCGGTGACGTTACTGCCTGCACAGCCTGTTGCGGCCCTGAGCGATACCTCACTTATTTTAAACAGCGCCGACGGCGATAACGCCATTATTACCAGTACAGCGGCGGCTGAGGCGCTGGATATCGCGACGCTCAGTCACCATCTTGCCGGCGCGCGTCCGGGCGATCTGCTGGTCCAGCAGGGTAATTTCTCGCCCGGGAAAACCCACGCGCTGTTCAGCCTGGCGAAATCCCTTGGTCTGATCACCGTCTTTAACCCCTCGCCAGTGCACGCCGGTTTTCGCGCGTGCTGGCCGCAGGTGGATATCGCGGTAGTGAATCAGCATGAAGCCCAACAGTTAGCGCCCGGCGCCGTTAAAACGTTAGTGGTTACTCACGGCAGCGCCGGGGCCTGGCTGATTCAGGGCGAGCAGCGGACGTTTTGCCCGGCGCAGCCCGCTCATGCCGTGGATACCACCGGTGCAGGCGATACCTTTCTTGCCGTGATGCTGGCATCCGCACTCCTCCGTGGGGGCGAGATTGATAAGTTAGCACTTACACACGCCAGTAAGGCTGCCGCGCTGACCGTCAGTCGGCATGGCACACGTCAGGCCTTTCCCACCGCAGAGGAGCTCGCCGCGCTGCTCCAGGCAGGCGGCGAGTCAGCGGTTATTTAAACATCGCGCGATAGCTGTCCACGTTGGCTTTGGTCACTACCGTGGCCGGCACCAGAATGGTTTTCGACACGGTTTTGCCTGCGGTAATCGCGTTCAGAGCCTTCACCGCCTCTTCACCCATCTTTTTCGGGTCCTGTTGCAGGACAGCCGTGACATACCCGCCATCGATGCCGCTGATAGCTTTGGAGGTCAGATCCCAGCCAAAGACTTTGATGTCTTTCTGGCGGCCCTGGTTTTCCACCGCCGCAATCGCGCCCAGCAGGGCCGGTTCGCCGGTCGCGTAGATGGCGGTTAAATCCGGGTTGCCGGTGATCAGGTTTTCTGCCGCCGTCATCGCCGTATCCTGCACGTTCTGGCCATCAACCACATCCGCGACGGTGATGCCTGGATGACTTTTAATGGTTTCTTCAAACCCTTTTTGACGCTGGTTCTGCACGGCTGAATTCAGCGCGCCCACAATGCCCAGTCGCGCTTTGCCGCCCATATTTTTCGCCACGTAGTCGACAAAATATTTACCAATAATTTTGCCGCCTTCCAGGTTATCCACGCCCACCTGTGCCGCCTGTGGGCCCGCCGGTAATACCGCATCAATCGCAATGACCGGTATTTTGGCGGCGGCCGCTTCTTTAATGGCCGGCATAATGCCGTTGACGTCAATCGCGTCCACCATAATGCCCTTCACGCCCTGCTGAATATAATTTTCGATCGCGTCGTTTTGCGATACGGGATTATCGTTGGCGTTAAAGATCACTAAATTTTTACCGCTGGCTTTCGCGGCTTCCTGTGCGCCCTGATTCATCTGATTAAAAAACAGGGCCTGCTGATTAATCTGAACCAGCGCATACGTCGTGGCGGCATGCGCCAGTGAAAATAACGAACCCGCAGACAGTAAGCCCGTAGCCAGCGCAACCGCGCGCAGTTTTCTGGTGTTAAATGCCATCATCATAAAATTCCTCGTCGGGAATGTGCGATAACCAGTCGATCTCCGCATCGTAATGCAGAGGGATTATTGTTGGCGGGCAAATATCGTCTGAATGGCTGATTCAGCCAGGACCTGAATAACCGACTTTCTGTTCGCCGTCCATTATGGTGAACTTGTGAAAGGGATTAATCGGGTTTGGGAGTGACTCCCGGGTCATGCGGTAAACTGTCTCTACCATTCGCTTCCGGCAAAATTTTGTCAAGCGATTATTTTATCGTCAGCGGTCAGGGAAAACACTGTATTCGCTGCGCGTAACTGTGTTACTGATAGCCGATTGCGGGCAAGATGGCAGAAGATATGAGTAAAAAACGGGTGTTGTTATCCGACGTCGCAGCGCTGGCCGGGCTGTCAAAAGCGACCGTATCCCGCTATATGAATCAAAGCATTATGCTGCCGCAGGAAACCATCGACCGGATTGAAGCGGCGATTCGTCAACTGGATTATCGCGGCAACAGCCTGGCACGCCGTCTGAGCAAGGGCGGTAGCGAAACCTTAGGGCTGGTCTTGCCCGATATTACCAACCCCTTCTTTGCCGAACTGGCCGATGCCGCCGAAGAAGCCGCCTCGGCCCACGGCTACAGCCTGGTGCTGTGCCTCACCCGCAACCATCCTGACAAAGAGAGCCAGTTTATTCGCTGGCTGGATACCTGCCAGGTGGATGGCCTGCTGTTTACCACTAACCATCCTGATAACGGCCTGTTACGCAAAGAAATTAACCGCCACCAGCGCATCGTACTGCTGGATGAAGACATTCCCGGCAGCATGGTGCCCAAGGTCTTTGCCGATAACGTACAGGGCGGCCGGATTGCCACCGAAAACCTGATCGCCGCCGGTCACCGCCATATCGCCTTTGTCGGCGGGCCGGATGAGCTGATGAGTGTGCGCGAACGCTATCAGGGCTTTTGCACCGCGATGACGCAGGCGGGCCTGCACGTGCCGCCCGAATGGGTGATGTACGGCGAATACCAGCGTGAATTCGGTGAGCAGGCGCTGGAACGGCTGTTCAGCCGCGATGAGCGCCCTACCGCTGTCTTTGCCGCCAGTGATTATCTGGTGCTGGGACTGCTGGATGGCCTGCGCGCACGCGGACTCACAGCCCCTGAGGCGCTGTCGCTGGTGGGCTTTGATGACGCGACCTATGCCGACTTTACCCAACCGCGCATTTCTACCATCCGCCAGCCTGCGCGGGAACTGGGCCGCACAGCGGTTCACATCATGTTGCGCATTCTGAATGACGACCTCGCTGTGCCCGCCGAAACCCGCCTGCCGGTGGAATGGGTGGCGCGCGATTCGATACAAATGTGTTAACAACGTCCCAAAATGGCGCAAAAGTGCACAGTTTTAGCGCAAATAACGCGCTTTTTAATTTCACAGCGTTATAGTGAGTAAACCGGTTTACCTGTAATTAACATTTAAATGCTTTTCATTACAAAAGGTTAGACCGTGAATGTCGCGCCTGTTCCCAGGCTGGCACGGAAGCTGCAATGTCGTACCCGGCAAACAAATATCGTTGTAGCGCGTTGTTCTGTATGTAATGACAAAGGGTTTATCTCGCAGGTAAACCGGTTTACAAGGGCGTAAACCGTGCCGGATAACCTCTTTTTGCCCGCAGAACAACTTTCCCGTTAGCGGTGATGGGAGTGATCACATGCAGCAAATACAACCTGCCCCGGCACGGGTAGAAATGGTGAATATTACCAAGACTTATGGCGCGATACGGTCCCTGCGCGGCGTTAATCTGCAACTGGCCCCGGGCGAAGTGCTGGGCCTGGTGGGCGACAACGGCGCGGGTAAATCCACGCTGACCAAAGTGCTGTCAGGCGCAGTCGTGCCTACCAGCGGCACGATTCGTATCGATGGTGAAGACCAGCATTTCAGTAACCCGGCGGATTCCCGCCGCTGCCATATCGAGATGGTGTATCAGGACCTGTCGCTGTGCGACACCGTCGATGTGGCGGGCAACCTGTTTATGGGACGTGAGCCGATGAAGTCGATTCTCGGCATTCCGTTTCTGGACGAAGAAAAAATGCACGCAGATGCGCGGGAAATGCTGAAAGGCCTGGGCATTTCAATCCCCGACACGCGCTTACTGGTGCGCAATCTCTCCGGCGGTCAGCGCCAGGCGATTGCCATTGCGCGCGCCGCCGCCTTCGATCCCAAAGTGCTGATTATGGATGAACCCACCGCCGCGCTGGCCGTCGCCGAAGTCGAGGCGGTGCTGGAGTTGATCCGTCGGGTCTCGGCGCGTGGCGTGAGCGTCATCCTGATCACCCATCGCTTACAGGATCTGTTCCTGGTGTGCGATCGCATCATGGTGATGTACGAGGGCACCAACGTAGCGGAGCGCCGCGTGGCCGACACGGATCTGACCGAGATCGTCAATTTGATCGTGGGTGAGAAGTTTGTCGCCCGCTCGGCCGCCGCGCACTGAGCGAGGTAACAGGATGACTATTATGAATCTGAGCAGTTCCCGTATGGCGCAACACTCGTTGCCGCGCCGCCTGCTGCACAACCACTCTGGCGTGGTGAGCATCGCGCTGTTTTTTGTGTTCTGCTGCGTGGTGTTCTCCCTGATCACCGGCAACTTTCTCAGCAGTGCTAACTGGCTGAATATCATTCGCCAGAGCGCGCCGCTGCTGATCGTCGCCACGGCGATGACGCTGGTGATCACCACGGGCGGCATCGATCTTTCCGTAGGATCGACGCTGGCGCTGGTCGGCGCGTTGTCGGCTATCGCGCTGAATAACTGGGGCCTGCCCTGGCCGGTGGTATTGCTGGGTGGCCTGCTGCTGGGCGCGCTGGTAGGAGCCATCAACGGCTTCTTTATCGCCTATGAAGGCATTCCGGCCTTTATCGTCACGCTGGCGACGCTGGCGGTAGTGCGCGGCGTGGCGCTGCTGATTACGCAGGGCTATTCCATTCCCATCCCTGCCGACAGCCCGTTCGCCTTTATGGGCCGCGCCTGGGTACTGGGCGTGCCGATGCCCGCGCTGATCGGCATCGTGGTGCTGATCGTCGGCCATATCGTGCTGAATCATATGCGCTTTGGTCGCTATGTCACGGCGATTGGCGCGAATGCGGAAGGCGCGCGCCGGAGCGGGATTAACACCAAAGCCGTGACCATGAAGGTCTACCTCATCAGCGGCATGGCGGCGGCGCTGGCGGGCATGATCATCACTGCGCGTCTGGGCAGCGGCTCCTCTAACCAGGGCGAAGGCTTCGAGTTACAGGTTATCGCGGCGGTGGTGCTGGGCAGTACCAGCCTGTTCGGTGGTTTCGGTACCGTTATCGGCACGCTGCTCGGCGCGCTGTCGATTGCCATCATCCAGAACGGCCTGATTTTGTCGCACATCTCCCCGTTTTATACGCAGATCGCCACCGGTACGATTATTTTGCTGGCCATCTGGCTGAACACCCGCATTCTCAACCCGACGCGATCGGCGGCGAAAGGATAGCTGATGAAACATTCTATTTTTCGCCATCCCGATCCGCTGCCGCTGGGCATCAACAGCGGCTATGTGATGACCGTACTCGGTCCGCTGCCGGTGAGTGAAATGGGCGTGACGCTGATGCACGAACATATTCTGCTGGATGCCTCCGGCAAGTGGGTGCCGCCCTGCTGCTGTGGCGATCGTCACCTGGCGGAAATGCCGGTCAGCATCGAAAACCTGGGCGAGCTGTCGCTTAACCCGCTGATCAGCCGCGATAACTGTCAGCTGTTTGATGTGGATTTGGCGATTGAAGAGCTGATGAAGTTTCGGGCACTGGGCGGCGAGACGGTGGTGGATCCCACCAATATCGGCATTGGCCGTGACCCGAAAGCGCTGCAGCGCATCGCACGCCTGACCGGGCTGAACATCATCATGAGCACCGGGCTGTATCTGGAGCCATCTCATCCGGACTGGGTCAAAACGATCAGCATCGAAGCGCTTGCTGACAAGCTGATTTACGACCTGGGCGGCCGGGAAGAGAAACCCGAGGTGCTGTCCGGTTTGATCGGCGAAATCGGCGTCTCCAGCCGCTTTACTCCCAACGAGGAGAAATCCCTGCGGGCCGCGGGCCGCGCCAGTGCCGCGACACGGGTGCCGGTTGAGGTGCATCTGCCCGGCTGGGAGCGATTAGGCCATCGGGTGCTGGATATTCTGGAAGAAGAAGGCGCTGACCTGCGTCACGTGGTGCTGTGCCACATGAACCCCAGCTTTGCCGATAAGCGCTACCAGCGCGACCTGGCGCAGCGCGGCGCCTTTCTGGAATACGACATGATCGGCATGAGCTATTACTACGCCGATGAGTCCGCGCAGTCACCATCCGATGAAGAGAATGCCCGCGCCATTCGCGAGCTGATCGATGACGGCTTTATCGAACAGATTTTGTTATCGCAGGACGTGTTCCTGAAAACCATGCTGACCCGCTACGGTGGTCACGGCTATGGCTACATCCTTAAACATTTTGTCCCGCGCCTGAAACGCCACGGCGTCAGCGGCGAACAACTTGAAACCTTACTGATTGCTAACCCACAGCGCGTTTTTGGTGGGTAAGGGAGAAGCGTAATGCAGAAGAAAATTTTACTGGTCGGGGAATCCTGGACAAGCACATCCGTTCACGTCAAAGGCTTCGATCAGTTTGCCACCGCCACCTGGCACAATGGCGCAACCGACTTTATGGCGGCGCTGGCCGACAGTGATTATGCCATTACCTACATGCCCGCCCATGCCGCCGCGACCGAGTTTCCGCTGACGCCTGCCGGGCTTCAGCAGTGGGATGCGATTATTCTGTCCGACATCGGCGCCAATACGTTGCTGCTGCACCCGGATACCTGGCTGAAGAGCCAGCGCACGGCAAACCGCCTGACGCTGATCCACGATTACGTGGCGGCGGGCGGCGCGCTGATGATGATTGGCGGCTATTTTAGTTTTCAGGGCATCAACGGCGGCGCGCGCTATCGCAACACGGCGGTCGAGAAGGTGCTGCCGGTGCGCTGCCTGGCCTGGGATGACCGCATCGAAACGCCCGAAGGGGCCTATCCCAGCGTGACCGAATCTCACGCGCTGTTTACCGATATGCCGGGCGACTGGCCATGGTTACTGGGCTATAACGAAGTGGAAATGCACCCGGAAGGTAAACTGCTGGCGACCATTGCCGGAACGTCACATCCCCTGCTGGCGGTGCGCGAATATCAACAGGGCCGCTCGCTGGTCTGGACCAGCGATATGTCTGCCCACTGGCTGCCGCAGGAATTTGCTCAGTGGCCGGGTTATCGCCAGCTGTGGATCAACTGCCTGGACTGGTTAACGGTGCGCGGCTGATGAGCGAGAGCCAGACACTGGCGCAGCAGCTGTTGCGCTTTGACACCATTAATCCGCCGGGCAACGAAGCAGCCTGCATGCACTTTCTGGCGGACTGGCTGGCGGAACGGAGCTTTGACGTCACCCTGTCCACCTTCGGCGAAAACCGCCTGAACCTGATTGCCAGCCTGCCTGGCCGCCAGCCCGGACCGCAACTGGGATTTACCGGCCATCTGGATACGGTTCCGCTCGGCAATGCCGACTGGCAGCACGATCCGTTCGGTGAAATCGTCGGGGATAAACTGTATGGGCGCGGTTCGAGTGATATGAAGGCCGCCGTTGCGGCCTTTGCCGTCGCCTGCGTTACGCACCAGCAGGCGATTCGACAGGGTTCCGGCGTGGTGATGTTAATTACCGGCGGCGAAGAAACAGGCTGCGATGGTGCGCGGGCGCTGATCGACAGCGCTGACCTGCCCGAAGTGGGCGCGTTGATCGTCGGCGAGCCCACCGCCAACTATCCGGTTATCGGCCATAAAGGCGCACTCTGGCTGCGCTGTGAAACCCGGGGCAAAACGGCCCACGGCGCGATGCCGGAGCTGGGTATCAATGCCATTTATCTGGCGGCGGACGCGCTGGGCAAAATTCAGCATTTCTCACCCGGCGCGCCGCATCCGCTGATGAAGCAGCCGACCCTCAACGTCGGCCGCATCGTGGGCGGCCTGAACATTAACTCCGTGCCCGATCACACGCAGTTTGACGTGGATATCCGCAGCGCCCCCAATCTGCAGCACGCCACCATTCGTCAGCAGCTCACGACGTTACTGGGCGACAGCGTAACGGTGACCACGCTGGTGGATCTGCCCGCGGTGCTGAGCCAAGACAATCAGGCCTGGATTCAGTCGGTTTATCAGCACTGCCAGCCGTTACATGATGCACCGCTGACACCGCGCATTGTGCCCTACTTCACCGATGCGTCCTTGCTGCTGCCCGCGCTGGGCAATCCGCCCTGTATTATCCTCGGCCCCGGCGAGCCGTCGATGGCGCACCAGACCGATGAATACTGTCTGCTGAGCCGGTTAGCGGAAGCGGAGGTGCTGTATGGTGCGTTGATTCACGACTGGATGACGTGATGAAGAGATGATGCATGCGCGGAGCGGTGTCAGCCCCGTTTTCCTGAGGCTTAATCTTTTCCTGCACGGCGGGCTTTTTCACTTCAAACCTTTCCGCCTTTACGCTGCGCCGACACGGCCTGATATCGGCGTAAAAGCGATCAGGGATTTCCCCTCTATAATGATTGCGGTGTTTCAGGCCAGAGAGAACATGATGAGACGGCGAGCATGCGTGATAAAGCGTTATGTGTCTGCATATCCCGATCCCCTTTTCGTGGAGGCAGGCGACGTTGCGGTGGTCAGCCACTGTGATCTGGCATGGCGAGGCTGGCTGTGGATAATTTTGCCCGGTGGAAAAGCAGGCTGGGCACCTCAGCAATACTTTTCGCTACGTAGTCCAAATCAGGTTATCTGTCGGCAAGCCTACAGTGCGCAGGAACTGACGGTCAGTCCTGGTGAGCCGGTGAGCGTAACGACATCGCTGAACGACTGGTACTGGGCTGAACGCGCATCGGGCGAGTGCGGCTGGGTGCCTGGAGAATGCATCAGGCTGTTGGATGACTGACCGATGCGTAGTAGCTGCAAACAAAAAGGCCGCCTTTCGGGCGGCCTTTTTCACGGCAGACGCTTAACGCCGTTTCACCAGCATAAACAGACTGATGGCAAAGAAGACGAAACTTGGCAGTATCGCGCCGAAAATCGGCGGCAGGCCGTAAACCAGGCTGAGCGGGCCGAAAATCTGGTCCAGCACATAGAACAGAAAGCCGAAGCTGATGCCGGTCACCACGCGAACGCCCATTGAAACGCTGCGCAGGGGGCCGAAGATAAACGACAGCGCCATCAGCATCATCACCGCAACCGACAGCGGCTGGAAGATCTTGCTCCACATATTCAGGCGGTAACGACCGGATTCCTGGCCGCTCTGCTTCAGGTATTTACTGTAATCGTAAAGGCCGGTAATCGAGAGCGCATCCGGATCCAGCGCCACCACGCCCAGCTTGTCAGGCGTCAGATTTGTTTTCCATTCGCCGCCCAGGCTTTGTGAGCCGGTAATTTGTTTGGGATCGGTGAGGTTCGATTCATCCACCTGCGACAGCACCCACAGCTTTTTGTCTTTATCCCACTTGGCCGAGGCCGCGTAGCGAACATTCTCTAAGCGGCGCGCGTCGTTGAAGTTATAAATACTGACGCCATCGATCTCATCGTCGCCTTTAATGCGCTCAATGTAGATAAAGCTGTTGCCGTCTTTTGCCCACAGGCCGTTTTGTGTTGAAACCAGCGCGCCGCCGTAGAGCTGCTGCGCGCGGAAATTACGCGCCATCTGCTCGCCCTGCGGGGCAACGAACTCGCCGATAGCCATGGTCAACAGGACCAGCGGAATCGCCGTTTTCATCACCGACAGCGCCACCTGCATGCGGGTAAAACCCGCCGCCTGCATCACGACCAGCTCACTGCGCTGCGCCAGCGTTCCCAGTCCCAGCAATGCGCCTAACAGGGCGGCCATCGGGAAGAAGATTTCGATATCTTTTGGCACGCTCAGCAAGGTGTAGTAGCCCGCATCCAGCGCGCTGTATGCACCCTGCCCGGTCTTACGCAACTGATCGACAAACTTGATGATGCCGGACAGCGAGACCAGCATAAACAGCGTGAGCAGAATGGTATTAAAGATGGTTTTACCAATGTAGCGATCAAGAACGCGAAACATCAGATCGATCCTCCGCGTGAAAAGCGCGCGCGAATCCGGCGCGCAGGCACCGTATCCCACAGGTTAAGCACAATCGCTAACGCCAGGTAGCTGAGGTTAACCACCCACATCCAGATGGCCGGATCCAGGCGGCCTTTGGCTCCACTTGAACGCAACGAACTCTGCAGCAGGAAGAAGATCAGGTACAGCAGCATGGCGGGCAGCATGGACAGTACGCGCCCCTGACGTGGATTGACTACGCTGAGTGGTACCACCATCAGGGCCATCACCAGCACAGAGAACACCAGCGTCAGACGCCAGTGAAACTCGGCCTTAAATTCCGGCGTGTTGTTAGCGTAGAGCGTACTCAGGGGAGCCTGATCCACATCGTTAGGATCCAGCGTCGCCTGTTTATAGCCTATATAGGCCTGGTAGTTGGTGAAATCCGTAATACGGAAATCACGTAACAACGCTGTGCCCTCAAAGCGAGTACCTTTATCCAGGGTGACGATCTGCGAACCGTCTTTTTCCTGTTGCATATGGCCGCTGTCGGCCAGCACGACGGACGGGCGGGCATTGCCTTTTGGCCGTAGCTGCGCCAGGAAGACATGGCCGAAATGGTTGCCTTTTACGTCTTCCACGAACAGCACATTATTGCCGTCGCTGGAGGTCTGGAACTGCCCGGCCGCCATGGCCGCTGCGCCGGGGTTGGCCTTGGCGTTTTGCGTAACCTGATCCTGATAACGTGACGACCAGGGGCCGAGCCAGATGACGTTAATCGCGGCCACAATCGACGTGAACAGCATCAGAATCATCGCCGCTTTGACCAGCACCGCTTTGCTCAGCCCGCAGGCGTGCATCACGGTGATTTCACTTTCCGTATACAGCCTTCCCAGCGTCATTAAAATCGCCAGAAACAGGCTAAGGGGCAGAATAAGTTGCGCCATTTCAGGCACACCGAGTCCTAACAGCGTCAGAACAAGGTTTGTCGGCACTTCGCCATCCACCGCAGCCCCTAAAATCCTGACCAACTTCTGGCAGAAGAAGATCAACAACAGGATAAACAGGATAGCCAGCTGGCTTTTGAGCGTTTCCCGAACCAGATATCTAATAATGATCACGCTTAATACGCCTGTGAAAACTTGTCTTTTTGCAGGAAAATCGCTAATTTCAACGCTTATTAGCCATTTTTCTTCATAAATGGCCGAAGCCAGCGCTAAAAATGTATACGAATTGCAAGTGGGTGGTGAAAAAACAACACGTTGTCACCCTGATTCATTACGACCGTCGACAGCATGCTAGCATGTTGCACCGATTAATAAATGAGTCATGAATGCGCTACATTCTAGCGGCAGCTACGGCTGTTGTCTTTAAGATTCAGGAGAGTGCATGGAGTTCAGTGTAAAAAGCGGTAGTCCGGAAAAACAGCGCAGTGCATGCATTGTAGTTGGTGTTTTCGAACCGCGCCGTCTGTCACCGATTGCCGAGCAGCTAGATAAAATCAGCGATGGCTATATCAGC
This sequence comes from Pantoea sp. BS_8, assembly GCF_041954965.1. Taxonomy (NCBI): domain Bacteria; kingdom Pseudomonadati; phylum Pseudomonadota; class Gammaproteobacteria; order Enterobacterales; family Erwiniaceae; genus Pantoea; species Pantoea sp. BS_8. The sequence continues at coordinate 20,765 of NZ_JAVAXU010000013.1, forward strand.
GCCCTGCTGCGCCGCGGTGAGCTGGAAGGTAAAGTGGGTCAGACGCTGCTGCTGCATCATGTGCCGAATATCCTGTCAGAACGTATTTTGCTGATTGGCTGCGGCAAAGAACGCGAGCTGGATGAGCGTCAGTACAAGCAGGTGATTCAGAAAACCATTAACACGCTGAATGACACCGGCTCGATGGAAGCCGTGTGCTTCCTGACCGAACTGCACGTCAAAGGGCGCAACACCTACTGGAAAGTGCGTCAGGCTGTCGAAACCTCTAAAGAGGCGCTGTATAACTTCGACCAGTTGAAGAGCAACAAAGCCGAACCGCGCCGTCCTTTGCGCAAGCTGGTGTTTAACGTGCCGACCCGCCGTGAGTTAACCAGCGGAGAACGGGCGATTCAGCACGGCCTGGCCGTTGCGGCGGGCGTGAAAGCGGCCAAAGATCTGGGCAACATGCCGCCAAATATCTGTAATCCGGCTTACCTGGCTTCTCAGGCGCGTCAGCTGGCGGATGCCTACAGTAAACACATCTCAACCCGCGTGATTGGCGAGCAGCAAATGAAAGAGCTGGGCATGAACGCCTATCTTGCCGTCGGGGCCGGTTCGCACAATGAATCCCTGATGTCGGTGATTGAGTACAAAGGCAACCCGGATACCGATGCACGCCCCATCGTGCTGGTCGGTAAAGGGCTGACCTTCGACTCCGGCGGTATTTCTATTAAGCCTGCGGACAGCATGGATGAAATGAAGTACGACATGTGCGGTGCGGCATCCGTTTATGGCGTGATGCGCATGGTCGCCGAGCTGAACCTGCCGCTGAACGTCGTGGGCGTACTGGTCGGCTGTGAAAACATGCCGGACGGCAAATCCATGCGCCCGGGCGATGTGCTGACCACCATGTCTGGCCAGACCGTTGAAGTGCTGAATACCGATGCCGAAGGTCGCCTGGTGCTGTGCGATGCCCTGACCTACGTCGAGCGTTTTGATCCGGAAGTGGTCATCGACGTGGCGACGCTGACCGGCGCCTGCGTGATCGCGCTGGGCCATCACGTCAGCGGCCTGCTGTCGAACCACAACCCGCTGGCCCATGAGCTAATCAGCGCGTCAGAACAGTCGGGCGACCGCGCCTGGCGCCTGCCGATGGCCGATGAGTACCAGGAACAGCTGGAATCCAATTTTGCCGATATGGCCAACATCGGTGGCCGTCCGGGCGGCGCGATTACCGCCGCTTGCTTCCTGGCGCGTTTTGCGCGCAAATATAACTGGGCGCACCTGGACATCGCCGGCACCGCGTGGCGCTCCGGCAAGGCCAAAGGGGCCACCGGCCGTCCGGTGCCGATGCTGTCACAGTTCCTGCTGAACCGTGCAGGTCTGAACGGCGACGACTAAACGCCCAGGCAACCGAACCAACCGGGGTGGACGCCATGTCGCCCCGCTTTTCTTTTAGCAGGCAATTCGATGAAAAACGCAACCTTCTACGTGCTGGAAACCGATGCATCCCGCGACGGCTTAACCGCTGTGGAAGCGCTGGTGTGCGATCTGGCGGAAACACGCTGGCGGGCCGGTAAGCGAGTGCTCATCGCCTGTGAAGATGAGCAGCAAGCCATTCGGCTGGATGAGGCGCTCTGGCAGCGCCCTGCCAATGCCTTTGTGCCACATAATCTGGCTGGCGAAGGCCCGCGCTACGGCGCACCGGTCGAGCTGGCCTGGCCGCAGCGTCGGGGCAATTCACCGCGCGACCTGCTGATCAGCCTGCTGCCGCAGTTTGCAGATTTTGCTACTGCTTTCCATGAAGTGATAGACTTCGTTCCTTATGAAGAATCGCTCAAACAGTTAGCGCGCGATCGCTATAAAGCCTATCGCAGCGTTGGCTTCCAATTGAATACGGCAACGCCACCACAGCCGCAAACGACATAGCAGAAATGGATAAGACATATAACCCGCAAGATATCGAGCAGCCGCTTTACGAGCACTGGGAAAAGCAGGGCTACTTCAAACCGAATGGCGACACCAGCCAGGAAAGCTTTTGCATCATGATCCCGCCGCCGAACGTCACCGGTAGCTTGCACATGGGTCACGCCTTCCAGCAAACCATCATGGATACCATGATTCGCTACCAGCGCATGCAGGGCAAAAATACCCTGTGGCAGGCCGGTACCGACCATGCGGGCATCGCCACGCAGATGGTGGTTGAGCGTAAGATCGCCGCAGAAGAAGGCAAAACCCGTCAGGATTACGGTCGTGATGCCTTTATCGACAAAATCTGGCAGTGGAAAGCCGAATCCGGCGGCACCATTACCCGCCAGATGCGCCGCCTGGGCAACTCTGTGGACTGGGAGCGTGAACGCTTCACCATGGATGAAGGCCTGTCCAATGCCGTAAAAGAAGTGTTTGTGCGCCTGTACAAAGAGAACCTGATTTACCGCGGCAAGCGTCTGGTGAACTGGGATCCGAAACTGCGCACCGCGATCTCTGACCTGGAAGTGGAAAACCGTGAGAGCAAAGGCTCCATGTGGCACATCCGCTATCCGCTGGCCAACGGCGCCAAAACCGCCGACGGGAAAGATTATCTGGTTGTCGCCACCACGCGTCCGGAAACGCTGCTGGGCGATACCGGCGTAGCCGTGAACCCGGACGATCCACGTTATAAAGATCTGATCGGCAAGTTTGTCATGCTGCCGCTGGTTGATCGCCTGATCCCAATCGTGGGTGACGAGCACGCGGATATGGAAAAAGGCACCGGCTGCGTGAAAATTACCCCGGCGCACGACTTCAACGACTATGAAGTGGGCCGTCGTCATAAGCTGCCGATGATCAACATCCTGACCTTTGACGGGGATATCCGTGAAAGCGCGCAGGTTTACGATACCAACGGCGAAGCCAGCACTGTCTACAGTGACGCGATCCCGACTGCGTTCCAGAAGATGGAACGGTTTGCGGCGCGTAAAGCCATCGTGGCCGCGGTGGACGAACTGGGCCTGCTGGAAGAGATCAAACCACACGATCTGACCGTTCCTTACGGCGACCGCGGCGGTGTGGTCATCGAGCCGATGCTGACCGACCAATGGTACGTCCGCACGGCACCGCTGGCAAAAGTGGCCGTTGAAGCCGTTGAGAACGGCGATATTCAGTTTGTACCAAAACAGTACGAGAACATGTACTTCTCCTGGATGCGTGACATTCAGGACTGGTGTATTTCCCGTCAGCTGTGGTGGGGTCACCGCATTCCGGCCTGGTACGATAACGACGGCAACGTATACGTTGGTCGCACCGAAGACGAAGTGCGTAGTGAAAACAACCTGGCCGCCGATGTGGCGCTGCGCCAGGACGACGACGTACTGGATACCTGGTTCTCCTCAGGTCTGTGGACGTTCTCAACGCTGGGCTGGCCGGAAAACACCGAGGCCTTGCGGACCTTCCACCCGACCAGCGTGCTGGTCAGTGGTTTTGACATTATCTTCTTCTGGATTGCCCGCATGATCATGCTGACCATGCACTTCATCAAAGATGAAAACGGCAAACCGCAGGTGCCGTTTAAAACCGTCTATATGACCGGTTTGATCCGCGATGAAGAAGGCCAGAAGATGTCCAAATCCAAGGGCAACGTGATTGACCCGCTGGATATGGTTGACGGCATTTCGCTGGAAGATCTGCTGGAAAAACGCACCGGTAACATGATGCAGCCGCAGCTGGCCGAGAAAATCCGTAAGCGCACCGAGAAACAGTTCCCGAACGGTATTGAGCCATCCGGTACCGATGCGCTGCGCTTTACGCTGGCCGCGCTGGCATCAACCGGTCGTGATATCAACTGGGACATGAAGCGCCTGGAAGGTTATCGCAACTTCTGTAATAAGCTGTGGAACGCCAGCCGCTTTGTGCTGATGAACACCGAAGATCAGGATTGTGGTCAGAACGGTGGCGAGATGACGCTGTCGCTGGCCGATCGCTGGATTCTGACCGAGTTCAACCATACGGTGAAAGCTTACCGTGAAGCCCTGGACAGCTATCGCTTCGATATCGCCGCCAACATTCTGTATGACTTCACCTGGAACCAGTTCTGTGACTGGTACCTGGAGCTGACCAAGCCGGTGATGAACAGCGGTAGCGAAGCAGAACTGCGCGGTACGCGCCATACGCTGGTTCATGTACTGGAAGCGCTGCTGCGCCTGGCGCACCCGATCATTCCGTTCATCACGGAAACCATCTGGCAGCGCGTGAAGGGCCTGAAAAATATCAGCGATGACACCATCATGCTGCAGCCGTTCCCGCAGTTTGATGCGGCGAAAGAAGATGCCGACGCCAAAGCCGACATTGAGTGGATGAAGCAGGCGATCATCGCGGTGCGTAACATCCGTGCGGAGATGAACATCGCGCCGAGCAAGCTGCTGGATGTGCTGCTGCGTGACTGCTCGCCGGCGGCCCAGCGCCGCGTTGAGGCCAACCGTAACTTCCTGTCGCGCCTGGCGCGTCTGGAAAGCCTGACCATTCTGCCTGCGGGCGAGAAAGGGCCGGTTTCGGTGACCAAAATTGTCGAAGGCGCCGAGCTCCTGATCCCGATGGCGGATCTGGTGGATAAGGCCGCCGAGCTGGAACGTCTGGCGAAAGAGCTGGTGAAACTCGATGTTGAAATCGAGAAGATTCAGACCAAGCTGGCCAACGAAGGCTTTGTGTCCCGTGCCCCGGAAGCGGTCGTCGCCAAAGAGCGTGAACGCGTTGCCGACATGGAACAGTCCAAAGCAAAACTGATTGAACAGCAGGCGGTGATTGCGGCATTGTAATGCGTCGTAGTCCGATAGCTTGAACCTGAAGCCGGGCTTTGCCCGGCTTTTTTATTGCGCTGACTTTGTACCGGAATCCTGATGAGAACCACTGCCGATATTCAGCTGCGGCCCATTACTGCCGCCGACAATCCCCATATCGCCCGGGTCATCCGCGACGTCTCTGCGGAATTTGGCCTGACGGCGGATAAAGGCTACACCGTTGCCGATCCTAATCTGGACCAGTTGTTTGAGCTGTACAGCGCTGAACACAGCGCTTACTGGGTGGTGGAACATCAGGGGAAGGTGATGGGCGGCGGCGGCATTGCCCCGCTCGCCTGCAGCGCGCCGGATATCTGTGAACTGCAAAAGATGTATTTCCTGCCCGCTATCCGCGGCTTCGGCGTGGCGCGCGAACTGGCGCTGTTAGCCATGGATCATGCGCGCCAGCGGGGCTTTCGTCGTTGCTATCTGGAAACCACCGGCAGCCTGACGCGCGCCATTAAGCTTTATGAATCGCTGGGCTTTGCGCGTATCGACCATGCGCTGGGCTGCACCGGCCATGGCGACTGCGAGTTCAGGATGCTGAAAACGCTGTAACGCCGTCAAAAAGCCGGGACGCCGCTGTGAAAGCGCAGCTCCGTGTCCGGCTCACTAATCAGCCTGGCCTCCGCTTCACCAATCGCCCGTACGCGCGCCGTAATGTCTTTGGGTGATATCTGTGCCGCCAGCGCCAGGTAATCCTGGTAATGGCGGGCTTCAGAACGCAGCAGCGAGATATAAAACTTCTCGAGTTCACTGTCCAGGAAAGGCGCCAGGCTGGCAAACCGTTCGCAGGAGCGCGCTTCGATATAGGCACCGCAAATCAGCTTATCCACCAGCGTATCGGGTTCGTGCGTGGTCACTTCGCGCAGCAGCCCTTTGGCGTAACGACTTGAGGTGATTTTCTCGTACACCAGACCACGCGACTGCATAATTTCCCACACCTGGTAAAAGTGATGCAGCTCTTCTTTAATCAGCAGCACCATTTTCTCTACCAGATCGTCCGCCCACGGTAGCGCATTGCGTACGATGATCGTTTTAGTCAGATTTTTATGGGCGTTGATAAAATCGCTGTCGCCGTCTTCGCGAAAGATAAAATTCTCGTAAGGCCGCAGCCACGCCAGAATCCGGTCTCCACTTGGCTTGTCGGCGACATATTTGCGAATCAGCCAGACGGCGGTCTGTGCGGCTTTCAGTTCACACACCAGATGGTCGGTCAGGAGCAGTGTGAGGTTTTCAGGTTTGCGCGCTTCATCAATCCAGGCCTGCGGCGTGCGGCAGTGTAAAAATTGCTGTATCGGTTCAAGTAAGGGTGCGTAATTCATGAATTTCAGACAGGGCCGGAAAACAGAAAAGGCGGAGCAGACTCCGCCCTCGTCAGATTAGTGGCGAATGCCGTTATCGTCTTCGTCGATGACATCGCCATCGTCTTCATCGTCATCCTGGGCATTCGGATCTTCAAAGTAGGTGCCCCAGCCGTCGTAGTCGACATTATATTTTGCCACCAGATTCACCAGCTGCTCTACCTGCGCGTCGATCAGCTCCGCTTTCAACGCGCCTTCGCTGAGAATGTCCACGCACATGACGGTGGTGCCGTCTTCCAGCTCCAGCTCTTCCGGCTCGGTGACTTCATAGCCCAGCTTAAACGCGTCCACCGCCGCTTTTTCCAGCGAGTCAAAGTTATTACAGGAGAGATGGTGCTCAATGGTATAGAGCGCATCGGGATCGCTGCCATCCTCTAACAGTTCTTCGATGATCAGCCGCGTCTCTTCACGCTGCTCTTCCAACAATGCTTCAAATGCCATGGCGATATCCTCTCTGAGTTCGGCAATAAGTCATTATTTTCCCATACTGCCTGTCGCGCCACTACACAAAACAGAAAAGATTATTCTCGCCAGGGTTGAAAATGCATATTCATACGGTTAAATTGAATTTTAATTCATTACGAAACCCGTACCGGAGTGCTGTATGAGTCAGTTGTATCACCGTCATTTTCTCAGGCTGCTGGATTTTACCCCGGCCGAGATCGATTACCTGCTTGCCCTGTCTGCCGAATTAAAACACGCCAAAAAAACCGCCAGCGAAACCCAATACCTGAAAGGCAAAAACATCGCGCTCATCTTCGAAAAAGACTCGACCCGCACCCGATGCTCTTTCGAAGTTGCCGCCTACGATCAGGGAGCTAACGTCACGTATCTTGGCCCGAGCGGCAGCCAGATCGGCCATAAAGAGTCGATGAAAGACACCGCACGCGTGCTGGGCCGCATGTATGATGGCATTCAGTATCGGGGTTACGGTCAGGCACTGGTGGAAACGCTGGCCGAGCACGCGGGCGTGCCGGTCTGGAACGGCCTGACCACCGAGTTTCACCCCACCCAGTTGCTGGCTGACCTGCTGACCATGCAGGAGCATCTGCCCGCTACACCGCTGAATAAGATGACGCTGGTATACGTTGGCGATGCCCGCAATAACATGGGCAACAGCATGCTGGAAGCCGCCGCGCTGGTCGGGCTGGATCTGCGCATGGTTGCGCCACAAAGCTGCTGGCCGGAAGCCGGGCTGGTCGCAGAATGCCGTCAGGTCGCCGAAAAGACCGGCGGTAAAATCACCCTGACGGCGGATATTGCCGAGGGCGTAAAAGGTGCCGATTTTATCTATACCGACGTCTGGGTTTCCATGGGCGAAGCCAAAGCGGTGTGGGAAGAACGGATTGCCCTGCTGCGCGACTATCAGGTGAACCGTGCGATGCTGGCGCTGACAGGCAACCCGGCGGTGAAATTCCTGCACTGCTTACCGGCTTTCCATGACGATCAGACCACGCTGGGCCGCCAGATGGCAGAACAGTATGGCCTTAAAGACGGCATGGAAGTCAGCAATGAGGTCTTTGAGTCGGCACACAGCATCGTGTTTGACCAGGCTGAAAACCGGATGCACACCATCAAAGCGGTAATGGTCGCCACGCTGGGACAGCGCTAATCAGACAGACGCAAACGGTTACCTGTTACGCGATTTTTCCTTGATGCCAACCCGCGATGGCGTATAATGCGCCACAATTTGCCGGAGGAAACATGCAACAGCATCGTGGACAATGTGACGCGCTATCTCGCCTGACCGCAGGCGGCACCGCTGTTTCTTTCCGTCATCGAACCGATCTCAAAAAAGCCCCTTTCTAAGGGGCTTTTTTTTGTCCGCAATCCGGCCGCGCAGAGGAGAGAGCTATGGCTAACCCGCTATATCGCAAGCACATCATTTCAATTAACGATCTCAGCCGCGACGAGCTGGAGCTGGTGCTGCATACCGCCGCCCGGCTCAAAGCCAACCCTCAGCCGGAACTGCTGAAACACAACGTGATCGCCAGTTGCTTCTTTGAAGCCTCCACCCGCACCCGGCTGTCGTTTGAAACCGCCATTCATCGCCTGGGTGCCTCCGCCGTCGGCTTTGCCGATGGCAGTAACACCTCGCTGGGCAAGAAGGGGGAAACCCTGGCGGATACCATTTCCGTCATCAGCACCTATGTGGACGCGATTGTGATGCGTCATCCGCAGGAAGGGGCAGCCCGACTGGCCACGGAGTTCTCCAACGGCATTCCCATTCTGAACGCGGGCGACGGCGCGAATCAGCACCCGACACAAACGCTGCTGGACCTGTTTACTCTCCACGAAACCCAGGGTCGTCTCAGCAATCTGAACGTGGCCATGGTGGGCGATCTCAAATATGGCCGTACCGTTCACTCGCTGACCCAGGCGCTGGCCAAGTTCGACGGTAACCGCTTCTTCTTTATCGCGCCGGATGCGCTGGCAATGCCTGCCTATATCACCGATATGCTGGATGAGCAGAATATTGCCTGGTCGCGCCATGACAGCTTTGAAGAGGTGATGCCTGAGCTGGATATTCTCTATATGACCCGCGTGCAAAAAGAGCGGCTCGATCCCTCAGAATATGCCAACGTCAAAGCCCAGTTTATTTTACGGGCAGCCGATCTGGTCGGGGCCCGCGATAACATGAAAGTGCTGCATCCGCTGCCCCGTATTGATGAAATTACCCCTGACGTGGACACCACGCCGTACGCCTGGTATTTCCAGCAGGCAGGTAACGGTATTTATGCGCGCCAGGCCCTGCTGGCGCTGGTACTGAACAGCGACATCGCCCTGTAAGGAGTGAACAATGAGCCACGATAACAAACTGCAGGTCGAAGCCATCAAAAACGGCACGGTTATCGATCATATCCCGGCGCAGGTGGGCTTTAAGCTCCTGTCGCTGTTTCGCCTGACCGAAACTGACCAGCGCATCACTATTGGTCTGAACCTGCCGTCAGGTGAAATGGGCCGTAAGGACCTGATCAAGATCGAAAACACCTACCTGACCGACGATCAGATCAATCAGCTGGCGTTCTATGCGCCGCATGCGACGGTCAACCGCATCGACGACTATGAAGTGGTGGCCAAGATCGCCCCGACGCTGCCGGATCACATCGATCGGGTGCTTACCTGCCCGAACAGCAACTGCATCAGCCGCAGCGAGCCGGTGTTCTCCAGCTTCGCCGTCAAGCACCGCGCCGATGAAGTGCACCTGAAGTGCAAATACTGTGAGAAAGAGTTCGCCCGCCATGTCGTGCTGGGCCACTTTTAATCGTCCCGGGCGCGCCTATAATGGAACGCGTTCTGTTGCGGGCGGCATCGTTGCTGCCCCGGCCTTACTTTAAGGAGAAATGATGTCTCGTGAAATCAGTACGGAAAAAGCCCCTGCGGCCATTGGCCCTTACGTACAGGGCGTTGATCTCGGCAACATGATCATCACCTCGGGCCAGATTCCCGTGAACCCGGCCACCGGTGAGGTCGCCGATGATGTGTCTGCGCAGGCACGTCAGTCGCTGGAAAACGTGAAGGCAATCGTGGAAGCGGCGGGACTGACGGTAGGCGATATCGTTAAAACCACCGTGTTCGTGAAAGATCTGAATGACTTTGCGACCGTAAACGCCACCTACGAGGCGTTCTTTACTGAGCACAAGGCAAACTTCCCGGCGCGCTCGTGCGTGGAAGTCGCCCGTCTGCCAAAAGATGTGAAGATTGAAATCGAAGCGATTGCACTGCGTCGCTGATAAAACGCGTGCGCACCGGGTGCGCACGCGGCTTTCGGTCTGCCATTAAGCACGGAATTTGCCCTGCTTAACGCCGACCGTTCACGGTGTAATCAGCCTTAAAAGCTTTGCCAGTTATCCTGTCCGCCTGTCGCCAGAGCCATCACGGGTTTGGGCGCAACAACGGCTGTGGGTTGGCGCTGAGGCGTCACATCAGCCGCCTGCTGATCCGCGAGCGTAAACCTGCGCACCAGCGCAGCCAGGCCGTTGGCCTGCTCCTGTAGTGAGAGCGATGCGGCCGAGGCTTCTTCCACCAGGGCCGCATTCTGCTGGGTCACGTCGTCCATCTGATTGACCGCCTGATGCACCTGCGCGATCCCCTGGCTCTGCTCTGTGGCAGCAGCGGCGATTTCGTTAACCAGATCGGTAACCTGACTGACCGCACCGCGCATCGTCTCCATATTCTGATTCACGTTATCCGCCTGGGACGTTCCCGATTCAATCAACGCATTCGACGACTGAATCAGCGTTTTGATTTCACGGGCGGCGGTGGTGGAACGCTGCGACAAATTGCGCACTTCCCCTGCCACGACCGCAAAGCCGCGCCCGTGTTCGCCGGCTCGCGCCGCTTCAACCGCCGCGTTCAGCGCCAGAATATTGGTCTGAAACGCAATGCCTTCAATCAGGGTGATAATGTCGCCCACCTTGCCCGCGCTGTCACGGATCGACGTCATGGTATCCAGCATGGTAGTGAGCGCCGCAGAGCTGGTTTCGGAGAGGTTGCGCGTGTTTTCAGCCAGATTGCTCGCCTGGCGCGTGTTGTCGGCGGTCTGTCTGACGGTTTCGCTTATTTGCGTCATGCTGGCAGCCGTTTGCTCCAGCGAGGCAGCCTGCTCTTCTGTACGGGCAGACAAATCCTCATTCCCTGCCGCAATCTGTGCCGACGCACTGCTGACGGACTGCGAGGCACTGCTGACCGCATGCATAGCGGACGAAATGCTTGTCATCAGACGATTATAAGAGCGTGCCATGATACCGACTTCATCACGGCGGCTGTCATCGGCCTTCAGGGAAAGATCAAGCGTATTGCTGGCGCGTTCCATCAGCCCGCCCATGGCATTCAGGCTGCGGCGGACGCGCAAGATGGTCAGTATCGTCAGCATCCCCAGGCCAGTAATCGCCAGGGCAATACCGGCGGCCATGCCCCATTTGGTCAGCCGATAAATATGCTGGTTTTGCAGGCGTAACGCTTCACCCATTTTGCTGTTAAATTCAAACTGATCGCGGTAACTGTTTTTTAGCTGGGTGATGGCGCCGCCAATACCTTCATCATCACTTAACAGCGCCAGGCTGCGTTCATTCTGATGTGCCCGGGAAGCCGTGAGAAATGCCGGAAGATTTTGTTTAACGGCATCGATTAACCGGAATGACTTTTCTGTCATCACCCGATCGTCATCGTTGGTAATGTCGTTATCGAAATAATATTTCGTCAGTGTCGAAATGTCCTCAATGCGTTTTTGAATAACCGCTTCGAGACTGGCCAGCTTGCCGCTCTCATCCTCTGTCTGATGACGATATAACGCCACAGAGAGGCGATTACTTTCATCCACCAGCCGGTTTAATACCTTGAGCGAATCAATCGTGTTTACCTGCACATATTCAAATCTCGCCTGAAAACCGGCGAGAAGTGAAAGCGTTACGATCCCCAGAATAATCAACGAACCTGCTAAAAGCGAAAAAGCCAGAGAAAGTCTTTGCGTCATATTCATTAAACCGAGCTCCTTTCTTTCCTCCGAGCCTATTCCCGAAGGAAGCCAGAAATTAATCGGCAATAATAAATAAAAATTTATTTCAATTTTTTTAAACCTGAATTCGATTTCAAGTTTAAATTAATTATTCATTGCAAAAAATTATCGAAGTTAAATAAACGACCGAAAAAAAACAATAACAAAATAAACTATATTTTTTTGAATAGTAAATTTTTGGTGATACATCAAAAAAAGGCGTAATACCCTCGGGGCCAGCATAAAGGAGAAAAGCGGAACCGCGGGGACAGCGCGCCCCGCGGTTGTTGCATCAGGTGCGGGAAGACGGACGCCACAGCCACAGGAGGGTAATCGCCAGCGCGAACAAGGCGCCAAAGCCAATGCCGGTCGCCACGGCGGGCGCACCGGCGCGAATAGCCAGCGTATACAGCGCCAACATGATGAGCATGGCGGTGTTTTCAATCAGGTTCTGCACTGCAATCGCATTGCCCGCGCCGACGCTCTGTTGACCGCGTTCCTGAAGCAGCGCGTTGAGGGGTACAACAAAGAAACCGCCCAGCACGCCGATGATCATCAGCAGCAGGTAAGCATTCAGCAGGGTATGTTGCAGGGCGAAAATCACCACCATCACGCCGATCAGAACGCCCGCGGGCATACAGCGGCGCACGGTTTCCAGCGTCACCAGCTTTGCCGCCAGTGCCGCGCCCACCACAATCCCTACCGCGACCATAGCATTCAGCATGGTCGGCGTTTTGTTGTCGCTGATGCCCAGCGCCACGGGTACCCACAGCACCAGCAGAAAACGCAGCGTTACACCTGCGCCCCAAAACAGACTGGTACCGAGCAGAGAAAATCGGGTTTCGGCATTGTTCCACAGCAGGCGCGTCGCGCGGAGAAAACGGCCCAGCATGGCCGCCACATTCCAGCTCTGCCCCGGACGCGCGGCGCGCAGTCTGGGAATAAACAGGTTCGCCACCACCGCCACCGCATAGGTCAGAGCACAGGCGGCCAGTGCGGCAACCAGATTCCAGTCCGACAGGATGCCGCCCGCCACCGAGCCCAGCAGAATAGCTGCAATGGTGGAGGCTTCCATCAGCCCGTTGGCTTTAACCAGCTTTTCGCCATGCGCAATTTCAACCAGAATGCCGTACTTCGCCGGGGAGTACGCGGCAGCCCCGATTCCCACCAGGGTGTAACCCAGGAAAGGATTAAAACCGAAGCAGATCACCATCGCACCGAGCAACTTCAGGCTGTTGGCAAACATCATGGCCCGGCCTTTGGCAATGCTGTCTGCCATCTGGCCGACAAAGGGCGCAAGCAGAATATAAGTGGCAACAAACAGCATCTGCAGTACCGGCTGGCTCCAGTCGGGATAGAACTGGTTTTTCAGCAACGCCAGCGTGGCAAACAGCAGGGCGTTATCGCCGAACGCGGAGAAAAACTGCGCCACGATTACCGCTATCATGCCGCGCGACAGTAACGGCGCATCACGTTCTGGGATCATGCCTGGTCCTCTTCCGCCATTTTCTTCAGGGTGACATAGTCAGGTTTGCCACTGCCCAGCAGCGGCAGCTGTTTGACCACGCGGATATCGCGCGGTACGGCCAGATCCGCGGCACCCAGCGACCGGGCCGCCTTTTGCAAATCCTCACGCGCTAAGGCGCTGTCGGTAGTAAACAGCACTAATGCTTCACCCCGATTACCGTCGGGCCGCAGCGAGGCCGCGTGCTGTTTATCCGGCGACGCGCTCAGGGCGATCTGCTCGACCACTTCCAGCGAGACCATTTCCCCGGCAATTTTGGCAAAGCGCTTCGCCCGGCCCTGGATCTGGCAGAATCCGCCGTCATCAAAGCTGACGATATCGCCGGTATCGTACCAGCCCGCTTCCATCTGCCCTTCCCCGTTGTCCGCCGCCGGGGTTTCCAGTACGCCGGGATTCTCCACCCGCAGGTAGCCTTTCATGATATTTGGACCACGCAGTTGCAGCCGCCCGCCCTGTTCAATGCCCGGCACGGACATCAGGCGCGAATCCATTCCCGGCAGAATACGACCTACCGTGTGCGCTTTGGCGGCCATGGGCACGTTGATGGCGACAACAGGCGCGCATTCGGTGACGCCATAGCCTTCCAGAATCCGGATGCCGTATTTTTCCATGTACAGCTGGCGCGTGTTCTCCTGCAGTTTTTCTGCCCCCGCGACCACATAGCGCAGACGGGCAAAGTCATAAGGCTGCGCAAAACGGGCGTAATTCCCCAGGAAGGTTGAAGTGCCAAACAGCACGGTACAGTTGCGGTCGTACACCAACTCAGGCACCACGCGGTAGTGCAGCGGACTGGGATACAGAAAGACCTGCGCCCCGGTCATCAGCGGCGTAAACAGCCCCACAGTCAAGCCGAAGGCATGGAACAGCGGCAACGCTGACATAAAGCGATCGCGTGGCGTAAAGTCGGCTACCGTGCGAATCTGCTCAACGTTCGCCAGCAGGCTTTTATGAGAATGCACCACGCCTTTCGGATGCCCTTCGGAGCCAGAGGTAAACAGCACCATCGCGGCATCTTCCGGCTGTTGCGTCACCTGCGCCTGACGCGGCACCAGCAAATGCGCCAGTATCCAGAGCTTATCCTGCAACGTGACGGTATCTTTCAGATCTTCCAGATAGATCCACCGCACCTCGGTCAGCGCCTGCGGCAGATGCCACAGGTTGCCTTTATCCAGGAACTGCCGCGACGTGAACACGGTCTTTACCTGTGACGCAGTCAGCGCCGCACGCAGGCCCGTTACGCCCGCAGAGTAGTTCAGCATGGCGGGCACGCGCCCACGTAATGATGCGCCCAGGATCGCCGCCGCCGTGACCGTGGCGTTGGGCAGCAGCAACCCGACGTAATCGCCAGGCTGGCTGTACCGTTGCAGAATGCGTCCAACGCCCAGCGCTTTTTTCAGCAGGCCGGTATAGCTGTCGGGTTTGAAATTCACGTCTTCGATGCACCGCTTAAACGCGCCATAGCGCTGACGGGCACTCAGAAAAGCCTCATACAGGGTTTCCCTGGGTCGCACCGCCATGCGTGCTTCCATCATAATATGGTGCAGGTGCTCTCCGGCCAGCACGCGACGGTCGCGGGCGCGCTTCGCCTCGGGCATCGGAATGTGGGTGCCGGGTAAAATGCTCAGGGTAATACGGGGAAACAGGCGACGCTTGAAAACGCCCGCCAGGCGACCGAACGGCGTAAATTCTGCCCCTTCAATGCGCATCGGCACCACGGTCGCGCCGGATTTGGCTGCGACAAAGCCCGCGCCGCTGTAAATCTTCATCAGCGATCCGGTCACGGTAATGCGGCCTTCGGGGAAAATAACCACCGGGCGGCCGCTGTCGATGAGCCGCACCAGCTGCTTCAGCGCCATCGGCTTCATAGGATCGAGCGGCACGAAATCCGCATAGGGTTTTATCAGGCGTAAAAACCAGTGTTCGCTAATAGACGAGTAGATTGCAAATACTGGCTTAACGGGCAGAAACAGCGCCAGTAGCGCGCCATCCAGGAATGAAGTGTGATTGGGCGTAATCAACACTTTCTGCTTGCGCAGCTCAGCGGTATCGCCCCGCAGTTCAACCCGCCACAGCAGGCGAAAAAGCAGACGGAAAAAAGTGAATAGCATGCCGGCTCCTTAGCATGGTGAAAACAGCCACTCACGATGCAGGATTTAGCGGTAATCGACAACTGATTATTGGCGGATGCGCCGGAGAAAGCTGACGCAGATCATGACAAGACCAGGCCAGATTTCAGGCAAAAAAAACCCACGCATCTGCGTGGGTCGGTGTAATAACGACTGGCCTTGCCGGAGCAGTGCCCGTTTTCACACCCATCAATACCTCTGGGATTTCTATCCTCTCACCCTTTAGTCGGTCAGAGACAGATGAAAAAAGAAAATGAATTCGCCGAAATGAAACGAGGTGTAAAAACATCCACACCTCGCTTACAGTTTGATTTGATTAGGATTTATCTGAACCGTTATCCACAGGCTTACTGTAGATAGCATCGGGGGCGATATTCATGTGCTTCAGCACCGGCCCCATGATGTTGCCGAATACCGGCGCGGCCACGGAGCCACCAAAGTGATCGCCAGCGGTCGGGTGGTTAATCATGACGACCAGCGCCACTTCAGGATGGCTGGCGGGAGCAATACCAGCGGTGTAGTTCACATAGCCGCCGTCATATTTACCGCTGCTGCCCATTTTCTCCGCTGTCCCGGTTTTGGTAGCCAGACGATAGCCGGGTACCGCCGCCTTCACCCCGGTCCCGCCCGGTAAGACGTCACTTTCCAGCATATGCACCACTTCTTTCACCGTTTCAGGATTGGCCACCTGCTTGCCCAGCACGGGTGGCGTGACCTTGGTGATCGACAGCGGACGATAAACCCCATAGGAACCCAGCGTGGCATATTCCCGGGCAATCTGTAGCGGCGTCACGCGTAAACCATAGCCGAAGGAGAAGGTCGCGCGTTCGATATCGGCCCAGCGCGTGCGGTGCAGCGGGAAGTAGCCGACGCTTTCGCCGGTTAAGCCCAGTCCGGTGGGTTTACCGAGGCCAAAGGCATAGTAGGTGTTCACCAGGGCTTCCGCAGGCATTGCCAGGGCAATATGCGAGACGCCGATATCGCTCGATTTTTGCAGGATGCCGGTCATCGTCAGACGCGGCCAGTGCCCGACGTCACGGATCAGGTGGCCGTTCACGCGATAAGGCGTGGTATCCAGTACAGAATCCGGTCGCACCAGGTGGCGCTCCAGCCCTTCCATCACTACCAGCGGTTTCACTGTCGAACCCGGTTCATAACTGTCGTTGATGGCGGTATTGCGCATCTGTGCCGGTGTGGCACCCTGGTAGTTGTTGGGGTTGAACGACGGATAAGAGGCCATCGCCAGAATCTCGCCGGTATCAATTTTGACCAGCACCGCCGCACCGGAGTCGGCCTTGTTGAGCAACACGCCGTCACGCAGTTTGCTGTACAGCGTGTACTGGCTGAATTTATCAATGCTGAGCTGTACCGTCGGCGGCTGCGTTGGCGGCTGATAGCTAATCATCGAAATGATATTGCCGGCCGCATCCTGGCGATACACTTCTTTGCCCGGCTGACCCTGCAGCACTTTATCGAAGCCTTTTTCCAGGCCGTTCAGACCGGTGTTGTCAGCACCAACGATGCCGATAAGCGGTGCCGAGGCTTCACTCATCGGATAGAAGCGGCTGTCGTCATAGACCTCACTGATGCCTTTCAGCTTGAGATCTTTGATGTCTTTGGCGATCCCCAGCTCCACTTTACGTCCCAGATAGAGAAAACGACGTTTAGGATTCGCAGTGATCTGTGACGCGACCTCTTCAGGCCGCATGCCCAGCGCCGCCGCCAGATAGGCCCATTTGGCGCTGGTAAAGTCGGGGTTACTTTCCAGTACGCGCTGCGGATCGGCGATCACGTCACGCGAGGGCACGCTGAGTGCCAGTGCCTCACCATTGCGATCCAGTAAGGTGCCCCGGCTGGTGGGCAGCGTCACGGTACGCAGGGAACGCTGATCCGCCTCATGCTCCAGCATCGGCTGATTCAGGAACTGCAAATCGGCCACGCGCGCCAGCAAAACGACCATACAGGCCAATACGCCCAGACAAATCAGGCGAAAACGAAACGGGTTAAACGGGGCTTTTATCTGGTCTTTACCCAGTAATTTTTTTATCCGGGGCATAGCAATCCGCTGCGCTTAAAAAAAAGAGGTCAATCCAGCAGTTATAATCAAAGCGCGGGTGAAAACACAGGAAAACTGTGTATCAGTTCGTTATTGATCGTTTTCCTCGGGGCAAAAAAAACCTGCGTATCTACGCAGGTTGGTGTAATCAAAAAAATCAGTTGATGTTCACCCATCAATACCTCTGGGATCCTGACTGTAGCAAGCGGCGATCCCGTTCTGCCACGACAGAAACGCAACAGTTACCTGCAAAATGTAACCAGCCGTGTGATCCTTACGTATTTGTGCAAACGACATGTTTTTTGATGTCCACGAGGCAACTCATGGCGTTCGGCCCCTGGGTCAGTGACGAGGTGCCGATATCCAGCGTTAAGACATTCGGATTGCCCGCCCGATCAAACGGCTGCCAGGCGTTGCCAAAGCCGGGATCAAACCAGGCACCGGTAGAGATGATCACCACGCCCTGCTTCAGGCCATCGGTTAAACGCACCCCAGCCAGAATCCTGCCGCGCGCATTGCTGACTTCAATCTCATCACCATCGACAATGCCGCGCGGGTTCGCATCCTCAGGATGCATGTACAGCGTTTCATGGCCGGCGGTTTTATTGCCCTGCACGGTGGCAGTGGCATCCAGCTGACTGTGCAAGCGATCCGAGGGCTGAATGGAGATCATATGCAGTGGATAGTCCTGACTTGCCGGCGCTCCCAGCCATTCCCGCGGCTCACGCCATTCCGGGTGACCGGCCATATCCTCCAGCTGATAATCCGCAATGGTCTGGCAGAACAGCTCAATTTTGCCGCTGGCGGTCTGGATCGGATGCGCGAGGGGATCGGCGCGGAAGTCCGCCATAAAGACGTAGGGTTTACCGCCTTCGGGGATTTCAACGAAGCCGCGCTGCCAGAACGCCTCAAATTCGGGGAAAGCAATGCCGCGACGACCATGGGCGACGGCGCATTGTTGGTAAAGATGCGCGATCCACTGCATCTCGTTGCGCCCTTCCGTGAAGGTATCCCGATAGCCCAGTCGCTCGGCCAGATCCGCAAAGATATCAAAGTCGTTACGTGCCTGATGCTGGGGTTTAATCGCCTGATGCATCGCCAGCACAAAGCGATCGCGCGACGAGCCCCCGATATCATTGCGCTCCAGCGTGGTGGTTGCCGGCAGTACGATATCGGCCATCTGTGCGGCCGGTGTCCAGACGATATCCTGCACCACGACGGTATCCGGCTTTTGCCAGCCTTCCACCAGCCGGTTCAACTGCTGATGATGGTGGAACGGGTTGCCGCCCGCCCAGTGCACCATGTGAATGTCCGGGTAGTGCAGGGTTTCGCCCTGGAAGCTATAGGGCTGGCCGGGGTTAAGCAACATGTCACTGATGCGCGCCACGGGAATAGAGAGGCCCGACGGATTGGGCCCGGTACTCATCATCGGCGCGGGCCCTTCCTGGCGCGGATTGCCCACGCTGTTCATGGAGCCGTGACCAAATGAGAAGCCCGCGCCCGGCAGGCCTGGCTGTCCGAGCATGGAGGACAGCGCGATCATCATCCAGTAGGGCTGTTCGCCGCGATGAGCACGCTGGACAGAGTAGGAGCAGGTGATAAAACTGCGTTTGCCGATCAGCTGCTGCGCCAGTTGCACAATGCGCTCCGCCGGGACCGCGGTGATCCGGCTCGCCCAGCCCGCCGTTTTGGCGATGCCATCGCTTTCGCCCAGCAGATAAGCACGCAGCTGCGGCCAGCCGGTGCAGTGACGGGCAAGGAAATCCTCGTCGGTCGCACCGCGCTGATAAATTTCATAACCGAGGGCCAGCATCAGCGCCACATCGGTATTCGGCCGGATCGGGATCCAGTCGGCGCGAACAAATTCAGGGCAGTCGTCGCGCATGGGGCTGATGTTGATGACGGGCGTGCCTTTCGCGGCCAGCTGTTCCAGCGCCGGTTTCAGGCTGTGCTGACCTGCACCGCCGGAAGCCACCTGGGCATTTTTTAGCGCCAGTCCGCCAAAGGCGACAAAAATCTCGGCGTGTTCCACCACCTGCGGCCAGTCGGTGACGCGCCCGGTGAGCGGCATGTAGGTGCCCATGACATAAGGGAGGAAAAACTGCGCTGCGCCCCAGCTGTAGTTGCCTTGCTGATCGACCCCGCCGCCGCCCTGAAAATAGAAACGCCGTACCAGCGTGCGCGCATGGTTGACGCGCCCTGCCGATGACCAGCCGTAAGAGCCATTAAAAATGCCGGAGGCACCGTAGCGTTCACGAATGCGGCGATTTTCCTCAGCCACCAGATCCAGCGCCGTATCCCAGTCAACGGCGACAAAATCTTCACGTCCACGCAAGGTGCGATCGCTGTTCTCGCGGGAGGTTAACCACGAACGCCGCACCATAGGTTGGCGGATGCGTTTATCCGAGTAGACCAGTTCAGGAATGGTGTTGAGCATGGGCGACGGATCGGCGTCGGCAAAAAAAGGTTCGCAACCGATGAGACGGTCGTTTTCGCTTACCGCGGTAAAGGCGCCCCAGTGCGCCAGATGTGGCACTTTTATTTTCATGGTCATCGCTTCGGCAGGTGTTGGGATAAGCAGCATATCACGGGCTGTGACCGTAGCAGAAGGCATCACCCATCGTCTGATTTTGCCCTGTTTGCGACCTTGCTGGCATTCTGTTGGCTTGATGTACGTGCGCTTTTCCGTAACACTGGAGCGATGTGTAAACGTTTCCCCAAAATCAGGTAAACCCATGGCTACCATTAAGGATGTTGCCCGGCTGGCGGGTGTTTCTGTCGCCACGGTTTCCCGCGTGATCAACAATTCGCCTAAGGCCAGTGACAGTTCGCGCCAGGCGGTGAATCAGGCCATGGAATCGCTCCAGTACCATCCAAACGCCAATGCACGGGCGCTGGCACAGCAGTCAACCGAAACCCTGGGGCTGGTGGTGGGCGATGTATCCGACCCGTTCTTTGGCGCGATGGTGAAAGCAGTAGATGAAGTGGCAGGCCAGACAGGCAACTTTTTGCTGATTGGTAACGGTTACCATAATGAGCAAAAAGAGCGCCAGGCTATCGAACAACTGATGCGTCATCGCTGCGCGGCGCTGGTGGTTCACGCCAAGAAAATCCCCGACAGCGAGCTGGAAGTGTTGATGAAGCAGATGCCCGGCATGGTATTAGTGAATCGCCTGCTAAAGGGGTTTGAACAACGCTGTATTGCGCTTGATGACCGCTACGGTGCCTGGCTGGCCACGCGCCATCTGATTCAACTGGGCCATCAAAATATCGCGTTTATCTGTTCCACTCACACCATTTCGGATGCGGAAGACCGCCTGCAGGGCTATTACGATGCCCTGGAAGAGCACGGCCTGCCCTGCAATGACAGGCTGGTCGCCTGGGGCGAACCGGATGAAGTCGGCGGCGAGCAGGCGATGACGGAATTACTGGGACGCGGCAGAAACTTTACTGCCGTAGCCTGCTATAACGACTCTATGGCTGCCGGGGCGCTGGCGGTCTTAAGCGATAATGGCGTACAGGTTCCCGAAGCAATGTCCCTGATCGGTTTTGATGACGTGCTGGTTTCCCGCTACGTTCGCCCGCGCCTGACGACGGTGCGTTATCCCATCGTCACTATGGCGCAGCAAGCCGCCGAACTGGCGCTGGCGCTGGCTCACCACCAGCCCGTTCCTGAAGTGACCAATATGTTCAGCCCGACGTTAGTCCGCCGCCACTCGGTCAGCGGCCCGGCCACCTCGTCCTGAGTTCCTGCTTTGGCGCGGCATATGTTGATGGTGCAGGATGATACCCACCATTTTTTGCATCTTTTCTCTCTCTGCCTGTTCTGCGAAATAAGCCGGGCCTTCGCGCTGCAGGAAGGCGGCAAGATGAGTCATCCCCGGGAACTTACTGTTGTCAGTGACCGTGATGGCGAACCGCTGACAACGCGCCTGCTGTGCGCAGGTCGCCAGCTTATTTGAAAGCATGGAGGAGGCGTTCAAGCGGCCGTACGAGTGCAATGACCGTCTCATCCTGCACCTGTGCCGCTGCATCCAGCTTCGCCTGCATCTGCGCCACCTCGCCCGCCCCAAAGGCCTGGTTACGTACATAGGCATCCACCATCGCCATGCCCATCACGCTCAGTGCATCAACCTGCCTGGCGCTGCCCGCCAGCGCATGGAGCGGCTGGGTGGCATTCAGTAGCGGCTGAACCTGCGAATAATTTTCGTGCCAGCGTTGTAACTGTGCACGAATCGCCGTCGCGGCGGCAGGATCGGTCCGGTCTTCAATCAGCAGGGCAACCTGCTTATCCAGCGCCCGGACGGTATCACTTTCAGCCGGTAAGACGTCCGCCAGGCGATTCAGCGGTTCAAAGTAGTTGTAATGCCCGGCCTGAAACTTGAGATGCTGACGCGTATAGTACTGTGCCGGTTCCAGCGCCTGGGCCAGCACGCGCAGCGGCTCGATATGGGTACTGTTGGCCAGCCGCATCATCTGTCGTTCCGTCTGATCGTGCTGTTGCAGGCCGACGGAGATCGTTGTCCAGCGATCCATCGCCGCCAGCCGTTGATACATGCTGTCAGGGTCGGTGACGTTCTGCGCTGACCATAACCGTTCGGCCACCACAAAAGCGCGCGGCCAGAGTTTGGTATCAATGATCGTGCTGTTGACGTTTTCAGCCCACAGCGCGGCCTCGCCGCCCAGCAGGTTTTGCTGCTTCTGCCGCGCATCGGGCAGCACCGGCTGAATACCGGCTGGCACGGCATCAAGGCGTCGGCCTTCGGTGGCATAGCGTACGTTCCCCACCCGCATATACCCGCTGAGCTGGTTACCCGTCAGCGTCACCACGGGCTGGAACGGTCCCATCCACGTATCGACCTCGAACGTCAGACGATCGGGTGCCAGCCACGCAATCCCTTTCACCAGACGGCGCGACTTACCCGCGAAATCAATAAACCCGCGCCAGCCGTCACGACCTTTAATCAGCGTAAAGCTGCCCGTCACCGGACTGCCTTTTAACCGCGGCATAGAGAACGACCAGCTCTGCGCCTTGTCACCCGGCTGAATGACATCTTTGCCCTCAAGCCCCTGGGGATAGATTTCATTGCGATAGTGATAGCTGGCCGGTTGAGGCTGGTCCAGATAGAACCCGGTGGAGAGAATGCCGCGATAGCCATTTTTGGTGACGGTACCCAGCGCATCCTGGCCCTGCCAGGACTGGATCAGAATGCTGTGGGGCAGATCCGGATGGGCGATCTCATCCCAGCCCACCATGTGTCGTTGATGTTTTTCCAGAATTTTTTCAAGGCGCTGATTAAAGTACGCCTGAAGCGCGTGACTGTCGGCAAGACCACGATCGTGCATAAATTGCTGAATGCGGGATGATGCCTGCCACTGGCTGGGATCGACCTCATCGCCGCCAATATGCACATACGGATCGGGAAAAATGGCGGCGACCTCCCCGATTAGCGCATCAATGACCTGGTAAACCTGCTCATTACTGGGATCCAGTAGCGGCTTAAAGACGCCCCAGCCGCGCTCCATCCGATAAGGACCGGGGGCGCTGATCAGTTCCGGCATCGCCACTGCCAGCGCAGAGGCATGTCCGGGAAAATCGAGTTCCGGCACTACGCGCACGCCACGTTCCGCCGCG
Organism: Pantoea sp. BS_8; assembly: GCF_041954965.1. Taxonomy (NCBI): domain Bacteria; kingdom Pseudomonadati; phylum Pseudomonadota; class Gammaproteobacteria; order Enterobacterales; family Erwiniaceae; genus Pantoea; species Pantoea sp. BS_8. Next base: position 43,758 of record NZ_JAVAXU010000013.1, read on the forward strand.
TACTGCACCACGTCGCGCATCTCTTCCTGGGTATAGAAAAGGCCGTCGCTGGCGTTTTGTTGTAGCTGAGGATAGCGGCTGGAGGCGAAACGCCAGCCCTGATCGTCCGTCAGATGCCAGTGCAGCACGTTCATCCGTGCCGCCGCAATGCCATCAATCTGCCGCTTAATCGTTCTGACCGGCATGAAATGGCGGGCACTGTCGATCAGGATGCCGCGCCACGCAAAGCGCGGTTTATCCTGGATCGTCACCCAGGGAATGCGGGTGCCTTCGGGCGTGTTTTCAATTAGTTGCAGCAGTGTTTCCATGCCGCGCATCGCGCCAAAACGGGTAGTAGCCCGTAGCAGAACACCATCACTGTTGACGTTAAGCTGGTAGCTTTCATCGCTGTCTGGCTGTGGAATGGGATCGGTGACCGTTGCAATCTGCACGCGAATCGTAGGCGGAGTCACAGTCTGATCGATGGGCAGTAAAGGCCAGCCGGTTTGTCGGGCAATGCGTGACAACCAGCGCGTTTCGGCACCGGGTAACCTGTCCCCCTCGATGCGCAAGGTGAGCTGTGGCGTCAACGTCAGCCAGCCTGCGTTGGCAGGTTGCTCTACCTGCTGTGGCCATGGCATTAACGGCAACGTGTCCGCTGCGGCAGAAAAGGACAAAGCACAACAACAGATAAGCACATTTCGGCGTAGCGACATTGGCACGGTACCCTGCAAGTCGATGGCAAAAAAGGTCGGTCACCAGAGTAATGTCATTTTGCGTGGCTAATCAAATCAGTCCGTCCGAAAAGGCGACCCCGGGGCGATTTTTTTGTCGTGCTGATTTTCTGCGCGTGTTTACGGCTTCTTTGTTTCAGGTCAAAACGAGACGAATTAATTCGCTGCAGTCACTACATGTTGAGCCTAAAATCCGAAACAACACCTATATGTAGTTAACGGAGAGAGCATGGCAACGGTGGTGATAAAGCGCGACGGATGCCGCGTAAGCTTTGATGCACAACGTATCGCAGCGGCCGTTATGGCGGCTGCGCGGGCAGCGAACGTCGACGATGCCGCATGGTGCGACGCGGTAGCCGGACAGGTTAGCGCACAACTGGTGGATCGTCAGGACGTCGACATTCAGGATATTCAGTGTGCGGTGGAAGAGACGCTGATGGCCGGACCTTATCCACAACTGGCACGGGCTTATATTGCCTATCGTCACGATCGTGACGTCGAGCGCGAACGCCGCAGCCAGCTGCATCATGCCATCCGTGGCCTGGTCGATCAGACCAATGCCGCCCTGCTTCATGAAAATGCCAATAAAGACAGCAAAGTGATCCCGACCCAACGCGATTTGCTGGCCGGGATTGTGGCGAAACATTACGCCCAGCAGCAAATCCTGCCTCGTGATGTGGTTCAGGCGCATGAGCGCGGCGAGATCCATTATCACGATCTTGATTACTCGCCTTTCTTCCCCATGTTTAACTGCATGCTGATCGATCTGAAAGGCATGCTGACCAACGGTTTTAAAATGGGTAACGCGGAGATCGAGCCGCCCAGGTCGATTGCTACCGCCACTGCAGTGACCGCACAAATCATTGCCCAGGTTGCCAGCCATATCTATGGCGGAACCACGCTGAATCGAATTGACGAGGTGCTGGCACCCTATGTTGAAAAAAGTTTTGCCCGGCATAAAGAGGTAGCGCAGCACTGGGATATCCCGCAGGCGGAAGCCTATGCCCGCCAGCGTACCGAAAAAGAGTGTTATGACGCCTTTCAGTCGCTGGAATATGAGGTGAACACGCTGCATACGGCAAATGGTCAGACACCGTTTGTCACGTTTGGGTTCGGGTTGGGGACAAGCTGGGCCGCCCGTCTGGTGCAGACATCCATCTTGCGTAACCGCCTGGCAGGACTGGGTAAAAATCGCAAAACGGCCGTCTTCCCGAAGCTGGTGTTTGCGATTCGGGAAGGCGTTAACCGTCGTCCGGGCGATGTGAACTATGACATTAAGCAACTGGCGCTGGCCTGTGCCAGCAAACGAATGTATCCCGATATTCTCAACTATGATCAGGTTGTTAAGGTTACCGGCTCCTTTAAAACGCCGATGGGCTGTCGCAGTTTTCTGGGCGTTTACGAAGAAAATGGCGAGCAGATTCATGAAGGGCGCAACAATATCGGCGTCATCAGTCTGAATCTGCCACGTATCGCGCTGGAAGCACGGGGTGATGAGGCGCGTTTCTGGGCGTTACTGGATGACAGGCTGATGCTGGCGAAACGGGCATTGATGACGCGTGTTGCCCGGCTGGAAAAAACCAAAGCCCGGGTTGCGCCCATTCTTTATATGGAAGGTGCCTGCGGCGTGCGTTTGCAGGCAGACGATGAGGTGGGTTCGATTTTCCGCAATGGCCGCGCCTCCTTGTCTCTCGGTTTCATCGGCTTGCACGAAACACTGAATGCGCTGAGCGGCGCCTCAGTCCATCCTTTTGATGATGCAGCCCTGCGCGCCAAAGGCGTGGCCATCGTGGCACGTCTGCGCGCGGCGACCGACGCCTGGAAAGCGGAAACAGGCTATGGCTTTAGCCTCTACAGTACACCCAGCGAAAACTTATGTGACCGTTTCTGCCGTCTGGATGCGGCTGAATTTGGTGTGGTAAAAGGCGTGACCGACAAAGGTTATTACACCAACAGCTTCCATCTGGACGTTGAGAAGAAGGTGAATCCTTACGAAAAAATCGATTTTGAAGCTCCCTATCCGCCACTCTCCAATGGCGGTTTTATCTGCTACGGCGAATATCCCAATGTGCAGCACAACCTTAAGGCGCTGGAAGACGTCTGGGATTACAGCTACGACCGCGTGCCTTACTACGGCACCAACACGCCAATTGACGAATGTTACGACTGTGGCTTCAACGGGGAATTCACCTGTACCAGCCGCGGATTTACCTGCCCGAACTGCGGCAATCACGATCCTGCACGGGTTTCAGTCACACGGCGGGTTTGTGGCTATCTGGGCAGTCCGGACGCGCGCCCGTTTAATGCGGGAAAACAACAGGAAGTGCAGCGTCGGGTGAAACATCTTACTAGCGGCCAGCTGGAATGATGCGCATCCATCGTTACTACGATGTCGATATCGTGAACGGCCCCGGCACCCGCTGTACGCTGTTTGTCTCTGGCTGCGAGCACCAGTGCCGCGGCTGTTACAATCAACGTACCTGGCGGCTGGATTCCGGGGTGCCGTTTACCCTGGCGATGGAAGAACAACTGCTGGCCGATCTGAACGACACGCGCATCCCACGACAGGGCTTATCGTTAAGCGGCGGCGATCCCCTGCATCCACAGAATGTGCCGCATATTCGTCGTCTGGTGAAACGCGTCAAACAGACCTGCCCGGGCAAAGATATCTGGCTATGGACCGGCTATGAAATGGCGTCACTGACGTCCGCGCAGCGTGAAGTGCTGCCCTGGATTGACGTTCTGATCGACGGGCGCTTTGAAGAGGCCGAAAAAGACGCCACCCTCTTATGGCGCGGCAGTCGTAATCAGCACATCTGGTATTTACGCTGAAGAGCGGGGAATCGCCCCGGATTCAATGAGGGTGACGCCGGCTTTATCCATGAAGGCCTGCTGATGCAGACAGCGGGCCACATCCTGTGCTGACACTGCACGCCAGTTGCCGGGCAACCAGGAAAACAACGGTGCCATCAGGCTTTCTCCGCGGCGTTTCTCTTTTCTTTCACCGAGCAATAAAGATGGCCGGACGAAAACCAGGCGTGCCCAGTTCTGGTGGCGCAGCGTATTCTCCATCTCACCTTTTACGCGGCTGTATAAAAAGGGCGAATGGCGATGCGCGCCGTGCGCACTCACCACCAGCATCTGCGTGGCGCCCAGTCGTAAGCCATTCAAGGCGGTGTCCACCACCAGCGTGTAATCCACATGAATAAAGGCCGCTTTACTGCCTGCCTGTTTGCGCGTGGTGCCCAGACAGCAAAATACCGTGGTCAGTGGCCCATCCAGGGGCTGAAGCACATCGGTCAGATCGTCCTCAACCGGATTGATCACCTTGTTCATAACAGGCAACGCGCGGCGCGTCGGAGCGATAATCTCATCGATGCGAGGATCATCAACCAGTAAACGCAGCAGATATGACCCGACTAATCCGGTTGCGCCGGTCACTAATACGCGATTCATCTCAGAATTGTCCCTGTTTCATCACCAGCCGTGCAAAATCTGGTCAATGTGCGCCGTCTGGCTTGCTTTCCTGATGTCGGCAGCCAGGCTTAATGCGTATCAGGATAGCGCATTAAGCGCCTAACATGCCTACAGGAGGGTAAAGATGAGCACCAAAATTGCGGTATTGATCACCGATGAATTTGAAGACTCTGAGTTTACCTCGCCAGCGGAAGTGTATAAACGTGCTGGCTACGAGGTGGTGACCATTGAGGAGCAGGCGGGTAAAACCGTTAAAGGCAAACAGGGTGATGCGGAAGTGAAGATTGACCGCAGCATCGACGATGTCAGTGCGGCTGAGTTTGACGCGCTACTGCTGCCTGGCGGCCATTCACCTGACGCCCTGCGCGGCGACGACCGCTTCGTCGCTTTCACCAAAGACTTCGTGGCAAGCGGCAAACCGGTGTTTGCGATCTGCCACGGGCCACAGTTGCTGATCAGTGCCAATGGTGTCCGCGGCCGAAAAATGACCAGCGTAAAAGCCATTGCGGTCGACCTGATTAATGCCGGGGCTGATTTCCGCGATGAAGAAGTGGTGGTGGACAGTGACAAGCTGGTAACCAGCCGCACCCCGGCTGACCTGCCTGCTTTTAACCGTGAGTCCCTGCGCATTCTGGAAGCGCTGTAACGCGTTGGCGCCCTTTTCCGTCAGGGATCAGGGCGCACTACTCTTCCCGCAGCCAGGCAATCTTTTTGCCAAATCCCAGCGCGTTATCGGTCATTTTCAGCTCATCGAGCGTGATTTCCCACAGCGGTGCAGACACGCTGCGTGACATCGGGAAACGGCGCTGATAGGCATGGCGTGCTTCAACCGCCTCCTCCTCACACAGTTGCCTGATGCGTCCACGATACTGCACCCCTTTTATCAGTAAGACCGTTTTCGGCTGTCCATTGATCGTTCCGGCCACGTGAGGATTTTTGCTGGCCAGAAGGCCATGGCGTGTATCCGGTTCCGTCATCAGCCAGAATGCCATACGTGCCTCATCAAACACGTAGTAACAGTTTGCACACCACAGTTCATTTCCGGCACTGCAGCACAGTGACAGGACATGTTGCTTCTTAAGGTAGCGAATAAGATGGGAAAGATCAGACACAATCAACTCCGGATAAGGGCAACGGATAGCGCACGATGGGGAAGCGCGTTACACTGCCGGGCAGGCATTTCTGGGACAGATTATGAGTCAGCACTGGCAACTTTACCTGATAAAAACGGCCGCCGGTCTGTTATATACCGGCATCACGACCGACGTCACGCGCCGCCTTGCGCAACATGAGTGTGGTCGTGGAGCCCGGGCCCTGCGCGGAAAAGGCCCACTGGCGCTGGTTTATGCCTGCGCGGCAGGTGACCGCGCGCAGGCATCCAGGCTGGAATATCAGGTCAAACAACTTCCCCGGCAACGCAAACTGCAACTGGTTGCCGAGCAACCGCAGAGTCTCGAAACCTGGCTTAGCGCAGTGCGTTAAAGGGAGCTGCATACTCAATGCGCCCTTCCGCGTCGTCAAAGGCATTATCGGCCAGACGGTAAACCTGGAAAGCGGCTTCACTGTCCGGCCAGCGACAGTGCAATCCCCGGCGCGCCGCAGGTTCAAATCCCAGCGGATGAAACAGCGCAGGCTCGCCAAGTACGACTACCGCGCTGTAACCAAACTCATTGAGCGTATCCAGACCTTCGTAAATGAGGCGTTTCGCAATGCCCTGCCCCCGTAAAGGTTCATCAACGGCCAGCGGCGCAAGGCCGACCCAGCCGCGATCCTCGCCCTGCATCGTGACCGGACTAAAGGCAGCATAACCCAGCACTTGTCCTTCATCATCGGTTGCCACGACGCCAAGCGTTAACAGGCCATCTTCGCGCAGTGCCTGTGTCAGTTCCGCCTCGGCCGATGTAGGGAAACAACGTCGCAGCAGTGCATCAATTCCGGCGGCGTCAACGCCAATTTCCGTTCGTATTAACATGAAACACCTGCGCGTGCCTGTGCGGCGTTCGCGTCCTGTTGCATCGTTGTTTCCACAATCGCAGCCATGTGCTGAATGGCGGTACGTAACCCTACGGGCATGGTGTCGAGTTCTATTGCATCCATTACGTTCTTAACCTCCAGTCCCAGTTCAGTATCCCCTTCAATCAGCAATCGACGCTGAAAGAAAAGCATATCAGGATCCGCTTTACGCGCGGCTACCAGCAACAAATCATTGGCATTGCCCCGGAACCAGACATCTGCTTCGGCATGCTGCAACACCTTCAGTTGGCCATCCTCTAGCGTGGTCATCCAGGTGAGATGCATATCAAGGATCTCAATGCCTAAAAAGCGTCCCTGAAGGAAGTCTAACTCACCTTCAGCCAAAACATGACGAAATTGCCAGTTTAAGAGTTGCTGCAAGAGGGGCTTCTTCAAGGTAAACGGGGCAATCTTCGCCGGTAAACCAATAATTTTAGGGCCATTTTTCACTAAACTGGCTGAAAACCGCTGAAGCACGCTCGTCACTCCTGTTAAAAAAAATTTTAGCTATATTGCCACAGACACCGGTTATCGCTGTCGGTGAGATCAATAAAACCAACAGCTGACCGATTAAAAATACGCCAGCCTCACGCATCAAAATGGCTTTCACTGCCCCAAATCAAGATTTGCGCAACGCGGCATGACTAGACTCGGGCTCCATCTGTATGTCGAGAGGATTGGGTATGGAGTTGCTGTGTCCGGCCGGGAGCCTGCCAGCCCTGCGCGCCGCCGTTGAGAATGGGGCCGATGCGGTCTATGTCGGGCTAAAAGACGATACCAATGCGCGTCATTTTGCCGGGCTAAACTTTACGGATAAGAAATTACGTGAAGCAGCCTGTTATTTACATCAGCATCGTCGCAAACTGCACGTTGCCATTAATACCTTTGCACACCCTGATAGCGTGCATCGCTGGCAGCGGGCCATTGATGTGGCGGCGGACTGTGGAGCGGATGCGCTGATACTGGCCGATATCGCCACGCTGGCCTATGCCCGCGAACGCTATCCACACATAGCGCGACACTTGTCCGTTCAGGCCTCGGCCACCAATCTGGAAGCCATCCGTTTTTATCACCGTCATTTCACTTTGCATCGCGTAGTGCTGCCCCGTGTTTTATCCCTCCATCAGGTAAAACAACTGGCGCGCAGTACGCCAGTCCCGCTGGAAGTATTTGCCTTTGGCAGCCTGTGTATTATGGCCGAAGGTCGCTGCTACCTGTCCTCCTGGCTCACAGGGGAATCGCCAAACAGCAAAGGCGCCTGCTCGCCAGCGAAGTTTGTGCGCTGGCAGCAAACGCCTGCCGGGATGGAGGTGCGCCTGAATGACGTATTGGTTGACCGTTACGGTGCGGATGAAAGCGCGGGTTATCCCACCCTGTGTAAAGGGCGTTACGAGATTGACGAACAGCGCTACCACGTGCTGGAAGAGCCCACCAGCCTGAATACCCTGGAACTGCTGCCTGAGCTGCTGCGGGCGGGCATTGCCTCAGTGAAGATTGAAGGCCGTCAACGCAGCCCCGCCTATATTTCTGAGGTGGCGCGCGTCTGGCGTCAGGCGATCAATCGCTGTCAGGCCGCGCCGGATAGCTTTGATGTCAGCGAGAAATGGATGCAGACATTAGGGGCGCTGTCTGAAGGAACGCAAACCACGTTAGGTGCTTACCATCGTGACTGGCAATAAGGAGACAGCATGAAATATTCCCTTGGCCCGGTGCTGTGGTACTGGCCTGGCGACACACTGCAATACTTTTACCACCTCGCCGCCCAAAGCAGTGCCGACATCATTTACCTGGGCGAAACCGTATGCAGCAAGCGCCGCGCAACCTCGTTTGCCGCCTGGATGGATTTAGCGCGTGAGCTGGCTGCCAGCGGCAAGCAGGTTGTCGTGAGCACGCTGGCGCTGCTGCAATCCCCATCCGAACTGAAAGAGTTACAGCGTTATGTCGAAAATGGCGAGTTTCTTATCGAGGCCAACGACATGGGGGCGGTCAATATGGCGGCGGAGCGCAAGCTGCCCTTTGTCGCCGGTCCTACCCTGAACGTTTATAACGCTGACACCTTACATCTGCTGGTGAAAGAAGGTATGACGCGCTGGTGCCTGCCCGTTGAAATGCCACGAGACTGGTTGTTAACTCTGCTGGCGCAGTGCGAAACGCGCGGTATTCGCGAACAGTTTGAAGTGGAGGTGCTGGGCTATGGGCATTTACCGCTAGCCCTGTCAGCGCGATGCTTTACGGCCCGCTCGGAGAATCGTGCTAAAGATGACTGCGAAACCTGCTGCCGTCATTATCCGAACGGACGCAGGGTGCTTTCGCAGGAGCAACAACAGGTTTTCGTTCTGAACGGTATTCAGACGCTGAGTGGCTACTGTTACAACCTGGGCAATGATCTGGTAAGCATGCACAACTGTGTCGATATCGTGCGACTTTCACCACAAAGCGAGGAAACCTTAAGCCTTGTTGACCGTTTTCGCGACAACGAAGCGGGTCAGGCCCCGTTAGCGATCGAGAAAAACCGGGACTGCAATGGCTACTGGCGTAAACTGCCGGGGATGGTTTTACAGACCACCGACTGAAACGCACATACAGGCAACAGAGAGTGGGCGTAAAGCGTTTTAATATAGCGAATGTTGCGCAATACTTAATAGTGCAGGGTATGAAACCTGCGCTATAACCTCTGGAGTACCCATGTCTGAGAAAAAAAACGTTCGCCTCTCTGTACTCGATCTTGCCCCTGTTCCTCAGGGCGCTACGCCACGTGATGCGTTTCAGAATTCACTTGCGCTGGCACGTCAGGCCGAAGCTCTGGGATTTGAACGTTACTGGTTAGCTGAGCACCATAATATGACCGGCATCGCCAGCGCCGCCACAGCCGTGTTAATCGGCTATCTGGCCGCAAACACCACGACGCTGCGTCTGGGCTCTGGCGGCATTATGTTGCCCAATCACGCGCCGCTGGTGATCGCAGAACAGTTCGGCACCCTGGCATCGCTGTATCCCGATCGCATCGATCTGGGATTAGGCCGTGCGCCAGGATCGGATCAGCGCACGATGCTGGCTTTACGTCGCAACCTGTCAGGCATGCAGGCCGATACGTTTCCGGATGATGTGGCCGAGCTGATTCACTGGTTTGATGCAGAAGCTGGCGCGCAGCCGCCTGTTCAGCCGGTACCTGGTTTAGGGATGAAAATTCCCGTCTGGTTACTGGGTTCCAGCCTGTACAGCGCCCAGCTCTCGGCCAAAATGGGGCTGCCGTTTGCGTTTGCCTCGCATTTCGCACCGGACCAGCTGTTCCAGGCTCTGCATGTTTATCGTGAAAACTTTACACCGTCAGCGCGCCTTGCTGAACCTTATGCTACCGTCTGCATTAACATCGTGGCGGCGGACACGGAAAGCGACGCCCGTTTTCTGTTTACCTCAATGCAGCAGCAGTTTATTAATTTGCGTCGCGGCAAGCCCGGTCCGTTACCTGCCCCGGTGCAGAACATGGACAGTCTCTGGTCGCCGTCAGAACAGTATGGCGTCCAGCAGGCTCTGAGCATGTCGCTGGTCGGGGACGTGGATAAAGTGCGTCACGGTCTGGCCTCGCTGCTGCGTGAAACGCAGGCCGATGAGATCATGGTTAACGGTCAGATTTACGATACCGATGCACGTCTGCACTCCTTTAAGCTGGCGATGGAGGCGGCACGCGGGCTGTAAACGCCTCGTTCTGTTTCGCGCCAGGTAAAAGACAAAGACAAAAAGGGAAGCCTGCTGGCTTCCCTTTACTTATCTTGCTTCCCCGCTGTCTCAGCCGGTCTGCCCTGACATGGATTTACCGCAAGGGCAAAAAAAAGGGAAGCCCGCAGGCTTCCCTTTTTATCATGCGAAATCGTCTCGCTTATGCGTCACGACGACGAGGTGCAGCAGCACCGTCTTCACGACGTGGACCACGACCGCCTTCACGGTTAAAGCTGCGTCCACCTTCACGACCACCTTCACGGCGCTCAGAAGAGAAACGACGGCCCTGACCTTCAGGACGAGGACCACGACGCTCGCCAGAACCTGAACGACGCTCACCACGGCCACCTTCATGCGGCTGTGCATCACCCAGCAGTTGCATATTCATCGGCTTGTTGAGAATACGCGTACGGGTAAAGTGCTGCAGGACATCGCCCGGCATGCCTTTCGGCAGTTCGATCGTCGAGTGCGTACCAAACAGTTTGATGTTACCGATGTAACGGCTGCTGATGTCGCCTTCGTTAGCAATCGCGCCAACGATGTGACGAACTTCAACACCGTCATCACGGCCCACTTCAATGCGATACAGCTGCATGTCGCCAACATCGCGACGCTCACGACGTGGACGATCGCCATCACGGTTGTCACGTGGACCACGGCTGTCGCGACGATCATCACGCTCACGGAATTCGCGGCGCGGAGGACGCGGTGCGTCAGCAGGTACGATCAGCGGACGCTCACCCTGTGCCATTTTCAGCAGGGCGGCAGCCAGCGTTTCGATATCCAGCTCTTCTTCAGGCTGCATTTTGGTTAGCAGTGCACGGTACTGTTCCAGATCGCTGCTTTCCAGTTGCTGCTGAACTTTCGCGGCAAACTTAGCCAGACGACGCTGACCCAGCAGCTCTGCGTTTGGCAGCTCAACTTCCGGAATAGTCAGCTTCATGGTGCGTTCGATGTTGCGCAGCAGACGACGCTCGCGGTTCTCAACGAACAGCAGTGCACGACCCGCACGACCCGCACGACCCGTACGGCCAATGCGGTGAACGTAAGATTCGGCGTCCATCGGGATATCGTAGTTAACAACCAGGCTGATACGCTCAACGTCCAGGCCACGGGCCGCAACGTCAGTCGCGATCAGGATGTCCAGACGACCATCTTTCAAACGCTCCAGCGTCTGCTCACGCAGGGCCTGGTTCATATCACCGTTCAGGGCCGCGCTGTTGTAACCGCTACGCTCCAGCGCTTCAGCGACTTCCAGAGTGGCATTTTTGGTACGAACGAAGATGATCGCCGCATCAAAATCTTCTGCTTCCAGGAAGCGAACCAGTGCATCGGTTTTACGGCCGTAAGCCGTCCAGTAGCTCTGGCTGATGTCAGGACGCGTTGTCAGGCTCGACTGAATACGCACTTCCTGCGGATCTTTCATGAAACGCCTGGTGATGCGACGAATCGCTTCTGGCATGGTGGCAGAGAACAGCGCGGTCTGATGACCTTCCGGGATCTGCGCCATGATGGTTTCAACGTCTTCGATGAAGCCCATACGTAACATTTCATCTGCTTCGTCCAGCACCAGACCACGCAGATTAGACAGATCTAACGTGCCACGCTTCAGGTGATCCAGCAGACGACCTGGGGTTCCCACAACAACCTGGGGTCCCTGGCGCAGAGCACGCAGCTGCACGTCATAACGCTGGCCGCCGTAAAGGGCAACTACGTTCAGACCGCGCATGTGCTTAGAGAATTCGGTCATCGCTTCAGCAACCTGAACCGCCAGTTCGCGGGTCGGAGCCAGCACCAAAATTTGCGGTGCTTTAATAGTCGGATCAATGTTGTTTAACAGCGGCAGAGAGAACGCTGCCGTTTTACCACTCCCGGTCTGCGCCATGCCTAACACGTCACGGCCCGCCAACAGGTGAGGAATACACTCAGCCTGGATTGGGGATGGCTTTACGTAGCCCATACCGTTCAGTGATTCAAGGATGTCGGCGTTCAGGCCAAGGTCTGCAAAAGTGGTTTGAATATCAGTCATGTAGTACACGTGCCTCGTTGATTGCGGCGGCCAGTCTACATAACTCGTCGTGAAAACTTTCAGTCATTTTCATCAAAAAGTGTGAACCGGCTCAAATTAGAAGTTTTGACGAACAGAAAAGCCCTCATCCCTGAAGATGATGACTTGACAGGTTTACAGGCAAAAAAGTTCGTCAGCTATTGCTGGTCAGATTCTGATAAATCGTCTTGTGCCTGGCCGAGTAGCGCCAGTTCCAACAATGCGTATCGGTGTTCAACAAAGTTATTCACGTTGTTGGCGACCGCCAGTTTGAACAACGCTTCTGCGTTGTCCTTCTCCCCCAGACTTAGGTAATACTTACCTAAATAGAAGTTGGTTTCACTGAGATGTTCAGCGAGCGAGGTGTTATCCGTTGCGTCCGCCTTGAGACGTTCCATCAGTGTTGCTTCGCTGATGTCGCCCAGGTAGAACTCGACAATATTCCATCCCCATTGGTCCTTAACCGCTTTGTCGTAACGCTGTTTAAGCGCCACTTTTGCTTTGGCTGCGTCCATCTTGCTTTCAACAAGATAGAGCCACAAGCTACGGAAAGGATCGTTAGGATCGTCTTGATAAAACGCCAGCAGATCATCTTGCGCTAACTTGTATCGACCACCGTAATAGAGGGCGATACCACGATTTAAATGCGCATAGTTGTAAGTTGGATCAAGCTCAAGTACAGAATCAAACGCTTCATAGGCGGCATCATAGTTGCCCGCCTGCGTTAAGTATATACCAAGATAGTTAAACACTTCTGGCATATCAGGTCTTATAGACAGCGCTTGCGAAAAATCGTTCCGCGCTAATGCCCTCAGACCCAAACTATCATACAACACTCCGCGCTCATATAACAGCTGTGCGCGTTCATCATCGGTAAGGGCTCGACTGGCAAGAATTTGTTCCATGCGAGCCAGAATCACTTCCTGCTGCAGTGTGGGCTGTAAAGGTACTGCAAGAACTTCGTTCTTACGCCAATTGGAGTTGCTGCATCCTGCCAGCGTCAAAGCTGTCGCAACAAAACACCAGCGCAAAAAAGGCTTCATTTCCCACTCCCGAATACAAACATTGGGACAACCGTCCTGTCATCCGCCTGCTGTGCACAAGGATTCCTGCCCTCGCGATGACACAAAAGCCTCCCCCTGCCAGGCAAGGAGAGGCAAATCAGGAAAGACTTATTCAGCGTCAGGTGCGCTCTCAGCTGCAACAGCCTCAGGCTTGGTTTCTGTCGCTTCTTTGATGCTCAGACGAACACGGCCCTGGCGATCCACTTCCATCACCTTCACCGGTACTTCCTGACCCATCTGCAGATAATCCGTCACTTTCTCAACGCGCTTATCAGCGATTTGTGAAATGTGCACCAGACCTTCTTTACCGCCGCCGATAGCAACGAAAGCACCGAAATCGACAATGCGCGTGACTTTACCGCTGTAAATGCGGCCCACTTCGATTTCAGCGGTGATCTCTTCGATGCGACGAATCGCTTCTTTCGCTTTCAGGCCATCAGTTGCCGCGATTTTCACCGTACCGTCATCTTCGATTTCGATGGTGGTGCCAGTTTCTTCGGTCAGCGCACGGATAACAGAACCGCCTTTACCGATCACATCTTTGATCTTATCTGAACTGATCTTGATGGTGTAAATGCGCGGTGCGAACTCAGAGATTTCCTGACGCGGCGTGCTGATAGCCTGCTCCATCACGCCCAGAATGTGCAGACGTGCACCTTTGGCCTGATTCAGCGCTACCTGCATGATCTCGCGGGTGATGCCTTCAATTTTGATGTCCATCTGCAGCGCGGTGATACCGTCACGGCTACCCGCCACTTTGAAGTCCATATCACCCAGGTGATCTTCATCACCCAGAATGTCAGACAGAACAACAAATTTGTCGTCTTCTTTTACCAGGCCCATCGCGATACCGGCAACAGACGCTTTAATAGGTACGCCCGCGTCCATCAGCGCCAGAGAAGCACCACAGACGGAAGCCATAGAAGATGAACCGTTTGATTCAGTGATTTCAGACACGACACGAACGGTGTAAGGGAAATCTTCCACTTTTGGCATTACGGCCAACACGCCGCGCTTCGCCAGACGACCGTGACCAATTTCACGACGCTTAGGCGAGCCCACCATACCGGTTTCACCTACTGAGTAGGGAGGGAAGTTGTAGTGGAACAGGAAGCTGTCGGTACGCTCACCCATCAGTTCATCCAGGTTCTGCGCATCGCGGGTGGTACCCAGCGTTGCGGTCACCAGCGCCTGTGTTTCACCACGGGTGAACAGGGCTGAACCATGGGTACGCGGCAGTACGCCGGTCCGCACGTCCAGACCACGAATCATGTCTTTTTCACGGCCATCGATACGCGGCTCGCCGTTCAGAATACGGGTACGAACAACCGTCTTCTCCAGGCTGTGCACGATATCACCGATTTCAGCCGCATCCAGAGATTCGTCTTCCGCCAGCAGCGCCGCGATGGTTTCGTCTTTGATGGCGTCAACCTGGGCATAACGCGCTTGCTTGTCAGTGATACGGTACGCATCGCTGATACGCGCTTCAGCCAGGGCCGCGACACGTGAAATCAGTGCAGTATTGGCCGCTTCTGGCTGCCAGTCCCAACGCGGTTTGCCCGCTTCAGCGACCAGTGCATTAATGTTTTCAATCACCACCTGCTGCTGATCGTGGCCGAACACCACAGCACCCAGCATTTGTTCTTCAGACAGGATTTCTGCTTCAGATTCCACCATCAGAACGGCGTTCTGCGTACCTGCAACCACCAGATCCAGACGTGACGTTTTCAGTTCGTCAGCCGTTGGGTTCAGTACGTACTGGTCATTGATATAACCCACACGCGCCGCACCGATTGGGCCATTGAAAGGCAGACCCGACAGCGCCAGCGCGGCAGAGGCACCGATCATCGCAACGATGTCTGGGTGAACCTGTGGGTTGACCGAAACAACGGTCGCAATCACCTGAACTTCGTTAACGAACCCTTCCGGGAACAGAGGACGCACCGGACGGTCAATCAGACGTGAAATCAGCGTTTCACCTTCGCTTGGACGGCCTTCGCGACGGAAGAAGCTGCCCGGGATACGACCAGCAGCGTAAGTACGCTCCTGATAGTTAACGGTCAGTGGGAAGAAGTCCTGGCCTGGTTTGGTTTTTTTCTGGCCAACAACGGTGACAAAAACAGCGGTGTCATCCATGCTCACCATAACGGCGGCAGTCGCCTGGCGAGCCATCATGCCGGTTTCCAGCGTGACGGTATGTTGACCATATTGGAATTTGCGTACGATCGGATTAAGCAAAATCAAAGTCCTTAACATCGGGGCAGTGCTATCTTGAGCCTGCCATTAATTACCGATCTCCGTTGCATCCTCGCGACTAATGACAACCCTTAACCGCCCCTGCGGTAAAGCCTCTCATTAGCCGCGCGAACCTCTGCAAACAAAGATCACACCCAACAACAATACATGAGTTTGCTCAGGATTGCTGCGCATTGCTCGAAAAAAGGGGCCATAAAGGCCCCCTTTTCATGAAACTCGCACAAATCTGATCGCCAAAGGGGTTTTAGCACACATTTGTGGCATCCCAGACGATCCGATTTTAAGACTTAGCGACGCAGACCGAGGCTTTCGATCAGGCTGCTGTAGCGTGCAACGTCTTTACGCTTCAGGTAGTCCAGCAGCTTACGACGCTGAGATACCATGCGCAGCAGACCGCGGCGGCTGTGGTGGTCTTTTTTGTGCTCAGAGAAGTGGCCCTGCAGATGGCTGATCTGCGCGGTCAACAGTGCAACCTGAACTTCAGTTGAACCGCTGTCGTTAGCACCACGACCATATTTAGCAACGATCTCTGCTTTAGCTTCTACGCTTAGAGACATAATAAACTCCAGTTAAATGAATGTATGGGCGCCGATCTCTAATTCAGCATCCCGCTTTAAAGCCGCACTATTCTACTCTTCGCCAGAAGGCAACGCAAATGCCCTTAATGAAAAGCGCACAACTTAATTCTGATACTCAACCACTAAACGGCGTGGAGCAATCCGGCCATCGTCGGCCACTTCTGCCATACCGATAAACTTGCGTGTTTCACCTTCGGTGACCCGAACCAGCCCCTGGTCAGGTGCCTGACTTGCATGCACCGGCTGGCCCTGTTTAAAGTAGGCCGCCACATCCGCTGACAGGTTGACCGCAGGAAAATCCGCAGCCGGACTGTCCATGGGCAGCAGCAGAGGATCGAGCTGTAACGCCAGATCGTCGCCTGAGGCGTTCGCCTCTGCCTGCAACGCCTGAAGCTGCTCCAGCGTGACCATTCTTTCGAAGGGATAGCGTGCTACCTGCAAACGACGCAGCATGATGACATGCGCACCGCAGCCCAGCTTTTCACCCAAATCGTCAATAATGGTACGGATGTAGGTACCTTTAGAGCAGTGAATTTCCAGCTCAAGCTCACTGCCCTGCCAGCGAATAAACTGCAAGTCATACACGGTGATCGGCCGGGGCTCACGTTCGATAGTGATGCCTTCGCGGGCATATTCATACAGTTTCCGGCCCTGATGTTTCAATGCTGAAAACATCGACGGCACCTGCATAATGTCACCACGAAAACTGTCCAGTGCGGTATCCAGATCGGCCTGGGTAAAGGTCACGGGACGGGTTTGTACCCGGTTCCCGTCCGCATCGGAGGTATCGGTACGTTCACCTAACCGGGCAATCACGCGATAACGCTTATCGGAATCCAGCAGATACTGCGAGAACTTGGTGGCTTCACCCAGACAGATCGGCAACATGCCGGTTGCCAGCGGATCTAGTGCACCGGTGTGTCCTGCACGGTTAGCGTTAAAAATGCGCTTCACCTTCTGCAGAACATCGTTAGACGACATGCCTTGTGGCTTATCCAGCAACAAAACGCCATGGACGTCGCGACCGCGACGACGAGGACGACTCATTACGCCTCCTCGTCATCATCCGTGGTTTCTGGACCACGACGCTCAACGTCTTTTTTCACCACGTTAGTCACGAGGTTGGACATGCGCATCCCTTCAATCAACGAGTTATCGTAGAAGAAGGTCAGTTCAGGCACGATACGCAGGCGCATGGCTTTACCCAGCAGCGTACGGATATAACCCGAGGCTTCTTTCAACGCTTTCAGGCCATTTTTTACGGCTTCTTCATCTTGATCGTTGAGGAATGTCACAAACACTTTGGCGTAAGCGAGGTCACGTGATACCTCAACACCCGAAACGGTCACCATCATGCCAAGGCGTGGATCTTTAATCTCACGCTGCAGAATCATCGCAATCTCTTTTTGCAGCTCCTGTGATACACGCTGCGGACGGCCAAATTCTTTCGCCATTTTTATTTCTCCCAAATAATTCGGGAGGCCAGCGGCCTCCCAAATTGCATCATCAACGCCAGGACTTAAGCGATGGTGCGTTTAACTTCAATCACTTCGAAGACTTCGATCATATCGCCGACACGAACGTCATTATAGTTCTTCACGCCGATACCGCACTCCATGCCGTTACGCACTTCGTTAACGTCATCTTTAAAGCGACGCAGTGATTCAAGCTCACCTTCGTAGATCACCACGTTATCGCGCAGTACGCGGATTGGATTGTGACGCTTGATGTTACCTTCCGTCACCATACAACCTGCGATAGCACCAAATTTCGGTGATTTGAACACGTCACGCACTTCAGCCAGACCGATGATCTGCTGTTTGTACTCTGGTGCCAGCATACCGCTCATTGCGGCTTTCACTTCGTCAATCAGGTTATAGATGACGGAGTAGTAACGCAGATCCAGGCTTTCAGCGTCGATGACGCGACGCGCAGATGCGTCAGCACGGACGTTAAAGCCAAGGATAATCGCGTTAGATGCGGCTGCCAGCGTCGCGTCGGTTTCGGTGATACCACCTACGCCTGAACCCACAATCTTCACCTTCACTTCGTCGGTGGAGAGTTTGAGCAGGGAGTCGGAGATCGCTTCCACAGAGCCCTGAACGTCGGCTTTCAGCACGATGTTCAGTTCAGATACTTCGCCTTCGGTCATGTTAGCAAACATGTTTTCCAGCTTAGATTTCTGCTGACGTGCCAGTTTCACTTCGCGGAATTTGCCCTGACGATACAGTGCCACTTCACGGGCTTTCTTCTCGTCACGCACCACGGTCGCTTCATCACCTGCCGCCGGAACACCGGACAAGCCGAGGATCTCAACCGGGATAGACGGGCCCGCTTCCATGACTTCACGTCCCAGTTCGTCACGCATTGCACGAACACGGCCGTATTCAAAGCCACACAGAACGATATCGCCTTTGTTCAGCGTACCTTCGCGTACCAGAACGGTCGCAACCGGACCACGACCTTTGTCGAGGAACGATTCGATCACAACGCCGCTGGCCATACCGGCACGAATGGCCGTCAGCTCAAGCACTTCTGCCTGCAGCAGAATCGCGTTCAGCAGATCGTCAATACCGGTACCCGCTTTCGCAGAGACGTTGACGAACATGTTTTCGCCGCCCCACTCTTCCGGAATGATGCCGTACTGTGTCAGTTCATTTTTAACACGATCCGGATCGGCTTCTGGCTTATCGCACTTGTTGACAGCTACCACAACCGGCACTTTCGCGGCTTTGGCGTGCTGAATCGCTTCGATGGTTTGTGGCATCACACCATCATCTGCCGCCACCACGAGGATAACGATATCCGTTGCCTGCGCACCACGTGCACGCATCGCGGTAAACGCGGCGTGGCCCGGGGTATCCAGGAAGGTGATCATACCGTTGTCGGTTTCGACGTGGTATGCACCGATGTGCTGTGTAATCCCGCCCGCTTCGCCAGAGGCGATTTTGGTCGAGCGGATGTAATCCAGCAGTGAGGTTTTACCGTGGTCAACGTGGCCCATAATGGTCACAACCGGCGCACGTGCTTCCTGCGCTGCATCGGTATCACGATCGTCCATTACCGCTTCTTCCAGCTCGTTTTCACGACGAAGGGTCACCTTGTGGCCCATTTCTTCGGCAACCAGCTGTGCGGTTTCCTGGTCGATAACCTGGTTGATGGTCGCCATAGCGCCCATTTTCATCATCGCTTTGATGACCAGTGAACCTTTAACGGCCATTTTGTTAGCCAGTTCAGCAACGGTGATGGTTTCGCCAATCACCACATCGCGGTTAACCGCCTGTGCTGGCTTGTTGAAGCCCTGCTGCAGAGCGCTTGGCTTACGATGCTTACCACCTTTACCACCACGAACCTGCGCACGGGCTTCTTCGCGGTCGGTTTTGGCTTCTGAATGCTTGTTGCCTTTTTTCACCGGACGCGCGGCTTTAGCACTGCGCGTGCGGGCACGACCCGCTTCGACCTGACGATCGTTCTCGTCTTCGGCCTGACGGGCATGTGTTGAGGTGGTGACGTGATAGTCGCCCTTATCCTCTTCTTCAGGCTTTTCCCATTCAGCCGCTTTTTCTTCGGCTAAACGGCGGGCTTCTTCCGCGGCGAGGCGGGCAGCCTCTTCCAGCTTACGACGCGCTTCTTCTTCCGCTTTACGCTTCAGTTCAGCGGCTTCAGCTTCACGACGTGCTTTATCGGACTGGGCGGCCTTGGTCACTTCGTCGGTAGGTTGATTAGTCACTTTCTCATTTTCCGCTGCTGCACGCTTAGCCTTTTCAGCGGCTTCGCGCCTGGCTTTCTCTTCGGCTTCACGTTGCGCTTTTTGTTCCGCTTCACGACGCGCCTGTTCAGCGGCCTCGCGTTGCGCCTGCTCTTCCGCTTCACGCTGCGCCTCGGCTTCTGCTTCTGCCTGAGCTTGCTCAGACTCTGCATCACCTTTTACATACGTGCGCTTTTTGCGGACTTCGATTTGCACCGATTTACTTTTACCCCCGGTGCCAGGAATATTCAAGGTACTACGCGTTTTGCGCTGCAGGGTCAGTTTGCCTGAACCGGCCTGACCATGCTTCAGGTGAGACAGTAAGGTTTCTTTCTCATGCTGGGTCACCGCATCATTTTCAGACTTTGGGATCCCCGCATCAGCAAACTGCTGTACCAGGCGATCGACCGAAGTCTGAATTTCTGCTGCCAGCGATTTTACGGTTACATCTGTCATGCTGTTCCTTCCTGTTATTACGCGTCATCGCCGAACCAGCAGATATTGCGTGCGGCCATAATCAGCGCGCCAGCTTGCTCATCAGTCAGCCCTTCAATATCAGTCAGATCGTCAACACCTTGCTCAGCAAGGTCTTCCAGCGTGCAAACGCCTTTGGATGCCAGGCGGAAAGCCAGTGCACGATCCAGACCCTCAAGATTCAAGAGGTCTTCTGCAGGTTCCTGATTCCCCAAGCTCTCTTCTTTAGCCAGTGCCAGGGTGGTTAACGCATTTTTTGCTCGTTCACGCAGGGCTTCAATGGTCTCTTCGTCGAGGCCGTCGATTTCCAACAGCTCGTTAATTGGCACATAGGCCAGTTCTTCCAACGATGAGAAGCCCTCTTCCACCAGAATGGTGGCGAACTCTTCGTCGATGTCGAGATGTTTAGTGAACATATCGATCGCTGCATGGGCTTCAGCCTGATGCTTCGCCTGCAGATCATCGACGGTCATCACGTTCAGCTCCCAGCCACTCAGCTGTGAAGCCAGACGCACGTTTTGGCCATTACGGCCGATCGCCTGGGCCAGATTGCCAGCCTCAACGGCGATATCCATCGTGTGGTTGTCTTCATCAACCACGATTGACGCCACATCAGCCGGAGCCATGGCGTTAATAACAAACTGTGCCGGGTTGTCGTCCCACAGCACGATATCGATACGCTCGCCGCCCAGTTCACTGGACACGGCCTGAACACGCGCACCGCGCATACCGACGCAGGCACCCACCGGATCAATACGTTTGTCGTTCGTTTTTACTGCAATTTTAGCGCGTGAACCCGGATCGCGGGCTGCGGCTTTAATTTCAAGCACTTCTTCGCCAATTTCTGGTACTTCAATGCGGAACAGTTCGATCAGCATTTCTGGCTTTGAGCGGGTCACAAACAGCTGTGCACCACGCGCTTCCGGGCGAACGGCATACAGAACACCGCGAATACGGTCACCAGGGCGGAAGTTTTCGCGCGGCAGCATATCCTCACGCAGGATTACCGCTTCAGCATTGTTGCCCAGATCCAGTGAAATATTGTCACGGTTAACTTTTTTCACCACGCCGGTGATGATTTCGCCTTCCTGCTCACGGAACTGATCCACGACCATTGCGCGCTCGGCTTCACGTACTTTTTGCACGATAACCTGTTTTGCGGTCTGGGTAGTAATGCGGTCAAAGGTGACAGATTCAATCTGATCTTCAACGTAGTCGCCCAGATTGAGGGACTCATCTTCGTAGCGAGCCGCATCCAGCGTGATCTCACGCGTTGGCTGAGTGACCTGCTCTACGATTTCCCAACGGCGGAACGTATCAAAGTCGCCACTTCTGCGGTCGATGCTGACGCGGACGTCAATTTCCTGCTCGTACTTTTTCTTGGTCGCAGTCGCCAGCGCGCTCTCCAGCGCTTCGAAGATTTTCTCACGCGGCAGGGCTTTTTCGTTAGAAACGGCTTCTACAACAGCTAAGATCTCTTTGTTCATCCTGGTTAGCCTCAATCCGGACTTTTAAAAGTGGGGGACCAGGTTCGCTTTCTGAATATTACTCAGCGCGAACACCTCGTCATTACCCTCAACGTTTACCGTTATCATCTCGCCTTCTACAGACTTGATGATTCCCTGCCATTTACGGCGGTTTTGAACGGCCATACGCAGCACCAGGCTCACCTCATCGCCGGTAAAGCGTGCATAATGTTCTGCAGTGAACAGAGGACGGTCGAGCCCCGGTGAGGACACTTCAAGGTGGTAAGGGACGGTGATGGGATCTTCCACATCCATCACGGCACTCACCTGGTGGCTGACGTCCGCGCAATCGTCAACATTGATGCCATCTTCACTGTCAATATAGATGCGCAGGGTTGATGTGCGACCACGAACGAATTCAATTCCGACCAGTTCGTAGCCGAGCGCTTCTACCGGAGCAGATACCAACTCTGTCAATTTTTGCTCTAATGTGGACAAGCCCACCCCCAAGACATAAAAAAAGGGCCTATAGCCCAGTATTACGATTCGCTAATAACAAAAAACCCCGAATAGTCGGGGCTTTTTATCACTGGACCCTGTATGCCGCATTGCGGCCCGGACGCCCATCCAAAAGAATTTTTTTCAAAATTCGCTGCTAATGCGCCCGTCGATGCATACAGTATATTTGAAAAAGAACTCTAAGGGAAAGTGGTTGCGGGGGCCGGATTTGAACCGACGACCTTCGGGTTATGAGCCCGACGAGCTACCAGGCTGCTCCACCCCGCGTCCGAAAACGTGGCGAATGTTACGCCGATCATGCATAAAATGCAAGTCTAACTAAGATTTGGTACCGAGGACGGGACTTGAACCCGTAAGCCCTTTCGAGCACTACCACCTCAAGGTAGCGTGTCTACCAATTTCACCACCTCGGTACTGCACTGACTGCGACGTTGAACTGCCGCTTATGACGCTTAACGCTATTAGTGCGGGATATCGTTGCCCGGCGTAGCCGGTTTAGCTGGCTGAGTCTGCTGTTGAGACTGAGCTGGCGCAGTGAGGTTATCCCACTCACTTCCTTTGGCTGTTTTATTACTGTTCAGGTTACCCAGAATCAAGCTGATGACGAAAAACAGCGTAGCCAGTACGGCGGTCATACGAGTCATGAAATTACCTGACCCGGTTGAACCGAACAGCGTACCTGACGCGCCTGCACCGAATGATGCACCCATATCAGCGCCTTTGCCTTGCTGCAGCATGATAAGACCTACCAGGCCAATTGCTACAATAAGGAAAACAACCAACAGAGCTTCGTACATAATCAACCTGTTTCCTTGCGCGTAATCCGCACAGTTAAAGCTTCAACCAATTTGACGGGGAGTTTCTTCATCACCCATCAGAAGCGGGTGTGAATACTAACCAATGGCGCATACCTCTGCAAGTGCAATTTACATGCGGCACGCTGATTGCAGAAAAAAGCGCCAGTGCGATGATTTTGCAGGCAGGTTCACTGCGATGTCCCCGCCTGCCAGCTGCCTCAGACGGCTTTAACCGCATCGGCAATTCGATTCGCCAGCGCCGTCACCTGGGTTTCATCCTCACCCTCTACCATTACGCGGATTAGCGGTTCCGTGCCCGATTTACGCAGCAGCACGCGTCCTTTTCCGGCCAGGGCTTTTTCCACGTCCTCGGCTACCGCTTTAACGGCATCGCTTTCCAGCGGATCGTGCTCGCCGGCGAAGCGGACATTTACCAGCACCTGAGGCAGCATTTTCATGCCGGTGCAGAGATCGTGCAGGCTCATATGGTTACGAACCATAGCTGTAAGTACTTGCAAACTTGCAACGATGCCGTCACCCGTAGCGATCTTATCCAGCAGGATCACATGACCGGAGTTTTCCGCTCCCAGGCGCCAGCCTTTTTCCTGCATTTTTTCCAGTACATAGCGGTCGCCCACTTTTGCACGAACGAACGGAATACCCAGCTGTTTCAGCGCCAGCTCCAGCCCCATGTTGCTCATCAGCGTGCCGACCACACCACCGCGCAACTGCCCCTGACGCAGACCTTCGCGGGCGATGATATACAGAATCTGGTCCCCATCCACTTTCTTGCCAAGGTGGTCGACCATCATGATGCGATCGCCGTCACCGTCATAGGCCAGACCGATGTCCGCTTTTTCAGCCAGTACGCGTTCCTGCAGCATCCTGAGATCGGTCGCACCGCATGCTTTATTAATGTTCATGCCATCAGGCTGGACGCCAACTGCAATCACCGTCGCACCGAGTTCACGCAGGACATTAGGCGCAATGTGATAAGTGGCACCGTTTGCACAGTCGACGACAATTTTCAGGCCACTAAGGCTGAGTTCGCTGGGGAACGTACCTTTACAAAATTCAATGTAACGCCCGGCCGCGTCAACAATACGGCTGGCACGCCCCAACTGGGCGGATTCCACGCAGGTAAGCGGTTTTTCCATTTCCAGTTCGATCGCCTCTTCCACGTCATCGGGCAGTTTCGTCCCTTCGGCGGAGAAAAACTTAATGCCGTTATCATCAAACGGATTGTGCGACGCGGAAATCACGATGCCGGCTTCGGCACGGAACGTGCGGGTCAGATAGGCAATAGCGGGCGTGGGCATTGGGCCGGTAAACGCCGCGGACAACCCTGCGGCTGCGAGACCGGCTTCCAGCGCGGATTCCAGCATATAGCCTGAAATGCGCGTGTCTTTACCAATGATAATTTTTTTGGAGCCGTGACGGGCCAGTACTTTACCCGCCGCCCAACCGAGCTTTAATACAAAGTCAGGGGTAATCGGTGACTCACCGACTTTGCCGCGAATCCCATCGGTACCGAAATATTTACGTTCGCTCATCCTCTTCATCCTTTCGCTCTTTGTGTCGCTTCAACCACCCGCATCGCTTCGACGGTTTCTTTTACATCGTGGGCGCGAATAATGTGCGCGCCCTGCATGGCGGCAATAACCGCACAGGCCAGGCTGCCCGTCAGGCGCTGGGAAGGCCCCACATTCAGCAGTTGTCCAATCATTGATTTGCGTGACATGCCAACCAACAGCGGCAGCGCAAAACGGTGAAATTTACTGAGGTGGGCCAGCAGTTCATAATTGTGGCTGAGATTCTTACCGAAACCGAAGCCCGGGTCGAGTAACAGATTCTCTTTTTTTATGCCTGCGGCTTCGCAGCGGGCCAGTTGTTCAACGAAGTAAGTGTCCACTTCGCTTACAATATCCTTATAGGCGGGTGCCTGCTGCATCGTACGCGGTTCGCCCTGCATATGCATCAGACAAACCGGTAAGCCCGTTGCCGCTGCCGCTGCCAACGCGCCAGGCTCAGACAGCGAGCGCACATCATTGATAATGTGAGCCCCTGCGCTGGCGGCTTCACGAATCACGTCGGCTTTGGACGTATCGACTGATATCCATACCTCAAAGCGTTGAGCGATAGCTTCGACCACCGGAATCACCCGTTCAAGCTCCTCCTCAACGCTCACTTCGTCAGCGCCCGGACGCGTGGACTCGCCCCCCACGTCAATGATTGTTGCGCCAGCGTTCACCATCTCGTTAGTGTGCGTTAACGCATCGACCAGCGCATTGTGTTTACCACCATCGGAAAAAGAGTCCGGCGTGACGTTGAGAATGCCCATCACATGTGGAAATGACAAATCGAGATGGGAATCACGGGCGAACAGTTTCATGGTGAAAAACTCCTTGTGGCTCAATGTATAGATGTAAAAAACCCCGGACCAGCCGGGGTTTTATTAAAAGACCTGACGTCTTATTTGTCGAACTGTTCTGACATGGTATTGCCTGGATTCGGCGTACGCGGTTCATCGACCGGACGCGGGGCCTTTGGCGTACCGTTACTGTCTGAATTGCTGCTGCCCGGATCTTCCCAGCCTGCTGGCGGACGCACTTCACGGCGTGCCATCAGGTCGTCAATCTGCGGTGCATCAATGGTTTCATACTTCATCAGCGCATCTTTCATCGCGTGAAGAATGTCCATGTTTTCGCCCAGGATCTGGCGAGCGCGCTGATAGTTCGTATCGATCAAGTGTTTAACTTCCTGGTCGATAATACGGGCAGTTTCATCTGACATATGCTTGGCTTTTGCCACTGAACGGCCCAGGAACACTTCACCGTCTTCTTCAGCATACAGCAGCGGGCCCAGTTTCTCAGAGAAGCCCCACTGGGTTACCATGTTACGGGCCAGGTTGGTTGCCACTTTGATATCGTTAGAGGCACCGGTAGAGACATGTTCTGCACCGTAGATGATCTCTTCCGCCAGACGACCGCCGTACAGGGTCGAAATCTGACTTTCCAGCTTCTGACGGCTTGCGCTAATCGCATCACCTTCAGGCAGGAAGAAGGTCACACCTAATGCACGACCGCGCGGAATAATGGTCACTTTGTGCACCGGATCGTGTTCCGGTACCAGACGACCAATAATCGCGTGGCCGGCCTCATGGTAAGCCGTAGACTCTTTCTGTGCTTCGGTCATCACCATGGAACGGCGCTCTGCACCCATCATGATTTTGTCTTTGGCTTTTTCGAATTCCACCATCGACACAACGCGTTTATTGCTGCGTGCAGCAAACAGCGCCGCTTCGTTCACCAGGTTCGCCAGATCGGCACCGGAGAAGCCTGGCGTACCGCGCGCAATGATGGCCGCATCAATGTCGGTTGCCAAGGGTACACGACGCATATGCACTTTCAGAATCTGCTCACGACCACGTACGTCTGGCAAGCCCACGACAACCTGACGGTCAAAGCGGCCCGGACGCAGCAGCGCAGGGTCAAGTACGTCTGGACGGTTGGTCGCGGCAATCACGATGATGCCTTCGTTACCTTCAAAGCCATCCATTTCAACCAGCATCTGGTTCAGGGTTTGTTCACGCTCATCGTGCCCTCCCCCTAAACCGGCACCACGCTGGCGACCAACGGCATCGATCTCATCGATGAAGATAATGCACGGTGCCGCTTTCTTAGCCTGTTCAAACATGTCACGGACGCGAGACGCACCCACACCGACGAACATTTCAACAAAGTCAGAACCTGAAATGGTAAAGAACGGTACTTTCGCTTCACCGGCAATGGCTTTCGCCAGCAGGGTTTTACCGGTACCCGGCGGGCCGACCATCAGAACGCCTTTCGGGATTTTACCCCCCAGCTTCTGGAAACGGCTCGGTTCACGCAGGTATTCGACCAGCTCACCGACTTCCTCTTTCGCTTCGTCACAGCCTGCTACGTCAGCAAAAGTGGTTTTAATCTGATCTTCCGTTAGCATGCGGGCTTTGCTCTTACCAAAGGACATTGCGCCTTTGCCGCCACCGCCCTGCATTTGCCGCATGAAGAAAATCCACACACCAATCAGCAGTAACATTGGGAACCAGGAAATGAAGATCGACGCCAGCAGGCTTGGCTCTTCAGGCGGCTCACCAACCACTTTAACGTTCTTGGTCAACAGGTTATCGAGTAACTTGGGATCATTGACAGGAATGTAGGTGGTGTATTTATTACTGTCTTTTTTGGTTACGTTAATTTCACGCCCGTTAATACGTGCCTCGCGGACCTGATCCTGGTTCACTTCCGACAGGAAGGTTGAATAATCAACCCTACGGCCATTTGACTCGCTGGGCCCAAAGCTCTGGAAGACTGACATCAGTACAACCGCGATGACTAGCCAGAGAATCAGGTTTTTCGCCATGTCACTCAAGGGATTAACCTCATATTACAACGGTGTTAACAGATAGCGTAGGGTACTATAGATCCTTCGTACATGGAATCGCAGCGGGAAGGCTGGATGATCCACCACGTTGGCTACAGCTTGCGCCCAGTCGCCACAATATAAACTTCACGTGAACGTGAACGTGAAGCGTCAGGCTTACGTATTTTCACTTTCGTGAACAGGGATCGAATTTCCCGCAGGTATTCATCAAAGCCATCCCCCTGGAACACTTTCACTACAAAACTCCCGCCGGGAGCCAAAATGTCACGACACATCTCTAACGCCAGCTCAACCAAATACATCGACCGGGGAATATCTACGGCAGGTGTACCACTCATATTCGGTGCCATATCAGACATGACGACCTGGACTTTCTGATCGCCCACACGCTCAAGCAACGCGTTAATCACCGATTCTTCACGAAAATCGCCTTGAAGAAAATCGACACCAACAATAGGATCCATAGGCAGGATATCACATGCAATGACACGCCCTTTGGACCCAATTTGCTGTACCACATATTGCGACCAGCCACCGGGTGCAGCACCCAGATCTACCACGGTCATACCGGGTTTGAAAAGCTTGTCACCCTGTTGTATTTCATCAAGTTTAAACCAGGCGCGCGAACGCAACCCTTTTTTCTGTGCCTGGAGCACGTATTTATCGCTAAAGTGTTCCTGTAGCCAGCGGCTGGAGCTGGCTGAACGCTTTTTACCGGTCATAAAATTTCCAACTAAATCGTCATCGTAGCGATAAATCTGCACGCAGTAGGTTGCGTCGATTTGGCGATATACCCGAGATGGCGGTAGAATGAACCGTTTTCAATCCCCGAGTAAGTAAATAATACGATGAATCTAAGTACCAAACAAAAACAGCACCTGAAAAGCCTCGCCCATCCGCTCAAGCCAGTCGTCATGCTCGGAGGCAATGGCCTGACCGAAGGTGTGCTGGCAGAGATCGAACACGCGCTGGGACACCACGAGTTAATCAAGGTGAAAGTCGCCTCTGAAGATCGTGAGACCCGGCAGCTGATCGTCGACGCTATCGTACGTGAAACTGGCGCCGTCAACGTTCAGTTGATAGGTAAAACGCTGGTGCTGTATCGCCCCGCTAAAGAGAGCAAGATTTCTCTGCCACGTTAAGTGGGCAAAGAAAGTGCCATGCTCTTACATGGGATAAAAGGCCGCAGCGCGGCCTTTTTCCTTTCTTTACATTGTACTGCAACCCGTTACAAAAGGTTGCCACCTGTCAGATGTATTCCACCTTCAGGATTTCGTACTCCACATCGCCGCCCGGCGTTTTAATAATCGCCACGTCATCGGCTTCTTTCCCCACCAGGCCACGCGCCATTGGCGAGTTAACAGAAATCAGATTTTGCTTAAAGTCTGCTTCATCGTCACCTACGATGCGGTACGTAAACTCTTCATCCGTATCCACATTCAGGACCGTCACCGTCGCGCCAAAAATGACGCGGCCGGTTTTAGGCATTTGGGTGACGTCGATAACCTGCGCATTAGAGAGTTTGGCCTCAATCTCCTGAATACGTCCCTCACAGAACCCCTGTTCTTCACGCGCAGCGTGGTATTCGGCATTCTCTTTCAAATCGCCGTGCTCGCGGGCCTCCGCGATGGAGGCAATAATGCGCGGGCGTTTCACCGTTTTCAGCTCATGCAGCTCTTCGCGCAGCCTTTCAGCGCCTCTTAACGTCATCGGAATCTGGTTCATTTTAGCTCCTCGTCATCAATCCTGTTTCACGGTGCATCCTGACCGGTGACTGCAGAAAAAAGCGTTCTGCGGCGCCATGCCTCATTTTGCAAATAAAAGAAGACTGACCCGGAAATGTTCCAGGCCAGAAAAGGTTTTGCAATTTGATACGTATTTTACCCCAGAGTTCCCTGCGGGTCATCGTTTACTTTGCACCGTCCAGGGACGTAGTATTGTCGCCTTCACCTGTCAGTTGCCGCGAGATTATGCGATTTTCACGACTTGTTACCGGATTAACCTGTGCGTTTATGCTGCAGGCACAAGCAGCACCCGTTGATGAATACATGCAGTATCTGCCAGATGGTGCCAACCTGGCTTTACTGGTGCAAAAAGTGGGCGCAACTACGCCGATCATTGATTACCACGGGAAACAGATGGCGCTTCCCGCCAGTACCATGAAAGTCATCACCGCGCTGGCGGCATTACTGGAACTGGGCGGTGATTATCGTTTTCAAACGACCTTTGAGACCAAAGGTGCGCTGATCGATGGCACACTGAATGGCGATCTTGTTGCCCGTTTCGCTGGCGATCCCACGCTGGGCCGCCAGGATCTGCGTAATATGGTCGCAGCCTTAAAAAAACAAGGCATCACGCATATCAAAGGCAATCTGGTCATTGATACCTCGGTGTTTGCCAGCCATGATGCGGCGCCGGGTTGGCCGTGGAACGATATGACGCAGTGCTTTAGCGCACCGCCCGCTGCGGCTATCGTCGATAAAAACTGTTTCTCCGTGTCGCTCTACAGTGCGGATAAGCCCGGCGAAAACGCCTTCGTGCGCATCGCCTCTTATTATCCGGCGCACATGCTGAGCCAGGTGCGCACCATTGGGCGCAACAGTGGCGAGGGTCAGTATTGCGAACTGGATGTGGTGCCAGGTGAGCTGAACCGCTATACCCTGACCGGCTGTCTGCGTCAGCGTAGCGATCCCCTTCCGCTGGCCTTTGCCGTTCAGGATGGTGCCGCCTGGGCCGGCGAGATTCTGAAATCTGAACTGCGTTCCGCCGGTATTGATTACAGCGGACATCTGCTGCGCCAGACACAGGTCACTGAGCCGGGCACCGTGCTGGCCTCAACCCAGTCTGCGCCGCTGCATACGTTGCTGCATATGATGCTGAAGAAGTCCGACAATATGATCGCCGACACGGTGTTCCGCACCATTGGCCATCATTACTTTAATGTGCCGGGCACCTTCCGCGCCGGGTCAGACGCGGTGCGCCGTATCCTGCGTGAAAAAGCGAATATCGATTTGGGTAACAGTATTCAGGTTGATGGTTCCGGCTTGTCGCGCCACGATCTCATCTCTCCCGCCACCATGATGCAGGTGCTGCAGTACATTGCGCAAAATGACAGCAAGCTGGATTATATTTCCATGCTGCCCCTGGCGGGTCATGACGGCACGCTGCAATATCGCGGCGGCCTGCATGAAGCCGGTCTGGATGGCAAAGTCTCTGCCAAAACGGGTTCACTGCAGGGCGTTTACAACCTTGCCGGTTTTATCACCACGTCCAGCGGGGCGCGCGTCGCGTTTGTGCAGTTCCTGTCCGGCTATGCGGTACCGCCGGAAGATCAGCGCACGCGCCGTATTCCACTGGTGCGGTTCGAAAGTCGGCTCTATCGCGATATCAACAAGAACTACTAACTGATGTCGATAAAAGCGCAGTGGGATCAACGCCGCTGCGCTTTTTTATTGCCCTGACAGGCGTTCGCCCTTCCCCTTTGCCTCACTGTTTTATTCTTACTGCCATCGCGTTAGTGACGTTCCTCGGGCTGACGCCACGGGCCATTAAACACGCCGTGAGCCGCGACACGTTAGCCACGTAAGTGAACCTCAGGCTTTTATGCGAAGGAGGGAAAGCATAGTGAGATACAGGCTGTATGAAGAAACTGGCAGACATACGCCAGGGCTGCGCGGGTGAACCCAGCGCCTGCCCGCTGGATTTCGGCGTATACGTCGAAGCGGGTAGCAGGCGGTTTGTCCACTGCCTGCGGCATTTGAGTTATCAACGGCAAGGCGTGATAGCGGGCAAAGACAGGCCGGAAAGAAAACTGCCCCCATTCCGGCAGAAGGGGGCAGCAAAGTGTGTTAACGCTGATAAATGATTTCGACGCCTTCGTCGTCATCTTCATCCCAGTCGTCATCCCACTCTTCATCGTCTTCAACAGCCGCGTTCTCGAGGGCTTCTTTGTGGTAGTCGTCCCACATGAATTCCACTTTCTCAGGCTGTTTTTCTTCAACGTCCGCTTCTTTCGGATTGGCGTTGATAAAGCTCATCACATCCCAGCACAGGTCGGTCACGCCCTGACGGCTGGCCGCCGAGATAAGGTAGTACTTCTCTTCCCAGCCCAGCGCCTCAGCAATGGCTTTTGCGCGCGCCTGTGCTTCTTCTTCATCAATCAGATCGACTTTGTTAAACACCAGCCAGCGCGGCTTGTTGAATAACTTATCGCTGTATTTTTCCAGCTCACCCAGAATAATACGGGCGTTCTCAACCGGATCGCTCTCGTCAATCGGGGCGATGTCAATCAGGTGCAACAGAACACGGCAACGTTCCAGATGTTTCAGGAAGCGAATCCCCAGACCGGCGCCTTCTGCAGCACCTTCAATCAGCCCCGGAATATCGGCGACGACGAAGCTCTGCTCGCTGTCCATACGTACAACGCCCAGGCTGGGTACCAGGGTGGTAAAAGGATAATCAGCCACTTTCGGCTTGGCAGCGGAAACCGCACGGATAAAGGTGGATTTACCGGCATTCGGTAAGCCCAGCATGCCCACGTCAGCCAGCAGCATCAGCTCCAGTTGCAGGTCACGTTTCTCGCCTGCGGTGCCCATGGTTTTCTGCCGTGGGGTACGGTTGACCGAGGATTTAAAACGGGTGTTACCCAGACCGTGCCAGCCGCCTTTTGCCACCATCAGCGTCTGCTGGTGACGCGTCATATCGCCCAGTGTCTCGCCCGTTCCCTGGTCAATAACGCGGGTTCCGACGGGGACTTTAATCGTAATATCTTTGCCGCGTTTACCCGTACAGTCGCGACTCTGACCATTCTGACCACGCTCAGCGCGGAAAGATTTTTCGAAACGATAATCGATCAGGGTGTTAAGGTTTTCGTCAGCGACTAAATATACGTCACCGCCGTCACCACCATCACCGCCGTCCGGGCCGCCTTTTGGGATATATTTTTCACGGCGGAAACTGACACAGCCATTACCGCCATCACCTGCGACGACCAAAATTGTCGCTTCATCAACAAACTTCATTTTCTTTCTCCGTCACACAATCGTCTGCAACAGGCTGCAAACGGGTCCGCCAGGGTCGTTCTGCGCTGACCAGCGGCGGATAAATCAAAACTGGCTCTCGCCAGCATGTACATAAAGTGTACAACACGCAGCCAGGCTATGTCGCCTGTCTGGCGACAGGTCGCAGAATGTAAAAAGCCCCGCAAGAGTTGCGGGGCCTTCAATTCGTGCGTTCAGACGGTAGCCGTCTGCGTCACGACAACCTTACTCAGCAACGATGCTGATGTATTTACGGTTGTTCGGACCTTTAACTTCGAATTTTACTTTGCCGTCTGCGGTAGCAAACAGAGTGTGGTCACGACCACAACCTACGTTGTTACCGGCGTGGAATTTGGTACCACGCTGACGAACGATGATGCTACCTGCCAGAACAGATTCACCACCGAAACGTTTTACACCCAGACGTTTTGCATTGGAGTCACGACCATTTCGAGTCGAACCACCAGCCTTTTTATGTGCCATTTGTCAGATCTCCTCTTACGCCGTGATACCAGTGATTTTCACATCAGTGAACCACTGGCGATGGCCAGCTTGCTTACGGTAGTGCTTACGACGACGAAACTTAACGATTTTAACTTTCTCGCCACGACCATGAGCAACAACTTCTGCCTTGATCACACCGCCTGAAACCAGTGGCGCGCCGATTTTCACGTCTTCGCCATTTGCAATCATCAGAACCTGGTCAAACTCGATGGTTTCACCGGTTGCGATGTCCAGCTTTTCCAGGCGAACGGTCTGACCTTCGCTTACTCGGTGTTGTTTACCACCACTTTGGAAAACCGCGTACATATAAAACTCCGCTTCTGCGCTTGCCTTTTAGTTCATCAGGCGGCGCGCTAAATATTCACAATAGGGCGCGAATTCTACGCAAAACTCAAACAGAAGACAAGAGCACTTTGCACACTCTTGCAGAAAAAAAACACAGGCTCAATGCAAACGTTTCTCAACCTGAAAATTCAAGTACAATCAGTAACAGATTACTGAACGCTGGCTGGGTAAAACCGCTTACCATGGCAGAGAAACGAGTCATAGCTGAAAAGACGAATGAACTTAGAACAGATTAACGAATTAACCGCACAGGACATGGCTGCCGTTAACCAGACCATACTCGACCAGCTGAATTCAGATGTCTCGCTCATCAACCAGCTGGGTTATTACATCATCAGTGGCGGCGGTAAACGCATCCGGCCCATGATTGCCGTGCTGTCTGCTCGCGCCATGGGTTACCAGGGCGATTTACACGTGACCAACGCGGCGCTAATCGAATTTATCCACACCGCCACGCTGTTGCATGACGATGTCGTGGATGAATCCGATATGCGCCGTGGAAAAGCCACCGCGAACGCCGCATTTGGTAACGCGGCCAGCGTACTGGTCGGTGATTTTATTTATACCCGCGCTTTCCAGATGATGACCAGCATGGGCTCGTTGCGCATTCTGGCGCTGATGTCCGAGGCGGTGAACGTGATCGCTGAAGGAGAAGTGCTCCAGCTGATGAACGTCAACGATCCCGACATCACCGAAGAGAGCTATATGCGGGTGATATACAGCAAAACCGCGCGCTTATTTGAAGCCGCCTCTCAGGCCTCGGCGATTCTGGCGGAAGCGACGCCAGCGCAGGAAAAAGCGCTGCAGGATTACGGACGTTATTTGGGAACGGCTTTCCAGTTAATCGATGATTTACTGGACTACAGTGCCGATGGTGAAACCCTGGGCAAAAATACCGGTGACGATCTCAGCGAAGGTAAACCCACGCTGCCTCTGCTTCATGCCATGAACAACGGATCGCCTGAACAGGCTAAAATGATCCGTGAGGCGATTGAACAGGGGAACGGCCGCCATTTACTGGCTCCCGTTCTGGAAGCGATGAACCAGTGCGGCTCTCTGGAATGGACGCGCAAGCGTGCTGAGCAGGAAGCGGATAAAGCCATCGCGGCATTACAAATCCTGCCTGAAACCCCATGGCGCACGGCGCTGGAATCTCTGGCTCACATGTCGGTTCAACGCGATTTCTAATCGCTGACGGGGCCTGACGGCCTCGTCTTCTTTCTTTCCCCCGCCGCTGTTGCAGTCATTACCATCCTTTTGCGTCAGGCCGCGCAGTTCTGTCTGCTTACGGAAATATTACTGGAACCTTATGGAAACTTTCTGATATAAACCACCATAAGTTTCCAGATGTATTTTAAAGCACGTCAGAATCCCCCCGCACGCTTCGCACTGACAAGGAGAAAACAGTAATGCAAAAAAGGACAGAGGACTGGCATCCTGCCGATATTATTGCCGCACTGCGCAAACGTGGTACAACGCTGGCGGCATTGTCCCGCCAGGCAGGATTAAGCTCATCAACACTGGCTAACGCCCTTTCACGGCCATGGCCAAAAGGGGAATGGCTGATTGCTGATGCGATCAATGTCCACCCATCAGAGATATGGCCAAGCCGCTATTACGATCCTGAAACGAACAGCCTACTGGATCGAAAAAAACGTGTGCGATCGTCCGATCAGACGACCAAAAACTAACATCGGGTTAGTGCCAGACGAAAAAAAACCAGCCCGTATGCCAGGCTGGTTTTTTACAGGCCTGTCCGAAACACTATTCGCCGCTGACGCGCTCGATGTTTGCGCCCATCGCTTTTAGCTTATCTTCGATATGCTCGTAACCCCGATCGATGTGGTAAATGCGATCGACCAGCGTTGTGCCTTCCGCAATACACCCTGCCAGCACCAGGCTTGCCGATGCACGGAGATCCGTCGCCATCACCTGCGCGCCCGACAAGGTTTCCACACCGTGACAGATTGCGGTATTGCTCTCAATTTCTGCGTGAGCACCCATACGAATCAGTTCAGGGATGTGCATAAAACGGTTTTCAAAAATGGTTTCGGTGATTAGCCCCGTGCCTTCCGCGACCAAATTCAGCAGGGTGAACTGCGCCTGCATATCGGTCGGGAAACCCGGATGAGGAGCGGTACGCACGTTGACCGCTTTAGGGCGCTTACCGTGCATATCCAGGCTGATCCAGTCTTCACCGGTTTCAATGTCTGCACCGGCATCACGCAGTTTCGCCAGCACTGCGTCCAGAGTGTCAGGCTGCGCATTGCGGCACAGCACTTTCCCCCCCGAAATAGCAGCCGCCACCAGGAAGGTGCCGGTCTCAATACGGTCTGGCAGGACGCGATAAACCCCACCGCCCAGACGCTCAACGCCTTCAATGGTGATTTTATCCGTGCCTGCGCCCGAAATTTTTGCACCCAGCGTATTAAGGAAATTGGCGGTATCCACGATTTCAGGTTCACGCGCCGCGTTCTCAATCACCGTGGTCCCGGTTGCCAGCGTCGCGGCACTCATAATGGTCACCGTCGCGCCTACGCTGACTTTATCCATCACGATCAGCGCCCCTTTCAGGCGACCGTTAACTGAGGCTTTTACATAGCCTTCTTCCAGCTTAATCTCGGCACCCAACTGCTCAAGACCCGAGATATGCAGGTCTACCGGGCGCGCACCGATGGCGCAACCGCCAGGCAGTGAGACTTCGCCCTGACCGAAACGGGCCACTAACGGACCAAGCGCCCAAATAGAGGCACGCATGGTTTTCACAAGGTCATAGGGTGCACAAAAAACGTCTACGCCGCTGGCATCGACGTGAACGGAACCGTTGCGCTCAACCTTCGCACCTAACTGGGTTAACAGCTTCATAGTGGTGTCGATGTCACGCAGCTTCGGCACATTCGTAATCTCAACCGGCTCTTCGGCCAGTAAAGCTGCAAACAGAATTGGCAGTGCGGCGTTCTTCGCCCCGGAAATGGTGACTTCACCACTTAAACGGGTGGGGCCTTGCACACGAAATTTATCCATTAACACGGTTCTCAATTAACTGGCTATTAAACGGTCGCGCAGGTGGCGCAGCCCTTGCGGGGATCAGAAACCGTTCAGTTTACGGTCACGCGCCCACTCTGCAGGCGTGTAGGTTTTGATGGATACCGCATGAATGCGGTTATCCGCAATGAATTCCATCAGCGGCGCATAAACAGCCTGCTGTTTCTTAACGCGGCTTAACTCACCAAACAGTTCGCCCACGGCGATCACCTGGAAATGGCTGCCATCGTTGCTCATGACATGAACTTCTTCTAAAGGCAGTGCTGCCATCAGCACAGCCTGAATTTCACTGTTTTCCATTGCTCTTAACTTCACTTAATAATAATAAGGCTGACATAGTAGAGGAAAGTGCCTGATTCTTAAATACGCAAAAGCCCCTGTCGGCGACCGGGGCTAAGGCTGAGAAGGCGAATACAGGCGCTTTAATCCGCAGAAACAATAATTTGTTGCAGGTTGTAAAGGGTGATCAACGACTGCAGTTTGTCACCGATGCCAACAAACTGCAGCGCGCCGCCCTGCTGCGAGACGATTTCCCGCAGGTGGACCAACAGCGCCAGGCCTGAGGTATCCACACGTTCCAGAGCTGAAACGTCGATCAGCGTCGCCCCGCTAATCAACGTTTCACGCTGCTCCCAGAGATCCAGCAGCGTGTCACGATCCAGCTCACCTTCCAGCCGTAGCGTGTTCGCCTCGCGGCTCCAGTGCAGTGAGGGCTGCATTATTTGTTTTGATCCAGTGTGATTGGCTGTTTCGCTGACGCTTCAAGTTGCGCAGTCAATGCATCAATCCCTTTCGTACGTAACAGATCGCCCCACTCATTTTGTTTCGTGGTGATCATGCTGACCCCTTCTGCGATCATATCGAACGCCTGCCAGTTACCGGTCTGGCTGTTTTTACGCCACTGGAAATCCAGGCGCACTGGCGGACGGCCCTGAGGATCGATGATCGTCACACGGATGGCGACAATATTGGCATTGCCCAGCGGTTTCGCAGGTTCGATCTGGTAAGTCTGACCGTGATAAAGCGCTAACGCCTGGCCATAGGCCTGAGCCAGATAATCACCAAAAGCCTTAAAATAGGCTTCGCGCTGTGCCGGTGTGGCTTCCCGATAGAAACGGCCCAGGACTAACGCCCCCGCATATTTAATCTGCACATAAGGCAGCAGCTCCTGGCGGACGATATCACGCAGGTAGTTGGGATCCTGCTTGATTTTCGCCTGCTCGCTTTTCAGGCGGGTAAAAGTTTTATTAGCCGCTTCATTCATCAACGTATAAGGATTGCTTTGATCGGCT
Organism: Pantoea sp. BS_8; assembly: GCF_041954965.1. Lineage (NCBI taxonomy): Bacteria > Pseudomonadati > Pseudomonadota > Gammaproteobacteria > Enterobacterales > Erwiniaceae > Pantoea > Pantoea sp. BS_8. Next base: position 81,274 of record NZ_JAVAXU010000013.1, read on the forward strand.
GCTGTCGCCGCCAATGGCGCGATCGCCAGCATGGCAATCATCAGAAAACGTTTAAACATCATGTTATCCCTCTGTTAAGGTTGAGCGGCTGCGGGAGCGGCAGTATCGCCACCCTGCGCATCCTTACTGTCACCGGTTTGCTTGTTACCTTTGTTGTCGCCGCTTTTATACAGGAACTGGCCTATCAGGTCCTCCAGTACCATCGCCGACTTGGTATCGCGTATCGTGCCACCATCGTTTAACATCGCCGAGCCCAGCTCAGGATCGTCAAAGCCAACGTTTAACGACAGAAACTGCTCGCCCAGCAAGCCCTGAGTACGGATGGCCAGCGAACTGGTGTCCGGAATCTGGTTGGCATACTTGTCGCTGATATCCATCGTGACGCGTGGCAGTAATGTTTTCGGTTCAAGTGAAATATCTGTCACCCGACCAATCACGACACCACCAATTTTAACAGGCGAACTGACTTTCAGGCCGCCGATATTATCGAAGGTGGCATACAGCTTCCAGGTGGGTTCTGTCCCCAGCGATTTAAGATCCGCCACGCGCAGGCAAAGGAACAGCACCGCTAACAGTGCCATGATCATAAAAACGCCAACCCAAATTTCGCTTTTTTTGCTTTGCATCGCATCAATTCCCAAACATCAGTGCTGTCAGCACAAAATCTAAACCGAGGACCGCCAGTGATGCATGCACCACGGTGCGCGTCGTGGCGCGACTAATACCTTCAGAGGTCGGAATCGCATCGTAACCATTAAACAGCGCGATCCAGGTAACCGTGACGGCAAAAACGGCGCTTTTAATAATGCAGTTAACCACATCGCTACGAAAATCGACGGCATTTTGCATCGCCGACCAGAAGAAGCCAGGGTCAATACCTTTCCAGCTCACGCCCACCAGCGCGCCGCCGGTAATCCCTACGGCGGTGAAGATGAGTGCCAGCAGCGGCATGCTGATAAAGCCTGCCCAAAAACGTGGTGAGACAACACGGCGCAGAGGATCGACCGCCATCATCTCCATGCTGGACAGCTGTTCCGTGGCCTTCATCAGCCCAATCTCAGCCGTTAACGCCGACCCTGCCCGACCTGCAAACAGCAGGGCTGTGACAACCGGCCCCAGTTCACGTAGCAATGACAGTGCCACCAACATGCCCAGGCTGGTTTCTGCACCATAGGTGTTTAATACCAGATAGCCCTGCAACCCCAGCACCATGCCGATAAATAACCCGGAGACCACAATGATCACCAAAGACAGGACGCCAATGCTGTAGAGTTGTTTGACTAACAGCGGGAAGTGTTTGCGAAACGCGGGTTTACCGACCAGCGCATGAAAAAGCATCAATCCGGCACGCCCAAAGCTGGCGCAGGTTCCAATCCCCCGACGTCCTAATGACGCCAGTGCTTTTAACAACATCAGCTTAGCTTCTCCCTGACCCGGTTAAATCGGCCAAATAATCGCCCGCCGGAAAACGAAACGGTACGGGCCCGTCCGCAATGCCGTCGATAAACTGGCGCACGCGTGGGTCATTGTTGGCACGCAAATCGGGCGTGGTCCCGTGCGCGATAATTTTTTGTCCCGCCACGATATAAGCATAATCGGCAATACTTAACACTTCAGGCACGTCATGCGACACCACAATGCATGTCAGTCCCAGTGCATGGTTAAGCTCATCAATCAGTTTAACCAGTACGCCCATGGTAATAGGATCCTGACCCACAAACGGCTCATCGAACATAATTAACTCGGGCTCCAGGGCAATAGCCCGAGCCAGGGCCACCCTGCGCGCCATTCCGCCCGAAAGCTCCGCAGGTTTCAACTGCGCGGCACCCCGTAACCCCACGGCTTCCAGCTTCATCATGACGGTGCTGTGCAGAAGCGCCGCCGGCAACCGTGTGTGTTCACGAAGCGGCCAGGCCACATTTTCGTAGACGGTTAAATCGGTAAAAAGTGCACCGGACTGAAACAGCATGCTCATCTTTTTACGCGCTTCATACAATCGGGTGCGCGACAATGTCGGAATGTTCTCGTCCCGGAACCAGATCTCGCCGCTGTCAGGCTGAAGTTGCCCGCCAATCAAGCGCAGCAGCGTTGTTTTCCCGATCCCTGACGGCCCCATGATCGCCGTCACTTTGCCTTTGGGTACCGTAAGGGAAATATCGTCGAAAATTTTGCGATCGCCACGTGAGAAACTCACGCCACGAACCTCAACCAGGTTCGTTTTTTGTTGGATCATTATCACCTCTATTACGGATCGGGCGTAAACATAGGGTACGATGGTAGCCTGTTAAGGTTAAACGCACGATAGCTTTACAGAAACTTAATGCAAAGATTTGGCGAAAACGGTCATAAAATTTACTTTTGTCGCTCGGACGGTCAAAATCAGCGCCTGTTTTGTCACATCGAACCTGAAGGCAAGCCAACAGGGGTTTTAAGCAAGGATTTTTCATGTTCGTCGCAACCGCACTGCTGATTATCGGACTGCTTTTACTGGCTTATGGTGCCGATCGTCTGGTGTTTAGTGCTGCAATACTTTGCCGATCGTTCGGGATCCCACCGTTAATCATCGGCATGACCGTCGTCAGTATCGGTACCTCGCTTCCGGAGATCATCCTTTCCTTCTCCGCTGCGCAGTATGGCCAAATGGATCTGGCGGTGGGCACCGCGCTTGGTTCGAACATCACCAATATACTTTTGATTCTCGGCGGCGCGGCGCTGTTGCATCCGCTCAGTATCCATTCCAACTTAATTCGCCGTGAACTGCCGCTGATGGTGCTGGTCTCATTACTGAGCGGTATTACGCTGTTTGATAACTATCTTAGTCGACTGGACGGTATCGCCCTGATTGCCATCGCCGCGATTTATCTGATTGTGACTATTCGCATCGCGCGTAAAGCAGAAAATGACAATAACGATACGCTGACGCGTGAACAACTGGCTGAGCTGCCACGCGAAGAGACGGGTAACACCGTGGCCTTTCTCTGGCTGGCTGTCGCCCTGATTATCCTGCCCATGTCGACACACATGGTGATTGATAATGCGACGGTCTTTGCCGACTACTTTGGCGTGAGTGAACTGGTTATGGGGCTGACGCTTATCGCCGTCGGCACCAGTCTGCCGGAGCTGGCTACGGTCATCGCCGGTGCGTTGAAAGGCGAAGATGATATTGCGATTGGCAACCTGATTGGGGCCAATATTTATAACCTCGCTATCGTGTTGGGCCTGCCGGCACTGATTCACCCCGGCAGCGTCGATTATCACGCTTTTGCACGCGATTACTGGATAATGCTTGGCGTAAGCGTACTGTTCGCCATGCTTTGTCTGTTGCGCCACCGACGCATTGGCCGTACGGCGGGGACGCTTTTACTCTGTGGTTTCTTCGTCTGGGTAACGTTGCTGTGGCTACAGCCAGCGTTTATGGGCGGCTAAAAAGGACAGATTTGCCATGTCACATCAGCAACCAACGGTAGAGTTTGATTTTCAGCGAGCCGGTAAAACGGTTCTGCGCATTGAGCGCGAAGGCCTTGAGCAGCTTGACCAGTATATCAACGAGGCTTTTTCCGACGCCTGCGCCATGATTTATGCCTGTAAGGGAAAAGTGGTGGTTATGGGGATGGGCAAGTCAGGTCATATTGGTAAAAAAATGGCGGCGACCTTTGCCAGCACCGGCACGCCGGCTTTCTTTGTGCATCCAGCGGAAGCCAGCCACGGCGACCTGGGAATGGTGGGTAAAGACGACGTGGTGCTTGCCATTTCCAATAGCGGCGAATCCAGCGAGATTCTGGCGCTGATTCCGGTGGTGAAACGCCAGCAGATTAAACTGATCTGTCTGACCAGTCGACCTGAAAGCGCCATGGCCCGGGCCGCCGATATTCATCTTTGCGTCAAGGTGCCGCAGGAAGCCTGTCCAATGGGCCTGGCCCCTACAACCAGTACCACCGCAGCTTTGGTAATGGGCGATGCACTGGCGGTCTCCCTGCTGGAGGCACGCGGCTTCACGCCTGAAGATTTCGCGCTGTCGCATCCGGGCGGTGCGCTGGGCCGTAAACTGCTGCTGCACGTGAGCGACATCATGCACAGCGGTGATGAGTTACCGCACGTCACGCGGGATGCATCATTGCGGGATGCGTTGCTGGAGATAACCCGTAAAAATCTGGGCCTGACCGTGATTGTTGACGATTTGATGAAGATTGAAGGCGTTTTTACCGATGGTGACCTGCGCCGCATCTTTGACATGGGCATCGATTTTCAAAAAGCGACCATTGCAGAAGTCATGACGCGTGGCGGCATCCGCGTACGTCCGAACGTGCTGGCCGTCGATGCGCTGAATTTAATGCAAACCAAAAACATTACCTCCCTGCTGGTAGCCGATGACGACCATCTGCTGGGTGTGGTACATATGCATGACATGCTGCGCGCAGGCGTAGTGTAAACAGGAAGACACAATGCAGTCTGAGATTGCCGCTATAGAAACATGTTACGGCCCGGTCAGTGCCGACATTATGGCCCGTGCCGGGCACATTCGCCTGCTGATTTGCGATGTGGACGGCGTGATGTCTGATGGCCTGATCTACATGGGTAACAGTGGAGAAGAACTGAAAACCTTTAATGTGCGCGACGGTTACGGCATTCGTTGCCTGCTGACCTCGGACATTGAAGTGGCTATTATTACCGGTCGCACGGCCCGGTTACTGGAAGACCGCTGCAAAACGCTGGGGATTCGCCATCTTTATCAGGGGCAATCAGATAAGCTTTTGGCCTATCGCGAACTTCTGGATACACTGTCGCTCTCTGACGAGCAGGTGGCTTATATTGGTGACGATCTGATCGACTGGCCAGTTATGGCAAAAGTAGGGCTCAGCGTAGCGGTGGCCGATGCGCACCCGCTGCTGTTAGCACGAGCGCGTTACGTCACACGTATCGCCGGTGGGCGCGGCGCAGTGCGTGAACTGTGCGATCTCATTTTGATGGCGCAAAATAAATTTGAGGATGCCAAAGGGCAATCAGTATGAGTAAAAGCAGGCGTTGGATAACGTTGGGGCTGGCCTTGATTGCGCTGGTGCTCATTGGCTGGAATTTCACTAACCGGGACAGCGACGATGGCGCACCGGTAATGAATAATGATCAAACGCCAACCTACACCAGTGCCAATTCGCATACCTTAGTCTACAACCCTCAGGGTGGCCTGGCTTATAAGCTGATCTCGGACAAAGTTACGTATTTCGAAAATACGGGAACCAGCTGGTTTGATAATCCGGTCATGACAACCTACGACGAGAATAAAATGCCGACCTGGACGGTACGTTCAGATAAAGCAAAGCTCACTAAAGATCGTATGCTGTATTTATATGGTCATGTTGAGCTGAATGCGCTGGCGCCAGATTCTGAACTGGAGCGCATCAAAACGGATAACGCTCAGGTCAATCTTGTCACTCAGGACGTCGCCTCGGACGATCAGGTGACGTTATATGGCCGCAGTTTTAACTCTACCGGCATGAAAATGCGTGGAAATTTACGGACAAAGCAAGCCGAGTTACTCGAAAAGGTCAAAACCTCTTATGAAATTCAAAATGAACAAAAACAGCATTAAGTTTTTACTGGCCAGCCTGCTGCTTGCAGCCAGCCTGCCGGCGCTGGCGCTGACCGGTGACTCGGACAAACCCGTTAATATCGACTCTGAAAATCAGTCGCTGGACCTGCAAGGCAACGTCGCGACCTTTACCGGTAATGTGGTCGTAACTCAGGGGTCGATCAAGATTACGGCAGATAAAGTCGTGGTGACCCGTCCGGGCGGCGACAGCAAAAAAACTATCGTTGATGCCTACGGCAATCCGGCGACCTTCTATCAGATGCAGGACAACGGTAAACCGGTACAGGGACACGCGTCCAAACTGCATTACGAGCTTGCTAATGACTTTGTTGAGCTGACGGGCAATGCGTACATTGAGCAGTTGGACAGCAATATTAAAGGCGACCGCATTACTTACCTGGTCAAAGAGCAAAAAATGCAGGCTTACAGCCAGGGCCAGAGCAAGCGCGTGACCACAGTTCTGGTGCCGTCGCAGTTGCAGGACAAGCCCGCGTCAACCAATAGCGAAAAAAAGAGTAACTGATCACTATGGCCACATTAATCGCAGAGAACCTGGCGAAGGCGTACAAAGGCCGTCGCGTGGTTGAAGACGTCAGTCTGCAGGTAAAATCCGGTGAAATCGTCGGCCTGCTCGGCCCAAACGGTGCCGGTAAAACCACCACCTTCTATATGGTGGTCGGGATTGTTCCGCGCGATGCGGGCCGCATTGTCATCGACGATGAAGACATCAGTATTCTGCCGCTCCACGCGCGTGCGCGTCGCGGTATCGGCTACCTGCCCCAGGAAGCGTCAATCTTCCGGCGTCTGAGCGTTTACGACAACCTGATGGCCGTGCTGCAAATTCGTGATGATTTAACCGAAGAACAGCGACAGGATCGGGCGAATGAGCTCATGGATGAGTTCCATATTGCACATCTGCGCGACAATATGGGACAGTCACTGTCGGGCGGTGAACGTCGCCGTGTGGAAATTGCCCGTGCGCTGGCCGCAAATCCCAAATTCATTCTGCTGGATGAGCCTTTTGCCGGTGTTGACCCGATTTCCGTTATTGATATCAAAAAGATTATTGAACATCTGCGCGACAGTGGGCTTGGCGTGTTAATCACTGACCACAACGTGCGTGAAACGCTGGCGGTCTGTGAACGGGCCTATATTGTCAGCCAGGGCAACCTGATTGCTCACGGTACGCCGAATGAAGTCCTTGCAGATGAGCAGGTTAAACGTGTTTATTTGGGTGAAGAGTTCAGACTCTGATAAGGTGTCGTTAATACTGATGGTTACCCGGGAATATTCATCCTGTCTATGAAGCAAGGTTTACAACTCCGGCTCAGCCAGCAACTGGCGATGACCCCACAACTGCAACAGGCGATACGTCTGTTGCAGCTTTCTACGCTTGAACTTCAGCAAGAGCTACAGCTGGCCCTGGAAAGTAATCCCCTGCTTGAACAGACTGAACAGCATGAAGAAATAGACGCAAAAGAGTATCAGGAAGGCGAAGCGGGACTTGATACGCGTGAAGCGCTGGAACAAAAGGATATGCCCGAAGAGCTGCCGCTCGACGCGACCTGGGATGAAATCTATACCGCGGGAACGCCATCAGGAACCGGTACGGACTATCAGGATGACGAACTGCCCATCTACCAGGGCGAAACCACCCAGTCGCTGCAAGATTATCTGATGTGGCAGGTTGAGCTGACGCCGTTTAGCGATACCGATCGGGCGATCGCAACGTCTATCGTCGATGCCATTGACGATACGGGTTACCTTACCGTTTCGCTTGAAGACATTCTCGACAGTATCGGCGACGATGAGCTGGAAATGGACGAAGTTGAGGCCGTTTTAAAGCGCATTCAACATTTTGATCCGATCGGCGTAGGTGCACGTGATTTGCGTGATTGCCTGCTGGTACAGTTGTCGCAGTATGCGCCTGAAACGCCAACGCTCTCTGAAGCCCGCCTGATCGTCAGCCATCATCTGGATCTGCTGGCCAACCATGATTTCCGCAGCCTGATGCGCGTCACGCGTTTAAAGGAAGACGTACTGAAAGAGGCAATGCTGCTGATTCAGTCGCTCGATCCACGTCCGGGCCAGTCGATCAATACTGGCGAACCTGAATACGTTATTCCTGATGTGCTGGTCCGTAAAATTGCGACGCGCTGGACGGTAGAACTCAATACCGACAGTCTGCCGCGGCTTAAAATCAACCAGCACTATGCCGCCATGGGCGGTGCTGCGCGTAATGACAGTGACAGTCAGTTTATCCGCAGTAATTTGCAGGAGGCGCGCTGGCTGATCAAAAGTCTGGAAAGTCGCAATGAGACGCTGTTAAAAGTCTCACGCTGCATTGTTGAACAGCAACAGGCCTTTTTTGAGCAGGGCGAAGAGTTTATGCGTCCGATGGTGCTGGCCGATATTGCCCAGGCGGTGGATATGCATGAATCCACGATTTCCCGCGTCACCACGCAAAAATATCTTCACAGCCCGCGTGGCATTTTTGAACTGAAGTATTTTTTCTCCAGTCATGTTAATACTGAAGGAGGAGGCGAAGCCTCATCTACTGCGATACGGGCACTGGTAAAAAAATTAATCTCGGCGGAAAATCCCGCTAAGCCCTTGAGTGACAGTAAACTGACCTCCATGTTATCTGATCAAGGGATCATAGTGGCACGTCGTACCGTTGCAAAATATCGAGAGTCTTTGTCCATACCGCCTTCAAACCAACGTAAGCAGTTGGTTTAACAGAGAGAAGGAAGACCTATGCAGCTGAACCTTACCGGGCAAAATGTTGAAATCACCGAGCCACTGCGTGAATTCGTCACGGCGAAATTTGCCAAACTGGAACACTACTTTGATCATATCAACCAGGTATATGTTGTCCTGAACGTTGAGAAGGTGACACAGGTTGCTGATGCCACATTGCACGTGAACGGGGGCGAGCTGCACGCCACATCGGAAGCGGAAGATATGTATGCGGCAATTGACGGGCTGATTGACAAGCTGGCCCGTCAACTGACCAAATATAAAGACAAGTTAAAAAAACACTAACCTTCACGCTGGCAGGCGCGCCGGGCGCGCAGAGCTGAAAGGATGGGGCGGATTAACCGCCCCGTTTTGTCATCTGTGCCAGCGCCATGATTCCGCTACGTGATTACCGCGTACCGGTTTACTGGCTAAGTGAACTCGCAAGTGAAACGAAAATGAACAATGATTTAACACTGGAACTGAGCACAGTGCTTTCGCCAGACTGCACCCGCAGCAGCGTACACTGCCAAAGCAAAAAACGGGCGCTGGAAATTATCAGTGAACTGGCCGCTAAGCAGCTCAACCTGCCGCATCAAACGCTGTTTGAAGCGATACTGACCCGCGAGCGCATGGGAAGTACCGGTATTGGCAACGGTATTGCTATTCCGCATGGCAAGCTGGAGGAGGATACGTTACGTGCCGTCGGTGTCTTTATCAGCCTTGAGCAACCCATCGCATTTGATGCCGTGGATAATCAGCCTGTCGATCTCCTTTTTGCGCTCCTCGTGCCCGCGGACCAGTGTAAAACTCACTTACATACACTGTCGTTAGTCGCCAAACGGCTGGCGGATAAAACGGTTTGCCGCCGTCTGCGTGCTGCGCAGAGCGATGAAGAGCTGTATGCCATCATTACCGAAGAACAAACAGAGCAATAAAGCGCGTGATTTACCGGCGTGAGCCGGCTTTAAAACGGGAGAGAAGGTCATGGTGCTGATGATCGTCAGCGGTCGGTCAGGCTCAGGAAAATCAGTGGCGCTGCGCGCACTGGAAGACATGGGTTTTTACTGCGTGGATAACCTGCCGGTCGTGTTGTTGCCTCAGCTGGCAGAATCACTGGTTGAGCGCAATATCTCAGCGGCGGTGAGTATCGATGTGCGTAACATGCCTGAGTCGCCTGAAATTTTTGAAACCGCGCTGAATAATCTGCCTTCCGGATTCTCGCCCCAGTTGCTGTTTCTTGATGCCGACCGCAATACGCTGATCCGCCGTTACAGTGATACGCGTCGCCTCCATCCCCTGTCCAGCAAAAATCTGTCGCTGGAAAGCGCGATTGATGAAGAGAGTGACCTGCTCGAGCCGCTGCGCTCGCGTGCCGATTTGATCATTGATACGTCAGAGATGTCGGTGCATGAACTGGCTGAGATGTTGCGTACCCGCTTACTGGGTAAACGCGAGCGGGAGCTGACTATGGTGTTTGAGTCGTTTGGCTTCAAACATGGTATTCCCATTGATGCGGACTACGTCTTTGACGTGCGTTTCCTGCCCAATCCACACTGGGATCCCAAACTGCGCCCGATGACGGGGCTGGATCGTCCCGTCGCGGCTTTTCTGGATCGTCATACCGAAGTCCATAACTTCATTTATCAGACACGCAGTTATCTGGAACTCTGGCTGCCCATGCTGGAAACGAACAACCGCAGCTATCTCACCGTGGCGATTGGTTGCACCGGTGGCAAACACCGCTCGGTGTATATTGCAGAACAGCTCGCTGATTATTTCCGCTCCCGGGGTAAAAATGTACAGTCCCGTCATCGCACACTGGAAAAACGTAAATCATGACCGTTAAGCAAACCGTGGAAATCAGAAACAAGCTGGGCATGCATGCACGCCCCGCCATGAAGCTGTTTGAACTGGTGCAAAGTTTCGATGCCGAAGTGCTGTTACGCAACGAGGCCGGCACAGAAGCCGAAGCCAGCAGCGTTATCGCGTTGCTGATGCTGGATTCCGCCAAGGGCGGCCATATTGAGATCGAAGCCAGCGGCCCCCAGGAAACTGACGCGCTGGCCGCCGTCATTGAACTCTTCGAAGCCGGTTTCGACGAAGAGTAACGTCAGTCCAGATGATTGCGCTGCAGGAAGCCCTCTCCTCCCAGTTGGCGCATCTGTCGGAGTATCCATTGCTGGCGCTGACGCACATAGCCTGACGGCGCGTCGGCACGAAAGCGCAGCGGGTTAGGTAAAACGGCCGCCAGTAACGCCGCTTCTGACATGGTTAAGCGACTGGCAGGCTTGTTGAAAAAACGCCGGGACGCCGCCTCAACACCAAAGGTCCCTTTACCAAACTCCGCGATATTCAGGTAAACCGTTAAGATACGGCGTTTAGTCCAAACGGTTTCCAGGCCGACCGTCAGACCCGCTTCCAGTCCTTTACGCATCCAGCTACGTCCATCCCACAAAAACAGATTTTTAGCCGTTTGCTGTGACAGCGTTGACGCACCGCGCATCCGGTTATCATCGCTGTCCAGTACAGACTGAATGGCTGCCACATCAAAGCCCCAGTGGTGAGGAAAGTTTTGATCTTCCGACGCGATAACGGCCAGCCTTATCCAGGGCGACATCGCCTGTGTCCCCACCCAATCCGAATGTGAGACATAGCTGAAATCGCCACGCAGCCAGGCACCGATCTGGCGTTCAGCCATCACGGCAGAGAAAGGCACCGGGAGAAAGGAAAAAAGTAAAATACCTGCCAGCCACAGCCCTGCCCAAATCAGCAGAATGCGCAGCACAATGCGCTTTACACCCTGCCAAAGCTTCCCTTTATGCTTACTCATACAATCGTCTCATCATTATGTCGTTTTTTAATTAATTTCAGGTGTAATCACCCCTGATGATAAAAAGCGTTCCTGAAAAATTCGCCGTCCGGGCCTGTCACCTTTATGATATGGCAAAGAAAATGCATCTGCGATGCAACAATAGTATGAATGAGTTCAATAAGTTCCCTTAAAAAGGAATCGGTTCCATTTACGAAGTCTCACACCATTCCTTGCAGAGCGATGAGACTAATTCGTGATAATTGCAGCCATCAATGTTTCATAAAACTTATATTTTATTTCGGGCGCGCCTGAACACAGGTTGCAGCAATGCGGCAGGCATTAACGTACTTATGGCATTTCTTAACCGCAATGCATGTTTTTTTATTAATATGTTTCTCCAAACATTACAAACTTTTCTATTGATAAAACCTTTTAAGCGCCAGGGCGGATGACGTTTTCCGAAACGTTTTGGACCTTCCTGACCCAATCCTTTTATTATTCTTTATTATCATAAGCTTATAGCCAATTTAGTTCGCATCAGTGACGAATCATTTGTGTTAAGAGGCTTAACACAGGCTTTGTTAACAAATTTGGGTTAAACCCGTACAAAAAACAGAACTTTTGTTCAAAAAACAACCAATGTAACGGTAAAATTGATTCCTTTCTTGACTATGTTGGCAAATTAATGTTTCCTGTATTTAAACGCTGTTCAACATCACAAATTTTAATGAATCTTGTCACAAGCTAATTCGAATTTGATAAGGTGTTGCATGTGTTAACCAATACCCGTTGTTGCCTTGAAAAACACTAAGCATAGCAGCAGCGACTTTTTCCCTGGTGTTGGCGCAGTATTAGCGCACCCCGGCCTCGGCTGGGGTCATTTTTTTTGGATCACCGCTGTTTCTCAGCCACCCACTCGCGCAATATCTGCACATCGTGCCGCCATTCACGCTTCAGCTCTTCCACCCATTCGCCCACGTTATCCCACCAGGCCGGTAATTCTGGGCTTTGAATTTGTTTCGCGATCTGTTGAAGATGCTGTAAGCCAACGGACCCTGCGGCACCTTTGATTTTGTGGCCCTCTTCAGCAATGCCTTTTTCGTCGCGTGCCATCAGGTTGGAGTCCAGTACCTCCAGGTAGCCCGGCATCATCTGTTCGAAGATGGTCAGGCTTTGCGTAATCAGACCGGGTCCCACCAGCTCCAGATACTGTTCAAGCATTGGAATGTCCAGCAAGGTATCGGACTGACGACTGCCCGGCGTCATAACGGCCTGATCATCGTTTCCGGGTTGGTCATCCCAAAACTTTTTGATGATGGCCGTTAACGCAGGTACGGCAAGCGGTTTACTGAGCACATCGTCCATGCCCGCATCAAAATACTCTTTTTTATCTTTCAATACGTTGGCGGTTAAGGCAACCAGCGGCGGCAAATGCGCATCAGGATACCGTTGACGAATGGCACGCGACACGTCCATGCCGGTCATATCCGGTAACTGAATATCCAGTAGCACCAAATCGAACTCCAGCGGGTCAAACATCTCAAGCGCTGCTTGCCCCGTCATGGCAACGTCAACGCTGCATCCCAGTTTTTCCAGAACCGAGCGTGCCACAATGACGTTCAGCTCAATGTCTTCCACCAACAGCACGTGCAGGGCCGGAAGCGGCAGCGTATCGTCAACGCCTTCATCTTCTACTTCCTCGGCAATACGCGGCGCTTTAATCACCACGGTAAAACAGGAGCCCTGGCCCGGTGCACTACTGACGCTGATATCCCCGCCCATCGCCTGCGCCAGACGGCGGGAGACCGCCAGGCCGATACCGGTTCCGGTTGCTGGTTTGCCGCCATGCTGATCGGTAACCTGATAATACATGGCAAAAATTTTGTCCTGCTCTTCCTCGCGAATGCCCTGCCCGGAATCCTGTACCTCAAAGCGCAGCGTTTCATCCTGTTCATAGGCAATACGCACGATGATTTCACCCTGCTGAGTAAACTTCACGGCATTGCCGATCAGGTTCCACAGGATCTGCCGTAGTCGTGTACCATCCGTTGAGATTTTATGGGGCAGCGGTAACTGCGGGGCCATGACAAACTTCAGGCCTTTTGGCTGCGCCAGCAAGCCAGAGAGATTCTCCAGATCGGCCAGGAAACTGGTGAAATCCAGCGGCTGGTTGTCCAGCTGTACCTTGCGTCGCTCGATTTTGTCCACTTCGATGACGTCGTTAAAGATATTGCCCAGGGTGATGGCAGAGACATGGATGGTTTTCAGGTACTTGAGCTGCTCCTGATTCAGATCGGTATCCAGCAAAATGCGGCTCAGACCGACAATGCCGTTAAGCGGCGTACGAAGCTCGTGGCTGATCGTAGAGATAAAGGTGGTCTTTTCCCGGCTCGCGTTCTCCAGCGCGTCCTGATAGCGTTTACGTTCGGTTATATCGCGGCCAAAGCCCATCAGGCCGCTGCGCTTACCGACCCGGTCATAATAAGGCACTTTACGAATTTCAAAACAGGCTTTCCGCCCATCGGGATACTGCAGCCACTGCTCATAGGTGAGCGAGACGTTATGACGAAAGACTTTTTCATCGGTTTCCAACACTTTAGTCGCCGTGTCATTGTCATAAATATCATGTGGCGTGAGCCCGATAAGCTGTTTTTCACTTTTACCAGTCAGCAGCTCCATGGCGCGGTTACAGCCTGAGAACTGCTTGTCGATATTGCGATAAAAGACCAGATCTGGTGATGCATCCAGAAAAGAGCGCAGGAAAGACGACTGTTGTTCCAGCTCTATTTGCGCCTGCTCGCGCCGCGCCACCTCTTCGCGTAGCTTAGCCATGACCTGCTCACGTGCCTGCTCCGCTTTTTTACGATCGGCAATTTCCTGATTGAGTCGGGAAATGGTCTCTTTCATCTGCTGATTCAGCTCAAGATCGCGCGTACGCATTTCTTCCAGCTTATCCACCAGCCTGGCAAGACGCTGGCGTGACTCTTCCAGCTGATCGACCACCACGGAAAGAAAATAAACCGCCCAGGGCGTGATCAACAGACCGAAAAAGACCGATCGCACCATATCAATACTTTCGACATGGCCACGCAGTACCATGGTCACCGCCATCTGCACAATCATGGCCAGCACGACCAGTGCAGACGCCAGCAGCAGCGAAAAACGGATCAGGCCAAGCTTGACCATTAAATCAACATAATATTGCGCCAGCAGGCGAATCTGTTTCATAAACACTCCCTGGGTGAGAACAGCCACATGATAGCGTATTTACGTCACCGTCGTCTTAGTGCATCCGGCGAGATCGCGACCGTCATGCACTTATATGGTGCAAAACGCCGTTGCTTCGCCGACGTTTGCCCCATTATTGCTAAAACCCTTGACTAATTGTGCTAACTCAATGAATCTGTAGGGCCGTCTGCTAAACAGGCGCGCGTATCCAACCTCTTCTTTTCCGTCTGACAAGGCTTTATTGTCACGACGCCCTGTTTTTCATGCATAGCCATTCACATTATTCGAAGTTTTAAGCAGCGCGACCTGATTAATTTTACTAATCACATGCCCCTTATTGATTCAAATTTGCTGCTATAAGAAAAACAGATACATCCTGCGCTTCCACTGCCTGTAGCAGCATTTGATGCTGTTTAGTACCCTGTCGCCAGCATACTTCAGCGATTTCACGCCACTGGCACAGTGATAGAGTTCACATTTCCCTCTCTGCCGCTTAATGAAAAACTGACACATTTTAGACACAAAAGCATAATAAATTCATTTGGTTATCGACATAAAGACGTGATTAAACTGTGTCAGGCTCGCTATTTGACCTTGATTCGCTTTCCCGATAAGTTGGAATTCCGCTGAAAGCTTTCATGATGGGCAAGCGTCACGGCATATCTATGCAACATGACGCCCGCATGGTTTGAGTCATCTCCTTTCGAGAACGGAAACACCACGCGCTACACATCCACGGACTTATCCTCCTGCCGATGAAAAGTGCGTAAAACGAAATCGCGCAGGCTGTCAGGCGCGGGAATAAAAGAATGCGCGCTGGGAAGAGTGTTTAACAAAGCTCAGTGCCTGAAACAATGCAGGTAATGTCAAAAGCAGTTTAAGGAGACCCTCAATGTCCACTAAAAAACCTGAATCCTATGGCTTATATAACCCAGCAGCAGGAAGTGACAGCTGTGGTGTAGGTTTCATTACCCGTAAGGACGGCGAGCAGACCCACGACATTCTGCGTATGGCGCACAGTGCACTCTGCACGGTTCCGCACCGTGGTGGCATGTCCGCTGAAGGCGTGGGTGATGGCGCGGGTGTCAACGTCGATCTTTCACTGCACTTTTTCCGTAAAATTACCGGTCAGGCGCTGGAAGCCGGTCGCTTTGGCGTGGGTAACTTCTTCGTTCCTAAAGATGCTGAACTGCGTGCCAATGCGGAGCGCCTGGTAGAAGAGACGCTGCGTCATTTTAATCTGCCGGTGATCATGAAACGCGAAATGCCGCTGGATAACAGCGTGACGCGTCCGGCCGCTGTCCAGTTTCAGTTGCCCATCGTGCAATGGATTTTTGCTGCGCCTCAGGATGTCAGCCACCAGAACGATTTTGAAAAACGGATTTATCGCGCCCTGCTGGCGATTGAGGCAGAGGCCTTTACGAAAAGTGAGTTTGGCGGTTTGTATCCGCTGTCGCTTTCGTCCCGTACCCAGGTATTCAAAGCCCGTCTGAATTCCAATGAGGTCATTCCTTATTTCAAAGATCTGACCGATCCCGATCATCAGGTCCGTGGGCTGTTTTTCCATACCCGCTTCTCAACCAATACCGATCCGCACACCACTATGGCGCAACCTTTCCGGTTAATGGCCCATAACGGTGAGCTGAATACCGATCGTAAAAACCGGATTGCTGAATCCGCGCTGGCCTCTGCGCGTGGAAAAACTATCGTTCGCCCGAAAGGTCAGTCAGACAGTTCCCGTCTTGACCAGAGCATTCACAGCCGCCTGATGGAAGACGATCTCGACTTAATTACCGCCGTGGTGTCGATGATGCCACCTGCATGGGAAAATGACACCGCGCTCTCTCCGGCGGTGCGTGACATGCTGGAATATTTCTCACTTTATGAAGAGAAGAACGACGGCCCTGCGGCGTTGATCTTTGGTAATGGGGAAGTGATTGGCGCACGTCTTGACCGTCTGGGTCTTCGTCCACTGCGTTCGGTAGAAACCGCCGAGTATATTGGTGCCATGTCGGAAGCCGGCCAGATTGCCTTTCCCCCGGAAAGCGTACTGCGCCGTGGTCGTATCGAAGCCGGCGGCATGCTCTATTTTGATCATCGCGAAAAACGCAGCTATACCACGCATGAAGCGCTGGAAAAGCTGGCTGCGGAAAAAGATTACGCTGCACTGCTCGGCAAATCTCGCGTCGATCTCAAGGAGTTGCCTGTCATCCCTGCTGAGAAACAAGGGTCGCCTCTGCGCTATCGCGGCGATCTGAAAACCTATCAGCGCTTTGTGGCTTACTACTATAACCAGGAAAGCTTCAAATTCATGATGGACCCGATGCTGAACACCGGGGCCGAGAAAATCTCTGCTATGGGTTACGGCAACGCGATCAATGGTCTGTCCGATCACGAAGGCGGCATGGCGCACTACTTTTCGCAGCGTTTTGCACAGGTCACTAACCCACCGCTGGACTCCATCCGTGAAGCGGACGGTATGACGCTGCGCGTGGCACTGGGAGCCAAACCGCACCTGGGACGCAGTAAAGGCCGTCAGATTATTGTGCCGACGCCTATTCTGACGCACCTGGACATGCTACAGCTGCGCGAACAGAACGTCGCACCTTATGCCCGTTTTGACATGCTGTACGAACCTGTCACCGGCAAAGACCTGCTCAGCCGTACGGCCAACGCCACTGCGCTGGAGAAGGCGATTGACGATCTGGCTCAGCAGGTCGTGGATTTCGCGCGTTCTCAGGGCGGGATAGCCGTCCTGACCGACCGCCACATCTCGTCCACCCATGCCGCCCTGCCCATGCTGTTGGTGGTTTCTGCGGTGAACCAGCGCCTGGTACAGGAAGGATTACGTCTTGACGTGTCCCTGGTGGTGGAGAGTGGGCAGATTATCTCGTCGCATCACATTGCCGCGACGCTGGGCTTTGGTGCCTCTGCTGTCTATCCGCTCGGCGTACAGATGCGTGCCGAGGAGAAATTCGGTGAAGGTGAAGAAGGCAATAAAGCCTTTAAACGCTATGCCAAAGCCGCCGAAAAGGCCCTGATGAAGACCATGGGTAAAGTAGGCCTGTGTACCGTTGAAAGCTACAGTAGCGGTGAGTTCTTTGAACCTAACTTCCTTAACACTGACGATCCGGTGCTGAAGAAGTATTTCCCGAATATCAAAACGCCTGTTGGTGGCGCGGGCTTTGCCACCATCGCGCAAATGGCAGTGGACTGGCATCAAAGCGCGCTGAAAATTCAGGGCGAATCAGAAGTGCCATTACTGGGGCTGTTTAAAGAGCGCGCAGAGGGCGCAGGCCACTCCTACGGCACCATTGCCGTGCGTACCTTTATTGATATGACGGAAGAGCCGATTCGCTTTGCGGACAAAGCGCGCGAAGAGGACAATTTCATTCGTCTGATGACGCTGGCCCGTCTGGATAATGCGTTTGGCATCAAGCCTGACACGTTCAAGGACAGCAGCTTTGAGCGCATTCCTGATGACGTGATGAATAACTTTGCCATCACAGCCGATTACCGTCAGTTCTCCAGCCTGATGTATGAAGAGCGTAAACGCCGCCCTGCTGCGCTGCGTGACATTCTGGCCTTCCCGGCCGATCTGACGCATATCGACAGCGAAGCGGAATTCCGCCGTAAACTGGGCCGTTATTCGCTGACCAACAACGGATTTGCTACTCGCGGCCTGGAATGCGAGGCCATCGAAGGCAGCCCGAACACCTTTATGCTGCGGCTGACCGATGCCATCGCCGGACTGAAGCCGGAAAGCGAACGTCTGCTGAATCTGTCACGGGCTCTGAAAGCCCGCTTCAGTGACGAAATCGAATCGGCGGACGTGGTCGCAGGCGGCCTGAAAATCACCGCCGTAGGTAAAGCTGCCGACTATCTGTCGCGCATTTTTACTGCGCTGCCCTCACTGCCGTTAAGCGAAATTCAGCCTGCCTGTGAAATCACTCGTACTTTTGCCTCCGGGGCGATGAGTCACGGCGCGCTGGTGGCACCGGCACATGAAGCTGTCGCACATGGCACCAACATGGTCGGCGGCATGAGCAACTGCGGGGAAGGCGGCGAGCACTATTCCCGTCATGGCACTATCCGTGCGTCCCGTATCAAGCAGCTGGCGTCAGGTCGTTTCGGCGTCTGGGCGGCGTACCTGGCCGATCCGATGCTGGAAGAGCTGGAGATCAAAATTGGTCAGGGTGCAAAACCTGGCGAAGGTGGCCAGTTGCCTGCGGCGAAAGTCACCGTCGAAATCGCGGCGGCACGTGGCGGCACACCGGGCGTTGAGCTGGTCTCGCCACCACCGCACCACGACACCTACTCTATCGAAGATTTGGCCCAGTTGATTCACGACTGCAAAGCGGCGCGTGTTCGCGTCATTGTGAAGCTGGTGTCCTCTGAAGGGATTGGCACCATTGCCGTGGGCGTAGCGAAAGCCGGTGCTGACGTTATTAACGTCGCCGGTAACACGGGCGGTACGGGCGCCGCCTCGGTGACCAGTCTGAAATATACCGGTCGCGTCGCGGAAATCGGCATTGCCGAAGTCCATCAGGCGCTGTGTGCGAACGGCCTGCGCGACAAAGTCCTGCTGCGCTGTTCAGGTGCACAGCAGACGGGCAGCGACGTGGTGAAATCCGCGCTGCTGGGCGGTGACAGCTTTGAATTCGGTACGACTGCGCTGATGATGCTGAAATGCGTGATGGCGAAGAACTGTAACGTCAAATGCCCGGCAGGGTTAACCACGAATGCTGAAGCCTTTGATGGCGATCCGCGTCAGCTCGCACAGTATTTCCTGAATGTGGCACACGAAGTCCGCGAAATCCTGGCGCGTATGGGCCTGCGCTCGCTGCGTGAGGCCCGTGGGCGCGCTGACCTGCTCCATTTGATGGATCACCCGCTGGAAGTCGGCAAGCTGGATCTGCGCGCCATGCTCACCGTGGTGCCAGAGCTGAAAATCGACAAGCCGGTTTATCTGGAAAAAGATTTTGAGCTGGATGATGGCTGGGTGGAAGAACTCAACCAGCAACTGGTGACAGCGGGCAAGACATCGCTGCAGTTAGGTCACGACGTCGTCCTGAACAACCGCAATAAAAGCGTGGGCGGTCAGTTGGCGATCGATATCGAGCGCATGCTGAATCATACCCTGACAGCAGAGCAACTGCAGGCGATGCCCTCTGTGCTGCAGGACGATCGCGGTCGTCGCTATCTGGCGCCGGCCACGGTGCATATTACGACCACCGGCTCAGCCGGTCAGTCCTTCGGTGCCTTCTGCAATGACGGCATGCTGATGCAACATCGTGGCACCTGCAACGATGGGGTGGGCAAAGGCCAGTGCGGCGGCGAGCTGGTGGTGTTATCACCGGGCGGCGGCGCACAGGACAGCGATGGCAACGTCCTGATCGGTAACTTTGCTCTGTTTGGCGCAACGGGCGGCCGCCTGTTCGTGCAGGGCCAGGCGGGTGACCGCTTCGCAGTGCGTAACTCTGGCGCCACTGCGGTAGTGGAAGGCGTCGGTGACTTCTGTTGCGAATACATGACCAACGGTGCCGTGTTGAACCTGGGCACCTTTGGTAAAGGCTTCGGTAACGGCATGAGCGGCGGCTTTGCTTACCAGTACGATCCGTACGGCTCCCTGGCTAACCATGCAGCGGGCGATTCCGTTCTGTTTGGTTCCATTGCCGATGCCGATGAGCTGGCACAGATTCATAAGCAGGCCGTGCTGACCATGCTGAACTGGCATCTGGACGCCACGCAGTCACCACGTGCGGCCTGGCTGCTGGAGCACTGGGAAACCGAATGTCAGCACTTCGTGTATGTGATGCCGCGCTCTCTGCTGCTGTATCAGGATGGCGGTGAAATCCTGAAGGCGAAATCCCGTAAGGATTTGCTGGAAGAACTCTCAACCGCGCTGGCAGCGCATCAGGTGGCGAAATTCAAAGCCGCGTGGCGTGAGGGCAAAACCATTGCAGACGGTGCCGTACCGGCTTATGGTGCGACAGATACGGTCGAGATGTTTGTATTGCTCAATAACTACACCGTATTGAGCTTCGCACAGCAGCTGGCTCTCGGCAAGTTACCGAAAGGCACCCACGTTGAGGATCCGGCGGTCGAGAAAGCGGTTCGTAATTTACTGATGACAGAGGACTTTTCGCTGGTCAGTAAACTGCAGCGCCATGCGCGGGCAGCCATTGAGAACTACAGCGACAGCGAATTAGCCAGCCTGATCGGTTCAAAACGCATGTCCGATTACAAAGCGGCACTGACGCAACGCAACATCCGTTCCATGGACAGCCTGGCCACCTATGGCTGGATCATGTATCAAGATGCCTGCAACCGTGAAATCCTTGGTCGTCTGCCTGATTTTGAAGAGTTGTTTGCACGTGCGGCATTACCTGAAATTGCGGCGGCGGTAGGGAAACTGGCCTGACAGCCGCGTCTGTAAACTGAACTGTGTTTAATCATGATTACCCGGAGGGTTTCGCGGTACCGGGCGGAGGTCAATCCCGAGCCTCTCTGTGGCAGACGGCCGCTGAGAGGACGGGTTTCGCCATACTCACGGCGGTGCGAAACATGATGGTTAAGAGCGGGATTGAGTAAAGGTATCCATGAAAATTCCATACATTCCTGAAGATGCACCTTTCAATGGTGATCAGAAATACTGGCTGGCGGGCTTTCTGGCTGGCCTGCACTCCCGTTTGCTGGTGTTAGAAGACAAACAGCAACCTGCCGCGGGCAACGCCGCCGCTGCAACGACCCAACTGCACATTCTTTATGGTTCGCAGACCGGTAACGCTGAAGCTCTGGCCCAGTCTGCGGCCAAATCGGCCCGTGCTAAAGGCCTGGTGCCTGTCGTTCAGGCGCTGGGCGATGTGGATCTCGACGTGTTTGCCACAATGCGCCACGTGCTGATCGTCACCTCGACCTACGGTGAAGGTGAAATGCCGGACAATGCCCAGTTATTCTGGGACGCCATCTCCGCCAGTACCGCACCGCGTCTGGAGCAGATGCACTTTGCCGTTCTGGCTATCGGCGACACCGGCTATGACGGTTTCTGCCAGGCCGGTAAATTCCTGGATATGCGCCTGGAACAGCTGGGTGCCAAACGTGTTGTTGATCGTATTGACTGCGATATTGATTATGAAGAGCCTTCGCATGCGTGGCTGAACAGCACGATGCCACAGTTCGCCAGCAGCGCAGGCAGCAGCGGCACGGTTCTGGAAAGTGCACCGGAAGCCCCGGTCATCCCCGGCAGCAACAAATCCAATCCCTATGCCGCAGCCCTCATCACCAACAAGCGCCTGTCGAGTGAGCAGTCTGCGAAAGACATTCGCCATTTCGAATTTGATCTGACTGACAGCGGTCTGAAGTACGAAGCGGGCGATGCGCTGGGTGTGATCCCGGTGAACGAACCGTCGCTGGTCAGCCTGCTGCTGACACAACTGAACGCCGATTATCAGACGCCCGTCCCCGGCTTCGACAGAAGTCTTGGCGATCTGCTGACCTACCAGTTTGAAATTTCTGAGCCTTCACGCAAGCTGATTGAGTGGGTTGGACAGAACACCACGAACCAGGAACTGCGTCACGTACTTCAGCACGATGATAAAGATGCCCTGGGTGTCTGGCTGTGGGGCAAAGATACGCTGGACCTGCTGCAACTTGAGCTGACCCGCAGCCTGAGCGTGCCTGAGTTCGTCGCCCTGCTGCGTCCGCTGCAGCACCGTGCCTACTCCATTTCGTCCAGTTCCAAAGCGCATCCTAACCAGGTTCACCTGACGATTGCGGCTGTGCGCTATCACAGTGGCGGCCGCAACCGTAGCGGAGTCTGTTCAACCTACCTGGCCGAGCGCGTGCGTCGTGGCGAAAAGCCGGCGATCTTTATTTCGCCGAATAAATCCTTCCGGGTTCCGGCCAACGGCAATGCGCCCATGATCATGGTCGGCCCGGGTACCGGCATCGCCCCTTTCCGTGCGTTCCTGCAGGAACGTCAGGTGACCGGTGCGCAAGGCAAAAACTGGCTGTTCTTTGGCGATCAGCATCAGGAGCATGACTTCATTTACCGTGAAGAACTGACGGCCTGGCATGAGAGCGGTTTGCTGACGCGTCTCGATCTGGCGTTCTCACGCGACCAGGACAAAAAGGTCTACGTGCAAAACCGCATGCTGGAACAGGGCGCCGAACTGTACGCCTGGTTGCAGGAAGGTGGGTATTTCTACGTCTGTGGTGATGCCTCACGCATGGCGAAAGACGTGGATAATGCGCTGTATGAAATCGTACGCCAGTTTGGTGGTCTGTCCAGCGAGCGCGCGGCGGACTACATCGATCAGTTGAAGAAAGAGAAACGCTACCTGCGCGACGTGTACTAATCTCAGCCGCAGAAAGCAAAAATCCGGGTACGCTGTGCGCCCGGATTTTTTTTCGCTCATCATTCTGACGATCAAAAAAATGCCTGTCGGCTGACAGGCATTCTGAGTTATTTCACCACACGCAGTGCGGGACGACCGCCGCGCGGTGGCGGATCGTCATCAGGTGAGTTGTCGTCATCGCTGGCATCGTCAGGGCGATCGCCATCAATCACTGACATGACCGTCTCTTCCTGATTTTCCGGGAACGCCTGGGATGCCCCTTCATAAGCCGGTTCAGGCTCAAACATGGTCCCCGCACCGTTTTCACGCGCATAGATGGCCAGAATGGCCGCCATCGGCACGTTCACCTGGCGCGGCACGCCGCCAAAGCGGGCATTGAACGAGACTTCCTCGTTACCCAGCTCAAGATTGCCTACAGCGCGCGGCGCAATGTTGAGGACGATCTGACCGTCCCGTGCATATTCCAGCGGAACCTGAACGCCCGGCAGGTTAATATCGACCACCAGATGCGGCGTCAGCTGGTTATCCAGGAGCCAGTCATAAAAAGCCCGCAGCAAATAGGGGCGACGGGCCGTAAGTTGCGACATTTCCATAAATCAGCCCCGGGCTTGCAGGCGCATTTCACGTTCAGCTTCAGTCAGTGAAGCAAGGAAGGAGTCACGTTCAAATACGCGGTTCATATAGCCTTTCAGCTCTTTTGAGCCCGATCCCAGCAGATCGATGCCCATTGACGGTAAGCGCCACAGCAGCGGTGCCAGGTAGCAGTCAACCAGGCTGAACTCGTCGCTCATAAAGAAAGGTGAACGTCCAAACAGGGGGGCAATCGCCAGTAACTCTTCACGCAGCTGCTTACGCGCCGCTTCGGCTTCCTGACCGCTGCTGTTCTCGACCTTTCTCATCAGGCTGTACCAGTCTTGCTCGATACGGTGCATCATCAAACGGCTTTCGCCACGCGCAACCGGATAAACCGGCATCAAAGGCGGGTGTGGGAAACGCTCATCAAGGTATTCCATGATGATGCGTGATTCATACAGTGTCAGTTCGCGATCAACCAGCGTCGGCACAGTACGGTACGGATTGAGGTCAATCAGATCCTGCGGCAGGTTATCCATTTCGACCTGCTCGATCTCTACGCTGACACCTTTCTCGGCCAGCACAATACGCACCTGATGGCTAAAAATGTCAGTAGGACCAGAAAACAGCGTCATTACCGAACGTTTGTTGGCAGCGACAGCCATGAAAACCTCCCAGTTTGTTCACAAAAAGTTACTGCGAATGGCCAACCACACGGCGACTCACCTGCTCATAGAACTCGCTCGCAATCCGCGCTAACCACTCCCGACTGATGCCAGGCGCATAACGCGCCAGCTTGCGGGCGCAAAGTGACAGGGAGTTTACCAGATTTTAGGCAGCTTGTGGGCGGGGGAATGCATTTTTGCGGGTAAAATGCGAACAGCATTGTTGTTTTCTGTGACTGCGCCGCCTGGCATGAAAAGCAAAAAACCCGCCGAAGCGGGTTTTTTGTGCCAACTGTGACTGCCGAAGCAGCAACAATTAACGTTTGGAGAACTGAGGACGACGACGTGCTTTACGCAGGCCGACTTTCTTACGTTCAACCTGACGAGCATCGCGAGTAACGAAGCCTGCTTTACGCAGTTCGCCACGCAGTGACTCATCATACTCCATCAGAGCGCGGGTGATACCGTGACGGATCGCGCCTGCCTGACCAGAGATACCACCACCTTTAACGGTGATGTACAGGTCCAGTTTGCCAACCATATCAACCAGTTCCAGAGGCTGACGCACGACCATGCGTGCAGTCTCACGACCGAAATACTGCTCCAGAGAGCGTTGGTTGATGACGATGTTACCGCTACCCGGCTTGATGAAGACGCGTGCGGATGAGCTTTTGCGGCGACCAGTGCCGTAGTTTTGAGTTTCAGCCATTGCCTTTAATCCCGATTAAATGTCAAGAACTTGCGGTTGCTGTGCCGCATGGTTGTGCTCGTTACCTGCGTAAACTTTCAGTTTACGGTACATAGCACGACCCAGCGGGCCCTTCGGCAGCATGCCTTTAACCGCGATCTCAATCACGCGCTCAGGACGGCGAGCAATCATCTCTTCAAAGGTCGCCTGTTTGATACCACCGATGTGACCAGTGTGGTGATAGTAAATCTTGTCAGAACGCTTGTTGCCGGTGACAGCAACTTTCTCAGCGTTCAGAACGATGATGTAATCACCTGTATCAACGTGCGGAGTGTATTCCGCTTTATGCTTACCACGCAGACGGCGTGCCAGTTCAGTCGCCAGGCGACCCAAGGTTTTGCCAGTTGCGTCAACAACATACCAGTCACGTTGGACGGTTTCTGGTTTAGCTGTAAAAGTTTTCATCGAAAAGCTTACCCAAATTAAGTTACACGTTGGTGAAATCCCAAACGCTTAAGTAAACGAATGAGGCTCACACGACCATTTTGACCAGCAAGCCACCCCTTCGGATAGCGTTACCGGCGCGCAGAGGATTTGGGAAAAAAATCCAGTGCCGTAACGTGGGGTCGCAAGATTATAGAGAAGTCGATTACAAAAATCGAACTCTATTTTCATTTATTACCCGGAATCTCAGGGTAAATGCGCCAGCCGCAGATACTCTTCGCTCTGCATTTCCTGCAAACGCGACAGGCAGCGCTGGTATTCAAATTTCAGGCGCGTACCCTGATAAATTTCGAACAGCGAGGTTTCCGCGGCGACGACCAGTTTGACATGGCGCTCGTAAAACTCATCCACCAGCGCCAGAAAACGCCGCGCCTGATCTTCCGTTTTATAAATCATGACCGGCACATCAAACAGCAGCACGCTGTGAAAGCGGCGCGACAGTTCGATGTAATCGTGCTGGCTGCGCCCTTCCCCACACAGGGTTTTGAAGTCGATTGCCACCACGCCTTCACTGACACCCAGCGTGGGCATTTTGCGATGGTTGATCTCCAGCACCGGTGCGCTGTCGCGTTTTTCCCCTGACAGCGCCTGGAACATGCGATCCATATCGGCGTAGGTTTCTGGCCCTAAAGGAGACTTCCACAGATGCGCCGACGTCAGCGTGCGCAGACGGTAATCAATGCCCGCATCAACGTTCATGACGTCACAATGTTGCTTGATCTGCTCAATGGCCGGCAGGAAACGCGCGCGCTGTAAACCGTTTTTATAGAGGTTATCGGGCGGAATATTCGAGGTGGCGACCAGGCTGATGCCCCGTTCGAACAACGCTTCCATTAACGTGCCCAGCAACATGGCATCCGTAATATCGGACACAAAAAATTCGTCAAAGCACAAAATATCGGTTTCGGCTTTGAAGCGATCGGCGATGATCAGCAGCGGATCGCTGTGCCCCTGCAGTTCGGTCAGCTCTTCGTGCACGCGCAGCATAAAGCGGTGAAAGTGTAAGCGCAGCTTGCGGTTGCCAGGAATAGACTGAAAAAACAGATCCATGACCCAGGTTTTCCCGCGCCCCACGCCGCCCCACATATACAAGCCACGTACCGGCGTTTTGACCTGGGACTTCTCTTTACCCATCAGCTTCGACAGACGACCAAACAACCCCTGCGAGGCAGGTTCAGTCGTCTGCTGGCGGGCGATGAGCCCTTGCTGGATAGCATCTAAGCGGGTGATCGCTTCACGTTGTACATCGTCGGGCTTAAAATCGCCCTGCGATAGCGCCTGCTCATAGCGGGCAAGCGGAGATGAGGTTTGCATGGTTCGCTCAGTGTCCCTGAATGTTGTCTTATTCACACATCGTTTGTCGAAAAAAAGGCCGCTCTACACTAAGGCATGGCGCTCCAGAGTTCCACATCCATAAGATTAACGGGTATAGTGACTATTATTAAGTGGTGCAACGCCCTACGGAACAACGGAAATAACACGGGAGTCATTATGACCTGGGAATACGGGCTAATTGGTTTAGTGGTAGGTATCATTGTCGGCGCAGTAGCCATGCGTTTTGGCAACAGGAAACTGCGCGAGCAGCGCAGCATGCAGTATGAGCTGGATAAAACGAAAGCCGAACTGGCTGATTATCGTGAAGAGCTGACCAACCACTTTGCGCAAAGCGCCGAGCTGCTTGACAACATGGCACGCGATTACCGTCAGCTTTACCAGCATATGGCGAAAGGATCTAATGACCTGCTGCCAAACATGCCTGGCGACAAAAATCCCTTTGCCTGGCAACTGACCGAAGCGGAAGCCGATAACGATCAGGCACCGGTTCAGATGCCACGCGATTACTCAGAAGGCGCTTCCGGTTTACTGCGCGGTGAACGCGCCGTGCGCGACTAAGCGCATCGGGCACAGCCACGCTGTGCCCGCTGTTTTTGCGAACCCCGGCCGCAAACGGCTGTCTCACTGATTTATTCCCCCCACTTTTTGCAGCGAGAGCGTTGTAGCAATGAAAAAACAAGCACGACTGTTAAGCGCGTTAGCCTTGAGTATTGGAATGAGTCTTGCCGCTGCGCCCGGCGCAATGGCGACGCTACCTGCACAGATTCAGGGGCAGCCACTGCCCAGCCTGGCACCGATGCTGGAAAAAGTGTTACCTGCCGTGGTCAGTGTGCATGTTGAAGGCACGCAGTCGGATTCACAGGCCCAGGATATTCCTGAACCCTTAAAGCGTTTCTTTGGCCAACTGCCTGGCGGCGGTCAGTCTCAGCCACAACCGTTTGAAGGCCTGGGTTCCGGCGTCATTATCGACGCCGCGAAGGGCTACGTGTTAACGAACAACCACGTGGTCAACGGCGCCGATAAAATCAATGTCCAGTTGGGCGACGGCAGTGAATATGACGCCAAACTCATCGGTCACGATGAACAAACGGATATTGCCCTGATTCAGATCCAGGGCGCTAAGAACCTGACGCAGATTAAAGTCGCGGATTCCGACCAACTTAAGGTGGGCGATTTTGCCGTCGCTATTGGTAATCCCTTTGGGCTGGGCCAGACGGCTACGTCCGGGATTATTTCGGCACTGGGCCGCAGCGGACTGAATCTTGAGGGGCTGGAGAACTTTATCCAGACGGATGCCGCCATCAACCGCGGTAACTCCGGCGGTGCGCTGGTGAATTTAAACGGCGAACTGATTGGTATTAACACCGCCATCCTCGCCTCCAGCGGCGGTAATATCGGCATTGGCTTTGCGATTCCAAGCGATATGGCAATCAACCTGGCCGATCAGTTGATTAAGTATGGCGAAGTCAAACGCGGTCAGCTTGGTATTAAAGGCACGGAAATGACTGCGGATATGGCCAAGGCGTTTAACGTCGATGCCCAACGCGGCGCGTTTGTGTCAGAAGTGCTGCCGCAGTCGGCGGCACAGAAAGCCGGTATTAAGTCGGGAGATATCATTGTTTCTGTGAATGATAAACCCATCACCAGTTTTGCTGAGTTGCGCGTAAAAATCGGCACCACGGCACCCGGCGAGAAAGTGAAGCTGGGCCTGCTGCGTGAAGGCAAACCCGTCAGCGTTGAGGTCACTCTTGAGCAGAGTGCTCAGACAACCGCCAGCGCACAACTGCTGTCACCGGCTCTTCAGGGTGCCACGCTGAGCGATGGTCAGACGAAAACCGGTGATAAAGGCGTGAAGATTGACGGCATCGAAAAAGGCACGCCGGCTGAACAAGTGGGCCTGCAAAAAGATGATGTCATCATTGGCGTTAACCGCACGCGCGTCCAGAATATTGCCGAAATGCGCAAAGTGCTGGAAGCCAAACCACCTGTGCTGGCGCTGAATGTCGTGCGCGGTCAGGAAAGCATCTATCTGTTATTGAGATAAACCACGCATAATGGCGGACACAAGCACGTGTGTGTCCGCCCCGCGCATGGTATTCTCCCCAACGTTCTCCCCTGACGTGATTTAACACCATGTTTCTTAAACTTTTGCGTTCAGTGGTGTTGGGACTGATTGTTGCGGGCATCTTGCTCGCAGCGTTGCCCGCACTGCGTTTGGGCGGTGCTGCCCTCTATAGTCAAAATGACAGTAACGATGAAACGCCCTTTGGCTTCAATCAAGGGGTGCGCCGCGCTGTGCCTGCCGTGGTCAACGTTTATAACCGCAGTACGCAAGGGAACAATAACCGTGGTATCACCACGCTGGGTTCCGGCGTGATCATGAATGCCAAAGGCTATATTCTGACCAACAAGCACGTCATTAATAATGCCGATCAAATCATCGTCGCTCTGCAGGATGGCCGCTTCTTCGAGGCGACGCTGGTTGGGTCGGATGCGATGACCGATTTAGCGGTGCTGAAAATCACCGCGCCGAATCTGCCGGTGATCCCCATTAATCCCAAACGTGTCGCACACATTGGCGATGTCGTGATGGCTATTGGTAACCCCTATAACCTTGGGCAAACGGTCACGCAGGGCATTATCAGCGCAACGGGTCGGGTCGGACTGAGCTCGTCAGGCCGCCAGAATTTCCTGCAGACCGATGCCTCCATTAACCAGGGCAACTCCGGTGGCGCGTTAATCAATTCGCTGGGCGAGCTGATGGGAATTAACACCCTGACCTTCGACAAAAGCAGCGACGGTGAAACGCCCGAGGGAATCGGTTTTGCCATTCCCACCGCACTTGCGTCGAAAATCATGGATAAGCTGATTCGCGATGGCCGGGTTATACGTGGCTACATCGGTATCACAGGGCGCGAAGTGCCCCCGCTGCACGGTCAGGGAAACAGTCTGGACAGAGTTCAGGGGATTATCGTCAGCGTCGTTACGCCCGGCGGCCCGGCAGATAAAGCCGGTATTGAGCCTAACGATGTGTTGCTGAGTGTGAACGGAAAACCGGCTATATCGGCACAGGAAACCATGGACCAGGTTGCCGAAATCCGTCCCGGCTCAGTGATTGATGTCCAGGTGCTGCGTAATGATAAGAAGCTGACCCTGCCGGTGACGATTCAGGAGTTTCCGGACAACAGTCAGTAGGCAAAACATTTTGACGGGAACGCCCGCGGAAAAAACAGACAAGGCCGCGCAATGCGCGGCCTTGTCTGTTTCTGGCTCAGGTCAGTAGGCTTCTCAGCGTAAGCTGGCGCGAAGCCTTGACTAGCAGCGGTCTACCGGAAAGGCGATAACCTCACTCAGCGAGTCGGCCTTCAGTGCCAGCATAATCAACCGATCTATGCCCAGCGCTACGCCTGAACAGGCTGGCATGCCATGTTCCAGCGCCGCCAGCAGGTAATGATCAATCGGGTGCTGCGGCAGCCCGCGTGCTGCACGGCGGCGATTATCCTGTTCAAAACGCTGACGCTGTTCACGGCTGTCCGTCAGTTCACGGAAGCCGTTCGCTAGTTCAATGCCCTTGTAATAAACCTCAAAGCGTTCGGCAACGCGATGGTCTTCTGTGCTGATCTCCGCCAGTGCCGCCTGGCTGGCCGGAAAGTGATAGACAAAACAGGGCTTATCCTGACCAATTTTGGGTTCCACGCCCAACATAAACAGCAGCATCAGCAAGGTATCGCGATCCTCTTCCCGATTCGCCAGCTCGCCCTCACCCAGCTTTTCTGCGGCCTCCCGCAATTGCGTTTTATCCGCAGAAAGCGGGTCCAGATCAAGATGACGAATAAACGCCTGCTGATATGAGAGGGATTCCGCGCTGTCGCACTCCAGCACCTGCTGAAGCAAATCGTCCACTTCGTTCATCAGCCGGTACATATCATAATGGGGGCGATACCACTCCAGCATGGTGAATTCAGGATTGTGGTGCCGTCCGGCCTCTTCATTGCGGAAGCAACGTCCCATCTGATAAATCGGCCCGCTACCGGCTGCCAGCAGGCGTTTCATATGGTATTCCGGGCTGGTCATCAGCCAGAGGTCGCATCCGTCGGACATGCCGGGGCCGACAAACCGCGTCTGGAAAGGCACCAGATGGATATCGGTGACGGTCGCCTGACTCATGGCTGGCGTATCCACTTCCAGTACGCCACGATCGGCAAAGAAACGACGCACTTCAGCCACAATGCCTGCGCGTTTAATTAAATTGGCAATGGACGCGCCCGGTTGCCAGCTTGCCGTTTCACTCATGGTGATGACTCCTGATACAAATAAGGGTGGGAAGTCTACTCGCAATGGCGGTGCCAGACAATCATGGCGCAAAACTGTCCAATAAACTGGCCGGGTTCTATAATTAACAGGTTAAATAACAAAGGAATCTTTTTATGTCTCCATGGAAAACACTGGTCGCCAGCCTGAGTACCGTCTTGTCCGTTGCCTGCTCAACCACACCGCCGAAGAATGTTACCGTCGTTGAACACTTCGATAGTGAGCGTTATCTCGGTCAATGGTATGAGATCGCCCGGCTGAATCACGGCTTTGAACGCGGTCTTGAACAGGTGACGGCAAACTACAGTCCTCGGGAAGACGGCGGCCTCAAGGTGGTTAACCGCGGCTATAACCCGAAAAAGCAGCGCTGGCAGGAGAGCGTGGGCAAAGCTTACTTTACCGGCGACAAACAACGCGCCGCGCTCAAAGTTTCTTTCTTTGGCCCCTTTTATGGTGGCTATAACGTTATTGCGCTGGATCCCAACTACCGCTATGCGCTGGTCTGCGGACCTAACCGCCACTATTTATGGATTCTGTCCCGCACGCCGCAGCTGGACAACGACGTGAAGCAAAAGCTGGTACAGCAGGCACGTCAGGCCGGTTTCCCGGTGGATGAGTTGATTTGGGTTAAACAGGGATAGAAGAGAAAATAAAGCCGGTACGAAAGACGTTCGTACCGGTTTTTGGAGCTTACTGCGCGCTACGTTGAATCGCCTGACCGCCTGCTTCAACGTCTTCGCCAACGCCACGCGTGGTATTACAGCCTGACAACAATGCTGATAACATCACCACAGAAAAAATCGCAACAATACTTTTCTTTAACATAAGCCAGTTCCTTTTTTACGTTGCATTAAAAGTACAGCTTTTAAAGCATAGACCGATTACGCCACGCTGCGAGCCTAACCCGCTGAAAAAAGGAAATTCTGCCGTGTTACTTCGCGGCGCGAGAAATAGCCCCACCCAGGTGAGAAACATCCTCGCCAAAACCGTGAAAGGTATTACAGGCGCTCAGTCCAGAAGAGACCAGCAACGCCAGCGCGATAAGTTTTGCCAGTTTTTTCATTGTTGAAACTCACATAAAAAAGGCGCATCACAGGATGCGCCTCTCAGGATTATTTTACGCGTGAAACGTATTCGCCAGAGCGGGTGTCCACTTTCACCACCTCGCCAATCTGAACGAATAAAGGTACTTTAATGACGGCGCCGGTAGACAGCGTGGCAGGCTTGCCGCCTGTACCCGCGGTATCGCCTTTCAGGCCTGGGTCAGTTTCAATCACTTCCGCTTCGATAAAGTTCGGTGGCTGAACTGCAATCGGTTTATCGTTCCACAAGGTTACGATACACTCCGCATTGTCCTGCAACCACTTCTGTACTTCATCCAGCACTTTAGCTTCAACCTGGTACTGCTCAAAGCTTTCCGGGTGCATGAAGTAGTAGAAATCGCCGTCGTTGTAAGAGTACTGCAGCGTCATATCCTTCACGTCTGCGCCTTCGGCAGAATCGGTTGATTTGAAGGTTTTCTCAACGCGTGAACCGGTCAGCAGACGACGCATTTTTACACGTGCAAACGCCTGACCTTTACCCGGCTTAACAAACTCGCTTGATTCGATGGCATAAGGTTCGCCTTCGAACATGATTTTAAGACCGGTACGGAAATCGTTGCTAAGATAAGTCGCCATAAAGGCCCTCTGTAGATATTAACTGGTAATAGCCAAAAAAATGGCACACATTGTAACCCTAAATTCCCCTTCCAGAGAAGATTGGTTGCAGCAACTTGCTGATGTTGTCACTGATCCTCATGAATTACTGCAACTTTTAGCGCTCGATCATCTTCCGGATCTGGCTGCTGGCAGCGATGCACGTCGGCTTTTTGCCCTGCGCGTGCCGCGCGCATTTATCCAGCGGATGAAAAAAGGCGATGCGCAGGATCCCCTTTTGCTTCAGGTATTGACCAGCCGCCAGGAATTCATTGAAGCGCCAGGTTATAGCACCGATCCGTTAGATGAGCAAAACAGCGTGGTGCCGGGATTACTGCACAAATACCAAAACCGGGCCCTGCTGCTGGTCAAAGGTGGCTGCGCCGTGAATTGCCGTTACTGCTTCCGCCGTCATTTTCCTTATCAGGATAATCAGGGCAATAAGCGTAACTGGCAGGCAGCGCTTGATTATATTGCCGATCACCCTGAACTGGATGAGATCATCTTTTCTGGCGGCGATCCGTTAATGGCGAAAGATCATGAACTCGCCTGGCTGATTGAGGCGCTGGCTGCCATTCCCCATCTGAAACGGTTACGCATTCACAGCCGACTGCCGGTGGTGATCCCTGCGCGCATTACGCAGGCGCTCTGTCAGACGCTGGCGGAAACGCGCCTGCAGGTTCTGATGGTCACCCACATCAATCATGCCAACGAGATCGATGACGCCCTCTGCGACGCCATGACGCGCCTTAAGCGCGCTGGCGTAACGTTACTCAATCAGAGCGTGTTGCTGCGCGGCGTGAACGATCGGGCGCAATGCCTTGCGGCATTGAGCAACGCACTGTTTGATGCGGGCATTCTGCCCTACTACCTGCACGTACTGGATAAAGTGCAGGGCGCGGCGCATTTCTATGTTTCGGATCAGGACGCGCGTGCCCTGATGCGCGATCTGCTGCCTTTGGTCTCCGGTTATCTGGTACCGAAGCTGGCGCGCGAAATCGGGGGTGAGCCCAGTAAAACCCCCCTGGATCTGCAACTTCGGCAGGAATAATCCGGCCCTGACAAGCCCTGTTTCGGCACTGAAGCAAAGCCTCGCGGAACGGTTGCACTTCAAGCAAATACAGCCTCTTACATTTCATCCACGCATAAAAAAACGACCGGCACGCGGGCCGGTCGTCTCAGAAATCTTGCCAGTTCATTGCCCGATCAGTTAGGGCACTTATAAACCTGGCCGGTCATTTTACTGTCGAGTGGTGCAAACGCTGAAAGCAGGTTTTGTGTCGGGCTGGTCGCACCGTAAATCACGTTACCGCCCATTTCTGCTGCACGGTTACGCAGATCGTTAGCCGCACCACGCAGTGCGCTGGTTTCACCACCGGCTCCGCTTAACCAGTTACTTTGTGAGCCGGTCAGGGTGCCCAGAAGCTGACACTGTTTGCCAGGCTGCTGATCGGTAAAGGTGACGCGCTGACCTGCAGAAGAGAGTTCGGTTGAGCTGCTGCAGCCCGCAAGCAATAACGCGCCAGCCGTCAGACCGAGCAAGAGGTTAATCCGCATTATAATCCCCATTTATTATCATCAGAGTCGGATGGCAGCGTAGCAGAAAAACACGCATTTTTTCTGCACATTCATTGCCCTAATCCGTGCCAACGTAACCGTTGCGCCACTACTTATACCTTTTCCTCAGCAAAAGAAAAACCCCCGACCGTTTCCGATCGGGGGTTCCTGTGACGCAAGGGTCAGGGGGCAATTACATCATGCCGCCCATTCCGCCCATGCCACCCATACCGCCAGCGCCTGCACCTAAATCTGGCGCATCGCTTTTCGGCAGGTCAGTGACCATACATTCGGTGGTGATCATCAGGCCAGCAACCGACGCCGCGTACTGCAGTGCAGAACGGGTCACTTTGGTTGGGTCCAGAATACCGAAGTCGATCATGTTGCCGTATTCTTCAGTCTGCGCGTTGTAACCGTAGTTACCGTCACCCGCTTTCACGTTGTTGGCAACAACAGAAGGCTCTTCACCGGCGTTAGAAACGATTTGACGCAGCGGAGCTTCCATTGCGCGCAGCGCAACTTTGATACCCACGTTCTGGTCTTCGTTCTGACCACGCAGTTCTGACAGCTGTGCTGCCACACGAACCAGCGCCACACCACCACCTGCAACCACGCCTTCCTCAACCGCAGCACGGGTTGCGTGCAGGGCATCTTCAACGCGCGCTTTCTTCTCTTTCATTTCAACTTCAGTCGCTGCGCCTACTTTCAGTACGGCTACGCCGCCTGCCAGTTTAGCCACACGCTCCTGCAGTTTTTCTTTGTCGTAGTCAGAGGTCGCTTCTTCGATCTGCTGACGAATCTGGGTAACGCGGCCCTGGATGGTGCTTTCTTCACCCACGCCATCGATGATAGTGGTGGTGTCTTTATTGATAACCACACGCTTCGCCTGACCCAGATCTTCCAGCGCAGCTTTTTCCAGCTCCATGCCGATCTCTTCAGAGATAACGGTACCGCCAGTCAGGATAGCGATATCCTGCAGCATCGCTTTACGACGATCGCCGAAGCCAGGTGCTTTAACCGCAGCCACTTTCACGATACCACGCATGGTGTTCACCACCAGGGTAGCCAGCGCTTCGCCTTCTACGTCTTCCGCGATGATCAGCAGCGGTTTGCCTGCTTTCGCAACGGCTTCCAGCACTGGCAGCATTTCGCGAATGTTAGAAATTTTCTTGTCAGCCAGCAGGATGAACGGGGATTCCAGTTCTACTGCGCCTGTTTCTGGCTTGTTGATGAAGTACGGAGACAGGTAACCGCGGTCGAACTGCATACCTTCAACCACATCCAGCTCGTCTTGCAGACCGGTGCCTTCTTCAACGGTGATAACGCCTTCTTTACCCACTTTTTCCATCGCCTGCGCGATCAGGGTACCGACGGTTTCATCAGAGTTTGCAGAGATGGTACCCACCTGCGCAATCGCTTTAGAGTCTGAGCAAGGCACAGACAGTTTTTTCAGTTCTTCAACTGCAGCAACAACCGCCTGGTCGATACCGCGCTTCAGATCCATCGGGTTCATGCCTGCCGCAACGGCCTTCAGGCCTTCGGTGATGATGGACTGCGCCAGTACGGTTGCCGTGGTGGTACCGTCGCCCGCCGCATCGTTGGCTTTAGAGGCAACTTCTTTCACCATCTGCGCACCCATGTTTTCGAACTTGTCTTCCAGCTCGATTTCACGCGCAACAGAAACGCCATCTTTCGTGATGGTCGGTGCACCAAAAGATTTATCCAGAACTACGTTACGGCCTTTAGGACCCAGGGTAACTTTTACTGCATCTGCCAGTACGTTTACGCCACGCAACATTTTTACGCGTGCGTCATTACCGAATTTTACGTCTTTAGCTGCCATTTCAAATTTCCCTTAAATTCGTTTCGTTCAGTGAATTACGCGTAAAACTTACGCTTCAACAATCGCCAGAATGTCGCTTTCAGAGATGATCAGGACTTCTTCATTGTCGATTTTCTCCGTTTTGGCACCGTAGCCTTCGCTGAAAATCACAACGTCACCCACTTTCACATCCAGCGGCTTCACTTCGCCACTTTCAAGAATACGGCCTTTACCCACAGCCAGCACTTCACCGCGCGTGGATTTGCCTGCAGCAGAACCGGTCAGCACGATGCCACCCGCTGACTTAGCTTCCACTTCTTTACGCTTCACGATTACGCGATCGTGTAATGGACGAATTTTCATTTGATAGCTCTCCTTTGAGAAGTCCAATCATTCATTTTTGGGTTGAATACCGGGCTGTGTGGCTTCCGGCCTCGTGACCAGAGAGATAGGGCCGCGCTTTCCCTCTTTCAAGGGGGAACCTACAAATTTTTTTTGCCTGATGATGCGACTGATGACTTTTTGAACAAAGGTGGCAAACGGGCGGGCGAACAAACAAAAAGCGCGACCCGACGTCGCGCAGGGTGGGAATTAACGATCCTTAGGATCGTCATGGTGTTCAAGACGATCGGTATCTTTACGTTCGTACTCGCCATCCATGGTATAGCCACTGTCCGGGCCCGCTCCCGGCCCGCGCCAGACGCGCAAATGCGGCATCAGCTTCAGCGTGAGGTGCTTTTGCACCGGTGGCAGCAGCAGAAGCAGCCCCAGCATATCGGTAAAGAAACCAGGCAGCAGCAGCAGGAAACCGGCAATGATCAGCGAAACGCTTTTGATCATCTCCTGTGCCGGGCTTTCATTACGTGCCAGCTTCTCCTGCATCAGCATAAAGTTTTTCATGCCCTGATTTTTGACTAAAGACACGCCAATGCAGGAGGTGAAAACCACCAGCAGCATGGTGAGCAGCACGCCCAGGACGTGTGCAACCTGAATGAAAAGTGAGATCTCAATCCAGGCCAGTACGAAAAAGATCACTAACGGTAACCAGCGCACCGGATTCTCCTGTGAGTCAGGCTGCCCGGTCGTTAACCCGACAGCGTGGAATATGAATGTGAAAAAGGTAAAAAACAGAGATGGTTATTCTGATCGTCAATTTCAACCGCACCCGGCAAATTTTTGCTTACGGGTTATTTTTGTGAGCGATTTCACATATTGTTAACGTAACGCGGCCAGACAGGTGATCTCTGTTCGCGCTTTGCGTCTCTGTCAGAATAGGATCGTGCTCACCTGCCTGAATACGGATAAAATAGCGGTTCTGGCGCTTCCCCACAAAACAAACACATCATCTGCGATGGTTAGCAGTGACAACAAGAAGGTTATCATGGCGAACAACATTCGTATCGAAGAAGACCTGTTAGGCATGCGTGAAGTTCCGGCGGATGCTTACTATGGCGTTCATACTTTGCGTGCGATTGAAAACTTTTACATCAGCAACAGCAAAATCAGTGACATTCCTGAGTTTGTTCGCGGCATGGTGATGGTGAAAAAAGCCGCGGCGATGGCAAACAAAGAGCTACAGACCTTACCGCGTGATATCGCCAACACCATTATTCAGGCCTGCGATGAAGTGCTGAACAACGGTCGCTGCATGGATCAGTTTCCGGTTGATGTTTATCAGGGCGGCGCAGGCACCTCGGTGAATATGAATACCAATGAGGTACTGGCGAATATTGGTCTGGAGCTGATGGGGCATCAAAAAGGCGAATATCAGTACCTGAACCCGAACGACCACGTAAATAAATGCCAGTCCACTAACGATGCCTATCCGACGGGTTTTCGTATTGCCGTTTACAGCTCACTGCTGAAACTGCTCGACGGTATCAGTCAGTTAGCGGACGGGTTTCAGCGTAAAGCCGATGAATTCCAGACCATTTTAAAAATGGGTCGTACCCAGCTACAGGATGCGGTGCCGATGACGCTGGGCCAGGAGTTCCATGCCTACAGCGTTCTGCTGAATGAAGAGACGAAAAGCATTTTGCGCACTGGCGAACTGCTGCTGGAAGTGAACCTGGGCGCAACCGCTATCGGTACGCGCCTGAACACGCCGGACGGTTACCAGCAGCTGGCGGTGCAGAAACTGGCGGAAGTCAGCAACCTCGCGGTAGTGCCCGCCGAAGACCTGATCGAAGCCACTTCAGACTGCGGTGCCTATGTCATGGTGCATTCATCGCTCAAACGCCTGGCTGTCAAACTGTCGAAGATCTGTAATGACCTGCGCCTGCTTTCTTCCGGCCCACGCGCGGGCCTGAACGAGATTAACCTGCCGGAGCTGCAAGCCGGTTCCTCCATCATGCCTGCCAAGGTGAATCCGGTGGTGCCTGAAGTCGTCAATCAGGTGTGCTTCAAGGTGATTGGTAACGATACGACGGTCACGATGGCGTCGGAAGCCGGCCAGCTTCAGCTCAACGTCATGGAGCCGGTCATCGGTCAGGCGCTGTTTGAATCGATCAGCATTCTGACCAACGCCTGCTATAACCTGCTGGAAAAATGCGTCAACGGTATCACGGCGAACAAAGCGGTCTGCGAAGCCTACGTGTTTAACTCCATTGGGATTGTGACCTATCTGAACCCCTATATCGGCCACCACAATGGTGACATCGTCGGTAAAATTTGCGCCGAAACCGGCAAAAGCGTGCGCGAGGTGGTGCTGGAGCGCGGCCTGCTGACCGAAAGCGAGCTGGATGATATTTTCTCTGTGCAAAACCTGATGTATCCGGTTTACAAGGCGAAACGCTATACCGATGAAAACGAACAGTAAGGCGTAATTGCGCTTACTGGTGTAAAAGGCACATCGTAATCAAAACGATGTGCCTTTTTGTTTGTTAAAAGGATGGGTTTGCTTTTCGGCTCATCATCATTTCGGGAGTGGCACATGTTCCTGGTTGAACTGTTTATCGTGGTACTGGCGATCTGGCTGGGCGCGCGTCTTGGCGGGATCGGTATTGGCTTTGCGGGCGGCATGGGCGTGCTCATCCTGACGCTTGGCTTTGGTATGAAGCCAGGCGCCATTCCGTTTGATGTGATTGAAATCATCATGGCGGTCATCGCGGCGATTGCGGCCATGCAGGTTGCTGGCGGCATGGACTACCTGGTCAGCCTTGCCGAACGCCTGCTGCGTCGTCATCCCCGTTATGTCACCTTTCTTGCCCCGCTGGTCACCTATGTGATGACGCTGCTGGCGGGCACCGGTCATACCGCCTTCTCTACCCTGCCGGTCATCGCCGAGGTGGCGAAAGAGCAAGGCGTGCGTCCTTCTCGTCCGCTGTCGATGGCGGTTGTCGCATCTCAGGTTGCCATTACCGCCTCGCCAATCTCGGCGGCGGTCGTCTTCTTTGCCACGCTGCTCGAACCGCGCGGCGTAAGCTATATCATGCTGCTGGCCATCGCCATTCCGGCTACCATGGTTGGGCTGTTTCTTGCCGCGCTGGTCACTAACTTCCTGGGAAAAGAGCTGAAAGATGACGCCGTTTATCAGGCTCGCCTGGCGAAAGGCGACGTGGCCCTGCGTGGGGAAACCGTCTATCACGCCAGACCTGGCGCCAGAAAATCTGTCCTGCTGTTCCTGATCGGGATTGCTGCCGTGGTGATCTATGCGACCATTACCAGCGAAAGCGTAAACCTGATCGTCAATCCGCCCCTGCCGCGCAACGAAGCGATTGTGGTGTTTATGCTCACTATTGCTACGTTGATTAGTCTGACCTGTAATATTGACAGCGGCGCGATTCTGAGCGCCAGTACGTTTAAATCCGGTATGAGTGCCTGCGTCTGCGTCATGGGCGTAGCCTGGCTCGGCGATACCTTCGTCAAAGCCCATCTGGCTGATATCCAGATGCTGGCGGGGGATACCTTAAAAACCTATCCGTGGATGCTGGCGCTGGTATTGTTCTTTTCTTCGATGCTGCTCTATTCTCAGGCAGCAACCGCGAAAGCCCTGCTGCCTGCGGCGTTAGCCCTTGGCGTCACCCCTTTGACAGCTATCGCTTCTTTTGCCGCCGTGTCAGCGCTGTTTGTGTTACCGACCTATCCCACACTGTTAGCCGCCGTTGAGATGGATGACACTGGCTCGACCCGAATCGGTAAGTTCGTTTTCAACCATGCCTTTATCATTCCCGGCGTGCTGGCCATCACCCTGTCTGTCGTGTTCGGCTTTATTTTTGGTGGGCTGCTGCTGTAGTCCCGGCCGCACAGTGAACATGCTATCATCGACGCGATTTTCAACAGGAGCCTCATGATGAATGCCGTTGTCATCCTCTGCACCGCCCCTGACCAGGCGTGCGCGCAGCAGCTTGCCACCCAGGCGCTGAAGGCCAGACTGGCCGCCTGTGTCACCCTTTTACCGGGTGCCACCTCGTACTACGTCTGGCAGGGCCAGCTGGAGCAGGCCAGCGAAGTTCAGATGTTACTCAAATGCGATACAGCTCATCAGCAGGCATTGCTCGATCTGCTTAAGCGCTCACATCCTTATGACGTACCAGAACTGCTGGTGCTTCCGGTTCAACATGGAGACAGTGAATACTTGTCATGGCTGCACGCATCGCTCGCTTAATTACCCTGATACTGGCCCTGTTTATCTGCCTGCAGGCG
This sequence comes from Pantoea sp. BS_8, assembly GCF_041954965.1. Classification (NCBI taxonomy): domain Bacteria; kingdom Pseudomonadati; phylum Pseudomonadota; class Gammaproteobacteria; order Enterobacterales; family Erwiniaceae; genus Pantoea; species Pantoea sp. BS_8. Next base: position 121,799 of record NZ_JAVAXU010000013.1, read on the forward strand.
CAGGCTGACCTGTTTGCCCCCAAAACCACCAGCCGCTTTTTGCCCGTCGACCAGGCTTTTGCTTTTGATTTCGATCAACAGGGCGCACAGCTCAATCTGCACTGGAAGGTTAAAGACGGCTACTATCTCTACCGCCAGCAAATCAGGGTCGTCGCCAACAATGCGCGTATCGCGCCTGTGGCCTTGCCAGCGGGTCAGCCACACGAAGATGAATTTTTTGGTAAGAGCGAGATTTATCCGCAGAACCTGAACGTGCCCGTCACGCTGCAACAGGCCGCCAGGGGCAGTACGCTGAGCGTGACGTATCAGGGCTGTGCTGCCGCCGGCTTCTGTTATCCACCTGAAACGCGCAGCATTCCACTCACGCCCGTTGTCGCCAGCGCGGATGCAGACTCAGGGGAGCGCCCGCCCGCCACCGCCAGCCCGCTCCCCTTTTCGCCATTGTGGGCGTTGCTGATTGGTATCGGTGTGGCATTTACGCCCTGCGTCTTACCGATGTATCCCCTGATTTCGGGCATTATCCTTGGCGGTAAGCGTAACAACTCGCTGGGTCGCCTGTTCGCGCTGGCCCTGGTTTATGTGCAAGGAATGGCGCTTACCTATACCTTGCTCGGCGTGACAGTCGCCGCGGCTGGCCTGCGTTTTCAGGCGGCCTTACAGCATCCCTATGTCCTGATCGGTTTATCCGTGCTGTTTGTAGTGCTGGCCATGTCGATGTTTGGCCTGTTTTCGCTACAGTTACCCGCCAGCGTACAAACCCGTCTGACGCTGTGGAGCAACCGTCAGCAGGGCGGCTCACTGCCCAGCGTTTTCCTGATGGGCGCGCTGGCAGGTTTAATTTGTTCCCCCTGCACCACCGCGCCGCTCAGTGCCATCCTGCTCTATATCGCACAGAGCGGTAACCTGCTGGCGGGTGCCGGTACATTGTGGCTGTATGCCATCGGTATGGGCTTACCGCTGATTGCCGTGACGCTGTTCGGTAGCCGCTTCCTGCCTAAAAGCGGCCCCTGGATGCAGACCGTAAAGGAAGGGTTTGGGTTCGTTATTCTCGCGCTGCCGGTTTTCCTGCTGGAACGGGTGCTGGGTGAGCTATGGGGCGTGCGCTTATGGAGCCTGCTGGGCGTCGCCTTTTTTGCGTGGGCCTTCAGTGCCAGCCTGCGCGCCAGCGGCGGCAAATGGCGTATCGTGCAAATGCTCATGCTGATCGCCGCCCTGATCAGCGCTCGCCCTTTGCAGGACTGGGCGTTTGGCAATGACGCGCCACAGCAAACTGTCGCGCACCTTCCCTTTCAGTCTGTTCAAACGGTTAGCCAGTTAGATCAGGCACTGCAACAGACACAGGGCCGCATGACGATGGTGGATTTGTACGCGGACTGGTGCGTAGCCTGTAAAGAGTTTGAGAAGTACACCTTTAGCGACAGTGCGGTACGTGCCAGTCTTAAGGATGTCCAGCTGTTACAGGCTAACGTCACGGCGAACACGGCTACCGACAATGGGCTGTTGCAGCATCTTCACGTGCTGGGGCTGCCCACGATTTTATTCTTTGATGCTCAGGGAAAAGAAATTCCCGGTTCACGTATCACCGGTTTCCTGAAGCCAAAGGATTTTGACGAACATTTGCAGAAACTGCGTGAGTAAACAACACTGGAACCTGGACACAGCCCGTTGACCTGAACGGGCCTGCATCGCAGAGGAGAACGGTTTGCAACGTGAACAGATACTTGACCATGCATTAAACGTGCTTGAACAAAATGGCTTAGCGTCCACCTCGTCGCTGAAAATCCTGGCCGAAGAGATGCGACTCAGCGAGCAGCAACTTGAGCAGTTCTGGGCTGACCGCGACGCACTGCTCTATGACGCATTGCAGTTTCATGCCCAGCAAATCGACAGCTGGCGACAAGAGGTATTACAAAACAGCGCACTGCGACCCGAACAGAAGTTAATGGCGCGCTACGAAGGGTTAAATGAGCATGTCACCAAGGGACGCTTTCCCGGCTGCCTGTTTATCGCCGCCTGCAGCTTCTATCCGCATCCCGATCAACCCATTCATCAACTGGCAGAAAAACAGAAGCGCGCCTCCTGGGAATTTACCCACACTATTTTAAATGCGCTGGGTCTGGATAACCCGAGTATGGTGGCCGATCAAATGGAGCTGGTGCTGGAAGGCTGCTTAAGCAAGCTGCTGATCAAGCGCAATGTGCAGGATGTGGATGTCGCCAAACGTCTGGCGGAAGATATATTAAGCATTGCCCTGTGCCGTAAAAATGGTGCACTGGCGTGAGTTTCAACGCCTTTGACTGAAATTCAGGCAATCAGTCACGTTTTGCAGGGTTTTTTCATGAAAGCCGTTGACGGCCTGCGGCCTTTACGGTTTAATGCGCCCCGTTGCCCGAATAGCTCAGTCGGTAGAGCAGGGGATTGAAAATCCCCGTGTCCCTGGTTCGATTCCGGGTTCGGGCACCACTCTTCAGAGCCTGTTCGTTAAGAGTTGAGATCCTTAACGGGCAAGACAGAGGGTCCCCTTCAGCACAATGTTGGTAAATCTGCTTACCACACCTATGTTGAACACGGGACTTTAAAGTCCGGAGGATGTTCCAAGCATCCTCTGGACTTCTCACATCCATTAAAT